>CAUQSW010000017.1:0-46240 GCA_963520895.1 uncultured Corynebacterium sp. | reverse complement strand
CAAACCCAACCCAACAACCAACAACAAACCCCACCAATGAAAAATCCGGGCTAGCGCTTTTTAAAGTGAAGAATTTCTCTTTGGGGTCGCTATCGATTACCACTATGGGGTTTGCGGTGGCAGGTTTATTGCTGCCAATCATGTATTACCTGCAAAAAGGGCATAATCTCAGTGCCGAGCAAGCTGGGTTTATGGTGATGCCCATGGCGATTTGTTCCGGGTTATTGGCTCCCTGGGTGGGGCGAATGAGTGATTCGATTAATCCGCGAATTTTATCGAGGCTTGGTTTTAGTTTCATGCTGTTGGCGGTCATTGGATTGGCGTTAGTCATGCGTGATGGGGTGTCCGTGTGGTGGATGCTGGTTCCGATTGTTCTGCTCGGTTTCGGCAACGGATTTGTATGGTCGCCGAACTCGACTGCTAGTTTGCGTGATCTCAGTCACGAGTACATTGGTGCCGCGTCGGGGGTTTATAACACCACTCGCCAGGTGGGTAGCGTGCTAGGAACCGCCATTGTGGGTGCCGCCATGCAAATGGGAATGGCGCACACCAGCGTGTCAACCGCCATGGGGAACTCTGTCATCGTCGTGATATTTGTGCTTGCCGTAGGCTTAATAGCGGTATCGCGTTTTGAATACATTCCTGAGGTGCGAGAAAACTCACACTCTTAGAACGGGGTTTTTGGTTAAAACTCCTTGTTAAGGGGGCGATGTTTGGTTTTCCGATCGGGCATCAATACAGAAACTCGACTAGGATTAACCTCATGCGTATTGCCACACTGACCTCCGGCGGCGACTGCCCCGGCCTGAATGCTGTTATTCGAGGAATCGTTCGTACTGCAACTGAATACGGTTCCACAGTGGTGGGTTATGAAGACGGTTGGGTTGGTCTCATGGAAGACCGACGAATCCAACTTTACGACGACGAAAGCATCGACCGCATCCTACTGCGCGGCGGTACGATTCTCGGCACCGGTCGGTTACACCCTGAGAAATTTAAAAACGGCCTTGACCAAATCAAAGACAATCTTGCCGAAGCTGGGATTGATGCCCTAATTCCGATTGGTGGTGAAGGCACACTCAAGGGCGCCAAGTGGCTTTCCGATAATGGCATTCCTGTTGTCGGGGTACCGAAAACCATTGATAATGACGTGAATGGAACCGACTACACTTTCGGTTTTGACACGGCTGTATCGGTGGCAACGGATGCCATTGATCGTCTGCACACTACCGCGGAGTCTCACAATCGCGTGATGATTGTTGAAGTTATGGGACGCCATGTCGGTTGGATTGCGCTGCATGCTGGCATGGCTGGCGGTGCGCACTATATTGTCATCCCAGAGGTGCCGTTTGATATTGCCGATATTTGCAAAGCCATGGAGCGCAGATTCCAGATGGGCGAAAAGTACGGCATCATTGTTGTTGCGGAAGGTGCTTTGCCTAAAGAAGGCACCATGGAGTTCGATGAGGGTGGGGTGGACCAATTTGGTCACCAAACCTTCAATGGCATTGGCCAGGTGATTGGTAATGAAATCAAGTCTCGTCTGGGTCACGATGTTCGAACCACTGTTTTAGGCCATATTCAACGCGGTGGTACTCCGACTGCTTTTGACCGCGTGCTCGCTACCCGTTACGGCATTCATGCGGCTCGTGCCTGTGAACAAGGCGAGTTTGGTAAATGTGTCGCGTTGCGCGGCGAGCATATTGATTTGATCGATTTGGAAGATGCCGTTGGTAAGTTGAAGGTGGTACCAGCAGGGCGCTATCGGACAGCGTCTGCGCTGTTTGGTTAGTACCTGTTGTTGCAATAAAAGTCGCCGAGTGAACAACGGCGGCTTTTAATTTTTCGCTCAAATAGAGCGATGTAGATCATATGTTTGCAAAAAGGTAGTCGAGAGCACAGTTAACGCTATAAACTGGGGGAAAGTTTTGTTGAAAAGGAGATCAGATGCTGGTTGGATGCCCTGCAGAGATTAAGCGCAACGAGGCCCGTGTGGCATTGACCCCAGCGGGGGTGCGGGAATTATGGAAGCGAGGACATGCTGTTATCGTCGAAACGCGAGCCGGTATTGCTTCGGGTTTCAGCGATGATGACTACCGCCACGCCGGAGCAACTATCGCCGACACTGCGGATGAGGTCTGGGAGCAAGCGGATCTGATTGTCAAGGTAAAAGAACCACAGTCGGAAGAATATCCCAAGATGCGGGTTGGCCAGATTCTGTTTACTTACCTACACTTGGCGGCTGATCCGCAGGGGACCGAAGCATTGAAAAACCAAAAGGTCACGGCCATTGCTTATGAAACGGTGACCAGTGACCATGGATTGCCGTTGTTGGCGCCCATGAGTGAAGTTGCAGGCAAGCTGGCGGTGCAGGTCGGTGCCTATCATCTCATGAATCCGCTGGGCGGTTCTGGTATTTTGCTCGGTGGTGTGCCTGGCACGCACCCAGCAAAGGTGGTCATCATTGGTGCTGGCATTGCTGGGGAAAACGCTGCTCGGGTGGCACTTGGCATGGGGGCAGAAGTGACCATCATTGACATTAACATCAATCGGTTGCGCAGTCTTTCTGCCATTTATGGTGCGCATTTGAAGACCTTGGCGTCCAATGAACTAAATATTGCTGAAGCTACCTCCCAGGCGGATTTGGTTGTGGGCTCAGTACTTATTCCTGGCGCTGCTGCGCCGAAGTTGGTCACTCGTGACATGATCCAAGCCATGCGTGATGGCTCAGTATTGGTCGATATTGCTATTGATCAGGGTGGTTGTTTCGAAGGCTCGTACCCAACGACACATGAAGAACCGGTGTTCCAGATCGATGGCAAGAATATGTACTGTGTAGCTAATATGCCAGGTGCGGTACCGCGTACTTCTACCGAGGCACTGACTAACGCTACATTGCCTTATTTGGTGCGTTTAGCGGAATTGGGGTGGCGAGACGCCTTGCGTAGCGATGTGCACCTAGCCCGAGGGTTGAATGTCTATGATGGCGATATTGTTCACCCAGAGGTGGCCGGTGCCTTGGATCAGCCGTATGTCAATTTGGTGGAAGTTTTAGGTTAACCTAGTCACTTTGTTGCTGCATTCGTGCCATGGTTATCGTCGATAACGCGTAATTGACCGCAATTAACTAGGACTCTCTCCGCAGTGTCGGAATTACCGGCTGGAGTAGGTATAGTTTTTGGGTATGACTGCAGCTTTTGATGAATTGATGGATTACGATGAGGTCTTGGCGCATTTCGAGCCGGTAATGGGAATGGAAGTTCACGTAGAACTTGCGACCGAGACCAAAATGTTTTCCGCTTCCTCCGCGCATTTCGGTGCGGAACCAAATTCCAATGTTGATCCCGTTTCGTTAGGTCTACCGGGTGCATTGCCAGTGGTTAATGCCAAGGGAGTCGAGTGGGCTATCAAGATTGGTTTGGCACTTAACTGCACAATCGCTGAGTCTTCGCGTTTCGCCCGTAAGAATTATTTCTACCCAGATCAACCCAAGAACTATCAGATTTCCCAGTATGATGAGCCAATTGCTTATGACGGCTATCTTGATGTGGTTTTAGATGACGGCACGTCATGGCGGGTGGAGATCGAACGTGCGCATATGGAGGAAGACACGGGAAAGCTGACCCATTTGGGCGGCTCAGACGGTCGAATTCATGGGGCCACATCATCGTTGGTCGACTGCAACCGGGCAGGTATTCCCCTGATTGAGATCGTGACCAAGCCGATCATTGGCGCAGGTGAGCGTGCTCCTGAGGTTGCGAGGGCCTATGTGACCGCGTTGCGGGAATTGGTAAAAGCACTCGGGGTTTCGGATGCACGCATGGATCAAGGTTCTATGCGAGTTGATTCCAATGTTTCGCTAAAGCCCATTGGGGCAACGGAGTTCGGTACGCGTACCGAGACTAAAAATATTAACTCCTTGAAATCAGTAGAGCAGGCGGTGCGGTTTGAAATGCAGCGCCAAGCTCAGGTGCTGGTCAGTGGTGGGGAGATTATCCAAGAGACTAGGCATTACCATGAAACTGATGGCACCACGACTTCTGGCCGGGTGAAGGAAACGGCGGAAGATTACCGCTACTTCAATGATCCTGATTTGCCACCAGTTATTGCTTCCCCTGAGTGGGTGGAGGAGATTCGGGCTACACTGCCGGAACTTCCCTGGGTGCGTAAGGCACGGTTGCAGCAGGAATGGGGGCTTTCCGACGCAGAAATGCGCGATCTGGTCAACGCAGGGGCATTGGACTTGATTATCGCAACGGTTGCTGCAGGTACTACTTCTGGTGAGGCGCGTTCGTGGTGGGTGTCTTACCTGTCTCAGAAAGCCAATGAAGCTGGGGTAGAGCTAGCCGCGTTGCCGATTACACCTGAACAGGTTGCCCGAGTGGTAGCACTGATTAAAGAAGGTAAATTGACGAACAAGTTGGCACGGGCTGCGGTCGATGGTGTCCTAGCAGGTGAGGGTGATGTTGATGCAGTGATTGCTGCGCGCGGCCTTGAGGTGGTGCGCGACGATGGTGCTATCGAAGCAGCAGTGGACGAGGCTATGGCGGCAAAGCCTGAGCGAGGGGCCAAATATCAAGCTGGTAACACCAAGGTCGTTGGTGCCATTGTGGGGCAAGTAATGAAGGCAACTCGGGGCAAGGCGGATCCCGGTCAGGTCAATCAGTTGATTGCCAAGAAGTTGCAGCAGCTATGAGAAACTGCCCCGGTTGCTTGGCGTATGAGCAGCCGGGGCAGTTTATAGTGTTGTTGATTAACGTGCTTTGGGTTAGTGCAGGATCAACCGGATGCACATGCAGACCATGATGCATCCGATGGCGATATTGATGATCTGCCACGCCTTAGGTTGACTGAGAATGGTAGAAAACTTCGCTGCACCAAAACCTAGTAGGGGGAACCATAAAAACGAGGCGGAAATTGCTCCGAAGTTAAATAGCCATTTGGCGGTTACGCCGTACTGGTTGGCCATCCCGCCGATCATAATGAGGGTATCGATGTAGGTTGCGGGATTGAGCCAAGTAAACGCAAGAGCGGCTAGAACAGGCTTTAACCAAGCTGGTGTTGGGTGGCTCGTTATCTTGGTTTGTGGCTTGGTCTGAACTTTAGTGGTCACCGTCGAGTGCGGTGGTGTAGGTGTGGCGGCTGGTGGCTGGGCAGCCCAGTGGGGTTCTTCTGGATCGGTTACCACTAATGCTTGATCTTTCGCGGTAACTGCATCTTTAAAGCAGCTATAGCCAAACCATGCTAAGTAAGCGACGCCGAGCCACTTTAATATAGTTAATGCGGTGGGGGCACGCTCGATGAGAACTCCCATTCCGGCAGTTCCTGCGGACATGAGGATAATATCGCTCAGTATGCACACGGTCATGACTGCGATGAGTGCTTGCCTTTTAATTCCTTGGCGAATCACAAGTGCATTTTGAGGTCCAATAGCAACAATCAGGGAAAGCCCTAAGAGAAAACCGGCGATAATAATGCTCATGGGTCTAGTGTGCTTAGAAGTAAGATTAAAGTAAAATAATGAAAACTAAATCTAGTTTAGAATAGCTTCATGAACCAGGCTCAGTTAGAAACACTGTTAGCTATCGTCGATCAAGGTACTTTCGAGGACGCTGCCTTTGCGTTGGGTATTACTCCTTCGGCGGTGAGCCAACGGATCAAAGCACTGGAAAAAGTTGCTGGTCGGGTGCTGCTGCGCCGCACAAATCCCGTCACGGCAACCGAGGCAGGGGAGGTGCTGGTGCAAGCGGCTCGGCGCATGGCGTTACTACAAGCAGAGACCATGGCATCATTACATTCACGGCTGGCTGATGTTCCATTGTCGGTGGTGGTCAATGCCGACTCCCTTGCCACGTGGTTTTCCAAGGTTCTTAGAGATGTTGCTCGTTGGGGTAACACTAGTTTAAGCCTGCGGGTGGAGGATGAATCTCATTCATTAAATTTGCTGAGGCGTGGCGATGTGCTGGGCGCAGTAAGTACTGAGTCGACTCCGGTAGCTGGTTGTGATTGCATTGCTATTGGGGTGATGCGGTATATTTCCGTAGCTAGTCCGTGGCTATTGGATCAATACACCATTGATGGCGAAATCGATTGGGCACAAATGCCGTCACTTCGGTTTGGACCACGTGACGCACTCCAAGACAATGACCTCAAAGGGCGGTTAAGTCAGGTGCCCAAAGGGCGCCGAGTATCTCAAATTCCATCGGCTGAAGCGTTCGTTACTGCAACGAGAGTGGGGCTGGGGTGGTCGCTACTTCCTATCGAACACGCAACGGAACACCTAGAGTCCGGCGAGATTGTCCGGCTCGATAACAGCGTGATAGAGGTACCCCTGTTCTGGCATCGGTGGCGACTAGAGTCTCCGGCGCTTCAACGCCTCACCGACTCGGTAGTAGCGTCTTCGGCATCTTTGCGGTTCTGGTGAAAACAGTACCGATATGTCGCTAGATATTCTTATGAAAGGAAGCTATCAGCGTCGCTCAGGAGCGGTGTAGCAAGTGGGCGAATCACTGCTTGATGGGAACCTCGTTGTTATGTCGGGTGCGGGTGTTACTCTTGGTTTCGATGAGACGCCTAATACTTCTTTTAATGCTAATACTTCCAGGTTGTGCAGTAGATTACACACTTGTACCCCCTACTACAGTCACCAGTACCGCTGAGCTAACGGTTTTGGATTATGACCCCACCATCGGCCAATACCAACGAGATTTTTTTGGACAGCGGTGGAGCGATGATGTCAATGTGGAATATGGACACAATGGCTGTGATACGAGAAACGATATTCTTGCTCGTGATCTTAGTAACGTGGTGTATAAGCCAGGTACCCGAGATTGTGTGGTTACCAACGGGGACTTTATAGATCCCTACACCGGCATGCATATTGTCTTTGAAAGAGGACAAAATACCTCAGATTTAGTTCCCATCGATCACGTGGTTGCCTTGGCTAATGCCTGGTACTCCGGTGCCTATGCTTGGGATGACGAGTTACGGCGTGATTTTGCTAATGATCCTTTGAATTTGCAAGCGACGACAAAAGAGGCGAATCAAGGAAAACTAGCCAAAGCTGCCAATGAATGGTTGCCCTCTAACCCTGATTATCAATGTGAATATGTGCGCAGGCAGGTGACAATAAAGCAAACATATAACCTTGGGGTTACCGCGGCCGAGTTGGAAACGATGAATTCTGTTTTAGCTAACTGTCCTTAGTGGTTTCGGCGGGTCGATAACCTAAACGTCCACCAACTCGCCTACGCTTGGGGATTATGAACGAGAAAGCTACTTCCAACGAAGCAACCGAAGTGTACGCTAGGGCAGGTCGAACGACACCACAATCCATTACCCCGGAAGAAACTGTGGTGCTCAATGCTGCGACGGAGAAGTTTCCTGCAAGCAGCAGCCCCGCAACCAGTAGTTACGACGCGCAGAGCGACTACTACGTGACTGATTATGACTATGATGCCTATCCTCCGGCAGAACCGCTACCTGCTGAGGCGCCCGTGCACATTCCGCCAGCGGCAATGGAGAAACCAAAACGCGGAACTCTAGATTTTGGATTGCTCCTGTTACGCCTAGTGGTTGGTGGCTATTTAATAACCAGTGCGGTAAGTACGTTTTTCCAACTAGGATCCCACGAAGGGATACCAGGTTTGCAGGAAGACTATCAAAGCTACGCCTACCCGCAATTGTTGGCGCTTTTCGTGCCAGTGGCACAATTAACCGCTGGTGTGTTTTTGTTTATTGGGCTATTAACACCTGTAGCGGCAGCACTGGCAACTATAGTTACCAGTTTCACAGCCGTACATAGTGTTGATGCCGCAGATTCGTTTTCGTTTATCAACCCGCCAGATAGCGTGTGGTTGGCAGTGATTACCTTAGGCGCAGTCATGGCGTTACAGTTCACTGGGCCGGGAAATGTTTCCTTAGATTTCGGTCGGAGCTGGACGCTGCGCCCACTAGCATCCTCGTGGGTGTTTATCTTGGTGGGTATCGCTGGCGCGGTTGCGCTGTGGTGGTTCGGGGCAGGTGTTAATCCGTTGGCCTAATACCTGCTAAGGGCATAATCAAGCACCAGCCTAGAAGTGTGATTCACACTTCTAGGCTGGTGCTTTTTCCCGTGCTGTATCGCGTAGTGCGGCAAGTTGTGGAGCTGCCAGGTACAGCATGATGACCAAGATGATTGCCCAGCTAAAGTAATCATCCATGAACAGTTTCATATAAAGGATCTGCTGAAAATCTTGGTCACCTTTGGGGTCTCCTAGCCACCAATGGGGTGGGATGGTAATGAAGAAAAAACCAGTGCTGAGGCCGAAATACTGGGCAAACCGGTTTTGTAACCCCCAAGCGTAATAAGCCAGCACAATAAACCAGAGTGGTAGCCATACCCAGTGGTGGGACCACGAAATAGGGGAGATCAGTAGCATTAATGCGGAATTTGCCAGTGCGGCTTCTAAAAATAGGTCGTGGTGAAGGAGTCGTTTAATGACAAAGAAAAAGGCAACTACTGTGCTTAGAGCCAGCACTAACCACAACAGATTAATGGTGTGGGTTGCAGCATTGGCGGCATCATTTGACGGCCATAATCTGGTCAGTACGCCTTTAATGGATTGGTTGGAGATATAGGCAACATTGACGCCGATTTTAGAATTATCATTCATGACAAAAATGGCATCGGTGTAAAAAGCCCAAGTCTGTTTGGGGTTAATCACAGCACCTACGGCAGTAGCAGCAAGCGCGCCACCGGCGGCGGACAATAGCGCACGCCAGTCTTTTTTGATCAAGAAAACAAACAGCATGACGAGCGGAGTGAGTTTGATAGCTGCTGCAACTCCGATCAACCACCCTTGGGGAAGAATGCGTTTGCGGGGAACAATATCTAAAAATACCAAGGCCAATAGCCACATGTTGATTTGGGCGAAAGAAGCATTCTGGCGCAGTGGTTCGGCAACCAGCGATAACGCCCAGGCCCAACAGGTTGCCAACCAGCGTAGTTGTGGATCTTTAATGAGGTAACGCATTAAAAACCAAACGCAGGCTAACATTAATAGTCCAGAGGATGCCACCATTAAATACCCTGCAGTATCGCCGCTAACAAAAGTAAACGGAGCCAGTAGCAATGCGGCAAACGGTGGGTAGATAAACGGTAGTTTCAGGTCATAAGCGGTAAATGGCTCGTCGTAAAGGCTGCCGCCAGCTAGGTAAGCTTCCGCGCCCACCCGGTAGATAATCATGTCGATATGCCCAGTGGTGCCAAAGGTCTGCCACAGTAAAATGACTAAGGACACGAAAAAACCTGCGATTGTCGCAGCTTTAATGGTGGTGGGGGAAAGCTTGTTGGTACTCATAACATCCTATGACTAAAGCGGAATGTGCGCTAAGCAGTGTATCGCACATTCCGCTTGAGGGGTGTAGTTATTATCCGGCAGCGTTAATCCACTTGACGAACCGCACCTTTATCGGCACTGGTGGCCATTTTTGCATAGGCACGAAGTGCCTTGGATACTACTCGGTCGCGGTTAAGCGGTGTCCAGGGCTTTTCACGCTGTTGCATCTTAGCTATACGACGCTTAATCTCGTCTGCGTCAAGATTGAGGTTAAGCACCCGATCCTTGACTGAAATAGTGATCGAATCGCCGTTTTCAATGATGCCAATCAACCCGCCGTGGGCGGCTTCGGGGGAAATATGTCCAATGGACAAGCCGGAGGTGCCGCCGGAGAACCGACCATCAGTAATCAGGGCGCACTTTTTACCCAAGCCGGCGCCTTTTAAGAACGAGGTTGGGTGCAGCATTTCTTGCATGCCGGGACCGCCTGCTGGTCCCTCATAGCGGATAACGACGACTTCGCCGGGCTGGACTTCTCGTTTGAGAATCGTTGATACTGCTTCTTCTTGGGATTCACATACCCGTGCTGGTCCGGTGAACTCCCATAGTTCCTCATCTACACCTGCAGTCTTTAAGACCGAGCCATCAGGGGAAATATTCCCCCTAAGAATGACCAAACCACCATTTTCTGAATAAGCATGTTCAATATCATGAATGCAGCCATTGACTGTGTCGAGATCTAATGACTCCCAACGGGTATCTTGACTAAAGGGTTGGGTGGTACGCACGCCGCCAGGTGCGGCATGGAACAGTTCAATCGCCTTATCTATAGCCTTGCCGCCCCGGATATCCCAATCATTAAGCCAGCCATCGACGGTGTCATAGGCAACGGTGTGGACATCTTCATCCAACAGCCCAGCGCGTCGCAGCTCACCTAAGATCGCTGGGATGCCACCAGCGCGGTGGACGTCTTCGATATGGTAGGTGCCGTTGGGGGCTACCTTAGAGATACACGGAATCTGGTGGGACAGCTCATCAATATCGGAAAGATCAAAGTCAATTTCACCTTCTTGGGCTGCAGCTAAGGTATGCAAGATGGTGTTGGTGGACCCACCCATGGCCATGTCTAGCGCCATGGCGTTGCGGAAAGCAGCCTTGGTGGCGACATTTCGAGGCAGTACTTTTTCATCGCCTTCGCCGTAATAGCGCTGACACATTTCGACGATTGCGCTACCGGCCTGTTCAAACAGTGCTTTTCTGGCTGTATGGGTGGCCAGGGTGGTGCCGTTACCAGGTAGTGATAGGCCGAGTGCTTCGGTGAGGCAGTTCATGGAATTTGCCGTAAACATACCCGAGCACGACCCACAGGTTGGGCAAGCGGATTCCTCGATGAGTGCTAGGTCTGAATCGGAGACCTCAGTGGAAGCCGAGGCGGTAATGGCGGTGATGAGATCGGTGGGGGCGTGGGCAACACCATTGACCGCAACCACTTTGCCAGCTTCCATCGGGCCACCGGAGACGAAAATGGCAGGGATGTTAAGCCGTAACGCGGCATTTAGCATGCCTGGGGTGATTTTGTCGCAGTTGGAGATACACACCATGGCGTCGGCGGTGTGGGCATTGACCATGTATTCCACCGAATCGGCAATAATTTCGCGGCTGGGTAGGGAATACAACATGCCGCCGTGGCCCATAGCAATGCCGTCGTCAACAGCAATGGTATTAAATTCTTTAGGCACACCGCCTGCTGCACGTACGGCATCGGCAACGATGTCACCAACGTTTTTTAGGTGTACGTGCCCAGGAACGAACTGGGTGTAGGAGTTGACAATGGCCACGATGGGTTTGCCAAACTCGTTTTCCTTGGTTCCGGTGGCGCGCCACAGTGCACGTGCACCGGAAGCGTTCCTGCCAACAGTAGTGATACGAGAACGAAGTGGGATCATGGGTGGGTTCTTTTTCTTATTCGTGTGAGTCTAAGCCGTCAGTGCTTTCAGCGCTGTCAGGGTCTGCTGAATGGGTGTCTGCGCTAGCCTCATGCTTTTCAGGGGCGCGATGAGCCTCGTATTCTTGCTTGCTTATCAGGACTTGTCGGCCGTCTTTATGGACTATGACGACCTTGTTATCAGCGGCTTCGCGTCCCCTGGTGAGTGCATCGGGGATTCGCCCAGTGGAAGCTTGCTCTAGTTGAGGGAGATGGTTAAAACTTACCCCAGGCAAGCTGATGGTTGTGCCATCGGTGGTTTGCACGTATGCTTGCGCGCGTTTAAAGCCAATGCCTTCGATTTTTTCCCAAGGAATATGTGTTCGTTTACCAAAGGCACTGGCTGCTGTTATCCCAGTGTCATCGACGCGGGTAGTGGAACGCAAAACCCAATAAACAAAGCCAAGTGGCACCAGCAGAATCCACCCCAATAACAGTGGTTTAGCGGATACTACCAGCAACATTATCCCCGCCATGAGTGCAGCCGCCAATAGATGGGTGCGGTCAGGCTTGAAGGTAATGGTGTTTACAGGTTGGTCCATGGCACAACATACTAATTGAAGGGCAGGTTAAACGGGAACTGCTGCGTTTCTGTTGGCACTGGTTCGCTTACCACGGGTTCGGCTTCGCCTGGGACTGGCGTTCCGACGACCTCAGATGGTGGCGGTACTTCGGTGGTCGAGTGTTGCTCTGAGGTCGGCATTTCCGTGGTCAGCGTTTCGGTTGGAGTGGGTTCTGGGGTTTCAGTTGTGGTTTCCACCGGGGTGTTGGTGGTATTAGCTGCCGGTGTGGGTGCTAACCAGCCGTTATTGCTGGAATCATCGGTGGTTAGGGTCAGGCCTTTGAGAACAACTATGGTGATAGCTACCAAAATCCACACTGTAGTTGATACCCGCATTCGCCCGCCGAAACTAAACAAGCGTGCCACCCAGCCTTTGGCTGGCTCTGGTGGGCGGTTTTTAATGCGGATTTCTTCTTCCTCCGCTGCAGCCGCGACCTCATCCAGATGTGCCTGTGCGGGAACCGTGGTCATGGTGATGGTGGCTGGATGATGGTCGTGTTGGATGGGTTGGTAATGATGCTGCCCGGTGGGAAGGGCGGGAGTAGCGTCTTGTACTAGCTGGCCATCGACGGTGGTGGCCGAGCCGTATTCCTTCCAGAACTCGTCGATAAGGTTAACGCGAATGGCACGTTCGACGACCCATTGTGCGCCTGGCTTGACTTGTACTAGAAACCGCACGTCCACGGTCCAGGGCATACCAACGGTGCTGGGGGCGTTGACTGCCACGGCGGGGTGCACCGTCAGTGGTCCCCAAATGACTTGTGCCACCTCAGGATTTAGCAGTGCGCGTTTTGCGGCTTCGGTGGAACGCGCAATAGCTTCATCAATGGAGGTAGAGCTCAGTAGCGGTATGGGCATTACCACCACGGCGGATGACCAGTGGTTGGAATTGTTAATAGACACCCCGGCTTTGGAATTGGGAATAATGACCGTTTCTTCCCGCAGGGTGCGAATTTTGGTAGCACGAATGGTGATCTGAATAACAGTGCCTTCAATATTGGTGGCCCCGCCTTCAAACCTCACCCAGTCGCCAACACCGTACTGCTTTTCGGTAAGAATAAAAAAGCCAGCCAAGAAATCAGCAATGATGGACTGGGCGCCCAAACCAATGGCTGCTGAAGCCGCGGTTGCGGGAATGGCAGCGCCTGCAAGCGAGAACCCTAATTGCTGTAGCATGGCTACAAAAACTAAAAAGTAGCCGAGGATCTGGGCGACATAAACAACGACACCAGCCAAGGCTAATTGTGATTTTGCTTCATTTTCGTCCTCATCAACCATTTTGTTGGTAATGATGAACATTGCGAGTCTGCCTGCACGTGGGATTAAAAAGGCGCAAACTACTAACAAACCCAAGCTCAGACCAGTGTCTATGATCCAAGTCCACAAAGCGGTAAAAATATAACTGAAAGGCACAACGCCCAGCATAGGCGGCTTTGCAGGTGGGGTGTGGGGGTGCGATTAGTGATTTAGCCGAAGTAAGTTGTAATATGTGGCGCTATGAACATCATTCGACTTGTGCTAGTAGTATCCGCCACGGCGCCCGCCGTTTCGGCTTTCTAGTCAAGTCGATCACGTCAAGCGCCCTCGGTCACACCACAAGTGTGGATTCGGGGGCTTTTGCATTAATGGTTCACCGCACTAAAAATGTCTCGTTAGTTGTGGGCACCGCCCAACCGGCACCGCGTCACAATGAGTGGGAATTAGAAATGCATAACTTTGGCTACCAAAGGTCTATGCATTTGGAATGGAAAAATATCAAGGAGTTTGAAGTCGTGGCAACTTCCTCTCGCCCAACCCCAGCC
Organism: uncultured Corynebacterium sp.; assembly: GCA_963520895.1. Taxonomy (GTDB): domain Bacteria; phylum Actinomycetota; class Actinomycetes; order Mycobacteriales; family Mycobacteriaceae; genus Corynebacterium. The sequence goes on along the minus strand of CAUQSW010000017.1, from coordinate 32,572 downwards.
ACGGTCGCCAGCCGTGGCCAAAAACCAAAGCCAGAACGCATGAGCGGCGCCGATGCCATTGTGCGCGCGCTGGAAAACCTCGGCACCGATATAGTCTTCGGTCTTCCCGGTGGTGCGGTTCTTCCGCTATATGAGGCTTTGTATTCTTCAGAAAAACTACGGCATGTATTAGTGCGCCATGAACAAGGCGGCGGCCATGCTGCCACTGGCTATGCTCAAGTGTCAGGAAAAGTAGGGGTGTGTATCGCCACCTCCGGTCCAGGTGCTACCAACCTAGTCACCCCGATTGCCGACGCCTACCTCGATTCTGTGCCGCTGGTGGCTATCACCGGCCAGGTTGGACGGCATATGCTAGGCACTGATGCCTTCCAAGAAGCCGATATTCGAGGAATCACCATGCCGGTGACCAAGCACAACTTCATGGTCACCGACCCGGCCGAAATCCCACAGGCGCTGGCAGAAGCCTTCCATTTAGCTTCCACGGGCCGGCCCGGTCCGGTGTTAGTCGATATTCCTAAAGATATTCAGGCAGCCCAGATGGATTTCGTCTGGCCGCCGAAAATCGACTTGCCTGGCTATCGTCCAGTGTCCACCCCACACAACCGACCCATTGAGCAAGCGGTTAAACTGATCGCGCAATCACAACATCCGGTGTTATATATCGGCGGTGGCGTGATCAAAGCAGAAGCGGCAGCGGAGCTCAAGGCTTTTGCAGAACACACCGGCATCCCGGTAGTAACGACATTGATGGCTCTAGGTTCTTTCCCGGATTCACACCCGCTACATATGGGAATGCCTGGCATGCACGGCACCGTGGCCGCTGTGGGAGCTATGCAAGGATCAGACTTGCTTATCACCATTGGTGCCCGCTTTGACGACCGCGTTACCGGCGACACGGAATCCTTCGCACCTTTAGCGAAGGTCATTCATGCCGATATTGATCCAGCAGAAATCGGGAAAATCCGCCCAGTGGACATTCCCATTGTCGGCGACGCCAAAGAAGTTCTTAAAGCGCTTCTGACGGAGTTTGAAAATAAAGTCCCAGAGGGTATGGACATCACTGAGTGGATCGACTACCTAGGCGATCTCCGTAATCGGTTCCCCCGCGGTTATGTCAAAACCGACGATGGCCTGCTAGAACCACAAATGGTAATTGAGACGCTGTCTCGTCTCGCCGGACCGGATGCAATCTATTGCGCAGGTGTGGGCCAGCATCAAATGTGGTCAGCGCAATTCATCGACTTTGAAAAACCACGTACGTGGTTAAACTCCGGTGGCCTAGGCACTATGGGTTATGCGGTTCCCGCAGCGATGGGAGCCAAGGCAGCTGCACCTGAAAAAGAAGTCTGGGCTATTGATGGCGATGGCTGTTTCCAGATGACCAACCAAGAACTAACCACCGCAGCGGTTGAGGGATTCCCCATCAAAATAGCGCTGATCAATAATGGCAACCTAGGCATGGTCCGCCAGTGGCAGACCCTGTTCTACGACGGCCACTATTCCAACACTCGGCTACGAGACCACGGTGAATATATCCCAGATTTCGTCGGGCTATCGGAAGCTCAAGGCTGTGTTGCGTTTAGGGTAACCAAGCCCGAAGAGATCGAGCCAACGATTCGTAAAGCCCAGCAAATCAACGATCGGCCAGTGGTTATCGACTTCATAGTCGGCGAGGACGCTCAGGTATGGCCCATGGTTGCTGCGGGACACTCCAATTCCGATATTGAATACGCCAGGGGATTACGTCCATTTTTCGAGGTTGACCCCTGCGTCGTGGAAAAAGATCTGACGGGAAATAAGTAAGAACTTGAAGGATTAATGATTTCTATGGCTACTCACGAAATTTCTCGTCACATCTTAAGCGTCATGGTTGAAGACATTGACGGTATCATCTCTCGGGTCTCGGCAATGTTTACTAGGCGCAGTTTCAACTTAGTCTCGTTGGTCTCGGGTGCTACCGAGCACGAGGGGATCAACCGCATTACGATCGTCGTTGACGCCGATATGGTCAATATTGAGCAGATCACCAAACAGCTCAACAAACTGATTCCAGTGCTGAAGGTAGTACGACTGGAGGAAGATACCACCATTGCCCGCGCTCTCATGCTAGTGAAGGTGGCAGCCGACGCTTCCAACCGCCCTCAGGTTGTCGATGCCGCAAATATCTTCCGTGCCCGCGTGGTCGATGTTGCCCCCGATTCCGTGGTTATCGAAGCAACCGGCACCCAAGGAAAAATGCGAGCACTGCTTGATGTCTTAGAACCTTTTGGCATCAAAGAGCTCATTTCCTCCGGGCAGATAGCCTTAAACCGCGGCCCGAAAACAATGGCTCCCAATTTCCGCTAAGCATCCCACAAAATGGGACAACGCTGCCTAGGTTGTCTCATTCTGTGGTATAACTACTTCAGGTACCACTTTTTAGAAAGGTTTATCCACACATGGCTATTGAAATACTGTACGACGCAGACGCAGATCTCTCACTGATCCAAGGTCGCAAAGTAGCGGTTTTAGGCTACGGATCACAGGGGCACGCTCACGCTTTGAACCTTCGGGATTCCGGCGTGGAAGTCGTTGTAGGCCTACGGGAAGGTTCCAAGTCAGCAGACAAAGCACGCGAAGCTGGATTCGAAGTCAAATCCAATGCTGAAGCAGCAGCTTGGGCAGATGTGATCATGATTCTCGTCCCAGATACCACCCAAGCAAAGGTATACACCGAGGATATTGAGCCTAACCTCAAAGATGGTGATGCCTTGCTCTTCGGCCACGGCCTGAACATCCACTTCGAATTGATCAAGCCAAAGGCAAACGTCACCGTGGGCATGGTTGCACCTAAGGGACCAGGCCACTTGGTACGTCGCCAGTTTGTCGACGGTAAGGGCGTACCTTGTCTGATCGCGGTAGCCCAAGACCCCAAGGGTGAAGGGCTGGCACTTTGCTTGTCCTACGCAGCTGCCATTGGCGGTGCTCGCGCCGGGGTTATTCCCACCACCTTTGAAGCGGAAACCGTCACTGACCTGTTTGGTGAGCAGGCAGTACTGTGCGGTGGCACTGAGGAATTGGTCAAGGTTGGTTTCGAGGTGTTGGTTGAAGCTGGTTATGAACCAGAGATGGCCTATTTCGAATGCCTCCACGAGTTAAAACTCATCGTGGATCTGATGTTCGAGGGTGGCATTGCAAACATGAACTACTCCATTTCTGACACGGCCGAGTTCGGTGGCTACCTGTCCGGACCACGTGTTATTGATGCCGGAGCCAAAGAGCGCATGAAGGCTATCCTGACTGATATTCAAGACGGCACCTTCACCAAGCGATTGATTGCGAATGTGGAAGGCGGCAATAAAGAGCTGGAGTCCTTGCGGGCGTCCTATTCGAATCATCAAATCGAAGAGGTCGGCGGCAAGTTGCGCGACCTGATGAGCTGGGTAAAGAACCCTCTTGATGCTACTGCTTAACGCTAGGTAGGGTTTTGGATCAAGCACCGTATTTTCAATATGCTTCCATTATTGAAAATGCGGTGCTATGGTGTGAACATGAATCATCAGCATGAATCAGCTCACGAGCGGCACAATCATGACCATCATGGACGTGATCATCACGACCACGGTCATAGTCATGTGCCCACTGGGCTGCGGGCGCTGTTGGTGGTTTTAAGTTTCACCGCACTGATTTTCTTGGCAGAGTTGATTGGTGGTTGGTATTCCAAATCACTGGCGCTGATGTCTGATGCCATGCATATGCTTTCTGATTCCACCGGGCTGGTGGTTGCTGCGGTGGCTATGGTTATGGGGCGTCGAGGGACGTCGAAAAGCGCAACCTATGGGCATAAGCGGCTTGAGGTGGTCGCTGCTTTAGTAAATGCCGTTAGCGTGTCAGCTATTTCGGTATGGATCGTGATTGAGGCCATCGGGCGCCTGCGTGACGGGGGAGAAGTGCACACGACGATGATGCTGTTCATAGGCGTTATCGGGCTGGTGGCGAATCTTTTCGGAGCAATGGTGCTGCGAGGCCATGCCCATGATAATCTCAATCTGAAAGGGGCATATTTACACGTCTTAGTGGATCTCTTTGGTTCTGTGGCGGTAATCGTTGCGGCAATTGTGATGAAACTTACCAATTTCCTATGGGCCGATACCGTGGCATCACTGATTATTGCGGCGTTAATTCTGCCTAGATCGCTCAAGCTGGCGATGGATACCCTCCGGGTATTACTGGAGCATGCACCGGTGGGGGTAGATACGGATACGATTGTGGCGGATCTACAGGACTTGCCTCAGGTTACCGCAGTGCACGATATGCATGTATGGTCTCTTGATGGACAAGAGCTACTGGCGACCTGCCATGTGGTAGTGTCCAATGAGCAATCGGCAACTGACTGCAAAATCCTCGATCAAGTGCAGCAAAAGCTGCGTGACTTTGGTATTGAGCATTCCACGATTCAGTTGGAAACTGGTGATCACTCCGATCACGAGAATGTGTGCCACCACTAACACGCCAATGTAGTGTTAGCTTCATCATTATCGGACTACACTTGGAAGTTATGGGTTTTACAACGCCGAGCTTCGACCTTCTTGACTTATTTAGCCGCGTGGATCGCGGTGATCTTCAGCTTCCTGATTTTCAACAGGATTATCGCTGGGATGTTGATCGCATAAGATCGCTTATCGTTACTGTTCTTCGGGGTTGTCCCATGGGTGCATTTTTAGCGCTTGATGTGCGTAAAGAACCCATGAGTTTAAAACCTCGCGTGCTTACCTCAGCACCGGAGACCAACGCGCAACCAGATTTTCTGTTGTTAGATGGCCAGCAACGGCTGACCACGTTGTACCAGTGTTTGCGGGGCAATGGCGTGGTGCAATCGGTGGATTTCCGGGATAAAAAAGTCAAACGTCGGTTCTATATTGATGTTAATAAAGCGGTTTCAGTTGATATGATGCCCGACGAAGCCGTAATTTCGGTTGATGAAGCTGGTCACGTGAAATCACATTTCGCCCCCGAGGTGCCCGGTGGGATTATTTCCAAGGAAACTGCTTTGGAGGCTGGCTACATTCCAGTATGTGATTTGCTCTTTGATTCCGGTACCGACCAACTTTTTGAAATTGCTGCCGGGGCCGATGAAGATGCCAAAAATCGCGCTAAACAGTTCTATACCCGAATTATTAAATCCTTGGTGCGGTATTCAGTGCCGATCATTTTGCTTGACCGCAAGACCGCGCAGACCGGGATTGGCTCGATTTTTGCCCAGGCAAACAGCATTGGGTTGCAAATGGATGTCTTTGAACTGCTTACTGCGAAATTTGCCCTAGAAGACCCGAATTATCAGCTGCGCCGAGATTGGGAAAAGACGGAAGATACTCTCCGGAAATACCCAGCGCTAGATGGCATTAATCGTACTGATTTTCTTGTGGCGGTTTCCTTATATGTCACCGCGAAGCAGGGGCATGCTTCAGGTTTCCGGGAATCGGTACTCGATCTCACTTTGGAACAGTACCAACCTGCCGCAGAAAAGATGAGAATCGCGTTTAACGAAGCAGCCATTTTCATGGCGCAACGCTGCATTTTCACCACTGAGCAAGTTCCCTACACTGCGCAATTGGTGCCGCTTGCCGTGATGATTGCCCTACTGTCAGAAGACCCCAGCATTCTGGCGCATCAGGAAGCATGGGATCGGATTTATCGGTGGTTCTGGTGCGGAGTATTCAGCGAGGCCTACGGCTCACCTGCCTTGATGGTTCGTATCGGGGCGGATGTCGATCAGGTAACTGAATGGGTTAAAGACTATGACGGGCAGCGCGGGGTCGCCACGCCACGGTCCATTGTGCAAGCAAGGTTTGTGGAATCGCGGCTGCTATCGGCTGGGCCGGATACTGGTTTGTATAAAGGCCTCTATGCGCTAATCATGGGCAGGGGTGCCAAAGATTGGCGTACCGCTAAACCCTTTAATGTGGAGACATTCCAGATCATGGGCACCCATTTTCGGCGGATTTTCCCCTCGAAATGGTGTGAAGCAAACGGAATCGACAAAATCTTGGCTGATTCTGTGCTCAACCGCACGCCCATGAGCAGGCGCACCTACGTCATGATCGAACAAGCATCCCCAGCACGTTATCTGTACCGGATTCAGTCAAAGAGCCTGATGGATGATGAAGAGTTTGATGCGATCTTATCCACGCATTTCCTCGATCCAGAATTGGTTCTAGCTGCCCGCGCGAAAGATTTCTTTAAAGATCGACGCCACCGCATCTTGTCCATCATTGAGCAAGCTATGGGGATTCAGGCGGTACATGATGTTGATGATGCCAACTTATACGCTGGTGAGGAAGGGCCTGAAGCGTTTGCCTAATGGCGCTTAGGTATAGGCCGCATCCGCCGCAGTAGAGGGTTTTGCTGCAGCGTGCCTAGCTGCATAAGTGGTTAGGTGCAGCAAAATCTTCCCTAGTCACAGTCCTTGTGAGTTAAAAGCTGCGTGCGGGTTCTATTAGCTTTGCGCCTTGCTGGTCTAAACTATGAAGCGTCGCGCGTCGATAAGCTAGGCGCGGACCCGGACTATGTCGACGCGGTCGTGCCGATGTTGCCCGGACAACACGGTTTTTCCAGGAGTTTCAACGTGAGCCAAAATGGCCTTCCTGTAGTTCTCATCGCAGACAAGCTTGCGCAATCCACAGTAGATGCGCTCGGGGACCAAGTAGAGGTGCGGTGGGTCGATGGCCCGAACCGCCCAGAGCTACTCAAAGCAGTAGCCGATGCGGATGCATTACTGGTTCGATCTGCCACCACCGTTGATCGCGAGGTGCTAGCAGCCGCACCCAAGCTGAAAATTGTTGGTCGGGCTGGTGTCGGCCTTGATAATGTCGATATTGCGGCAGCTACCGAACAGGGGGTCATGGTAGCTAACGCACCCACCTCAAATATTCATTCTGCTTGTGAACATGCGATTTCGTTGCTGTTGTCAACGGCGCGGCAGATTCCGGCAGCTGATCAGACTCTGCGGCAGCATGAGTGGAAGCGTTCTTCTTTTAACGGCGTCGAGATTTTCGGTAAAACTATCGGCATTGTGGGGTTTGGCCACATTGGGCAGCTGTTTGCCCAACGGTTGTCTGCTTTTGAAACCACCATTCTTGCCTATGACCCGTATGCTAACCCGGCGCGTGCTGCACAGCTGGGGGTGGAACTGACTGATTTGGAAGATTTAGTGGCTCGGGCTGATTTTGTCACCATTCATTTGCCTAAAACCAAGGAAACGGCGGGCATGTTTGATGCAGAGCTGCTCGCTAAGGCGAAAAAAGGCCAAATCATCATCAATGCTGCTCGGGGTGGTTTAGTTGATGAACAGGCTTTGGCTGATGCCATTCAGTCCGGTCACATTCGTGGCGCTGGTTTTGATGTCTTTGATACCGAGCCTTGCACCGATAGCCCACTGTTTGAGCTGCCGGAAGTAGTAGTGACCCCACATCTGGGTGCTTCTACTGTAGAAGCCCAGGACCGCGCAGGTACTGATGTTGCAGATTCGGTGCTTAAAGCTCTAGCTGGCGAGTTTGTGGCTGACGCCGTTAATGTTTCCGGTGGACGAGTTGGCGAAGAAGTGGCGCTGTGGCTGGAGCTTGCTCGGAAACTTGGGTTGGTAGCTGGTCATATGCTTGCTAAAGCACCCGTGCGCCTAGAAGTGGAAGCTCGTGGTGAGCTCTCCACTGAAGACGTTGAGGTCTTAGGCCTATCGGCTGTGCGTGGGTTATTCTCCGGGATTATTGATGAGCAGGTAACCTTTGTCAATGCCCCTGCCATTGCTCAAGGTCGTGGTGTGGAGGTAAGTGTCAGTACCGCCCCGGAATCGGTTTCGCATCGCTCCGTGCTAGATGTGACCGTTATTGCTGCGGATGGTACCCGGGTTTCCATTATCGGTGCCTTAACTGGTTTGGAGCGGGTGGAAAAGATTGTTCGGATTAATGGTCGCGGTATTGACCTGCGGGCTACCGGACGTAATCTGTTTTTCAACTATGCCGATGCACCTGGTGCGTTAGGCGTTGTTGGTACCGCACTTGGAGCTGCAGGCGTTAATATTGTTGCAGCGGCTTTGACGCAGGAATCAGTGGGTACGGGAGCTGTCCTTATTTTGCGGGTAGAGCAGGAGGTTCCGCAGGAGTTGCTTGCTAGCATTGCTGCTGATCTTAAGGCGGAAGCTTTCCAACTAGATTTGGGCTAATTTGATGTGAGCTAAGTTTGCGTACGCATCCGATGCCATGACTAGGCCATGCCCCTAAAAAGGGGTGTGGCCTAGCTGCATTTATATAGGTGCACCTAACAGGGACAGCGTAAGCCGAAGAAAATGCCTAGAATAGAGATTGTGAAAGCCTTTCACTTTTATCAAAACCACGAGGGGTAGCCCACCTACTTGCGTGATTTTTCGACTTGGTGTTCGTGTCATCCCCTCACCAAACTCGAAGGAGTTGCACCATGCCCGAACGCTCATTATTACAACTGCGCGGGGTGGATATAGCTGTTGCTGATAAAGTAATTTGCCACGACATCAACCTCGACATTGCTTCAGGAGAAGTGCATATCTTGGTCGGGCCCAACGGTTCGGGGAAGTCTACGTTGTTGTGCGCCATCATGGGTATCAAGCCTTTTGAAATCCGCAGGGGTAACATCACATTAGACGGTCGAGACATCACTGAGCTAGAGGTTGACGAACGTGCCCGAGCAGGTATTGGGTTGGGCTTTCAACGCCCGCCCACGATTGACGGGGTAACGGTAAAGACTTTGGGGCAAGCCGTTGCGGCAGGTTCGCGTTTCGACGCCGCCATTGCCAAATTGGGCTTAACTGAACTGGTAGAACGCGATATTAATAGCGGGTTTTCGGGTGGTGAAACCAAACGCTGGGAAGTGGCAAAACTACTGATTCAAGACCCTGCGCTGTGCCTTTTCGACGAGCCGGAATCCGGTGTTGATCTCGAACAGGTGCAAGTCGTTGCCGATGCTATCAACACTCTCATGGCGACTCCGACAGCGGCCGGAAAACAGCGTGCAGCATTAGTAATAACTCACACCGGTTTCATTCTGGATGGGGTAGCTGCGACCAAAGCGCATCTTATGGTTGGCGGCCGCATCATTGATTCCGCAGACCCACAACTCATGCTCGAACGCATCAAGCGTGAAGGATATATTCCACTAGAAGGGTGATAACGATGACTACTATGCCTCCTACTGCGCCACCGCAGCCTAACTCAGAATCTGGAGCCACCGTGGCCAAGGTCGCAGCTGGATTGGGCCGCGAATCTGCCACTCCTGAACTGTTAGAGACTATTGGTTGGGTAGCGCCCGAGCAACGATCCGGAACCAGCGTGCTCATTGACCATGAATTTGGCGCTTGTGCCTCTACGGATCCTCGCCTTGTGGTCATGCCGCTGGCTCAGGCATTAGTGGAGTTTCCCTGGGTGCAGGATCTGGTATTCAGCCAGATTTCCCCTCAAGAAGATGAGGTGTTACACCGAGCTTTCGAATCTACTAGGGAACCTTTGGGCACGTTTACCTGGGTCAAAGACGGTGCTACGATTTCGCTGCCGAATCAGAGTTTCACGGTATTGACCAAACCACAGGAACGTCAGTTTGTTCATGACATCACCGTTATTGGTGACGACGTCACCATCGACTCGGTTTCTGGTGCCGCAGTGGCACCCGCCTTGACTAATGCCACCCACGTCTCAGTTTCGGAAACTTTCATTGGTAATAATTCCACGGTCCGATCTATCAGCGTGGATCGGTGGGGAAAGAACATGCAGGTGCATACTTATGAGCGCACTACCATCGGTCGCAATTCCAAGCTGAGTTCCATTTCCGTGGCAGTGTCGGGTTTGCGGCACCAGCAGGATGACTCCGTGACAATAGTCGGGGAAAATTCTACCTGTATTGAGCATTCAATAGTCTTTGCGCCCGCCGGTACACACCGCGACGTCCGCAATCGGACGGTGCTCGGTGGCAGGGGAGCGCAGGCAGAACAGGTCGCGCGCATGGTTTCGGATGGCGGAGAAATTCGAAACAGTTCTACCTTGGTAGCTGAAACGGAAGCGGTTCGAGGTTTCTTGGAATGCGATGGCCTGATGTTAAAGCCACAGGGTCGTATCGAGTCCGTCCCAGCGTTGGACGCCCAAGTGGATCAGGCTCAACTTTCTCACGAAGCTAGCGTGGGCATGATCGACGATGCAAAACTTGATTACCTTCGTGCTTTCGGACTTGGCGAAGACAATGCGCGAGACCCCATCGTGCAGGGCTTCCTCAATCTAGAGGACCAACGGATTCCGGAATCGGTGCGGGCCACGGTAGAAAACCTAGTTACAGCCGCGCGAGGAGCGGAAAAGATGTAATACGTGCATTACTGTTCAGGCTGGGTGTTCGCTTTTACCTTGGGGTTAGCAAACATCCAGTTTTAATCATGATCCCATTGCGGCTTAGAGCCACAACATTGCGTACCTAATGCCGACATGAGTAATGAAGTACTATCGCAGGTGTGAATTTTAGCAACACGCCAACATTAAAAAATCAGTATGTGCAACTCAACACTTTAAGTAGCGATCACGGCGATGATTTAGCAACGGCGGTGGGAGAGCTATGGAAAGCCTGGTACACCAACATACCGGCACCTGAGGATATGGCAGCCGAGATAACAAGGCGACTGGCATTGCAACAGCAGCAGCTCATGGCGCCTTGGGTCATTATTGACCCCGCTACCGGTAAAGCAGTGGGAATGACTACCTACATGAACCTCGACCCCGGCCATCGTCGATTAGAAATCGGCTCGACTTGGCTTAGTGCAAGGCATCAGGGAAAACAGATTAATCCTGCTATGAAGCTGCTTCTTTTAGAGCGCGCTTTTGACAAGCTTGATTGCATAGCAGTGGAGTTTCGCACCCATTGGCACAACCGCCAATCTAGGGCTGCGATTGAAAAATTAGGAGCCAAGCAAGATGGAGTACTGCGGAATCACCAAATTACTGCTGAGGGCGTTATTCGAGACACAGTGATCTATTCCATTCTGAATACTGAATGGCCAGCAGTGCGCGCAGGGTTACAGTACCGCTTAGCGTCTTAAGCCGAGGCGTAGCGGTGCTAAACTAAAAGAAACTTTTATATCGTGAGAAAGGAATCCCGCATAATGAAACTCGCTGTGATCGGTGGCGATGGCATCGGACCAGAGGTAACCGCAGAAGCCCTAAAAGTGCTTCATGCAGTACGCACTGATATTGAAACCACTGATTACGATCTCGGAGCTAGGCGCTACCTAAAAAATGGCGAGCTTCTCACCGACGCTGATTTAGAATCACTCAAGCAACACGATGCGATTTTATTGGGAGCGATTGGCGCTCCAGACCAAGTACCGCCAGGCGTACTGGAGCGCGGCTTGTTGCTGAAAATGCGCTTCGAACTAGATCATCACGTCAACCTTCGGCCAGCCAAGCTGTATCCCACCGCCACCTCGCCGCTGGAAAATCCTGGTGACATCGATTTCGTCGTCGTAAGGGAAGGCACCGAGGGATTGTACTGCGGCAATGGCGGTACCTTGCGTGAAGGAACTGAACATGAAGTAGCTAGCGAAGTCTCCCAGAATACCCGCTATGGTGTGGAACGGGTGGTGCGGGATGCCTTCGCTCGTGCCCAAGCACGACGCAAGCACCTAACCCTAGTGCACAAAACTAATGTATTGGTCTATGCCGGTGGGCTGTGGCAGCGTACCGTTAACGAAGTAGCTCAGGAATTCCCTGACGTAACCGTCGAATATAACCATATTGATGCTGCCACCATCTACATGGTCACCGACCCGTCCCGCTACGATGTGATTGTCACAGACAACCTGTTTGGAGATATTCTCACCGACCTTGCTGGTGTGGTTACCGGCGGAATCGGCCTCGCAGCCTCTGGCAATATTGATGCCACCGGTACCAACCCGTCAATGTTTGAACCGGTACATGGCTCAGCACCTGATATTGCCGGTCAAGGTAGCGCTGACCCAACGGCAGCAATCTTGTCGGTAGCTATGATGTTGCGCCATTTGGGTGATGAGGCTAATGCTGTACGCATCGAACAAGCAGTAGAAGCAGATGTTCAATCACGTCCAGTGGGTGCAGTGCGCACCGTGGAAGTGGGCGACCGAATTGCTGCGGCTTTGGCCAACTAAAACACTGGTGATCACCTTACAGCGGGCCACCTGAAAACTCATACAAATAACGGCAATGATGAGGTCTGGTTAGTCGCCCGCATCATTGCCTTTCGGCTACTAAATTTTTAAGGCAACTGCTTCGATGCTTGCTAAGAATTTTGTCTTGAAATAGTAAGCGGAGAGCGGGCTAAAAGAAAAACTCCCTGCACCTAAAACGCCTGCAATTTTTCTGCCAAAAATCCTTGTGAGAGCATTAAAACCCGATAGTGTTAATGGCATGTCTGTAGAACTAGAAGAAGTACGCGATTTCTTAGCCACCGCCGCTCCATTTTCTCATCTTCCCTATGATGATGTAGCCTTAGCCAGCACCACCATGGGGATCATCTATGTGCGGCGCGGTGATACCATTATTGATGTCGGCGCAGAAAACGAAACATGCTACATTATTCGCTCGGGGGCGGTAGATGTTCTTGATAGCGAAGGAACACTACTTGATAGGCGTGAGGCTGGGCGATCCTTTGGATATTCCACCGTCATGGGTGAAGGTGCCTCACGATATCAAATGGTCGCGGTAGAAGATAGTTTATTGCTCACATTGCCGCAAGCATCGTTTATGGCCATTGCCGATAAATATGATGATTTTCGGAGGTTCTTTTCCTCCCAATCCAAGCGCATTAATGCGGCAGCTAATAGTCTACGACAAGACCAGAGTAACGATATTCTGCGCACGAGACTCGGCGATTTTATGATCACCACTCCCGCCACCGCGTCATCGGATTCGACAATTCAAACGGCAGCTCAGATGATGCAGGAAAAAAATGTTTCCTCCCTGCTCATCTTGGAAGATGATACATTGCAGGGTATTCTGACCGACCGCGACTTAAGAAGAAAAGTTGTCGCAGTTAATCTGGATGTCACCTTGCCGGTGGCCGATATTATGACTACTAATCCACGGGTTGCCACCAGCGATACCCGCGCGTTTGAAGCGATGATAGTGATGTCGGAATTGGGGATTCATCACTTACCGGTGGTTGATGAGGGCAAACTGACCGGAATCGTTTCTTCACCAGATATTATGCGGTTGCTGCGCAACGATCCGATTTATGTCACTGCTGACCTTGCACGCAAAACTGACCCTGAAGAGCTGAGAGAGGTATTTAAGTCCGCAGATGATGTGGCCGTGCGCTTTATCGAGCGGGGAGCTGCACCGGAAGAGGTATGTGGCCTGCTCACGGTAGCAGCTGATTCGCTGGCACGCCGGCTGCTGACACTAGGAGAAGAAAAATTTGGTGCACCACCGGTTCCTTATGCGTTTGTGGTAGTCGGTTCTCAGGGGCGGCGCGGCATGGGACTAGCCTCCGACCAAGATAATTGTCTGGTTCTTTCCAACGATTACAACGAACAAGAACACGGACAGTATTTCGCAGAACTGTCAGAGTTCGTCTGCAAAGGACTCGACGATGCTGGCCAGGTCTTGTGTCCGGGAGAAATGATGGCGATGACGCCTAAGTGGCGTATGTCGCAAAAAATCTGGATAGACACCTTCAGGGAATGGATCACTGCCCCAGAGCCCGATAACCTGCTCCACGTCCAGACCTTTTTCGACTTCCGGCCGATTCACGGGGATCTTAACTTAGCAACCGAAGTGCATAACGCTGCTACAGAAATGGCACAGTCTGCAAGTCGTATGCATGCTCATCTGGCCACCCTTGCTGCGCGTCGGGAACCACCCCTAGGTTTCTTCCGCGGTTTCGTGGTCGATCGCAGTGGGGAATATGCCAATACGTTGGACGTAAAAAAGGGCGGAATTGCGGCAATCGTGCAAATGGCCCGGTTATTTGCATTATCTTCAGGAGTTAATGCCATAGGTACCAGGCAACGACTAGAACAGTCTGCCGGTCAGGGTGCGGTTTCAAAAAAGGGTGCCCAAGATCTCATTGATGCCTTCGATTTCCTCAATCTCATTGCGTTGGATCAACAAGCGGAACAGGTTCGGCGGGGTGACAGCCCTGATTATCATCTCGACCCCAATGCGCTGGGGAAGATGGATCGGGAGCATTTACGCGATGCGTTCCAGATCATTAAGTCCATGCAAACTGCCTTGTCCACGAAGTATCCAGTGAGGAACATTTAAATGTTTGGATTACTGAGTAAAAAGGGCAAGGCCACTGGGGCGCTTAAAGAATTCTACGCAACGCCTGCTCCGAAAAAGACGACCTCGTTATCGGATCTGCCGTTATTGGCTGTGGACATGGAAACCACTGGTTTAACGGCAGAAACCGATAAGATATTATCAATTGGTTGGGTTCCTATTAATGGCACGACCATTGATCTGTCGGGTGCCGGTTACGTGCTGCTTTCTGGCGCTAATGTGGGCGATAGTGCAGTGATCCACCAACTCACTGATGATATGGTAGCAACTGGGATTTCAGAAAATGAAGCTATAGAGCAGTTTCTTCGCGCGTTGCGCGGCCGGGTGATGCTCAACCATTTCGCAGCACTAGAAACCAGTTTTTTAGACGCTGCGTGTTTGCGGCATTTTAATGCGCCGCTAGAAGTTCCCGTTGTTGATACATTCGCCCTAGAGCGCCGGCATATGGAGCGGATGGGGACGTATCCTAGGGGAGAAGACCTTAGGCTAGCGCGAGTGCGAGCACGTTATCAGTTGCCGACATACCGGAATCATAATGCGCTCACCGACGCCTTGGCCTGCGCGGAGCTTTATCTCGCATTAGTGGCCAATTCTAAGGCTGCAACGTTACGGTCCCTGAAATAAGCGCAGTTTGCTTTTCGGTGCCCACCGCTAGCGGTGGGCACCGGCAGTTCTTGTGATGTATTTCACTGTTGGGGGGAGGGGGATAAAGTGGCTAAATCAACGTAGTAGTATGCTCGTTATGCGTTTTGGACGAATTGCCACCCCCGACGGAATGTTCTTCTGCGCCATTGAAGGTAAAGAAGGCGAAGAAAACTGCCGCGTTATTGAAGGTACGCCTTTTACTGCACCAACCTATACCGGCAAAGAATACCCTCTGGCAGATGTGCGATTGCTCGCCCCGATGCTGCCCAGCAAGATTGTGGCAATCGGCCGTAACTACGCCGATCACGTCAAGGAAGTCTTCCAAAAATCTGCTGAGCATCTGCCTCCGACCCTGTTTCTCAAGCCACCTACAGCCGTAGTAGGGCCAGGCGCCGCCATTAAAATTCCTGAATTTGCTACAAAAGTGGAATTTGAAGGCGAATTGGCATTGATCATCGGCAAGCCGTGTAAAAACATCAAGGCTGAAGATTGGAAGTCGGTGGTTTTGGGCTTCACCATCGTCAACGATGTTTCTTCCCGTGATTTACAGTTTGCCGATGGCCAGTGGGCACGGGCGAAAGGAATTGATACTTTTGCTCCACTAGGCCCGTGGATTGAGACCGATATTGATTCTATTGATACGACTAATCTGCCCATTAAGGCGCATCTAACCCACGATGGGGTTACTGCAACAAAACAGGATTCCAACTCCAATCAGATGATGATGAACCTAGGAGAGATCATAGAATTCATCACCGCTTCCATGACATTGCTGCCAGGCGATGTCATTTGCACGGGCTCACCGGCTGGAACTGAGGCCATGTTCCCAGGTGATTATATTGAAATCGAAATTCCCGGAATTGGTCGCCTTGGCAACCCTGTTGAACGGGCATAACCGCATGTACCTTATGCGGCCCCTACAGTACTGCAGGACTGTCGGGGCCGCAAGCCTTTCTGGCACTGATGCTCAGCGGGTTTGTCGGTGGGGATAGCGCCACCACGGACAAACCTCATCACGATCTAGCTGAGACTACTTACTGCCAGCTAGCGGTATCTGGGTCAATGCCAGAAGCCTGAGCGTGGGCAGCAATGATCTTAAACAACCAGTCTGCTAACCCAGGAGTGTAGGCGTCATAGTACTTCTTGAAGCGAGGGTCGGCTACATAACCGCGCGCTATTATCACATGCTTGCTTAGGGTCACTGGAAACCAGTGAGATAGCAGTTGCCGGTGTTGCTCCGCTAGCTCGTTGGCCTCAGCCGAACCTGGCTCGACTCCGCGCTGCATAGCTTGCACCAATTGCTGCTGGTGCTCGTCGCTACGCTCACGTAGTTTCTGCCAATCTGCAGCGGTCATGGATTGTTGTACGGCTTGGGCTTGTGCCCATTCTTCGGTCTCACCCCATTTTTCTGCTGCTTCTGCTTCCAATTCGGGCCGATAGTAAGGGCCCATGATTTCGGCGCGTTTTTCGGCAGATACGTTACCGTCTTGCATGGTTTCCTCCAATAAAACCTCAAGGGCACAGAGCATGCCCGATAGTTCTTCCTGTTTCTGCAAAAGCACATCACGTTGATGAACAAGCCGTTGTTGCACCGAACCAGCGGTGGCTTCTAGAATTTCGCTGATTTCCCGTAGTTTTAGACCCACTGCTCGATAGGTTAAGACATCATGAATCCGCGCTATGTCAGCTGCGCTGTACAGGCGAAAATCTTGCCAGTCTCGTGCGGTTGGGGTGACTAAACCTATGTCGTCCCAATGGTGCAGGGTGCGCACCGTAAGTCCGAACATCTCGGCCGTTTCACCTATGGTGTGGAGTGCTTCTTGCATGGTTGTGACTTTAAGATCCTCACGTAACGTCAATGCCAAATTGGGTATATTATCTACCATGTATGAGGAGATCTATACCGATGAAACAGCCCAGTTATGGAGCGGTAACCCCAACCACGCTTTGGTGCGAGAAATAACTTCTGAGATTTCTCGGGGGAAGGCACTCGACATCGGTGCAGGCGAAGGGGCCGATGCAATCTGGCTGTCCCAACAGGGTTTTGCTGTCACTGCTTTGGAACCCTCTCACATTGCCGCAACACGAATATTGCAGTTGGCGGACAAGCAAAATATTGGGCTTAACATCATCGAAGATACCTTTGAACAGGCGGATTTAGGCTCCTACGAACTGGTCACGGCGTTTTATACGCCGGTGCGCGCCAACACTGAAAGCGTCGACAAGCTGTTAGCTACAGTGGCACCTAGCGGATGGTTGCTGGTGGTGCACCACGCGCATAGCGAAAATCACGGAGCAGCATGCGCATAAGCATCCGAAAGATCTTCTTCTCCCGAAGGTGTTGCAAGAAATCCTCGAAAATGGTCACTACCCAGATTTTCAGGTAATCAAGTATGAAACCTTTGAACGACACGTCACTGAAGGCGGAGGAGCTGGACACACACACGATGATGTGATTATGGTTCAGCGTAGTTTACAGCCCTAAAGCACGCATGATGGTGCGTAGTTTTGCATCGGTTTCGGCCACTTCTTCCACTGGTTGGCTGCTTGCTACTAGGCCGCCGCCAGCCCAAGCGCGTGCTTGGAAACCATCGGTTTCAGCGCAGCGAATTGCTACCATAAACTCGCCATCGCCTGCACTATCACACCAGCCTACCGCTCCTGCATAAAAGCTGCGATCGGCTTCTACCTGTAAGATGAGGTCTTTTGCTATCTCGGTCGGAGTGCCGCATATTGCAGGTGTGGGGTGGAGGCGCAGGGCCAGTTCTAAAGCGGAAAAACCTGCTTTTAGTTCGCCGGAAATAGGGGTAGCTAAATGCCACATTTCGGCGGTTTTCTTCAGCTCTGGTGTGCGGGGATAACTCAAAGAGGTGCACACCGGAGCCAAAGTAGCAACAATATGATCGACGACAAAGGCGTGTTCCTCGCGGTTTTTCTGGCTGTGCAAAAGCCGCATACTTATTTGCTGATCTATATCTTGATCCGCATTGCGGGCGGCAGAACCCGCGAGTGGGTAGCAGAAAAACTTTGATCCGCGTTTGCGGATTAGTACTTCTGGTGATGAACCCACGATCCAGCGTTGAACATCTGCTGTTTCTCCTATTTCTGCCAGAAAAGCATTCTTTTCCGGTGACAATTGGATGAGCCGAGCTGCGATTTCCAGCGGATCTATCGCTTTATCGGTTTCAAATTTTAAGCCCACTGATCGTGCTAATACGACTTTATCCAAGCGGGTGTTTTTGATTGTCTCTATTGCAGCACGAACCCGTTGAAGGTGGATCTCTTTCGGGGGGTTCATCATGGTGACTTTCGCGTGCAGTGGAACGTTGCGCCGGTAGTACAACGGTGGTTCCAATGGTCCGTCACTGCGGATAATTTTTTCGGGTACGCGCAGGGAACATTTGTTAGCAAGGTCGAAGGGGAGTGCTCCAACCAGCATGTCGTGTTCACCTGATTTGATCTTTTCCGCCGCAACATACGGGTCAGTATAGATACCAGCGCAGCCCTGGGTGCGTACCGATCCGTGCGGCCTAGAAAGCAAAAAGTCAGGGGCAGTGCTGGGGCGAGAATCCATGAGGAAACAGTTTATTGCCCCATCCGTTGCGACGCCATTTGTGCTGATATTTTTCTACTGGTGGTGAGGTTTTGAGTTCTTGTGTCTTAGCTGGCATCTATTACACTTAATTGTCATGTCTGAAGTTCGCGTTCGTTTTTGCCCCTCACCCACCGGAACCCCACACGTGGGTTTGGTGCGCACTGCCTTGTTTAACTGGGCACAAGCACGCCACACCGGCGGGAAACTCATATTTCGTATCGAAGATACTGACGCAAGTCGGGATTCGGAGGAGTCCTATCAGGCAATTATTGATTCTTTGACATGGTTGGGCTTGGACTGGGATGAAGGGGTGGAAAAAGGCGGCCCACACGCCCCCTACCGGCAGTCGCAGCGGGGCGAAATTTATGCCGAGATTTTAGAAAAACTGAAAGAAGCAGGTTTCGTTTATCCGGCTTATTCCACCGCGGAGGAAGTGGAAGAACGACATCGCAGTGCTGGTAGTGACCCTAAATTGGGGTATGACAATTACGATCGCGATTTGAGCGCTGAGCAGGTGGCTGCATTTGAGGCAGAAGGCCGTAAGCCAGTGTGGCGGTTTCGGATGCCTGATAAGGATTGGGCATGGCACGATTTAGTTCGGGGTGATATTGAGTTTAAATCCAGCACCCAACCGGATTTTGTGGTTGCTCGTTCCACCGGTGCACCACTGTACACCTTGGTCAATCCGGTTGATGATGCTTTGATGGAAGTCACCCATGTCCTGCGTGGCGAAGATTTGCTTCCATCCACGCCGCGGCAGCTGGCGTTGTACGAAGCGCTAATCGCTATTGGGGTGGCCCAACACACTCCAGAATTCGGTCACCTTCCATTCGTGATGGGGCAGGGGAACAAGAAGCTGTCCAAGCGTGATCCACAGTCGAATTTGTTCCACCACCGCAGCAACGGAATAATCCCCGAAGGAATGCTGAACTATCTAGCACTATTGGGGTGGTCACTGTCGAGTGATAAAGATATTTTCAGCGTGGATGAACTGATTGCGCATTTCGATGTTAAAGATGTGCTGGCTAATCCTGCGCGGTTTGATCAGAAGAAATTAGAAGCAATCAATGCTGATCAGATTCGGTTGCTAGATTTGGCTGATTTTACAGATCGGCTTCGGCGTTATCTCAGCGAGTATTATGATTTCCCCGCTGATTATCCAGCGGATAAATTCGCAATCGCTGCGGATTTGGTGCAAACGCGGATTAAGACGTTGTCGGAAGCATGGGGTTTGCTGAGCTTCTTGGTCACTGCTGATGAGGATTTGGTGTTGGATGAGAAGTCCGCAAAGAAAAATCTGAAAGAGGCAGCAATCGTGCCCCTCGATGCTGGTATCAAAGCATTAGAGGAATTGTCGGAGTGGACCACGCCCGCTATTGAGCAGGCGCTGTCGCACGCTTTGATTGAGCAGCTGGGTTTGAAACCACGAGTAGCGTACGGAGCGCTGCGAGTAGGCATTTCCGGCCAAGCTATTTCCCCACCACTTTTTGAATCAATGGAGCTATTGGGGAAGGAATCCACTTTGGCTAGGCTGCGGGCAGCGCGGGCAGTTACACCTTATGGTGCTGCCTAGGTGGCGACCAGCGCTGGCTGGTCTTGCCTCGCTTTTTGTTCGCGTTGTACTTTGATCCAGACGGCTAGCCCCCAGGTGACGAAGCATCCGTAAACGATGTAGAGCACCGCAGAGGGGTAATAGCCAGCTGCCAGCAGAAGTGGCACGCCTACTATGTCGACTCCGATCCAGATCAGCCAGAACTCGGTCCAGCCGCGAGCCATGCCGTAGGTCGCCAGCATGGAACCGACGAAAATCCAGGCGTCAGCGATCGGCCCCCACGAACCGAGACTGTGGAATATCCATGCACAGATGATGGTGCCTACAATGCCGAAGGCCACCATGTACATCCGCTCGCGTGTCGACGCCCACCGCGGTTGCACTGCTGCGGTGTCTTCATGGGGTTCGGTGATGATCGAGCGGGAGGGGTCGGTTTCTTGGGATTCTTTCAGCCCAGTTCGGCGTGCCTGGGACCATGACCACCAACCGTAGAGGCTAACGATTAAAAACATGATTTGCCGCCCAGCTTGGCCGTAGAGGTCGAGGTTTTGCGGGGTATGAAATACGCCACCGAGAAAGACAGTAAATAGTATTAGGTTTCCGGCTATGCCGACTGGCCATGCCCAGACCACTCGCTTCATTCCGCCGATAGCAGAGGCGAGTCCGAATCCGTTGCCGATGATTTCCCGCCACAAAATGGGGGTGCCGCCGATTGTGATAGTGGCGTCTACTAGTTGGGTGAGAAGATTCACTTTTCTCCTTATTTAAGGAAGTTGGTTATTAGCAAATCCTCGGGGCTTAATGTTATGGCAAAGAAAATGGCGTGGTGTTTTGCCTGCTGGTAATCCAGGTTAAAACACAGCTGCGCATTGTCCTCTTTCATCCAGACTGTCACTGTCGGCTGTGGAATCGCACCACAATCTGCTTGTCCTAGCCGCTTTTCTTGTGAGAAAGGTGGCCAGCGCTCGCGGGCTTGCCTTGGTATAACCGTGGTTATGCGAAGGATTACCGCCGGTGGGGAGTTACACCCCGCCCTGAGAACACCACCATCATACCCGGTGTTAGCATAAATGCATATCTTAGTCGTGTGAAGTGTTGTTTCGGTGGGGCAGGGGTGGTTGTGGGTCTAATGAATTGGCAATGGGTATTGGCGAGATGATCTTTGGTAACAGTATGTTTGACTATGGATATATTTCACAGGAGAACCACCCAAAGGTGTGTTACTGTTGTGACTAATGTGAACTTTGTGATTTGATTGTTGGTGGAGCCGAACGGATTTGTTTTTAAATCGCGGGAAGCTTCGTGTTTTCAAGGATGATTGTAGATTTAGTTTTACATGGGTAGGCATAGGACGAAGAAGAGCATGACAGCCAATAAGCTGCGGCATATCATAGGTGTGTTCAGCACGGTTATTGTTGTTGCCATTAGTGCTGTTGGCATTATTGGCTCTGTTGCGGAACAAACGCCTTGGCAATTTGTCGAGCGTAAGTTTTTGCATGCGTTTTTATCTACCGGTGATGTTGAGGTTCAGGCCAAGCAGGCATCTGAGAATAACCAGACGGTGAGTACTGAACTCGCACCCGCTGCGTATTCCAAAAAAGATGAAACCTTCAGTCCAGCGCCTCCCATTCGTGGTGGTGACATTCAAACCATTACCACGATGGGGCCAGACCAAGTAGAGCGTAAATATATCGTTCACGTGGGGCAGGATTATAATGCAGAAGCACCAACCCCTGCGCCGATTATGTTTTCTTTCCATGGGTGGAATCAGCCTGCTGAGCATTATGTTGGTTTTTCCAAGTTTGAAACAACGCCCGCGTGGCAGCAAGCAATTTTAATCTATCCTGAAGGGCTTGATGGCGCGTGGGAGTCGGCGCCGTATGCCACCGGACGGCCGGGCAAGGATTTGGAATTTGTGCAGCAGATCATTGAAGAAATCGACAAGGATTATCTCATTGACCGGCAACGGATTTACGCGACAGGATTTTCCAATGGTGGCGGCATGGCTACTGTTTTAGCTTGTCATATGCCAGATACTTTTGCTGCCATCGTTTCTATTGCTGGTGCTTATTATCAGCCGGTGAATTTTGGCTGTCAGAGTAAACCGATCCCATCATTGGTAATTCATGCGGTTAACGATGAAATTGTTCGTTATGAAGGCGGTCCACGAAACGGTGGGCAACTGATTCCTGCCTATGAGGTCTCTAAACAATATGCGCTGCGTAATGGTTGTGCCATGACGCCGCCGGTGGAAGTCGGCCTTCCCAATGGGCAGCGGTTAGATTTCGAGCGGTGTTCGGCGCCCACCCAGCATCTGAAAATCTTAGAAGGTGGGCATATTTGGCCAGAAGAGCCGGATATTGCTGCAGAGATTTGGAACTTTCTCACTGCGCAAGCGCGCGCTTAACCGGTTGAGTCGCGCGGTTTGAAACGCTGGTGAACTGCTGATTTGCAAAGCTTCGTGAAAACTGGTTATATTGGCTGTCGTTGCACAGCTTCAGCGTGAAACATTGGCCTATGGTGTAATTGGCAACACAACGGTTTCTGGTACCGTCATTCTAGGTTCGAGTCCTGGTAGGCCAGCAGCAATAATTTGCTAGTTCTAAGCCCCGTTCGTCTAGAGGCCTAGGACGCCGGCCTCTCACGCCGGTAACACGGGTTCGAATCCCGTACGGGGTACAAAATATGCTCCCTAGCCAAAAGTGGTCGGGGAGCATTGGACTATACAGGGGGGGGGTTAGCGCTCGCCAGCAAATGCTTTCAGTATCGGTTTACGGGCGATTAGTATCAAAGCTCCCGCGATAATGGTGGCACTACCCATTACCAGGAAGTAGTTACGTTCTGCGGAAGCCACATCGGGATTATAGAATCCTGCCATTGTTCCAGCTAGGGCAGTGCCGACTGCGATGGATAAAAATTGGACGCACATCATGCGGGTCACAAAATGCTCGGGTGCTAGTCGGGTTGCCAGCGACAGTCCTACGGGGGAGATCATAAGTTCTGCCATGGTAAACAGGAACATAATCAGCACGATGACCATAAATGGAGTGGAGTTGGCGCCGCCGCCAGCAAAGGGGATGAAGATGAACGTTGCCAACCCAATGAGGATCATTGATAGCCCATACTTCATTGGGGTAGAGGGTTGCCGATCACCCATTTTTGCCCACATGGTTGCTAGTACACCAGCAAAGAGGATCACAAAGACTGGGCTAATAGCATTGACCCAGGTGGGGCTGATTTCAAAACTGCCAAAGGTGCGATCGAGGCGCTTATCGGAATAGATCGCCACGACTGTGAATTGTTGCTGGTAGATAGACCAAAACACCACAGAGGCAAAGAACATTGGGATAAAACCTATGAGGCGCTGTTTCTCCGTTTTGTTCGTCAGCGGTGAAACATACATTTGTATCATCAGGATCAGAGCAGCAAGGGTGGCTAGGACTGAGACGATGTTTGATAGCCAATCAACTTTCACAAGTCCGGTGGTAAAAAGCAGCACGATCAGCGGAGCCCCAACAAGAATACCGACGATGGCGTAAACGATGGCGGTGGGTACTCCAAAAAGGGTCTTATCGGTAGGAAGCGGATTGACAATGTCGTGGCCGACAGCGCCAATGGTGTCTTTGCGCATGAGGGCGTATTGGATTAAGCCAATAGCCATGCCGATAGCGGCCACGGCAAATCCCCAGTGGAACCCTTTCTGGCCCCAGACCCAGCCGGTGAGTAGCGGGCCGAACAGTGCTCCGATATTAATGCCCATGTAGAAGATGGAAAAACCACTTTCGCGCCTCGGGTCGCCTTCGGCATAAAGATCTCCCAGCACACTTGAGGCTGTGGTTTTAAGGCCACCGGATCCGACCGCGATCAATACAAGGCCCGCGGTAAGGCCGATGATGGCAGGCAGTAGAGCCAGCGATAGGTGGCCAAACATGATCAAGATCGCGGAGTAGAACAAAACCCGCTCGGATCCTAAAATTCGGTCGGCGACCCACGAACCGCCAATCGCGGCAAGATAGACCATACCTCCGTAGGCGCCAACGATGGCCGTTGCTATGTGCTCTGAGATCCCCAAACCACCTTCGGTGGTTTGGTAGTAGAGGTAGAAAAGCAGGATGCCTTGGAGCCCGTAGAAACTGAAGCGTTCCCACATCTCCACGCCAAAGAGATTGGCTAATCCCCAGGGGTGGCCGAAAAAGGTGCGCTCATGACTGTGGGATACATCTGTAGAATCAACTTTTGTCATGTACCTTACAATATCGGATCACTGTGATCCTTGAACAGTGATATAGGTGAACTTATTTAAAAGTCACTAGAACTATTACGGTTATCTCAGGTAGGAGCGGAACCTTCCTTATCGCACGCTTAACCGCTTTCAGCGCGTGGGGCGGAAGGAATCACTGATCGAGGAAAATTTCATTCAGCAGGGCGTGGGTGAGAACCTGCAATGCCTCAGGCGATAGCGCTTGTTGCTGATCGAGGATGCGGAGGGCGTCGAAAAGCTCAAAGAGCGTGTCATCAGTGATGGTTTGATTAACCAGCCCTTCGGCTCGCCATTGTGCCAGCTTGTCGATATAAAAGCTGTTGTATAGTTGGCAAAGGGGCTCGTTTCGGAGCTTGTCGCCTGGGTCGGTACTGAGCCATTCCGATAGGATGCGGTCTTGCTTTAGCAGAGCCATGATTTCGGTTAGGAACTGGGAAAACGCTTGTTTGGGCTCTGACCAGTCGATGGCTGTGATGATCTGTTGTCGTTTTTGGTGGTTTACTTCGGTGTAGACCTCGTGGAAGAGCTCGTATTTTGAGGGGCAGTGCAGGTAGACGCTGCCTACTGCAATGCCGGCGCGCTTGGCGATGGCGGCAATGCTGGTTGCCTTGTACCCCTTGCGGGAAAATTCCTCTTGGGCTGCTTGAAATAGTTCTGGGGGCAAGCTCATGTGCATGATCTTACCCTTGCGGGGTGAATGGATGAAGAGTATATTCATTAATGAATGAACAAAAATAATATTCATTCATTAATGGCCTGGGAAAGGGTTATCATGTCTCGTACATTAATCATCACAGTGGCAATTATCGTGGGATTACTTGCGCTGTTCTGTCTGTTTATCGTTTTAAAGCCCACTCAATATGGCAACGTGGCCAAATTCGATCGCACGTTTACTGCTCAAGAAACTGCACTTTTGGAGTCTAGGGTGATCTCCGAGGCGGAATTGAAAGCAGCTGACGGGAAGGACGGAAACCCCGCCTATATTGCTATCCAGGGAATCGTTTATGACGTTGGCTCGCTTCCCAGCTGGAAAGGAGGAGAACATCATAAGCTGTACGCTGGGGCCGAACTATCGGACAAGTTCTTAAAATCTGGGCACGGGGTCGCGTATCTGCAAAAACTACCCGTGGTAGGTCGTTTGGAAAAGACCGCCACCAAGCAGCTTTCGCCCAGCTCACACTAGTTTTAACTTATGCTTTGAGCAGGTCTGAATAAACCTCCAAAAGCTGGTTGGTATATTGCTGTTGGGTGGCGCGATCTTGTTCAGCTAGCATGGCGCTGCTCATCGCCTCGATACGCTCGGGGTGATGATAAAGCTCCGTCAGGCTAGCTGTTAGGTCTTCTGGCTGAGGAGTATTAGTAACGATCCCACCAGCAGGAGGGAAAATTTCGGCCAAGTCAGGATCGCAGATAACCACCGGGGTGGCAGAAGCGATAGCTTCTAGTAGTACCATTGGCTGATTATCAAAGTCATATGATGTGGAAACAAAGACATGATTCTTACGCATCGCTGTTAACACGTGATCCTGGGGGACGCTGCCATGCAGATGCACTACCTCTGAAAGGCTATGGCGTTTGATAAAACGACGTACCTTCTTCATTGAGGGGCCCGCGCCATACATATTAACCTCCACTGGAAACGTGAGGTTGCGGATGGCCTCTAAAAATTCCAATGGTCGCTTCTCTGGCGAAATGCGACCACACCACATCACCTTGAGTTTTTCTTCGCTGGGATTAAATTGATGCAACCGCGCTGGTTGAATGCGCAGCATCGTTTCCGCATCTAAGCCGTTCGACAGTACGCTCAGTGGCTTATGTACCCCTTGTTTGTGCAGTTTATCGGTGAAATGTTGGGAGGGAACCACCACATGGGCTGCAATATTGGCTTGATTGACCATAAGCCGCCACATGCGACGACCCACGATGGATTTGGTGTAATGATCTTTTGTTAACGCAATGTCTGCCTGGGAATCACCAGGGAAATTTCGTTTATGCAAACCCGCTAGGATCCAAGTGCTTAAGATCGGCAGTGGCAGCACTTTTGTGCAATAGGTATCCACGCGGCCATGCATGGTCTGAATCAGTGGAATCTCTAGTTTCAGGGCTGCTTGTGCGCCAGAAATTGATGCCAGCATTTCGCTTTGGCAGTGAATAATATCAACATCACCCAGATCGCGAATATAGTCTTCGGCAAAGGGAATGGCTTCTTTGGGCGGCCAACAAAACGGATAACCATCAGGCTTGAAGGTATGGCTGGTTGGCATTTGCACCACAGAGGGGTCGCTGCTGGGTTCATGAAGCGGACAAAAGAGTGTGACCTTGTGGCCAGCGCTTTCTAATGTATCTTTTTGTGCCTTAATTGAGGTTTGAACCCCGCCCAAGGTGGGCAAGTAGTAATCGCTAAAGATGGCTACATGCATGAGGGAAGTCTACAGCGATCGCGGTAGGCAATGATAAGTATCATTAAGTATTTCACGCTTTTGCACCCCCAAACAGGCGCGATAATCAGCCTGATGGGTGAAATAAAAACCATATTTCATATGGGAAAATGTCAGAAATGCAACAGTACTATAACAACAAGTAGCCCAAATCGTTGGCACAATTGCTGATAATATGAACTTCTGGCAGAAATTAGTTGCTAGCTAAAGTGGCTTTCTAGACTGCGCTAAACTTACTTCACAGTTGAACCACCGTGTTGTAAGAGGAAATACTATGACAACAGTACTCATTACCGGAGCAACCGGCTTTTTGGGGAGCTATCTTACTGCGGAATTTTTAAATCACGGCTATAAGGTCATAGCGGTGGGAAGAAACCCAGAGCGTTTGGAACAGCTGCAGCACAATGCCGAGGAAAACACACAGTTAAGCACTATTGCTAGTGATCTGAGCGGGCTCAACCAGCTAACGCTACCGGCTATTGACGTGGTGGTGCACGCCGCCGCACTGTCAACCATTTGGGGGCCGTGGGCAAAATTTTTCCAAACAAATGTTGAAGGCACTAGGCACGTACTGCAGTTGTGTCATAACCAGGCGGCAGCCCTAGTATTTATCTCATCACCCAGCGTTTATTCCGCTAGGGGGGACCGGCCAGGACTGACAGAACAAGAAATAAATCCTGCCAACCGGCTGAATAACTACATTCGTAGCAAAATCCAAGCAGAAGCAGAAATCAATAATTCTGGTATCGACGCTATTATTCTGCGACCCCGCGGACTGATTGGCATCGGAGATACCAGTATTGTCCCACGACTGATGCACGCCAATGACACGTTCGGCCTGCCGCTGTTTCGCGGCGGAAGAAATCTTGTGGATATGACCTGTGTGGAAAACGTCGCCCTAGCCGCCCAGTTAGCTGCTGCGGTACTGGTTGCTCAACAGCCTCATCAACAGGTGTACAACATTACTAATGGTGAGCCGAGAGAATTTAAGCAGATCACGGATCAGCTGTTTACCGGTTTAGGGATTACTCCCCGCTACAAACCCCGAAATGTGCAGGTATTTTATGGCATCGCCTGTGCATTAGAGGTCGTATATAAGCTGCTGCGACTGTCTGCTGAACCACCGTTGACCAAATACACCGTATGTACTTTGGGTTATTCTCAAACTTTAGATATTTCAGCCGCGAGGCGAGACCTCAACTATCAACCACGGGTCAGTCTCGATGAAGGAATCAGCAATTATGTCAAGCACCACACCTGAACCAACCGAGGGGATCACCAGCATCCGCTATTACGATTGTGGGCACTGCTTCAACCAACTATCCCATGCCTATAGCGGGCACCCCAAGGAGCGTCGTCGCTTTCCTGCCGGGGTATTTTTACTCCGACATGCCACCGAAGGTTTGATACTCTTTGATACTGGTTATTCACAAGCCATCTATCAGCTAGGAATCACTGGTTGGCTTTACCGTAAGCTCAACCCAACCACCATTGAACCCACACAAGAGATCGCCACCCAGCTGGCGGTAGATGGAATTGCAACAGATGAGGTTCGCTACGTAATTTTGTCGCACCTGCACCCTGACCATATCGGAGGTGTGCAGTTTTTCCCCAACGCACAGTTTCTGTTAAGCCGCAGCGCTTACGATGTGCTAGAAAACCCACGCCGCGCGGATTTAGTTTTCAGCAAGATGCTACCTGAATGGTTTTCCTCACGTTTGCAGCTTTTAGATACTTTTACAATTGACGAACACACTGGTTTGGCAAGTATGCGCCCCTTTGCCGACGATAGCCTAGTGCTTGTTGATCTCCCCGGCCATGCCAAAGGCCAGATTGGCGCCTATATTCCAGAACGGGTACTACTTGCTGCTGACGCTTGCTGGGGGAGCGACTTGGTAGATTATGCAACCAAAATGACCCCAGTAGCGAAGTTAATTCAACATGACTATCAGGCTTACTTAGATACGCTAGATAAAGTGCGGCAACTGCAGTTACGTGGCATTAAAATCTACTACAGCCACGAAACTTACGACGCCAAGGAGTTGTTGTCGTGATCGCTGCTCTGCGCCAGAAGCTCACCATCATTTACTATTTCGTCCTAGCGCGATGGCTGCTGTCACTCAAGAGCGCTAAAAAAGTACGAAAAATCCAAAACAGAGGCATTGCACGCCATTTTCACTACTTAAAGAAGCACTCACCGCACTTTGCTACGGCACCCGTAATAACCAGCATTGCTGACTTATCTCAACTTCCAGTGACCGATAAACAAACAATGATGGCCCAGTTTAACCACACCAACACCCTAGGCTTAGACCGCGATACTGCCCTTAAGATCGCTATTCAATCAGAACGTGATCGCAATTTCCGGCCCACGTATCAGGGGGTTTCTGTCGGACTATCCTCAGGAACCAGCGGTCATCGCGGGCTGTTTGTCATCAGCCCCCAAGAACAAGCCGCGTGGACAGGCACAGTTTTAGCTAAATTTCTACCGCGAGGCCAACTGCTTGTCCCACACCGTATTGCATTTTTCCTACGCGCCAATAACAACCTCTATGAAAGCGTTGGATCTAAGCGGATAGAATTTCGCTATTTCGATGTCTATCAGGACATGAACCACCACATTGCACAACTGCGTGATTACCAACCAACAATTCTGGTTGCTCCGCCATCGGTACTAACGGTGATTGCAGAATCAATCGAATCAGGTCAGCTGCGGTTGCAGCCACAGAAAGTCATAGCGGTCGCAGAGGTACTTACGGAATTTGATAAGGAAAATTTCCGCCGTGTCTTCCAGCAAGACCTCATTTTTCAAGCCTATCAATGCACCGAAGGCTTCTTGGCTTACACCTGTGAAGCGGGATCGCTGCATTTAAACGAGGAGTTTGTTTACGTCGAAAAATCATTTATCGACGATTCTCGGTTTGTTCCTATCTTGACAGATTTCACCCGTAAGACCCAACCAATCATTAGGTACCGACTCAACGACATACTCGTTCTAGGCCGCCAAGCCTGCCCTTGCGGTAGTGCTACAACAGTGCTGGACCGAATAGAAGGCCGCGAGGATGACGTTTTCCTTTTCGCACGTGCTGATGGCAGCACCATAAAAGTCTTTCCTGATGTCATAGGCCGGTGCATAGTACTGACCGAAGGAATTAAACAATACCGCGTTATTCAAACCACTCCCTCGACAGTAGAAGTGCACGTGCAACCACGCGCACCGAAAACCGAAGCGGCGATAACCGCAGAATTTCACCGGATAAGCACCCAACTAGACTTTCTGCCAGTGAAACTGAGTTTTCATGATTACCAGCCCGATCTCAGCCGAAAACTGAAACGTATTGAACGAAAGGCAACCGTAGATGGAAGTGCTATCACAACGACTGATACGAGCTATTAACCTAGCTACCGTGCTTCATGATGGGCAGTACCGCAAAGCCAGCGGCATTCCTTATAGTTCTCATCTGTTCTCCGTCATGCACCTACTAAACCACTACGACGCCGGTGAAGAACTGCTCATAGCGGGATTATTACACGACGTCATCGAAGACCAGCCCGACCGCTACAGTTTTGCAGAAATGACCAGTGACTTTGGCCCAAAAGTAACCTCATTAGTGCAAGCCGTAACCAAAAATAATGACCTGGCTAGCTGGCAAGAAAAAGCGGATGACTATCTGTTAAGGATCAAGCAGGCCCCTTCTGAAGCGGTCTTACTGTGTCTAGCCGATAAGTACCATAATCTCTTAAGCACCGTCATGGACTATGAGCAACGAGGCGACGACGTATGGCAACGATTTAAAGGAGGAAAAGAACGCCAAATGTGGTGGCATCATTCCATTCTAGAAATCGCCAATGACCGCCTGCCCGACCACGACTTAACCATTCAGTATCAAGAACTGATCCGCCAACTGCCCACCAGCTAAAGCTCTGATCCCAGTTCGGAAGCCGCTAGGGTAAGCGGCTTCGCCCAGAGCGCGCCGGGGCTTGGTTTTAGTCTTTCGGCGGGACCCGAAATAGATAAAGCAGCCACCAGTGCGTCTTCGCTGTTAAAAACTGGGGCAGTGAGGCTAGCTAGTCCAATTTCACGTTCGCTGACTGATTCTGCCCAGCCCTGTTCCCGCACGGCGGCGATTTCGTCGGTAGTGAAGTGGCATTTTTCTTCCGCTACCATTTCCTGTAGTGAGGTGGGGGAATAAGCGAGAAATACCTTGGCCGCGGATCCTGCGGTAAGCGGTAGTCTAGTTCCTACTGGAACGGTATTTTGCAAGCCAGAGGTGGGCTCTTGGGCGGCAATGCACACGCGGGTGGCGCCAGCTAGCTGATACAGCTGTACTGATTCGCCGGTTTCGGCAACTAGGTTATTCATAATCGGTACGGCAGCATCAATGAGTTTGGTGGAATTGCCAGAGCCAAGCGAGGTAAAAACTGGGCCAATGGTCCAGCGCCCGTCGGAAGTGCGGGTGAAAATGTGGTGAGCTTCTAAAGCTGTTGCTAGTCGGTGAGCAGTGGCGCGAGGTAGCTGGGTGGCCTCGCAAAGTTCAGAAAGGGAACGTGCTTGTTCAGCGACTGTGAGCATGATGGTGACAGCACGATCGAGCACTTTGATGCCGCTCGATGTTGCCGCTTCAGTTCTGTTTTGTCCCATGTTATGATATTAGCATCTCAATTGGTGGGATAATAGATTTGAGAACAACCGAAGAAGGTGACCGTAATCCATGACCAGCCCCGTGGATAATCGCCAGAAGTTAACCCTGGCAGAAAAAGTATGGCGTGATCACGTAGTAGCTAAAGGTCAGGGCGATGAGCCGGACCTGATTTTTATTGATTTGCAATTGCTGCACGAAGTCACCTCCCCACAGGCTTTTGATGGTTTAAGAATGGCCGGACGCAAGCTTCGTCACCCAGAGCTGCATCTAGCTACCGAGGACCATAACGTTCCTACTGAAGGGATCAAGGCAGGATCCCTTTTAGAGATTAAAGACCAAATTTCTCGCCTCCAGGTAGAAACCCTGCGCAAAAACTGTGCCGAGTTCGGGGTGCGGCTTCATCCCATGGGAGATATTAACCAAGGGATTGTGCACCAAGTTGGGCCTCAGCTTGGCGCTACTCAGCCGGGGATGACCATTGTGTGCGGTGATTCCCATACTTCTACCCACGGTGCCTTTGGAGCTATGGCCTTTGGTATTGGCACCTCGGAAGTGGAACATGTCATGGCTACGCAGACTTTGTCGCTGAAGCCGTTTAAAACCATGGCTATTAATGTTTCAGGGAAGCTGCAACCGGGGGTTAGCGCAAAAGATTTGATTTTGGCGATTATTGCCAAAATTGGTACCGGTGGGGGACAAGGCCACGTGATTGAATATCGGGGCGAGGCCATTGAGCGGCTCTCCATGGAAGCGCGCATGACCATATGTAACATGTCAATTGAGGCAGGTGCGCGGGCGGGAATGATCGCCCCGGATCAAACCACATTTGACTACATTAAAGGCAGGGAACTTGCCCCGCAAGGACAAGATTGGGATGACGCTGTTGCCTATTGGAAGACGCTGCCGACCGATCCAGGTGCTGAATTCGATACCGTGGTCGATATCGATGGTTCAGCCTTGACTCCGTTTGTTACCTGGGGCACGAACCCCGGCCAAGGCTTGCCCTTGGGGGCGGCGGTGCCAAGCCCGGAAGATTTCACCAATGACAATGACAAAGCGGCCTGTGAAAAGGCACTGAAATACATGGATTTGGTTCCTGGCACCCCGCTAAAAGACATCAAAATTGATACGGTATTCATTG
>CAUQSW010000016.1:0-46922 GCA_963520895.1 uncultured Corynebacterium sp. | reverse complement strand
CGGGGCTAGCCCCTAATTCTTACTAGGGGATAAAAGGCGCTAAGGTAATCACCATGGCAGAAGGAAAGAATGCGGCAGCGAAAGCCGCTAAGAAGGAAGAAAAGGCAGCTAAGCGTGCGGCACGCCGCCAGAACTTCTCACAGATTTGGCAGGCGTTTAATATCCAACGCAAGCAGGATAAACTTCTGATTCCACTCATGGCGGCATCAATCCTTGGTTGCGCCGTGCTCTTCTTCCTCATTGGTCTGCTGTGGAACGGCCAGTGGTTCATGCTCGTCACCGGTATTTTGGTTGGTATCGCGCTGGCTATGTGGATTTTCAGCCGTCGGCTGCAAAACAACATGTACGACCGTGCTGCGGAGCAACGTGGTGCCGCTGGCTGGGCGTTGGAGAATCTGCGTTCCGGTTTTGGTGTTACGTGGCGTTCCAAGTCTGCTGTGGCTCATACCACCCAGATGGATTTCGTCCACCGGGTTATTGGCGGGTGTGGCATCGTATTGGTTGGCGAGGGGGAACCTCGTCGGCTCAAGCCGCTGTTTGAGCAGCAACGTCGCCGGTTGAGCAGGTTGGCACCGGGAGTTCCTATTAACACGTTGATTGTTGGCGACGGCGAGGATCAAGTTCCGCTGCGTAAACTGCAGTCCACCTTGGTGCGTATGGGGCGAACCTACAATAAGAATGAAGTGTATGAGATCGCAACCCGTATTGAGGCTATGGATGCCGCCGACCAGATGAAAGCCGCAGGGTTGCCCAAAGGCCCACTGCCGAAGGGCGGTAAGGTCTCTGGTATGAATCGTCGGGCGCGTCGGCAAGCCGAGCGGCAAAATAAAAACAAATGACCGGCTAACCCAGCACTACTGCGGTTCCGGTTGCGCGGTCGTGCATGCCTCGGCCATCGGTGTCCACCATGGCTGCTGGCAGTATGCACAGGGTGAATAAGGTGCGTGCACCTGCCCGAACGAAGCCCACCCGTTGATCGCGCATATCAATACGGGCAACGCCCATGCCCAGCACCGCTTGTCCGGGAGTGCGGGCGAACAGGGTCACTGAGACAATGCCTAAGATCGCAAACAGCATGGCCGTGATCGTGGCGGTGCCCCCCAACACGTTGGTGAACATGTGAATAAAACCGGCGACAATCCAGCACATAATCCAGTCAATGGTTACTCCCCCGGCGCGGCGCGCGACTGAGGCTAAGGCACCGGGCCCGTGTTGTGGTAGCCCAAGTTTCTCACCTGGCCATTTCGCAGGTGCGCCTTCCTCGATTTCTGAAGGGATTGCCGGGCCGTCAAGCCAGCTTCGTTTCTCCTTTGCCATGGGTATTAATTTAGCATCGGTTGGTTTTTTGGCTAAGAAAGTTGCGCTTATTTTTAATCGCTCTATAGAAAACAGGGTATTGTGGAACTGTTGGAATTTCTAAGTTGAGATTTCATTTACCTACTACTTATGCACCCTGCAAGAGGAGCCCTCGTGCCTTTCACTACTCCAGAAGAAGTTTTGAAGTATATCAAGGACGAAAACGTCGAGTTCATTGATATCCGCTTCACCGATGTTCCAGGTATTGAACAGCACTTCACTATTCCATCCCAGATTTTGGATGAAGATGCCATTGCCGAAGGCCTTGCGTTTGATGGCTCTTCTATTCGCGGATTCACTTCTATTGACGAATCTGACATGAGCCTGATCCCTGATCTGGCCACCGCGCAGCTTGATCTGTTCCGTGAAGCAAAGACCTTGAACATGAAGTTCTTCGTGGTTGATCCGTTCACCCAAGAACCATTCAGTCGTGACCCTCGTACTGTCGCGTTGAAGGCTGAGGAATACCTCGCGTCGACTGGCATTGCTGACACGTGTTTCTTCGGCGCTGAAGCCGAGTTTTTTGTTTTCGATAAAGTTCGGTACTCCACCGACATGCACTCCGGCTTCTACGAGGTTGATACGGAAGAAGGCTGGTGGAATCGCGCCAAAGAGCACAACCTAGACGGGTCCTATAACCTAGGTTCCAAAACTCGCCCCAAGGGTGGCTATTTCCCGGTGCCGCCTTACGACGACACCCAGACCGTGCGCGATGCCATGACCAAATATCTTGTGGAAGCAGGATTCGAGATTGAACGCTTCCACCACGAGGTGGGCGCTGGTCAGCAAGAGATCAACTACAAGTTCAATACGTTGCTCCATGCGGCTGATGATCTGCAAACCTTCAAGTACATCATCAAAAATGTCGCCCGCCAGCATGGCAAAGCCGCCACTTTCATGCCGAAGCCACTGGCAGGTGACAATGGCTCCGGCATGCATGCCCACCAGTCCCTGTGGAAAGACGGCAAGCCGCTATTTCACGACGAGTCCGGCTACGCAGGCCTGTCCGACATCGCCCGCTACTACATCGGCGGTATCCTGCACCACGCAGGCGCGGTACTAGCGTTTACCAACCCAACACTGAACTCGTACCACCGCTTGGTGCCAGGTTTCGAAGCACCGATTAATCTGGTGTATTCCCAGCGTAACCGCTCTGCTGCGATCCGCATCCCGATCACTGGTTCCAACCCGAAAGCAAAGCGGATTGAGTTCCGCGCACCCGATCCATCGGGTAACCCCTACTTCGGTTTCGCAGCTATGATGCTCGCTGGGCTCGATGGCATTAAGAACCGCATCGAACCCCACGCCCCAGTGGATAAGGATCTCTACGAATTGCCACCAGAGGAAGCCGCTTCCATTCCGCAGGCACCAACCTCGCTAGAAGCATCTTTGAAGGCACTGGAGGAAGACCATGAGTTCTTAACCGACACCGGTGTATTCACCGAGGACCTGTTGGACACCTACTTAAAGCTCAAGTACGACAACGAAATCGCACCTGTGCGCCTGCGCCCCACCCCGCAGGAATTCGAAATGTACTTCGATTGCTAGAATTCGGTCGAACCCCCAAGGATTACGGTTCTTGGGGGGGGCGAACTGCGCTCGGTGACGCAAAACGGTTATACCTACAATGAACAGTATGACTGCCGAACTGATTACCCAGTTAATCACCGCAATTAGTAGCTTCGGTGCGATTTTTGTGGCTTGGCAAGCAAACAAGATTGCCAAAGTTTCGCACTTACAGATTCAGGAAGCCACCCGCCAAGCGGCCCAAGCCCAAGATCGACACAATGAACTTGTTTTGCTTCACCGCCAACAGGTAGTAGATCTCGAAAGTCGCCGCCGTGTTGCGTCGGTAAGCGCATGGTGGGTAATTTGCCGCACAGCCACCGAGGACAGTCCCACCGATTCCTGGGGCATTTTGCTAAGCAACCAAGGACCAAACGCTGGGATGCTTTACGACGTATCCGTGCAGGCCATAGCAAACCAGATGGCTAAGCCGGAGCTGAAATTCGAGCATCTACCCCCTGGACAGTATTTCGTGGAAAGCGCTGGTACTGGCTGGAATTTCCCCGAACCTGTACATTTGAGAAACCATTATGACCCAGTGATGAAATCCCACAAGCACCACATAACGCAGATAAGCTTCGCTGACCCCCTCGGAGATCGCTGGCGGTGGGAACCTCACGACGGAGTTCAACGCGATGACAAATCTTAGAGCTTGCCTGCAGAAGGTTTAGCTGTGTCCGCGCAGATCAATCCTCCTATTTAAAAGCGTTAATCAATCCCACTTTATTGTCACGTCTAATCATGTTATACTTCAGTCAGCTCATCAACCATGTGTTGAAGGAGTATCTGGGGCCGTCTACTCTGTAGTCGGCTCTTGCCCATTCCAGAATTGATCGTGTTCATCTCGAAGCTTCTGGCGACGCCGTCGTCGCTCTACATAGAACGCAGTGATGAAGAGAACATAGTCCTCCCGCTCTTCAAAAACTACTATATAATCGAAGGTACTAGTCGAGATCAAAAAACGTCTATTATGCCATCGGGGATCGGGACTTTTCCACCAACAAAAATTATCTTCATGGGGATAGTGATGTTTAAAAACATCAAGTAGATCACCTATCCACCCTAAACGTCTACAACGGTTTAAGTCCAGCTCTCTGTCGCACTCAGCACCGCTACCTCCGCTAATCGCGTGCCAGAAACTAGCATGACGGCCATCTATTTCTTTTTCACGTCGAAAACTAATAACCTTGTTCGTATCCAACCAGTACTTTTTGCAATCAACGAACATGCTACGAAACTGTTTATACAGTGAATCTAGGTATTCACTTTCTGTCTCTACTCCACAATCGAAGCTTCTTCCGATTTGAAAACTAGACAATCACCTCACCTCTTGGCTGCCACATGAAAATATTGAATTTTTTTTCATTTAATACTGTGGTTTTCGTTAGACTAAGTCCAGATCGCTCTTTCACCCGATTCATTAATTGCACTTTTGCCTGACTACTACTCAATCCTCGGTTTGCATAATTCACCGCACCAATCAGTAAATCCGCCAATTGCAGAAGATTGACATGATGAGACTCCACTATTTGCAATCGCTGAATTTTCTTACGATCAAAGTCATACCTTGAATTGGCAATAACTTCATGTAGTTTCCCAACTTTGACTCCACCCCGAGTGTCCTTTCGGTCAAGATAGATATTTGACCGTCCCTCGACTGAAACAACGTTTCGGATTAGGTAAAACATCATCTTGTAATACCAGTCGTCATGAGTTTGATTGAAATCCGCATGATCCAGCCCTTGTTTTGCAGCAACCACTGTTCGAAATTGCAGATCATCATCATCAAAAAAGTAGTCTATAAGATCTAGATAAAAAGCGATTTTAGAAGGTGAGACTTTCGACCACTTAATCTCAAATTTCGAGGTTATACCATGTTTATTCCTCAACTCAATCATCCGTTTAACAGCTTCATGGCGTAGATCTGTGGGACATGTCACTGCGCCCAAAACTATAAAAGGATGACCATCCCGCGGAAGATGCGTACTCTCATCACAATATATACTTATGCTATTAATGAGCTTCCCTCCTTGTTGATGTGAGCTTTCGATAGACTCTCCATTTTATACACCAAATCACTTGTGCCCCTTAACGAAAATACCCGCTATTAGCGGATGATCAAGTTGTTCTACAACGAAGTATCGACATATAAAATAACAACATACTACCCAACATCTGTAATCTTTTCTCGGCCTCCCGAATTGTTCTTTCTCTCCCGCACCACTCTAAATTTAAAGCATGACTATGACTTACCCGCCTTGTCCAGAGTGCGCCAGCGAATACACCTATGAAATGCCACCACTCCTGGTGTGCCCGGAATGTGCCTATGAATGGTCGCCGGAGGAACCCGCCGAAGACACCGAAGTTATTAAGGACGCTGTAGGCAACCCGCTTGCCGACGGCGACACCGTCACCGTCATCAAAACGCTGAAGGTCAAGGGCTCCCAGCAGCCCATTAAAGCCGGTACCAAGGTGCGGGGCATCCGGCTGGTCCAAGGGGTGGGCGATCATGACATCGAATCCAAGATTGATGGTTTCGGTGCCATGCAGCTGAAATCCAGCGTGGTTAAAAAGGCTTAAATCCCCTTACAGCACCATCGCGGCCAACCAGCCTGATAGCACCAGTGGAATGTTGTAATGCAGGAAGGTAGGCACCACCGAGTCTCGAATATGGTCATGCTGCCCATCGGCGTTAAGACCCGAGGTTGGGCCTAGGGTGGAATCCGAGGCGGGCGATCCGGCGTCGCCAAGTGCACCCGCAGCACCGATGATAGCCACGGTGGCGGCTGGGCTGAAGCCTAGGGTGACACACAGCGGCACATAAATGGTGGCAATGATCGGGAGGGTGGAAAACGATGAACCAATGCCCATCGTGACAATCAGACCCACAAGCAGCATGGCCAGCGCAGCCATTGCTTTGTTATCCCCCACCATGGAGGCGGAAGCGTTTACTAACGTTTCTACTTCTCCGGTGACTGTCATCACTGAGGCGAACCCTTGGGCGGAGATCATGATGAACCCAATGAGTGCCATCATTTTCATACCAGCGGTGAATACATCATCGGATTCCCGCCAGTTCACCGCGCCGGTGGCCATGAAAATGGCTAAGCCAACTAAGGCACCCACAAGCAGACTGTCTGCCTCTAGGTCGTTCATTTGCATAACCACCTGGACAATGAAAGTAGCAAAAATAGCAACCAATGCCACGATCAGTTTATAGTTGGTGATCTCTTCACTGGATTTATCTGCGGCTTTATCCAATGCCACTGTTTGATACTCGCGCGGTTTGCGGTAGCTGAATAACACCGCAATGACCAGCCCAGCAATCATGCCCATGGCGGGAATCGCCATGACTTTTATGATATTAATACCTGAGGTATCTAAACCTGCGGTTTCAATATTTCCTAACAAGATGTCATTTAAGAAGATCGAACCGAAACCAACGGGAATCCACATATAGGTAGTAACTAGGCCGAAGGTTAACACACAGGCCACTAGGCGTCGGTCTAGTTTCAGCCGGTTCATCACTCCCAACAGTGGCGGGATGATCAGCGGAATAAAGGCAATATGCACCGGTATGAGGTTCTGACTCATAATAGCCATGCATAAAATGCCTAGGAGCATCAACCATTTGGTTACAGCGACCGCTCGTTCGTTGGCCGTTTCGGACTCGTTGCCGATCTTTGACATGATCCACCGCGCCAACACCGTGGGAAGCCCAGAACTGGCAACCGCCATGGCAAAAGCACCTAGTAAAGCGTAACTTAAAGCGATTTTTGCTCCACCTGCCAGGCCTTCTTGGAAAGCAACCATGGTCGCATCCAACCCAATGCCGCTGAGCAGGCCGCCTACCAGCGCACCAATGAATAGCGCTAAGACCACATGAACTCGTGCCAGTGATAAAACCAGCATAACTACAACCGCGATTAAAACAGCGTTCATACCGCATAATATTACGGCAAAAAACCCTACGGAGCAGCGCTTTTGACCACTAGTTTTGGTGTAGGTACAAATTTTATGTCGAAGCAGAAGAAAACGTCGTTTTTAAACCTAATTGCAGCTCGGTGATTGCCAGTGTCGCTACTAGGTACAGCACAAAGATAACCGGCGCATGGTATGTGATGGTATCAGTGGGCCTAAGACCGGACATTTGCGCAAAGATAACCGCTACCACCACGCCACCAAGGCAACCTACCAGCACAAACGGCCCTATTAACCAGAGCATCTTAATACGCATCAGCTTTTTCACTATCGCGCGTTCCACACCGCGCAGCATTAATAATGAAGCTAGCTGCTTTCCGTCTCTAATGGTCATTATGGCGACACCGCCCATAACCACAACACCGCATATCAACATCGCCGCCACTGACCAGGTAGGCGTGTCGTAGTCGCTTAACTTCCGCCCGTACCTCAGCATGGGTATGTCCATCAGTCCTAGTGTCGCGGTTGCGGCAACACAGAGATAAAACAGCAGCACGACGCCTAAGCCTATCGACCGCGACCGATAGCGTAACGACGCCGCCACCAATCCCGCGTGGATATTATTTTTAGCCCTCCCGTAGCACCAAGCAGCACTATAAGCAATAGCAGGTGCTGCATAAACCAGCCCATAAAATGCTGGCAATAACGAAAGCAGCGCTAGGAATGGCACATTGACCATGAGGAAAAATACCACCAACACAAAGCTGAGGAACATACCAGCTGGCAGCACCAATAACCGTATTTCGCTTGGCTTAAACAACGATCCGCCTCCTT
Source organism: uncultured Corynebacterium sp. (assembly GCA_963520895.1). Classification (GTDB taxonomy): domain Bacteria; phylum Actinomycetota; class Actinomycetes; order Mycobacteriales; family Mycobacteriaceae; genus Corynebacterium. The sequence goes on along the minus strand of CAUQSW010000016.1, from coordinate 39,245 downwards.
AAAACTTAAACCATTGCAAAAAGTGGGGTTGTCGATAAGCGGCCAGAGTTATTGGCAGGTTCCCCATGGTTAGTGCTCGGTTTCAACTTCATTTCCAGCACTACCCATGCTACACACCCAGTAGGAGGTCAGCACAGGGGAACAGCGTTAAGAATGTCTTCAGGAACCGCAATGCCATCGGGCATCACGTTGACCAAGTCTTCCGGTGGAATACAGTTAAGTTTTTCTGTTATCCGCTCAGCCTCGCTTGGAGCAGCCGGAGCTGTCGGGGTGGCTGGGGTGGCTTCTGCGGTGGTATGCACGTATTTCAGCACATCTTCAGTGTGTTCTTCCGCGGAACCATAAGTATGCGCCACCACCACAAAATCTGGCCCAATACTTACCGAAGCGTGCTGGTCATGGCTATCTGCCCACCCAAATTTGGTTCCTTCAATACCTCCTAAGAGCGCGGTGCCGAAATCCTGCGAATAACCATCGGCCCCTGCTGGTGCGACTTGGCGCATTCCCTCTATAACAGGCTGCGCAATGGGATCGAAAAGGATAGTTTTAATGAAACGTGCCATGTCATTGGTAGTGGTTGTGGTGCCACCCCAATGCCCCGGATACGAGGTTCCTTTTAACTCAAAATGCTCAATTACCTCTGGAATCGCTTGCGGGTACTTGCGATCTAGTTCCGCAGCTATGCCATCATGAGAGACTCGGATCATCTCATAGACTTGTAATTTATCTTCTACCGCTCCGTGATAGAGCACCCAGTATGCTAGGTACAACTTGGCTAAAGATAAGGCTTTGACAGGCTCGTCACCACCAGGTGTACTGCTTTGTTGTCCATCAAAATTAATCACCGTGATGTGAGTACGTGACGGTGCTGCGGCACCATCAACACTCGCGGCATAAGCCGGCGGCACCCCTGTGGCACCGCCGAGCGTAACACCAACTGCTGTAATCAACGCCACCACGACGCAGTTCCAGTGATGTACTTTCTTCATGTCCTCCGATGGTACCGAAAAATAAGAAAACGCTCACTGAAAAATGAAGAATTTCTCACCTCGTCCCCCATCGGTCATCCCATCACACAGTAGCTTCCTAGCTGCGCGGCTGCTCACTTGAGGTCAGGAACAGCTGCCACCTAAGGTTCTTACCGCGCGCGGTCTCGTTTGGTATAGCCCATCCTCGGACGAAATCCCTCTGGCCGTCGCAACTGCGCCACCGCATCGCCAACTATCAGGCGAAACCGAGGTTTCATGGGCGGCATTTGCATCACCGAAAACCACCCAACTTCGACGTTTTCATCATCGCTAATCACCGGTGTATCAGAACCAATGACGCTGCAGCGCATAGCGGTGTCCATATAGCTACTGACATCACCGTTGGTATAGGTCACTGGGCCTACCGCCCCTACCCCTAAGAGGGCTTCCACTTGGATGTCCAGGCCAACCTCTTCCTTCGCCTCACGAACTGCAGCATGATGTGGCTCTTCACCGGGATCCACAATCCCAGTTACTGGCGTCCATTCCCCGTTATCAGCCCGCCGAACCAGCAAAACTTCTGGTACTGCGGTGATCGGGGCATTGGGGGGAACGTCTTTTAAAATCACTGCGGTCACCCCTGGTAACCACAGTTGATCGTGGCCGATTTTCTCCCGCAGCACCACGACAAACTCAGGGGTAGGCATCTACTTCTCCTTTGCTTCGGTATCTGCCGAATCAGTGGTTGCCGCTTCAGCCGCAGAAGAATCCTCCCGCTGAGCTGCCATTTTCGCAGCAAATTCCTTGGCAAAGCGTTCTGGGTCAAAATCTGTGTAATACTCTGGTCCAGCAAATTGTTCTTGTGCCATGAGTCTTAAACCCTTCTAAAAAATCGTGATCACCATGAGCTTTATGGCGTGAAACGCACTGCCATAAAGCTTAAGCTAGAAGCCTTCATCAGTCTCACTTGCCCTGCAATAATCGGTGGGATCAGGCTACGCGTTATCGGAAATATATGCTTTTACCACCGCCGCGTCGTTAGGCAGATCAACTACATGCCGATCTGCTGTCATGATTTCGGCAAACCGTGCCGGCACCTCGGGAGCTTCGCCGATGGCTTCCGTGATGGTCTCAGCAAACTTCACCGGCAATGCGGTTTCTAGACACACAATGGGGGTAAGCACATGATCGGCCCAGTCTTGTGCCACCTTTAAACCATCAGCGGTATGGGGATCAATGAGAACACCATGGTCGGCGTAGCATTTCTTAATGGTGGCAACTCGGTCGGCGTGGGTGGAACGCCCAGACAAAAAGCCATAATCACTGGCCGCCTTGGCAAAATGCGGATCGCCAGCTAGGGAGAACCCACCGGCAGGAACTTGGGTGCCAAATAAATCAGCAACCCGAGCGGCATCCCGAGAAAGCAAATCAAATACAAACCGTTCGAAATTCGACGCCTTGGAGATGTCCATGGACGGTGACGAGGTTTCATAGGTGTCCGATGCTGCCCGTACTCGGTACTCGCCGGTTCGGAAAAACTCATCCAACACGTCGTTTTCATTGGTCGCCACAATGAGCCGATCAATGGGCAGCCCCATTTGTTTAGCCACATGGCCTGCGCAAATATCGCCGAAATTCCCGGTGGGAACCGCAAAGCTCACCTTTTGATCGTTACTGTCGGTCACCTTAAGCCAGCAGGAAATATAGTAAACAACCTGTGCTAACAGCCGCGCCCAGTTAATAGAATTAACTGCACCAATCCGATTATCGGCTTTAAAATCGGCATCCGCAGATACCGCTTTAACCACATCCTGGCAATCATCAAACACCCCATCGAGGGCGATATTAAAGATATTAGGATCATCCAAACCGAACATTTGGGCTTGCTGGAAAGGCGTCATCCGTCCTTTGGGAGTCAACATGAATACTTTAATCCCGCTACGTCCCCGCATGGCGTATTCCGCCGCAGAACCAGTATCACCCGAGGTCGCACCTAAAATATTCAGTTTTTCGCCACGCCGGTTAAGCTCGTATTCAAACAACTCCCCCAACAGCTGCATTGCCATGTCTTTAAACGCAGCGGTTGGGCCTAAGGAAAGATGCCCAATGTAGAGTTTTTCATCCAGCTGAGTAAGCGGAACGATTTCTGCATGGGAAAACTTCTCGGTGGTGTAGGCGCGCGCTGCCATTGCTTTAAGATCAGCTGCCGGGATGTCATCAATAAACAGCTGGAGCACTTCTCCGGCTAACGCTGCGTATCCTTCAGTTTCTAAAACTTGCCGCCACCGATCTAAGGTTTCACTGCTTAGCTGCGGATACTCTTCTGGCAGGTAAAGACCCCCATCAGGAGCCAATCCACCTAAAAGAATATCGCTGAATTTTGCCTTGGTCTGGGTATTATCGCGGGTAGAAATATAATGCACGGTTACAAGACTAGCTGCTTTGAGGGCAAAAGGCAGACTGCTTCGATAAATTAACCTCAATCGCATTTTTGCTTACCGACGCCCACCCCACCGCACCTAACCGACTTCCCCACCACCAATCAACCCCAGCAACGACCCAGTTAAAAGCCAGTTTTACCTGTTAATTGGGGCCAATTCGGCTTTTATGTCGGATGCCTTGGCTACTATGTGGCACGTACCTAAAATTACCACCATAACACTAGGTGGTAACAGACAACCTACCTGTTATAAGGATGTGCCCATGGCCGCAGTAGAAACAACCGATGAGGGTTGGGTCGTCGCAGGCGACTACACCTTAAAAATCGATAACGGAAAGATTATTGCGCGAAACGCCAAAGGCCGAACGCTCAAATCAGTCCCCGCCAAAGCGAAAAAAGAACCAGCCTTTGAAAAACTGCAAGGCTTAGTATCGTTTGTTGCGCAGCATGAAAAAGAATGTGCTGATAGTGTCAGCAGCTGGTTTTTAGGTAATCACCCAGTTCCGCTCAAAGCCATCCAAGCTATTTGGCCAGATACATATTGGCGTAAATACCTGCATAATCTGATTATCTCTGATGGCCAAACCGAAGGGCTGTTACGCGATGTAACCGATGCTGGGCTAGGTATTGTCGACCTAGATGGTGAATCACTGACCATTACCAGTGAAACCATCACTATTCCCCATCCTGCGGTGATTGAAGAGTTAGAGGATTGGCGAGAATTCGCCTCAGAACTAGGCGCTACCCAGGGCTTAGATCAGCTTTTTAGGGAGATTCACCGAAAACCTACCGATGCCAAAGGCAGGAAAGATGCGTTACGCGCCTACACAGGCGGCAAGTACAAATTAGCCAGTCATTTGATGGGGCGCGCACGAGGCGGCGGATTCCAAACATCACTGGGCTCTGTGGTGGTCACTGTGCGCGAAGCAGAACAAATGATAGAAGGAATTCTAGATGTTTATGCTTATGACCCTTATGACGAGGCCGAAATCGGCGAGCTGAGTTTTGCCAGCCAAGGCAAACAACTGGACGTAGCAGAAGTAGGGCCTATTGCCTGGAGTGAGGCAATCCGCATGTGTGAATACATTTACTCAGGTCGCACCGTTAAGGAAGAAGAAAAATGACCACTAGTTTCATCAATACCACCGCTGGGGAGCGCGACATCCCCTTAGTTGCTACCACTTTTACTTTCGCTACTGGCAACAAGGAACCATTGGTACGGTTAGTTCCCGAAGCCTTGATCACAGCCGAAGAGCTGGCCATGCAAACCTTGGGGCTTAACCTAGGCCAGTCGCAATCGGTTGGTTTTGTTCCTAAACGAGCCATTGGTTTTCCCGCTTGGCCAATTCTGACTGATCCTGATAATGCCCAACACGCTCTTAATTTGGTAGCTGATATTGAATGGGCTAGGCGTAATGCGAAAAACCAAGCTGGAAATGTGAAAAAACGGGTAGATGGGTTATACACCGTCTTGCAGTCCTCTGCCCCACATTTTCTGCCTACCTTTTTAGAAGAAGTCGCCCGCATTTTCGCCTCGGTAGATAACAACCAATATGCCAAACAGTATTTTGCCAAAGCTCGCGAGGTGGAACGCGCCCACGGGGTTGCGGTAGATCCCGAACGCCACCAACAAGCTTTTATGGAATTTGCTGCGTTAGGCATAGTAGGAGCTAGGGAACTCACTGCCGAGGCCAATGATGCATTAAACCGCATGCTGGCACCGCAGGCTTATGACTATTTTGAAAATCTCATCATCTCCCGAGCTAAAAACGGCACTGAAGCCTATGCTCATGCCCTTCGCGATCTCAAAAAACTTGGTAAAGCTGCTGGTAAAAACCTTACAGATGTAGAAATTGAATTTGCTGCACAGTATGTCCCCACCAAAGGGTTCTACACGAGCTCTAAAAGCATTTTAGAAAAGCTACTACCTGCCATTAAGGTCGCAAAACAGGACAATCCAGAAGTGGGCGAAGCACTGTTAAAAAGTTGTCCCCGAGAGTGGTCGCTTGATGAATACGTTACTGCGCTCCAAACCGCTGATCTCTGGGATGAGCTCGTTGCGGCCCCAGAGAGATTTGCAGAGTGGTTTATCACGCTCTTTATTGAAAAACCTCACGCATATTTCTTTGATACATCAAATCTAGATCTAATCAACGCCATTGAGCATAACCAAGCCGCTTTCAACCAGGTTGTCTTGCAACCAACTTTTCATTACTACATCTCCACCAACCTTGATTATTTTGATGTCCTTTTGGCAGCTGGCGTGATTTGGCAGCCAAATTTCAGCTCCCATGGGCACAGGTTTGAATTCCAAGCGTGGTTTGGCAGTGGTCGCCGTGACCTTAAGCACGTTCTGAGCAATGACCTTCTTCGCCAAAGTCTGATGAAGGACCTGTCTGCGTGGGACATAAAAAAGAACTTAGATAAACTACTTTCCTTTGAACCGACACGTGCGTTCCTTTCCGAATGGCTGGATAAGTTCGCTGCCGAGAAAACTAAAGCAGCTGGTTCCCACGCTGCACTGTCGGATATTCACCAGCAGCGTCAGGAGTTGACAGACTCACGCCTCAAAGAGCTCAATCCAGCAGCGATGGCCGAAATCTTCCACCTCGATGTGGCAGTAGAATTTGCCTTGCGCTTAAACCGCGGCACCTTGGTGGAATACACCTGGCCTGCCTTCGAACAGGTTGCCAATAACTATCAGACCAGCGACATTAAGTATTTTAGTTGCTATCCGCATGTCGTAGTTGCGGCGAACAATACCGTCACCATTGTTAATGGTGCTACCACCCAAACCGTAACGCTGCCCACTAATACCTGGGTTGATCAGGTCTTTGTCGTTGACGAAAACATCCTCATCATTTATTTTGATAGCAATAGCTACAAAAAGCACTATCTGTGGTCCAAAGAGGGCGTGGGCCATGAACTGAAAAACACGTGGGAGTATGTCCGTGATTTTGATGGTAATGCCCAGCTGATCAATGGAGCATTACAGGTTGGCACCACCTCTCTTGCACCGGGGGCTGCGATCACCAAGGTGCCTTCTGGTTTCGTGCACGGTACTGGCCCGCATTACCTCAACGATGGTGGCTACCGGTCACCGGTTGTCACACTTCCTGCGCCTGCTTCCGATGCGGAAATCGATTATCACCAGGGTGTCGTGAACAACACTTTGCCGGGGCTGGATACGTCCTTTTTGGATTTTTCCCAGCTGCCTCATTCAGGACGCATCAGACCGGAGGAGTGCTATTACATCCCGGTCACCGAAACCACTAAAGACTCTCCCCTGGGTGTTTATAACGACTGCCTCGTGGGATTCTCATTTGATAACCGCCTTGATGACAAGGCAGATAACATCAAATCATGGGTGTCCCCCTTGGGCTCGTTTAATTCCGATAGTGTCCAATATTTCAAAGTGCTGCGCCGTCCTGGCGGTGGGTTTTGGCACCTCAGCTACAACTCGCTTGTCGACGCCGACACCAACCAACCCATTACGGATTCCTTAGACGAAACCGGTGCAATACTCCCCCTTAACAAGCTGCCACTCATCGGATATCACCAACTAAAAGTTCGGAATGAAAAAGCGAGCGCTGCGTTGCGTGCCTGCACAGCCGAACAGGCGCAAACATTGATTGATCAGCCGGAACGTATCTTAGATTTTGTTGTTGGTGACGAGGTGTTGGCGGCTGCGGTCGCGGGAATCTTAAGCCAAATCTATGAAATCAGTCCGAGCCCGGTCACACTGAGCAAACCACACCAACCTGCTAGGTATCTACAGTACTTTTTTGAGCAAGTTGGCACCAAGATTACAACAACTGGTTCTCGGTTGTTGCCCAATCCTCCCGAACTAAGCCAGACAACTTATAACTACTTACATCGCATCTTTAATCTCTATAGTTCCTTCTGGGAGGAAGAGCTACAAGGATGCCGAAACATAGCAACGCACTTCGATCAGCTGCAACCAGGAAAGCAGATCGACATTGACAGCTACAACCCTTTGGTGGAGTTAATCGGCAAGGAAAAACACCTATTAGCCAAACTCGCGGCTCCCGCCATCCAGGTTTCGGTATTCATCGAGCTTATTTCCCTGTTCACCTGGCTAGCTAATATCGGCTGGTTAGGAAAATTCAAAACAGCTCCGTTATCTTCAAAACACCAGCTACCAAACGGCCTTTGGCAGGAAAACATCTTGGTTTTAAAAAGTCGCTGGCGTAGCCCGATAGCTATTTTCCAACCCGAAGCCGCCGCACAGGTAGAAAAATCCCTGGGGAAGCATTGGGCGGGCACTGCCGAAGATGACTGGTTCCTACCGAAAGAATCCTTCCTCAACCAGCTGGAAACCATCCAAACATGGCGGGATAATCTTTCCGACGAGGACCTGCAACAATACACTGCTAATTTGCGTACTGCTGCCGCAGAACTTGCTAAGGTCACTTCGATGCCTTGCGGCGCCTGGCATCTGGCATTGACTGGACTGCAGCCCAAGGAACGGCATAGTGATGCTTTCAGTGCTGAAGCTGGAAAGTTTATCGGCATGAAAACCCCCATGCTCACAGCATTAAACAGATACATTGACTCATTAGATTCGCCGGTGCAATGCGTGATTACTGCTGCTTGGCACAAGGATTACTTCACCACTGGCCCTGATATTGATGCGGTAGCACTAAGATGGCAAACCGCCTTCGGCACTCCTTGGATTCACCTTAATGATGAAGAAATCAAGGAGCTCAGCAGCCAGGCTAGTTATCATCACCGCATAGCTAAGGAACTGGTACACGAAAAGCCTTACCAGGTTAATTCGGGGCGCTCGGACTACCAGGTATTCACCCAGTATGTAGTACTGAGCCAACTAGTCCAGCCGCAATCACCTGCCGCAGTGGAACTAGCGCGCCGGATTGAGCTATTCCGCCACTATCAGCCACCCAAAAATACCATTGCTTTGGGAGGAAAATATGAGGATGCCGAAAAAGGAGGTGCCCAAGGATGGGCGCCTGATCACGCACCACGCGCATTGCTTGAGGGGTATCTTGATGGATTACTAGAGTGGCTGCGGCATGGCACCCCCACCTCGGGTGATTCCCACAACCCGCATAATAGTGCACCAGATACCGTTACTGAGGCCGCAGCTGCCTTGAGCATCAGCCCGGATGCAGCGTGCTATTTCTTGCAGCTGCTCACGCTGGCACACCCCACCGACACTCTGATTAAAAAGTACAACGGTTGGCAAAAGAAACAACTAGATGCTGCGCGCACGGAACTCGTCGATAAGCAATTAGTGTTGCAAGCTCAACGCGCAGGCGCTGGGCGCAGCGTCTTTCTGGCCGGTGGCTGGCTCCAAAAATCCGACACTGGACCTGCCATGGAAACCTGGAAAGCGCCTCACTACCTGTTGTGGAACGACAATAGAACCCGACCGGTAATCCCTGGCTGCCCGCCGTTGCTTCCCTACAGTGAATTATTTGTCGAGACTTGGCAACGCTACGCCGCTGGCGATACTCCCGGCTACGAGGAGCTGCGTACTGCCAGGTACCGCCGGAAACGCTAACCCTTAAGGTCAATCATTATGAATACGATTCACATTCACCCGCAGGACTACGACGTCGTACTCATGGCAGCACCGTTTTACGCCGCCGCGCTACCTGCTGGTCCGGTGGTGCGGTTGGTACCGCTGCCGGTTGTTAAAGCTGAGCAAGCAGCGCTGGAGTTGGTGGGACTAGAGCTTAACCACACTGACATGCAGCCGGTTGGTTATGCCCCGAATCGCACCATTGGGTTTCCGGCTTGGCCAATGGTGTTGGATCCTGAAAATTCCCACCATGCGCTTCGTCTGGTGAAGGATTTAGAGTGGGTGCGTAAAAGTGCGGCTAACCAGGCTCGGAAAGTGGCTAAGAAGGTTGAAGAGTTGGCGACGTCGTTGCAAGGTTCGGTGCCGCATTTCTTGCCTACTTTTTATGAAGAGGTTGCCAGGGCTTACCTGGCGGTGGATGACCAGAATTTTGCCAAGCGGTTTTTCGCCAAAGCTCGTGAGGTGGAAAAGACTCATAATATTCCGATTGATAATGAGCGACATCAAGCGGCATTTCAGGAATTTTGCGCTTATGGTGCGGTGGGCCCTAAAGAAATGAGTGCCGAAGCAACCTCAGCCACTCGGCGCATGGAGCCAGAACGGGCCTTTAATTACTTTAGTGATTTGTTGCTTCATGAGGCCAGGTTGGGCAATCCCATCTATGCCAACGCGCTGCATGATTTACAGCGGATTGCAAAGAAAGCTCCGCACACAAAGCAGCAGTTAGAGGCCTAGTTTGTAAGCCAGTTTGTGCCAACTAAAGATTTTCTGCATACCACCGCTGCCACGCTGAATAAGCTGGTGCCGTATCTGAAAAAGGCCCTGGAATTAAACCCCGAGGTGCAGCGAGCCTTGGTTACTGAGTGCCCCGAACGATGGCGGATAGCTGATTATATTAATGCCCTTGAGCAGGCTGGCATCTGGTCGGAATTAAGTGGTGATCCAGTGCAGTGCGCTGACTGGGTGATAAGGATTTTTGAGAACCAGTTATCGGATCGGTTTTTTTATCATTCCCACCCGCAGCTGTTGGCAGCGATTAATAATGCCAGTGAGCACTTGAGGCAGAAAACCATCACGTTACCTTCCCCGTATTCGATTAGTATTAATTTGGATTATTTTAATGCGTTACTGGGAGCTGGGGTGACCATTATAACTCCCTCGGGTCCGGACTCGGCACCGACGTGGAGTATTTATTCCTGGTTGAAACATGGCTGCCAGAACCTGCCGCATATCTACGAAAATGACGAGGCTAAAGGCTATTTCCTTAAGAAGTTAGATCCTGATCTGATCGCTAAGTATAACGATAAACTTCTGAGTTTTCCGGCTAGTAGAAAACTGGTTTCAGAGTGGCTGGATACTTTCGCTGCTAAGAAGTCTTCTATTCGCTACTCTCACCCACTCCTTGAGCGGTATCACAGCAAGGCAGAACCGCTAGCATTAGAACAGCTTAGCGAGCTTAATCCGACAGCTTATGCCGAAATCTTCACCCTCAATGCTGCGGAAACTTTAGTGGGCCGGTTGCAGCGGGGTACCTTAGCGGAATACACCTGGCAGAAGTTAGAAGAGATTCTTTCATCCCAGCCCACCCCCAAGCGTTGGAAATTTTATCCGTGTTTCCCCTATGTTGCCGTGCGGGTGGGCAATAAGATTATCGCGGTCGATGGTGATCACACCATCGAGGTGGCAGTTCCGGAAAAGCTGAAGTGCGCCGAGTACTGGCTATCGAGGATCGCTTATTAGTCGAATATTGGTCGGGCAGAAACTACTATTTATGGTCCGATGCGCCAGATCATAGTTATCCGACAGCTTCCCCCTTTCACGGCGATACTACGGGTTATTGTCAAAGGGTTGGTACTGTATTTTATGCGGGCAGGAACCCTATTGGGCCTGATCAGCACTTATCAGTGATTCCCAAAGGTTATGTTTTGGGCACCGGCCCGCATTACGGCGGCGGCGATGAAAGACATGAGTTTCTCACCAGCTTAGAAACCGGCAGTGACATAACCACTGAGGATTTCCAGCAAGGAGTGCTTAACCAAACCCTACCTGGGCTGGTTACCGCCGACCTGGATTTCAGTGGTGTTCCCGCAGACGCTACTTTGGCACCGGGTATGAGTTTTTGCATTCCTGCCACCGAAACCACCATGGATTCCCCATTCGGCATACACGAGGGAACTCACGTGGGGTATTACTTCTTTAAAGACCATCCCACCCGCTACGATCGCGAGTGCTACTGGATTAGCCCACTGGGTAGTTTCACCCAGAAGCTGCGGGGGTTGCGTGTGTTAAAACGTCCTGGTTCTGGCCACTGGTTATTGGATTACCACGAGCTTTGCGACGCCGAAACCGCCGCGCCCATTTCGGGTTCGCTGACTGCGGCGGGAGAAAGTTTCTTCCTCAATAGCCTTCCAACAGTTGGTTACCATCAACTGAAACTAAGAAACAAGCAGGCGAGCCACCGGCTACGCAATTGTTCTATTAACGAAGCTGAGCGGCTATTAAAAAATCCCAGTGCGATTATTGATTTCGTGGAAAAAGATGCGGTTTTAGCAGCTGCAGTTGCAGGGATTATTGCCGAGATTCATAAGCTTTATCCGATCCTGGAGGCAGCTGAGTGGACAGCCGATGACCTTGCACACCCGAGTGCGGAGTTTTTGCGCCGCGTTACCGATGTGCCAGTTCTGCGTCCGGTTGCAGCGGAGTCATTCGACATCAGTTCCGAGCTTAGGACTTACCTTGATTCGTGTTTTCCGGTGTACCGCGCGCCGCTTGCAACAGAAGATATTAGTCCCGCAATTATTGCGTTAGCATTGGCCGAACCACTCAATACTGGTGATGTGCTTGCCCCGGTATCTCATAATTTTTATTCTTTACTGGGCCAAGAACGAAGAATCTTAGCTACGCTGTGTAGTCCCACAATTCCCCGACCAATGGTCAAGCAGTTGGTGGAGTTTTTCACCTGGCTTACCGAGGTGGGATTCCTGGGAGTGTATGCGGCAGCCCGGATCGATTCGTTTTCCCTACGGCGGCTTTCATCCTCTACGTGGCACTACGAGGTTGCGGTTTTAAGGGTTGGGTATTACGACCACATAGCGGTGTGGAATCCTGCGTCTGTCGATCCTCATTCCAATGATTTCTGGAAGGGCCGCCTGAAGAAAGACTGGCCGGATTTCTTGCCCAAAGAGGAGTTTCTCGCAGGACTTGCCCAAGTTGCTCGTTGGCGGGAGACCGATAATTTGCCAGAAAATTTGCTTTCAGGTTGGGCAGAAGCCTTCGGCAAAACTACCCTGTTACCGGCTGGCCTATGGCGATTATTGTTATACAGCGAGTTTTCTGTCAGTAATGATTTTTCCGCTGCAACCAGTAAGTTGCTGGATTTAACAGCTGCACAGGTAACGCAACTGCGTAAATTCCATGCACCGTTTTCCAAGGTTATCAATGCGCTGCTTCCGGCGATCTGGCATGAAGATTTATTAAAATCTGGCCCACCGGTAGCACAGCTTGCACGAACCTGGGAAACGCTCTATGGCACACCCTGGCTTGAGTTGACTGAAGCTGATCTGTACGCCTTAGCGCAACCGCACATTGATCTTCACCGCCTTCCGGGCGTTTTGCGGGGAACTATACCGCTGTTTGGCTACTCTGGTCGCAACGCACACAGTGTTTTTATTCTCCTGATGGCCTTAATTCCCTTGGTCCAGCCGGGATCAGCACAAGCACATGACCTGGTACGCAGGCTGGAGCGATTTCGTAGTTTTACGGCACCAGAGTCAAGTATTTCTATTGGCACCCCTTTTTCCGCGTTGGAAAAACTCCGTCGGTATGGCCCAGCAGCTTTTGCCCCGATTGCGCTGGCTGGTGGTTATGTGGATCGATTGCTGGATTATTTACGCACTGGTGTGCCGCCGCATGGCCCAGCAGAAAATCCGCTTGTCTCGGCACCTGCTATTGTGACGCAAGCTGCTCACAGCTTGGAGGTTTCCGAAGACGCGGCTTGTTATTTCCTCCAGCTACTCACGATTGCCAGGCCAACAAACACCCTGATTAAAAAATGGAATGGCTGGACTCCCAGCAGGCTGAAGGCAGCCACTGACGAGCTTTTTGCGCGAAAGCTGGTAGTCACCGGGCAGCGAGCAGGGGCAGGCAGGTCGGTGTTTTTAGCTGGTGGGTGGCTTAATCGCTCCCAAGCTGGTCCAGCCATGGAAGAGTGGAAAGCGCCGCATTATTTATTGTGGCCGGATGCTGCCAATCAGCCAGTGATCCCAGGCTGCCCACCGCTGGCACCTTATGGTGAGCTTTTTGCTGAAACCTGGCAACGCTACGCCGCTGGTGATACTCCTGAATATGAGAAGCTACAAACCAAGCATTATCGCTAGCTAGATGAAGGATGGGCACGATTACCCACTGATCTCCGTGCCCTGTCCTCATACCTAGGCACGGTTGCTTCTCTAAGCCCCTAGCGGCAGTAATCGCCTTAACGCAGGTACACCGCCAAGGAGGTTACGGCCTGTGGGCTGTAGTCTTGCCGAAGCCTGGTGAGCAGCTGTGCGGCTGTCGGTGCCGAGGCGGTTTCTAGTTGGTTAATGTCGCTGGCCATCGCGCGGTGTACCACGGCCTGTCTGCCCCCAATGGCTGCGCGTTCTAACCAAGCGCCAATGATCTGCTTGGGGCTTATCTCTGGGGTACCGAGTGTGCCACTGGCGGAAATAACCGTGATCAGTGAGCTGCGCGCATCCAAACCTGGAAGATACCGTTTGCCGGCTAGCCACACCGCCATAATGGTGTGCTCTCTGAGGATAATGGTGGCCGTGCCAGCGTCGAGAAGCTTCGCTACTAGCCCCGCTACCCCACACATGCGTGCGGCTTGGCTGAAAAAATACCGCTGATCGTTGATCGTGACCGAAAGTAAATCGGCGTGGCTTATTTGACCGTCGACGGACTGCACCTGGGCAAGGCTTAGTAGTTCTTCTAGTTCTACTTCTTTACCTAGGGCGGCACGCACGTTTTTTCCCGAGCCGATCCGACCATCGGCGCTGGCGCTGCCACCCGAGACCGTGACTTTGTGTTGCGAAAAATTCCGCAAGCTGGTGTGAATATCTCCCAAACGTACTGGGCCTTCCCACACCCGCTGGACATCATCAACGGTTCCCGGTGGGGTTTGGCCTACGCTGAACAGCTTTCCTTTGGAATCTACAAGTGTTACCACGGCACCTGCGAAACCAGAGCCGGTGACCACGGGTTCTGCGTAGATTGGTGTAAAAACGCCATCATCTCGACCTGGGGTCAGCTCGGCATAGGCTCGACGCGCGGTGCCAATAGCATCTGGATCAGTGGGGTCGCGTTGCAATAAATAGTTGGTAAGCAGTGCTTCGCCAACCGCGGCACCTACTGCTTGACGACGCACCGTCCTGGCGGAATCACTACCACTGCGGTATTGCGCACTCATCGTGACCAATGAAGTCAATACTCGTTCCAACCGCGGCAGTGGTACCAATCGTGCTTGGTGTAGTGCCGCAACCAACCTAGCGTAGCCCAGCGGGTCTTGCCCCAACAGGCCATGTTCCACGATGTCAGTTAACACGTCTGTGGTTAAAGCTACCGCCTGATTGATGGCTTCCTGCGGCGGTAATGATCGTCTTGTCGCAGCCACTGCGGCGGGGTTTTCGCTGGTATCGACTGGTTCCGCCGAACTGGGAGCCTCGGAATCAGCGGCTATATCTGCTACTAATGCCACCGCGCCGCAGTGGGCACACTTGGGGCTCAGCAGACAGCTGCAGGTTAACTGGGTGCCGTCAAACTGGACGGTGTTCTCGCCTATGGTGACGCTGAGCGGTTGGTCGGTTACCACCCAGTCGTGGTGTTCGGTGCTTAGCTTTTCGGCGCGCCGCTTCAACCTGGCAGGCATAGCCTCAATAATGCTTGCCACCAATGGTGCTGGTAGTTGATAGGTGTGATAACTCATCGCAAAACCTCCCCTACCCATTGCGCCAGTTGTAATGGGCTTAAACTAGCCACCCGCATTCCAGCGGCGGCCACCAAGCGAGCGGTATTTGCTTCGTATGCGGCCTTGCCTTCGTCGTTAAGTGCTGCGCAGCCTATGAGCTTGACCCCAGAATCGTTGAGCCTACGTACGGTGGCTAGTAGGTTGCTCAACGGGCCGCCTTCTTCAAAGTCGGTGATCAGAACCACTGCGGTACGGGTGGGGTTGGTTATTAAACTCTCGGCGTATCTCAAGCCCCAGCCAATATTGGTTCCGCCGCCAACAGAAATCTCCAGCAGTAGCGACAACGGATCGTGGGCGTGGTCGCTTAAATCAACCACCTCGGTATCAAAGGTAATGAAGCTCACCTGTAAGGTACGCACCTGTGCCATAATCGCAGCAGTCATGGCGGCATAAATAGTGGACGGTTCCATGGAACCTGATACATCGACGACCACAATGATGTGCCACGGTGAGATTTTAGTGCCGGTATCAAAAAACTTCGGGTGTACCGGAACCACCGTGGGCTGGCCTTGGTATTCCACCACATTTTTCAGATTCGCCCTGATCGTAGCTGGTAGAGACAGCTGTGGGGTTTTTCGCCCAGTAAGCTTCGTCGTGACCATCTGACTGAGTGCTGGGGCTAGTTGCGATGCTAAATCGCGGCTTAATTCCGAAACGATCTTATCCACCACTGGCCGCAGTTGTTTTAAACGTGCCTCTGGCAACGCCCCTTTAAGATTTAAGATGGTTTGCAGCGTTTGTACTGATGGCCGCACAGCGTCCGCATCCAGCATTAAAACGGCATCACTTCGACCCCGTTCGGTGGCTTCGCCAAGAATTTCTTGCAGTTCCGTGGCACCAAATAATGCTTCAATGTCTTCGCTCCACTTCCTTGTGGTAATGGTTCCGGGTTGATGACCAGCCCGAACTCGTCCATCACTGCTGCCATCGACTGCGCTTTGTTCACCATCGCCGGTGGCGCCGTAGAGCTCATCCAAGGTTCGTGCCATCTCATGAGCCGTACCATTTAATTGTTCTGGCTGCGCCCCGAGAATCAACCGCCACCGTGTTGCCGGGCTGAAACTAAGATCTAACAACCCCAGTAATTCCAGCTGCTCGCGGGCTTTTTGGTCTGCCTCGGCGTTTTTCATCAGTACCTCTGGGGGCAATTCCACGTCGGCTTGTATATCTAGCCGAGCAGAAAGTCGGTCCAGAAATGCTTCCTTCTCCCCCGCTGTGGCTATGTCAAAACTTGCCCGCAATGAGGGCAAACTGGCCACAAATGCGGAATCGGATTGGCTTTCAACTTGGGTTATCAACCCCTCTAGCAGCTCTGAATCTGGCCATAATGGCCCTAGTGCTGCCAAGAATCCCACTAGTCGTGGGCGAGCTGCCCTATCAGTCCAAGAACTGACCGTTGCTGCGGTAGTATCTTCAGGCTGCAGTGCTAATGCCGCACCTTGCATGAGTAGACTACCAGTGAGTTTTAGCCGAGCGATCTGGTGGTCAATACTGGTTGGGCAGTGAACTTTTAAGCTCACAATCCGCCCCAATGCCCTCGCATCTGCCGGATCAGTGGAACCAGCGACGGATTCGATTCCTGCAACAATGACCGCTTCTAATTCCCCAACTAGCTGTTGACACCGCTTGGCTGTGGCTTTGGTTAATTGCTGCGCCCCTGCTTCGCGGGTCGCGGTAACCCCGGCTAGAGTTTCAGCGACCTCCAAAGCGGCGCTGAGTGACAGCTCCGCTATGAAAAACTGTTCCAACAAATCTAAAGCAACAGTGACGGCCCTATCAATGCCGCAACAAATAGCGCTGCTGAGTGCTGTTGTGACCTGGGTTGCGGTTAATTCAGGCCCATTGAGGGTCGCAATTATGGTGTTGCTGGTGGCCTGTTCCACATTCACGCCTCGTGCCGCAGCTAGGCTGAGATCCGTTTGGGTGGAACGAGTCCATGTGCAACTAACGGTATAACTGCGTGCCGATTGCCCCCGGTTTTGTCCCTGGGTGCGCTCGGTTTCATAGCTAATACCCAAGACTTTAAACCGTTCTAACAGCAGATGCCGCTGCAAACCCGTCCTGCCGGAAAACGGATCTACCCGCAGTCGCGCTGTCGCATTTTTGTAGTTAGCGGGTAGTTTAAGCGCTTGTAATTCCGCAATGGTTTCGGTCAGCAATGCCGGTACTGGTGCATCCGATGCCGCATGTCCTTGTTTATCCCCCACCAACACCGTTTGCAAAGCTTGAGCAATCGCACGTCCTTTGCCCATGATTTCGCCGTGGGCAAAAACAGTGGTGACTGCATCAAGAAACTCCCGCCGACCAGGTGCTCCCAACCCACGCAGCGTTGCTAAATCCAGTGCCATGCGATTTGCTTCCGCGATCTCCCCGGTACCGGCAGGATGACCTAGTATCCGCAGTTGCTTGGCGACGTCGACAAGCAAGCCGGTGGTCATCTCACGGACCTGCTCAGCGGTGGCGTTGAACACACACTGATGCCAGTAGGGGTCACGAATACCGGAACCGTATCCCGAACGGGTGTCTATTTGTTGGTAGCTATAAGGAACCAGTGAGGCAGTGACCGCACGTGGCTCGGGAAACTCAACCGCCACGGTTTGCTCCATAAGGGCTAAACAGTGGTAGGAACCTACCACTACCATGGTGTTTTCCGGCAACTGCGCCACCGATTGCCGCATATAAGCCTCGCGTTGTTTGGTAATAGCATCTGGGCCTTCGGCAAGCCGAGCGCCCACCCCCACCGCAAGTGCAGCCCGCCGGATAGCTGGCCAGGGTTGTCCCACCGCCCGCGCCTCCACGTTCGTGTCCCAAGCTTCTTGTCCAATGAGCTGGGAAAAATCAACCATGGGATCGGTCGGGTTGCTTGAGTCGGCTTCAGTATCTGGGGCACTCATCCGCAGGTTATTTCCCATTGGTAGATCAATGAAATGCACCGGCACTTTCGCAGCCCTAGCCCAGCGCATAATGGCAAGCTCAGGCGAGAAATCCGCAAAGGGATACAAGCCGTGGTGTTCTGCTGCCGCCGCGGCTACCGCTACAGGTGCAATGGTTTCCGGATGCGCCAACCACTGCAGTAATGGTTGTAAGTCTGCTGGCATTTCTACCGCAATTGCTTGAGGTTTAAGCTCTGCTGCCGCGGCTACCAGCATGCGGGCGCATGCCGGGGAATGATGCCTAATCCCAAAAATCCACGGGTTATCCACAACCATTGCCAGGGATTTTTCCGGATCCATAGATGGCGTATTTTCTGGGGAAAGATTACCTGGAAAGTTCATCACGGTTATCCCATAGTTTTTCCCAGATTGAACCAGGTGCCTCGGTGCCGCGCCTGCGGATGGCCTTATCAAAATAGGCGGTGATCCGGTCAAAGTCTTTGTCATCATCTTTACGCACAGCCCCGAGCATATGACCAGGGATTAGGCGTACCGCATCGGTGTCTTCCGGGAAATAGGCACCTGCTAAGGCAATAGAAGAAGAAATTGCTACCGCCTCCGCGGTTGACATTACGGTGGTGGGTTTTTCCACACTCCACCCTTCTTTGGTTCTACCGGAGCGTAAATCTTGGAAAATAGTCACCAGGGTTTCCACAATATGACGATCCACTGGCACTTGCACCCCAGCTTCTTTAATGGCTTTGGCGGTGCGGGTTGCCACTAGGTTTATTTCCGCTTCACGGTTGGCGATGGGATCAATATGTTCGAAATTAAAGCGGCGTTTCAACGCGGCCGACATTTCCGATACGCCTTTATCCCTCAGGTTGGCGGTAGCAATCACCGCAAAGCCTTCTTTAGCTGCGATATTATGATCCCCTAGTTCTGGCACTGCTATACGACGCTCGGATAGCACTGGAACCAAGCTGTCTTGGATTTCTGGCTGACACCTCGTGATCTCTTCCACCCGGGCTATCCTGCCGGTTTCCATAGCTTGCAGCACAGGCGATGGCACTAATGCTTCCCGGCTGGGTCCGTGGGTGAGCAATAAACCATAATTCCAGCCATAGCGCAGCTGATCCTCGGTGGTACCAGCGCTGCCTTGCACAGTTAACGCGGAAGTGCCACAGATTGCAGCCGAGAGCAGCTCGGAAAGCATCGACTTGGCAGTACCCGGTTCCCCCACGAGCATCAGGCCCCGAGCACCGGCGAGGGTGACTACGCAACGTTCTACTAAAGCCTTGTCACCAATAAATTTTGGTGTGATGTCTTTTCGCTTGGTCTTGCCGATCCTTAAACCTTCTGCGCCGCAGATAAAAGCGACCACGGCTTTAGGGCTCATGATCCAGCCGGGTGGAGTAGGTCCGTTATCCCAAGCGGAAAGAAACTCAATTTCTGCGGCGAATTCTTGTTCGGGTAATAGGTTTTGAATGGCTTTTTCGGTCATGGCTAAAGATTGTAGCCAGTGGTACCGACATGAAACGCAAAATGCTAATCGTCCAGTTCACAGACGTAATCTGCCACCCCGTAGGGGTCTGCTAAGAACTCGCGTACCACTGCAACGGTTTCGACGTCTTCATAGCCAATGGAAGCTATGCCATCGCTACCAATCTGATAAATATCTGCCCCAGGAATACCGGGCAGAATGACAGAGTGGGTGGCAATAATAAACTGACTGCCGTTACTAGCTGCTTTATAGATCTGTCCCAATAAGGTCAGTTGGGCTAGCCCGGACAGGCCGGATTCCGGTTCGTCGAAAATAAACAAGCCGCGTTTTTTAAGGTAGACATCTAGGAATTGCTGCACGCTTTGTCCGTGAGAGCGCGAATGCAGTTTTTCGCTAAAAAGTGTGGCGGCGTCGTGCTCCGAGGCGAAATTAAAAAAGGTCTCCCCTCGTAAAAACACGCTGATGCGTGGATTTTCTTTGCGGCTGAGCGTTAGTGCTTCAAACAGCCTCGACTCGGTCTGGGCGTAATTAAACCGCATGAGGGTGGAGGTTCCCCCTTCGGGATTAATTCCCATAGCACCAGCGATGGCTTCTAATAAGGTGGATTTACCGGTGCCGTTCTCGCCAACAATGATGGTCACGGGCGCGCGAAACTCTAAGCCACCGGCCTTAACGAGGTGGCGCACCACGGGGAGTGTGCGCGCATAGTCGGTGACTTCTTGATCTATGCGCATTTTTGTTAAAAACACTTAAAAAGAACCTACTGGCCTCGTCGGTATTTCAGGGCTTCTATCAGGGAATTTAGTGCAGCTTCCCCAAGAGTCTTGGGATCTACCAACGGCGCGATGGTGCTGAAATCGGTAGATTTGCTGAAGTCTTCAATGACTTCCCCGAGATCCCGCACCTGAGGGTCTTCGCGGTAGGGGCGGTGATGATGCTTGACCTTGGCCGTTGATGGCGGTGCCGGGGTGTGGGTCTCTTCTGCCAGCTTGGCGGTGTCTACCCGCGCAACTAATTGTTGTCCCTCAAGGCTCAACGCATCAGTTGGGCTCAGTCCTGCCGCTTCCACCGACTGGATAAAGGAAATCAGGTCATTTATGGTGACGTTTTCTAGATCTAACGATAGTGTCAAGGCCATGAGCAGCTACTCCTTCTTTTTCGGATTCAGCATGGCGGTGCTGATTTTTAATCGATTCTAAAAGAAACCGCCGCACCCTGACCATAGGGGTTTACCCCGATCTTTTTATCGTTATGCGCACAAAGCTGTGAGCACCTAGAATCAGTCACCTCAGCAACAGACCGGATTATTAGTTCCCCAACTGTGCAAATAGGTTGTAGTTAAAGCGGAACGCATCGCTTGCTTCGTCCAGCAGCCATTGCCGTTCGGACTCGTCAAGTTCTAGGTTATCGAGCTTCGTCCGGTAGGCATCTTTGTAGGGCTTAAGTTTGCCAATACCAGCGAAGGAATAGAAGCTGAGTGCTTCTTCACCGAGCTGATAATGGCGTTGCATCATTGTCGCAATGACCTGTCCGCCGGAAAGGTCACCCAAGTAGCGGACGTAGTGGTGCGCTAATAATCTGGGCCCGTCTGCGCTATCACGAATCTCTTCTAATCTGGTGATGTACTCTTGCGTCGCGGGCAAGGCCACGATCTGTTCTTGCCACCTGGTGCCACTGAGCTGTTGAAGATCATGAGCCAATGCTTCACGACGATTCAACGCAGGATCAAGCAGATCTGTGGCAAATTCGGTCGCGCGCACAGCATCGGCGGCCTCTTCCAAGGCTGTGTAGAACAACCATGATTGCTGTTGCAGTGCAATGAAGGCAGCGGCATCTAGTTTTCCTTCCAACAGCTGGGTCATAAACTCTGAATGCTCAGCTTGGTCGTGGGCCTGTGCGGTGGCGGTTTTTAGTTCAACCGAAAGTGGTTTGGTGGCTAAAGTCATGATTCTCCTTACCTGAATGTATAACCAGAAAAGCACATAGGCTTTCCGCTCGTGACCTCTTTTTTCACCCACAACTTATACTATTTAGGCCACCCTTACCAAACATCAGCCATTGGGTTGATTCTGATACTCACCTATTGGAAGTCGCAAGCCGCAACCTTTTCTAGTTCGCTTCCTCCCGTTCACTGATAACCTCACCCCAGAAGACTTCGTCAACCACTTTCCGGGCACGCCTAGTTAGACGCAAATATTCTTCCAAAAACTCTTGGGAATCTTCAGGATCCCAGCCCGCCGCACCCGCGACCTGCGCTAATTGTGGGCCTGGTTGCGGCAGCTGATCTGCGCGTTTACCTTTGACCAAAACTATGGCGTTACGCGCCCTCGTGGCCATCAGCCACGCATCAATGAGTTTTTGTACCTGCTCTGGTTTGATCAGTTCCTCTTTCGCCACCACATCGAGCACGTCTAGGGTGGAGGGGGTTTTCAGTGCGGGTATGTCATCGGCATGCATAAGTGTTAGCAGCTGGGCGGTCCATTCTATATCGGTCAATGCACCGCGCCCTAGTTTCGTGTGCGTATTACGATCAGCTCCGCGAGGCAGCCGTTCATTATCCACCCGAGCTTTCATGCGGCGTACTTCCCGAATAGTTTTTTCATCCACCCCACCATCGGGATAGCGGAATTGATCAACCATGGCTAAAAACCGCTTACCCAGGTCTTTAGAACCTGCAATCCAGTCGGCACGCAGCAAAGCTTGGATTTCCCATACCTCACCCCAACGCTGGTAGTACTGTTGGTAAGACTCCAGGGTGCGCACTGCTGCCCCAGAACGGCCTTCCGGCCTTAACCCTAAATCCACTTCCAAGGGTGGGTCGTCTGAAGGTTTGCTTAGCCGTTTGCGCATGCGGTCGCAAATCCCAATCGACCAGCGCACGGCTTCGTTATCGGAAAAGCCTTCGGTTGGTTCGCAAACGAACATCACATCTGCATCCGAACCGTAGCCGAGTTCTGATCCGCCCAACCTCCCCATGCCAATCACCGCAATCTCTGCTGGTGGGGTGGTGATTTCACCCGAGTGCAACGAGGCAGCTATTTCTGCTTTTAAGGAAGCTTCTAGCACTGCATCCCACACGAGCGACAAACTGCGGCAGACTTCACGGGTACTCATTAAGTTCAGCAGGTCGGCGCACGCTATCCGAGCCAATTCCGTGCGGCGTAAACTCCTTGCCACGTTGATAGCGCGTTCTGGGTCGGTTTGCCTAGAAGCTGCTCGCACCAATGAGGTAGAAACCGTGTCAGGTTTGGTTTCTAGCAGTTTCGGGCCGGTGGCACCGTCACCTAATTGTTTCACTATATCGGGGGCAGCAATAATAAGATCTGCGGCAAACGGCGAGTTCCCTAAGATTCGCATCAGCCGCCTACCAACAATGCCTTCGTCGCGAAGCATCCGCAGAAACCACGTGCGGTTGAAAGCAGCGTCGGAAAGCTTGCGGTAATTTAACAGCCCAGCATCGGGGTCGGCGGTGCCTGATAGCCATTCCATCAAGGTGGGCAGTAGCATGGCCTGGATTTTTGCCTTGCGGCTGGCACCAGCGGCTAACGCGGTGAGATGTTCAAAAGCCCGATCGGGATAGTTATAGCCCAATGCTCGGAGCTGTTCTTTGGCGGCATCGGGGCTGAGTTTGAGTTCGTCCACGCTCATGTTGACTACCGAATCCAATAGCGGCCGGTAGAACAGTTTCGAGTGGAGTGAGGAAATATTCAGCCGCACTTTCCGCAGCGTTTCTTCCATTAAGTCAATGCTGGAGCGGTGTTTTTCGCCACTGAAACCAGAAGCGTGCGCCAGCCACCGCAGCGTTTGAGTGTCGGAATCTTCCGGCAAGGTGTGGGTGCGTTTGACTTTCTGCAGCTGCAGGCGGTGTTCTAATAGCCTTAAAAATTCGTAACATTCAATCAAGCTTGCGCCATCGGTGCGTCCGACATAACCTGCACCGATCAGCGCCGCTAAGGCATCCACCGTGGCTAGTTGTCTAAGGGATTCATCAGAACGTCCGTGCACCAGCTGCAACAGCTGCACTGCAAATTCCACATCTCGTAGCCCGCCAACCCCGAGTTTTAATTCGCGATGTTTTAAATGGTCCGGCACGGTTTCTAATACCCGCCGCCGCATGGCTTGCACATCCGAAACAAACGAATCTCGTTTGCTAGCCTCCCACACCATGGGCGATAAGGCTGCTGAATAGGCTTCGCCCAACGGCAGGCAACCGGTCATGGGGCGGTGTTTTAACAACGCCTGAAATTCCCAGGTGTGTGCCCAACGCCGGTAATAGGTCACGTGCGATTCCAAGGTGCGCACCAAGGCACCCCGTTTGCCTTCAGGTCGCAGGGCGGCATCAACGTCGAAGAATGCCCGGCACCCTACCTTAATAAACTCACTCGCTACTCGGGTGGCTTTCGATTCGGCCGGTTCGGCAACAAACACCACGTCAACGTCGGAAATGTAGTTTAATTCCTTCGCTCCACATTTCCCCATGGCTATGACTGCTAGTCGACAATCAACTGGGTTATCACCGTAGACTTGCCGCACGGCCACTGCTAACGCTGCGGTCAGTGCGGCGTCGGCAAGATCGGCTAATTGCGCGGTGACCACTCGAAACGGTACTTCAGGCTGGCCCACCCGACGGGAGCTTTCTGGGTAGGTACCCGCCAAATCAACGGCTGCGATCCGCATCAGTAACGTGCGGTATCGCTTGCGCAGAATAGCTTCTGCTTCCGCACCAGCAATTTCAGAACGGTAGGTACCTGGCTGACAAAGATCATCGGTGGCGGTATCGCGCTGGCTTGGTTCGTAGGCTACCTCTTCGCTGAAATGCGCAGGCACCGCCGATATGCACTCCAGTAGTTCTTTAAACATTTCACTGCGGCTGGGGGCGTCGGCAAGCAACAGCTTCCAAGTTGTTGGGTTAGCTACTAAATGATCCCCCAGCACACTGGAGCCACCAAGCAGGGCAAACAGCCGTACCCGCAGCAGCGGATTATCCCGAATCTCCTTATCAAGTTCTTGCCTGCCCTGCCCCGATTCCTCTAAAGCCTGTGATAAGCGCACTAAGGTATTAAGCGCAAGGTTGGCATCAGCTGCACCAGATAACGCCCATAGCACCTCTACGCTTTGCTCATTCCACCACCCCAGCCAGCGTAAATCTTCCTCGGCATGAGGGCTGGTCAAGCTTAAGGCACCGGTGGTGGGTAAGGACTTGCGGGTAGATCGGGGCGTAGTCATGACTTCTTCCTGCGATAAAGTACTAGTAGCTTTAAAGGCATCAACCTGCCGCACACAGCGCTACAGATTGAGGTTATGTTTCAGCTCCCACGGAGTAATTTGCTGTTGATAATCATGCCATTCCCGCCACTTGTTCCGCAGGAAATACTCAAAAACGTGCTCCCCTAAAATAGTGGCCACTAATTCTGATTTCTCCATTTCCCGCAGCGCCTGGTCGAGGCTGCCGGGCAAATCTACATACCCTAAAACTAGCCGCTCTTTACGGGACAACGCAGCAATATCATCTTCGGCAGGTTCCGGGATCTCGTAGCCATCCCGAATCCCTTTCAGACCTGCCCCCAGCAGCACAGCTAAAGCTAAGTAAGGGTTGCAGGCAGAATCGGGTGAGCGCACTTCCACTCGGCGCGACTCTTCTTTAGATAACCGGTAGGTGGGCACTCGGATCAACGCAGAACTGTTGGAAACTCCCCAGGTCGCTGCCGTGGGTGCTTCGTTGCCGAACAGGATGCGTTTATAGGAATTGGTCCACTGATTGGTG
Source organism: uncultured Corynebacterium sp. (assembly GCA_963520895.1). Classification (GTDB taxonomy): domain Bacteria; phylum Actinomycetota; class Actinomycetes; order Mycobacteriales; family Mycobacteriaceae; genus Corynebacterium. Next base: position 14,126 of record CAUQSW010000016.1, on the reverse strand, counting down.
ATCGCCGAGATTTCATTGGCGTGTTTTAAAATACCGGCAATGAACTGCTTGGCGGTTAATGACAAACTGAATTCATCATCGGGGTCGTGGAACGCATTAAGGTCGCCTTCGAATAGCGAAATGTGTGTGTGCATGGCTGAGCCAGCAAATTCATTAAATGGTTTTGGCATAAACGTTGCCCCTACCCCGTTATTTTGGGCAATACGCTTCATTAAAAACCTGAAGGTCATAATCGAATCAGCCATGGTGATGGCGTCAGCGTGGCGAAGATCGATTTCCTGCTGGCCCGGGGCGGTTTCGTGGTGGGAAAATTCCACTGGAATGCCCATGTCTTCCAGCGCCAGCATGGCGTCACGACGAAAATACGGTGCCGCATTATGGCTGGCTTGATCGAAATATCCGCCGTTATCCGTAGGCCTGGGGCGTTGACCATTGGTTTCTAAGTTTTCCACCAAATAAAACTCAATTTCGGGCGACACCATGCAGCTAAACCCCTCATCGGCGGCAGCTTGAACCTGCCTGCGCAGCACTTGGCGTGGGTCGGAATACGAGGCATGCCCATCGGGGTTCATGATGTCACAGAACATCCGTGCCGACTGCAAAAACGATGCATCACTGTCGTTGGGTAGCAGCTGGAAGGTGGAGGGATCGGGCATCGCTATAGTGTCGGATTCTGATACCCGAGAAAAGCCTTCAATGGCGGAACCATCGAAGCCAATCCCTTCTTCAAAAGCGCTTTCCAATTCAGCCGGAGCCACCGCCACGGACTTTAAGGAACCGAGAATATCGGTAAACCAGAGCCTAACGAAGCGAATCTCTCGTTCTTCAACAGTGCGCAGCACATATTCCTGTTGTGAATCCATGTCACCTACGATAGTCGGCGTGGTGGCGAATTGGCGGCTAAATTGGCCGCAAAACCGAACTTTAGCAAGTGTTGCACACATTGTTGTACGCCAGCCGTGGCGGTGGTTTCTTATCGGTATAACGTGACCACAGCAGGAGGTTGTTCCGAGCCACTGAAGAAGTGGCCGCTTCGGTCGTGGCGGGTGACTGGTGGCTGAAGCACCGGCAAACTATTACTTAAACTACAGTTTCCCCACATAAGAGTTTCCACAGGTAACATCGGGTCATGGGAGTAAAAAGCCAAGTAGAAATAGAAGCAAAATTTGCGGTATCGCCCGACAATCACGTACCGGATCTCACCCACATCAGTTACGTCACAAACGTACTGCATCAGCAAACACACAATCTATCAGCCACCTACTATGACACCACTGATTTAAGACTCACCCGAGCGAAAATCACCCTGCGACGCAGAGTTGGCGGAAAAGACGACGGTTGGCATATCAAGCTGCCCGCCGATTACGGCCGCAAGGAAATCCACCATGACCTGACCGAAAGCGAACAAGTTCCCCCGGCTGTCATTGCCCCCATTGGTGTATTAGTACGAGGCGCTTCACTGGTACCCATTGCGCAGGTGGATAATCAACGCCACGAATCCATCCTCGGGGATGAATATGGTGTTGCTATTGCAGAATTTTGCGACGACCACGTCACCGCCCAATCCTTCCTACCTGGCGGTGGCACAACCACCTGGCGGGAATGGGAAATCGAAGTCACTGAAACCGCCCAAGAACACGAGCTCACTGAGAAGATCATCGCCACTGCCACCGAACTTTTCCACGCAGCAGGGGCGGTAACCTCCACCAGCCCATCGAAGTTGGTCATGGCGCTGGGGGCGTCGATAAATAATGTGCCGCTTCCAACGGAACTGAAACTACCCGACCCAGAAAGCCCTGGCTATGCGGTTATTACCGCATTAAAACGCAACCGGGACAAAATCATTGCCTACGATAGCAAGGTTCGTAATGATGAATGGGATTCCGTGCACCAAATGCGGGTAGCCACCCGCGAACTCCGCAGTCATCTTGATACCTTTGATGGCATTATCACTTCCCCACACTGCCAGCCACTATCAGCGCAGTTAAAACAACTAGCGACGATCTTAGGGGTAGCACGCGATGCGGAAGTTATTGCCGAACGGTTCCAACTGCTCGCCGATTCCGTCGAAACTGGTGCGGTGACCAAAGAAGACGGCGATCGCCTGTACGCCAGCATGCGGGATGAATACCGGTTGGCGCACCAACGAATCCTCAAAGCACTTGACGATCCCCGCTACTTCGCCATGCTGAACCTGCTGGATGAGGTGCTACGGAAACCAGAAATTAAAGCCCCCTCCGCCGATAATGCGCCCTCCCAAGCTATCCTGCTGGATCATTTAACAGAGGCCTACCAGCGATTGTATAAACGACATAAAAAAGCCGTGAAATGCTGGGCTGATGCCGAATTGCCACTACACCAGCGGGAAAACTACTTCCACGACCTGCGCAAAGCCGCAAAGAAATTACGTTACGCGGCGGAAGCAGTAGGCGATGCCACCGAGATCGATACGGGTCAGCTGTACAAAGCCTGCAAGCAAATGCAAACCGTGCTGGGCGATTTCCAAGACAGTGTTACCTCTAGGGACAAGCTGTACCGCAAAGCCGAACAAGCGAGAAAAGCTGGCGAAGACACCTTCATTTACGGAGTGCTATACCAGCTCGAACACCATATCGGCCAAGAAATACTGGAAGGTTACCAAGACACGGCACATTCAGTAATCGAAGCATATCAGCAACTACAAAAAATGCAGCAGGAGAAAGCCAAAGCCAAAAAGAAGCGCAAGAAAAACAGCACTAAAAAGAAGAAATAGCCTTTGGTGTATCAGTGGCGGCACACCTATGGAGTTGTACCAGTGGTGCTGCGCCAGTAGGAATACGCCTGCGGTGTGGTGCCAGCGGGGTTGTGCCCGCAACCGTGCAGCAACAATGAACTAAACCGGCGCTATTCATCCGCGCCGGTTTATCGGTTCAATCCCTAAGTTACTACCAGCCTGCATGAGGCCAGTCTGCTACCTGCTAGTCTTCGTCCTCTTCGGCGTCATATTCATCAGCCACCTGGGTGCGCTCAGCAGCCGTTTCCAAAGCATGCTCTGCTTCTTCCTTGGTATCGTAAGGCCCCATACGGTCTAAGAAACCAGCCGCTTTGCCCTGCTGCACCTCACCAGTAGCAAGATTGTAATACCACTTCGTATCCTGATCTGACATGGTTCTACCTATACCTTTCATTCATGTAACTGACTTAAAATTGTGCCACCTACCAGTCTAACCAACCAAGCCACCAGTTATAGTGATTAGCGCCAGCCCATCGTAATGACCGCCAGCTATGCATACATACCTGCCGCACAAGAACCAACCAATCCGTGTGCCGGAGCCACCGCAGCTCGGCAGTAACAACTACATTAAACTGAATACGCATAGCCAAAGCACTGACCAAAAAGAAAGAGAACCCCACTATGCCACTGTGGCCACGTAACCCCGAACTCGACGAACCAATAGCAAAGCGAGTAAGTCAGTTACACACCACCCGCACCGGCAAAACCCCCATGGCCACCGCCAGTGCCCCAGCCACATGGTCACTGATTGGCGAACACACCGAACACGCAGGCGGAATCACACTAATGTCCATCGCCCAACTACGGGCAGGAGTGGCGGTCTCTCCCCGCCGAGATTCCACCATCGCCGTAGTAGAACACACCTACGATCCTGGAACCGGAAACTACGTCAGTAAAGCCACCAGCACCCCGCTGGCTAACGTTAGTTCCACTGATGACACCACACACACCGACCGGTCATGGCGTTTAGCAGGACTTATCTACACCATGATCCAGCGCCAAATGCTCAGTAGAGAATCCAAAGGCTTCGACATCACCGTAATAAGCGACATCCCACCGGAAGGCGGCCTAGGAAACGACGCAGCCATCGACATGGCCTTAGCACTCGCGCTTGCGTATAACGCTGAAGACTTCGACACCCCACCCACCAAGGCCAAACTTGCCGAAATCTGCCACCAAGCCGCCAGCAACTTCGGCACCACTACTCCACTCAAAGCCCGCTACACCACCGGCATTCGTGGGCGCGCCGGGTTTATCAACATCCTCGATTTCGCCGATGGTTCCATCACCCAAGCCGCACACCCCGCCAAACCCAACAAAATAGTAGCGCTGTCAATATTCGCGCCGGTGGGCAAAACCCAACCTGCGGAAGTCACCCGTCGCCAGGAGTTTGTCGAAGAAGCCACCAAAGCCTTCGGCGCCGAATCCATCCGCTTGCTTCCCGACGCCCCCACTCGCGTACTCGAATGGCTCAAAGCAGTACACGAAGTCCGTGGCAAAGACGGTGTGCCCTCCCAGATTGAAGCCAGCCAATGGCTCGACTTCCACGTAGCAGAACTGGAATCCGCAGCCACTGCCGTGCAGCTTATCCGCGCTCGGCGGCTATCACAGTTGTATCCAGTATTAGCAGATTCCCAAAACCACATGGCCACCTTATACGGCACTTCTGATACATGCAATCAGATTGCGCAACTATGCCTCGGTCGCGGCGCGCTCAGTGCCCGCAGTGCCCACAGCGGCATCAGCAATGCTGTAATCACGCTTGTCGACGCCAAAACCGCCCACAACTTCGCCGCCGATTTAAGCGACGACGGATTCTTAGTCACCGTGCTCGACGATGGCGTGCCTGCGGAATTATGGGCGGAGGAAGCGGAATAGGGGGTGGGGTGGATTTTATCCGCCTCCTTGTTATTTCGACTTTCGGGGCCGCCCTCCTGTACGCAATGGCCCCTAGAATCCGCCCCGCAATTACACCAACGGTAACTGTTACAGTATTCAGCGTCGAAGGTGTCCTGTTTACAGTGAGGTTCGCGGCAGGCGGGGTCACTGTTTCGGTCGCCGCTGGATGCTAATCACTTTCCCTTGGTAAAAAGTTGTTAAAATTCGTTGAAATGATTGGAGCCATAACCTATGGGTGGATTCTTTGGATCTAGAGCGTCGAATCCGATCTCAGAGCTGGAAATTATTTTTCGGGAAGGTGGCGATCCAGTCCAACAGGCGACTGATTGGGCAAGGGCAGCTTTAAGCGAATCTGGGATCGATCCGAATAAAAAACCCGTCGCCGCCACCAAAGTGCTACGAGACAAGGAGCCAGCACTCAAGCTGGAAGTTGCGGCCTACTTGATTAAAAAAATTCGTCAGTCTACGTAGCAACAACAGGCAAGCGCCTTGACATTCCACCTCAGATGAAATTAAGAATGTTAAGGGCTTGTCTTATCTTAAGGTATGATATTTGAGTTCGTTGCCACTCCAATCCCGATTTGTCAGGTAAGGACTGAAAGTGCCAACTATGGCCAAAGGTGATACCTAATTTGAATCACTAGAATCCTATAACACGCTTCACTAAGGCTCACCTCTGCCCCTGAGTATAGATATGCCACGTTATATTTCTCAATATAAATAAATAATAAAAAGAAGGTACTTTCGTACCGATTCTTCCCTATTTGAGAAACCATCTGACACACCTCGGCATAGTAATAAACCTTGTGATCCAAGGTCGATGTACTATTTATAACGATATCGCTATGAAGGAAGAAACCCCTCACGCGCTAAACAACACAATCCGCCGTACCGGATCAGCTACCGTCAAGGTCACTGACACCCGCTTTCCCTCAGCAACGCTACCGCTACAATCGGCGTAAACCGGTGGGGATTCTACGAAAACTTGGGAAGTTTCTTGTTCCTCATTCGTCGAAACAATCACCGCATCGAAACTGTGCCCAACCCAATGCAATAGCACCTGCGCTTCGCAAACGGATAGGCACGCTTTATCCACCGCCGATGCCTGCCGTGAGCTTAACTCCATGGTGCTAATTACTTGATCTAGGTCATCGGTTGCCCATTGTGGTATTGGCTTACCTGCGGTCACAGCCAAACACACCTCGGTAGCAAACCTATCTATCAACCGTCGCAAGGGGGCCGTAACATGCGAGTAGTATGCTCCACCATGAGGGCCTACTACTCCTGCGTGGGAAAATACTTCGTCTTTGGTCACGTTCAAATACTCCGCACCTCGCAGCAGCTTCTGTGCTTGGCGCATCATTACCATTCCCCTAGGCGAGTTCGGATTCAGCTTCTCTAAAAACTCCGCCAACCCCTGTTCGCCAACCTCATAACCTAGGTTTTTCGTTTCCCGCCAGAACTGGGATATGGCTTTATCGTCCGGCTGCCGTAACCCACGGATCACCCCCACACCGGCTTTGATCATGATTTCCGCCGCACAAATACCTGCTAGTAGCGAAATCTCGGAATTGTAATCCATCATGGGCACTCGATCTTCGATAACCAGCTCAAACAGATCATCGCCGCGTCGCTCAACTTCTTGGGTAGGCAGGTTCAACGTGATTGCCCCCGCGCGCTGACTACTCCGAGCTCGCAGCTTGCCGACGTCGACAAGCAAGCAAATGGTGCGCTCCGCGGTACCTGCCTCGTAGGCGGCTTGCGCTTCGTGGTAATCGTAGCGGCGGCGTGACCGCACCAGAGCACGGGTTACTTGCACGTCTGCCACCTCACCGCGATCATCTAATTCGATGGTCCACAGCACAGCTGGGCGATCTACCCCAGGCAGGAGGCTTGCTTTGTTTTCGGAAAGTGCAGGTGGATGCAGCCGAACCGGCTCATCGGGCAGGTAAATGGTCTGGCCGCGGCGCAACGACTCGGAATAAATCTCACTACCAGGGCGCACAAAGGCCGCTACATCAGCTATGGCGTAATACACCACGTAGCCCCCGGCTGGTCGGGGGAGGATGCACACCGCCTGATCCAAATCCATCGAGGTTTTCGGGTCAATGGTAATAAACTCAATATCGGTGGCATCACTGCGGGCATCAGCGAACTGGTCGGTGGCTGCTTCTGCTTCTTTTAAGACTTCGCTGGGGAATTCACGTTGCAGATGGAACTCCTCGGCGATCGCCTGAAAGTCAATGTCAGCGGCATATAGTTTCATTGCAACGCTCCTTAGGCCAATCTGGTGAAAAAGTGAATGAGCCGGCCTGTAAGCCGGATTCTGTACCGTAATTGGTGGCGATCATCCATCTGGACTTACTATTGCTAATAAGCCTCAAGCAGCTACCCGCGAACATCAGGCGCAGCTACCTTCAAGCGTTCGCGCAGACACCAATAAAATCGGCGTCCTTTTTGCCTTGCTCCTGGTGGGGTTTACAAAGCCACGACAGTCACCTGCCGTGCTGGTGCGCTCTTACCGCACCGTTTCACCCTTACCCATTGCTGGGCGGTCTACTTTCTGTTGCACTTTCCCGCAGGTCACCCTGGGTTGCCGTTAACAACCACCGTGCTCATGGAGTCCGGACTTTCCTCGACACCGTGCCTGCCAGAAAACTGACGGTTCACAGCAGCCGCGATCACCCGGCCGACTCATTCACCCACCACACCTTACCAGCTACTTACTTAAGCGCTAGGTTTTTAAATGCGAACAATCATTGACCAACCGGACACAGGTAGGGCCATCAGCATAAAACTCCGCAATGGAAAACGATGCTAAATCTAGATGCAACCGATTAAAAACATCCGAAGAAGCTCCCAATGCTTGGCCCATTACCGCCTTGATGGGAGTGACATGACTGACCACCAACACGGTCTGTTCCGGGTAATCCCTTTGCAGCCGCAACCGTGCTTGGGCAACCCGTGCGCCAGCTTCATCCAGTGACTCGCCACCAGGTGGCTTGACGGAGGAATCAGCCAACCACTGGGTATGCAGTTGAGGGTCTGCCTGGTGGGCTTGGGCGAAACTCAACCCCTCCCAATCGCCGAAATCGACTTCGATTAAGTCATCACACGTGGTCACCGTCATGCCTAGTTTGTCCGCTACTGCTTGTGCGGTTTGCTGGCACCTAGTAAGCGGTGAAGCCACAATTGCCGCCAAACCACCGCGCTCTGCGATCCGCTGCGCGGCTTGCTGTGCCTGCCACAGACCCTGCTTAGTTAGTGGCGGGTTTGACCTGCCCGAATACAGCTTGTTTACTGACATTTCGGTTTGTCCGTGCCGCAGCAACAAAAACCTCGTTGGCTTGGTGGTGGCACCATTCCACGAGCTCGGGGACACTACCTTCGCCCCGCCCATAGAGCGGTCAGCAGTTCCCGTAGCCCGGTCAGTGGTTTCGGTGGTACCCGCTGCCTGCTTGCCAGAAAGAGCGCCTGCTGTAGCTCCACTAGAAGTAGTATCAGCAGCGCTAGTCGCATCACTGCGCTCGCCACCAATAATCTTTCCACTGGCAGCTCCTTCCGCCGCTGCATCCATCGCCATATTGGCTAGTTCATCAGCGCGAGCGTTTTCTTTCCGAGGAATCCAGGTGAACGTGACCTCGTCAAAACCGTCTGCTACCTTTTTGCATTCTAGGGCTAGTTCCTTCATGTCAGGGTGCTTGATTTTCCACCTGCCCGACATCTGTTCGATAACCAGCTTGGAGTCCATGCGCACAGCTACGTCCGTGGCACCCAGCGCGGCTGCGGCACGCAGCCCGTTTAACAGGCCGTGGTATTCCGCGACATTATTGGTTGCTTCGCCGACCACATAAGAAATCGCCTTTAACTCAGTGGTGTGCTCAGCGTTGTAGATAACAGAGCCGCTGCCCGCGATGCCGGGGTTTCCCCTAGAACCACCGTCGGCCTCGATGATTACTCGCATATTCGTTCCCCCTAGGCTGCTGCTCGTACCAGATAGCTACCGCAATCAGGGCACTGTGGCAGTTCGTCAACTGGGGCGTTTCGGATAGCAGAAATATCGCTTGGTGGTAGCACGATGAAACAACCTCCGCAGCTACGCCCATTAAAACTTGCTACCCCTACGGAGTTTTCGGCGCGCCGCTCATAAAACTCAGCCATGACATCTTCCGGCAGCTGTGAGCGGATATAATCAACACGAGCTTGTTGTTCAGCTTCGGTATTGAGTTCACCTAACGCATCAACTGCTTCTTGGGCAGCTGCCACTTTAGCTTCGCAATCTCTAACCCGTTGCTTGTTAATGTCAGCATTATTCCGAAGCGCGTGGATTTGATTATGAGCTTCTGCAAGCTCACTCATCAGGTTAGCGATCCGGGATTTCGCAGCATAACGGTCTTTTTCCAGGTCTTTGCGTACTTCCGGGTCAGTGGCCGCTGATAGCTGTTGTTTATCATCGGCTTCCCGTCTGCGAAGTTTCCGCTCGTCTTCTTGAATCCGCAGAATCTCCAGTTCCATGTCATCGACCGCCATTTGCGCCGCCTGATGTGCCTGCCGTGCCCGATCTAACTCAGCCTGGGCTTTGTTCAGCGCCGTTAGTTCCGTGGGTTCTGGGGCTTTGACACCAGTGTCGGCCACTCGTTCAATGGTGGCTAGTTCCAGTAGTAGTTTTTGAAGTTCTGGTTGTAGTTTCATAAATAACGCTCAATTCTCGATTGGTTTTTTATTCAGGGTGCGTGGAAAGATTCCAAGGATCAGTACGGCGCTTCAGCACGGACACTTCGACGTCGTCAAGCTTAGCGCTGAGAATCTCCGCCGCCTGCGCAGTCCACGGGTATTCACTCGCCCAATGCGCAGTGTCAATCACGAATGGTCCCCCAGCGCGCAAGTGTTCGTCTACTGGGTGATGCCTCAGGTCGGAGGTTAAAAATACGTCCACACCCAGCTTGGTGGCAGCATCTAGGAAGCTATCACCAGAGCCGGAGCTGACCGCAATGGTTTGCACCAAAGCATCGGGGTCACCGGCGGCGCGAATCCCCCACACCGTCCGGGGCAAAGCGTTTGCCACCTGTTGTACGAAATCTTTAAAAGGCAGCGGTTTTTCTAGCTTGCCAACCCGACCCAATCCGCAGGCGGTATCGAGGTTTTCGGTGGGGCTAAGGCTAATAATGTCGAAGGCGGGTTCCTCGTAAGGGTGCGCTTGCCGCAGTGCTGTCATAATTGCTGCTTGCCGATGCTTAGGTGCCACAAATTCTATCCGCAGCTCGGGCACATGAGTAAGCTCACCGCGATCCCCCACCGCGGGATTTGCACTTTGCGACGGCCGAAACTGTCCGTTGCCTGCCATAACAAAGGCGCACTCGCTATACTCCCCGATCTGCCCAGCACCGGCTTGAAAAACCGCCGTTTTGACTTGCTCGGCTGCTGATTCAGGTACCTGCACACCCCATTTATCTAAAGCGGTAAGCTTCGGCATAATGGGCCTACCAGGGGTTATGCCCACCAGTTCAGCCAGCTTGTCATTAACGCCAGGCCGGGCTGAATCCGCATTGGTATGTGCGGCAAAAAGTGCTACACCGCCGGTAATGAGCGTGTGAATCACTTTGCCTTTAGGAGTATTAGCCGCCACAGAGGTCACTCCCCGCAACAACAATGGGTGGTGCACAATCAGCATATCTGCGCCACTTGCCACTGCTTCTTCTGCGACTTCTTGGGTACAGTCAAGGGCTAACGCAATCCGATGCACTGGTTGGTCTACATCGCCACAAATCAGCCCGATCGCATCCCAGCTTTCCGCTAGATGCGGCGGATAAGCAGCTTCCATGACAGTGATGACATCAGCTACGGTACTCAACTGTTCTCTCCTTGAGTAATCTTGATAAATTCAGCAACCAGGGCGTGCACCTGCGTTAATTCTCTAACCGCTAAGCGCCAGTAGTTCCATCCTAAACCGGGGAAGGTGTCGCACCGGCGAATGGCAATGCCACGGCTCAGTAATTCTTGGCGGATCGCCTCCGCCTGCGTTGGCGAATACTCCCCTACTTTCACCAAAACAAACGGCGCCTGGGAATCGCCCACCGGCTGAAGATTAATAGTGTTTAATGCCTCTAGCATGGCTTTTCGCTGTGCCACTAGTTGGGTGCGCATTCGCGGCAGTTGTGTAACTCCTTGTTCAAATACCGCCCGAGTCGCAGCAAGCTGTAAGGTGCCAATCGGCCAGTGTGACCTAGCTAAAGCAAGCTGCGCTAGTACTTTAGGCTGGGCCAACACGTAACCTATCCGAAGCCCTGCGATACCCCAGGTTTTAGTTAAACTGCGCAGCACAATCAAACCAGGATGCTGTTTAATGTGGATCGCTAATGAGTACTCCTCATCAACCACATCCATAAATGCCTCGTCCACTACTAGGTAACGGACGCTGCTCAGCTTTTCCAGCAGTGTCTGTTTCGGCCACAACACTCCGGTGGGGTTGGTGGGGTTACCAATAATCAGGGCATCAGCGCCTAAAGGAACAACAAAATCCCCCGAAAACGGCGCGGTTAGCACCACCCGCTCAACAGCAATTCTGAGTTCAGTAAACACATCATCTGGCTCAGAAAACCCCGGATGAACCACCACAGGTTTGCTAATACCCAGTTTTGGTAGCAACGCAAACCCTTCAGCCGCACCAGCGGTTAACAGCACATGACTTGGGGGAATCTGATGGTAATCGGCGACTAGTTTTGTCACCGCTTTATGTTCCTTAGCGCTGGGGTATGCAGCCAAGTGAGCAAGGTGGTGCGCTAAGGTATCGGTCAGCCATACCGGCGGAGTGGAAGTAACGTTGACAGCGAAATCTATATCCGCATTTTCCGCGTCACTATCACCATGTATCCGAGATAACATAGCTCACCACTTTACGGGTTTTAGTGCCACACTTAATAGCATGGCAGTTTTATTCATTGACGTTGATGGCACCATCATTGATTCCTTCCCCGGAATTCGGCATGCGTTCATAGACACGCTGACCGAATTAGGCGAAAAAATCCCTGATGAAAACTGGTTACGCACCATACCCGGCCCACCTTTGGAGCACACCTTTTCCCGGTTGAACATTGACCCACTGCCCGCGAAACAAATCTACAATGGCTTCTACTCGGATTACGGTTGGAAAGAAGCCACACTGTTTCCTGGCTGGCCTAAGGCACTAGCGGAATGGAAAACAGCTGGCCACACGCTCTTCACCGCAACCAGCAAAGGTGAGTTTAATGCCACAAGAATGCTCGATCGGCTTGGGGTGCTTCCCTACTTCGACTTCATCGGCGCTGCCAACCGCAGCGGCACGAGGGTGGCAAAATCCGATGTGATCGCCCATGTCATTGACTCCATACAGTTAGAACTTGACCCTTCCGATACGCTAATGATTGGTGATCGCCACCATGACATCGAAGGCGCTGCCGTCTTTGGTATTCCCACCGCCCTAGTTACCTTGGGTTACGGCACCCAAACCGAATGGCAGCAGGCCCAATGGACGGCGGCGGACATGGCAGAGCTGAAAGGAATCGTCAATGAGCGCTAATAAGCTACACATCACGGTGGTCTGCACCGGCAACATCTGCCGCTCCCCCATGGGTGATGTGATTTTAAACCACGCCATTACCCAAGCCGGCTTAACCGACAAGGTCATGGTGGATTCCTGCGGCATGGGACACTGGCATGTCGGCTCCGGTGCCGATCACCGCGCAGTAAGGGAGCTTGCCGACGCAGGCTACGACGGCACCAAACACCGCGCCCAACAGTTCGACCACCATTTCGCTGCAGCCGACCTGCTGATCGCCATGGATTCCTCCCATGTAGCTGCACTCAAGCGCGCTGGGGTTGATCCTGAACGTATCAGACTGCTGCGCAGCTTTGATCCGGCAGCGGGTGATTCTTTGAATGTAGCGGATCCCTATTACGGTGATGCCGAGGATTTCACGATTGCGCGGAAACAAGTAGAAGCAGCCATCCCGGGAATTATGAAATGGCTCAGCCAGGAGCTGGAGCAATGAGCAGTAATGCGCGGGGGTGGCGGGTATTTTTCACCCCAGGTTGGGTAATGACCATCCTGTTGGTTGTTAGTTTTTCTTATGCTGCGTTCACCATATTGTCCCCGTGGCAGCTGGGTAAAGACGCCCAGATTGTCGAACGCAACGAGCACATAGAAAAAGCCTTCGAGTCTGAGCCCAAACCCTACGGGGAAGTTTTTGACGCCCACGGTGCTATCACAAACAATCAAGAATGGATGCGGATAGAGCTTAACGGCCGTTATCTAGCAGATCATGAAGCTATTTTAAGGCTCCGCCCCGTCGAATCCACCCCCGCGTACCATGCGCTGACACCTTTCCAGTTAGATTCCGGGGAAATTATTTTAATCAACCGAGGATTCGAACCATCGGTAGCTGGCCAAGAGCTCAACATGCCCAAAGCCCCGACCGAACACGTCACCATCATTGCCCACGCTCGGGTCAATGAAGTAAAGCCAACCACCCCACCCATGACCAGCGTGACCCCACCACAGGTCTACGGCATCAACACCGAGCAAATCGGCGAAGTAACTGACACCACCCTCGGTACCGATTACGCCCAGCTTGCCGACGCCCAACCCGGCCTCGTCAACTACATCCCCATTCCCAAACTCGACCGCGGCAACCACCTGTCCTACGGTTTCCAATGGATTGCCTTTGGCATCATGGCTCCCCTCGGGCTTGGCTATTTCATCTGGTCAGAGACCAGGGAACGCCGCCGCGCGAAAGAAGAAGAAGCCGAAATGGCTGCCGCTGGTCTTACACGTAGCGGACCTGGTGATTCTGACTCTGGTGGTTCTGGCCTTAGTGGTTCTGGCGCTGACGGGGCGGGTGACAGCGGTTCCAATAATGATGGTGCTGGTAGTAGCAGTTCGGGCGGCAGTCCCAATGGCGAGAGCGCACCAGTCAGCGATGCAGAAACCACACCAAAAACCGAAACCGGAACTGTCCCCCCAACTCGAACTCGATCACGCTACGGCAACCAGCACCGCAATTACTTCCAGAAGAAACGGTGAGGGGTGGAGGTTGGGGTTCCACAATATGATTGAGTGTTTTTGCTGAAAAGATCACCCGTCCGTTACAGCTGCGACCTGTTGCCAAATCCTTCTTGGGGAACCAGCGCTGCCAATTCCCCTTAGACAGTTCCCCCTAAAGCACTCACCCGTTTCATAACTTTTGTCGCATGAATGACAAATTTTCACTACTGTTAAAAGTGGCTCTGACCCTCGTTTTTTAGAGGGAAAGACTTCCTCGTCGTTGCACGTGCCTTAAGGTCCACGTGGAACGTGGAACCTAAGCCGTGCAACCACTGCCCGGCGAGCGGACCACCAACGACAAGGTAAGGAATCGCAATGGGAAATAATCCACAGCATTCGCCCGTTCGCAACGACAAAAATCCTGCGCCCAACAAG
>CAUQSW010000015.1:0-47140 GCA_963520895.1 uncultured Corynebacterium sp. | reverse complement strand
CAGTTGTTTTTAAACTATTAAGAAAGTAATTCCACTATATATTCCGAAGACCCTTAATTTTAAGATCGACGATGGTTTCGTCATCAATCACGATTCGACTGCCAGGGTTTTCTTTATCCCGGTCATCTGATCTAATAAACAACCGCAAATAGCCGCTGCTAAGCCCCTGGGTGTTGGCTGCCCAACAGGTGCCTTGGGCGCGGGCTTCTGCTTGGCTTCCGGGCAGGGTGCTAGGCAGCATCCACTGGCCGGGCCTGCCGAATTCGTTCTCTTGGATTTCCGCCAGCTCCACCGGCTGCCCGTCGCTGGGGTACAGCGGGAAGCGTTCAGGGTTATGCGTGAGCATGAACTGTGGTGGATGGCGATCCTCGGTGCCTACCCGCCACACCCACAAAATGGCGTAGTTTTTGTCTGCTTCGGTCCGGTCGATTTTGTAGGCGTAGGTTTTCAAGCCGGGGTAATTGATAACGGTCGGGTTCGCTTTAGTGGTCAGACCAGCGTAAATACTCTTCGGCGTGAGGGTTACTTCGTCGCCGAACGGATTGAGGTGTACCCGAATGCCGCCTTGACGACGATAATCCTCTTCGATGAGCTCCTTCGCGTCTCCTTGGCGGCAGGCAACTTCCACCAGTTGTGCGCCGTCTGGCCAGTCAAAGGTGATCAGTTGGCTGTCAACGCGCTGGACAAGGCTGTATTCTGTGATGTTTTCTACCCGGTTGACGGCTTGGTAGTGGCCAACGAGGGATTGTTCTCCCACCACGTTCACCGGCACGCAGAATACTTGCGACCAGCCAGCTGGCCAGATAAGTTCCCGGTGTACTTCCTCGCCAGGTTCGGATTCAATAGTAGCGATCCATTCGGTGCTTCCTAATGCATCGTCATCGTGGATATAAACGCTGTCTACTGCTTTTCCAATGAGGTCGGGCGCAGGTTCGGATTGGGTGAGGTAGATTTTCACTTCACCGGTGGGTGGGGCAATCCAGTTGAGAATGATAACGTCTTTGCCCTGTTTAGACATGGGTAAAACACTAAGCAGTTCCACTGCTTCTATATCAGCGCTGATGGTGCGGGTTTCTATGTGGCTGCCTTCGCCCCGCATGGTGTGACCGCCAAAGGTAATTTCGGGGAACACCTGAAATTCGTAGGTAGCACCCCGCACTGGGGCGGTATAGCTAAAGCTCCGGGCATCAACCCCAACTCGCAACTGGTGAATGGGGGAATCTAAGGGTTCTTCACTGCCCCGCTGCCGCACGAAAACTGCAACATTGCTGTGTCCTTTTAGGGGGGTCCAGGTGCCGGTGACTATACCTCCGGTTTCGGCAATGCCGAAATCCATGGGTGGCAGCGCTAGTGCTTGTTCACCGACTAATACGGGTTGCGCGTCAAAAATATCTGCCACGGTTTTACCGGCATAAGCCCACACCATGTAGTGACGCATACCCACTAATGGGGCGAGTTTTTCCTCGAAGGCGGTTCCTTTGGTAATCACCATGGTGGTGCCGTTTTCGGGGCTGCGTGCTTGTTCGGTGTCTGCCCCAATCACCCGGTACATCACCACTGGTTTATCGGGTATTTCCACCGGTTCCCAGTACAGGAAGGCTTTTTGGGGTTCACCTTCTACCAAAACTACGTGGAGTTCACCTACTGGTTCATCACTGGCTCCCCACGCATAGGGTGCTAGCATGTCCGGCTCCAAGTTTCGGATGAAATCCTGCTCGTTGACGGTACGATTCTTGCGTCGTCTTTCTGCTACGACGGCTGCCACTTGGAGATCCCAGTCATTTCCCCCAGCCTCTGCTGCTGACGATGCTTCCAATGGTTGTGGGGTTTCTGGTTTCTCTGTGTCCATGGTGTGCGGTACATCTTCAAGCTTTGGCAATGCCATTTGTGGTTCGGCAGGGTCAGTGGTTAGCGGTTCGATAGGTGCTATGGGTTCCGTGCGGTCAGCTATCAGAGGTTCGGTAGGTTCATCAGCTGCCCCTAGCACCGTGGCAAAATCAGCTTCTAGAGCGGCTTCAAAATCCGCCATACGACCATGCAGCAGCGCCGAAATGGCCGCTATTTCTTGCTCGGGACGCCCCGGAAGAGCTTTGGCTACATTTTCCGTGGTGGGGTTAGCTAGGCTGGTCACCCGAATCATGTCAGTGATGGGAATATCACTAAAGAACTTCTTGGTTTCCATTGAGTTTTCCCCTTAAACCAGTCCATCAAAGCTGTGGAAGTCGAAGTCACCGAATCCGGTTTTGGTTTTTTCCTCTAGGGAAAAATCACCTAAAGTCTCACTACCAAAATCGGGGTTGATACCGGCAGTATCTTCCTTGGCTTCTTTGAGGTACTCCAGGGAGACAGCCGGGCCAAATTGCACTACCGTCACCGATTGGGTGAGGTTATCTGCGCTGGGTTCCTTGTTGTCAGTTACCGACCATTCTGGGTCAATGGTGGTGGCATTGTGGCTGGCCCCAGCAGCGGTGACTGCCGCGGTGGAGAACTGGGTTTGTTGCGAATCTGATTCTTTTAGCTGGCCGAGAAATTTTGCTTTGGTGGTTTCTTTGGCCTGACCGTTTTCGTAATAGGCTACGGTGTCTAACGCATGATCTAACCGAGCGATCACACCAGGTTCGGTGATGGCTTGCTCCCATTGGTGCTTCATTCGATCCCGAGATTCCAGTTCCGGGCTGACCGCCCAATTGGTCAGTCGGTCTAAGGCGGAATGGGAGTTCTTCCCGGCTTGTCCGTAGAGTTCGGCTAACCGTACTGGCTTGGTGCCTTCACGTTGTTGAATGACCGTGAATACATCGGTGATGAAATCATTAAAGGCGTTTTCCGCCCAGCTGGGCCGGTACACTTTGGCGCGCACGTCGTTAACCAGCGTTATCATCGCATCGGGTGCCACTATTGCCCGACCAATCTGGGTGGAACGCGGCAAACCGCTATGCGGCATTGGTAGTACCTCTTGGCTGATTTCTGGTTTGCCGAAGGGGCGGGAAATCACTCGACCCAGCAGCGTAGACCACGATAGAAACTGGGCGTAGGCAGCGGTGATCTTACGTACATCCGCCACGGCATTATTGTAGTTTTTCAGCGAAATTTCTAAATTCGCTTCCAATCGCTTCAAGCGTTCCCGCTCGTCAATGATGCCGCGCCGAGCCTTCATAAAGATGAGCATCTGAATGGCAACGATGACCAGAGTGACCAGGAAAAACCAGAGCACTCCCCACCGCCAATCTAAACCGGGCCAATTGCTGGCAAAAAATCGCCAGTCGGGCCGGTAATAGCGAACGGTGAGATAGACCACGACCAACACCGATAGCAACCAGGTTAAGCTCAACGCACCCAAGGTGGCGGCAAGCCTGCGGTTTTCTTTTTCGAAATCCCTGCGTTGCACCGAATTAAACTCCTGCTGGGCGCTTTCTAGGCGCTGCCAGGCATTTTTCGTATTATTACGAGCAATGCTGAGCAGGTGCAGCAAGTTATGCCCCATGGACCACGCGAAACTTTGCGAAACCCGTTCTTTCCAGGCAAAAAACTCCTCCCGCAGTTTCATTATTGCGGTATCTGTGCTGTGCGAAGCAGCGTAGTTCAGCTCGTTTTCGTAGTACTGTGCCCGGTCGACGTCGAAAGGCAGCACAGTGGCTTGCTTTTTGGTCATGCCAGCGATGTCATGCAGGATGGGATGGTAACCAGCAAAAGCATCATCGACATCCGGCACGGCCTGTTCCCCCTTGCGCACAATGGCAGGGTTGTGGTTGTTATCCATCGGTCCGCGCAATGGCTCCGGTAGCCGGTCGGCGCCATCGACTAAGGTAAAAGCAGCTCGGCAATAGTCATCCCATAGCCCAGAAAGCACCGGGGCTGGTTCTACTCTCAAACCGGATTCGACGGTTTTCGCTTGGATCAACTCGGCACTGCGATCAAGTTGCGCTACCGATGTGGGCCTGCCGGAAGAGTTGCCCACGATCACTTCTACTACGGACTTATCACCATACAGTCCGCGCTGCAACGCCCCAGCAATCGCCTCAGAAGTGCCACTGTTTAAACTACGCCCCCATATCCTGGGATTTCCCACTACCGCCCGGAAATATTCCTTCAAGAAGCTCTTGAGAGCTGCAAAACCACTTTGTTGAAAACTGGCAGTAGAAACCTCTTGCTGCACCGGGGTAAGCAAACTCGTCGAATGCTTACGCAGCAGAGCTTGCGAAAACTCAAATCCAGTAGCCTGCGGGTTCGGCTGATAGACCGCCTGGCGGCCGTCGGCAAATTGTGTCAGTGGCAAACTACGCTGGGCATCAACCACTTCTAGCAGAAGTTGCGCCTCAACCTCGCTGGCGTCCATGCTGCGATGATGCGCCCTGGCAAGCCGGAAAAATGAGCCAGAACCAGTGGAAATAGCATACCCAGAGCTGTCGAGCACCGGCACGCTTGTCGACGCCCGCCACAACCCCAACAAACTCAGCAACGTGGGCGCGAACACCCGAGCTGCAGCGACCACTCCATTATCACGGCGCACCGGGATCACCGCAGCCAGCGGGCTATCGGAATCCTCAGGTGCTAGTGCGATGGTGGACCAGCCTTCCCGCGGCTGAGGTGCCACATCGTGGTGCGGCAACTGTGGCAGTAATACCCGCACCCGGGATACTCGACCAGGTAGTCGGCTTTCGATAACCGATAACCATTCATCCACCCGGTGGTAGTCTGGGGTCTCGGTTAATTCTTCCAATGCCACCACTACACAAACGCCGGTAACATCACGCAACGCAGTATCCATCGCAGCGAAATTCGTGCCTTGGCCAATAGTTACCACCGCATCGGTAGCAACTGCTGATGCGGTATCAACCCATAAACTACGCCGAGTCTGCCCGAGTGCAGCATAATCAGCTACCACGGCTTGGATTTCAGAAAAGAGCACACCATGGCCTAGAACAATGGCCGTGACTGGTTGGTTGTAGCTCATACTAGACCACCGAACTCTCCAAATTCGTTGGTACCAAGATCGCCGCCGGTAAGCTGATCAGCACCAAATTGGGGTTCAAAGGAATTTACTGGAGCCGCAGCCACTTGTTCCGCCTGCTCTAGTAACGCCCGAATCCGCCGCACCATTTCTAAAACATCATCGGCAAAATCTCGGTAGTACGGCATCTTTGTTGCATGCAACCTAGTTTTTGGTACTGCCCATTCCTTTTCCTCGTTTAAGGAACCGGGGAAACCAGAACCAGAATTGCGCACGAATTTATCAGCCAGTGCTCCGGCATTAGTCAAGGTCTGAACGATCATTTCAGAGCGGTCTTTAATATCGGTACCCACTACCTCATTTTGTTTCGCGGGATAAATACCGTTCCTTAAGAACTCCGCTAAGAAATTCACCGCTGGGTGGTGAATGCCACCATGGTCATTAGTAGGACGCTGTGGTGAGTTATCGAAAAACTCCCGCAACACCCAGTAAGGGCGCAGCGATCCTGCGGGTTCACCTCGGTTATCCTTCTGATGGGACTGGGCATAAGCCAACAGGATGGATTCTAAGACCACTGGCATCCAGTCAATAGGTTGGCGCATACTTGCCGGGCCAGTCAGCATGGGGGTGGGGAATGCCAGCCAATCGGTGCCGTCGTAAATATACGCTTTAGCCTCAGGGGTGCCTTGCTTGTGCACATAAATCCGGCCGGTGGCCAAACCGATGATCCACCCAGCAACCATGGCTTTACGCTCATCGTCAGACAAGGGCAAAAACCCAGGTAGCGTCCGAGCGCGTCGGAACTTCCATGCAGCTTCCCGATCCACCCGGCTGGCCCAGTCACTGGCAATCGGCGGCAGCAACGAGCTAAACACCATGGGGGAATAATTTGGGTAGGAGCCGAAAACATCAATCTGGCGAATCTTGCGGGCATCCGTGAGCGAATTATCAAAAACCTGATGCGTGTGCTCGGTAATATTCAAGGTGGAATTCAGCACATCTTTCAGATCAGCCGCAGCATTAAGATGCTGGAAGGGAATTTCCGAGAACGAATACCGGTAGGTCACCGAATCACCATGAATGGTATTGACCATAACCTCGTCGACCGCAGCGAGCGGCCGAGCTTGGCTTAAGGCTAGGGCAAATGCTTGCCGCAACCGATTAATCCGATTGCGGTATTCCACATCATTAACCGTTTCATCTTGGGTCATGTAGGCGCGCAGATCCATGGAAATAAAGCGCTCAAAATGATAACCGGAACGCCCAATCCACATCCTGGCGCGTTCTAATAAATCAGCCGGACGGATCTTGGCGCTAAAGACCGCTGGGTTCGCTTCCCGCAGCTCGCCACCACCGGGTGGGGTTTGTAGATGTTTACATACCCAACCTGCCCGATTTCCCTTAGCCTCTTCACGTTGTTGCGGTGCAAGGGTATTATGCGGTGCTCGCAAAGCATCCGTGGTAACCCAGTCCCCTAAAATCACCGACCGTGCTGCTTGGCGACTAGCTTGGGTCAAATCGAACACACTTGGATCAGCCACCCGCACGGTTTCAATCAGTTGATGAGCATAATCCGTGGGGAACGAATCGACCTCAGTAATCAGAATTTCGTTATGGGAACCGCGGAACCGATCACTAATCCGCTCGTCATTTTCCGTAGGCCACACCACCGGATCAGTGGTGGACACATCGGCAAGGTTCGTTGCGGCATCCTTACGTTTGGCGGCCTCTTCCAGGTCGGCATGAGCACTACCGATTTCTCGTTGTAGGCGGCTCAGGCCAGCAATACGGAAATCCTCCAACACTGGTAGTAAGTTCTTAGACAAGCACACCAACATATAGCGGTGAATCTGCTGCCGGTAGGCACCTGCAATGTGGTCCAGAATCTCCGAGCCATTATGCACCCGCCGGTTACCTGTCAAAGGATGCATCAGTGCATCTAAATCGGTAGGTCGGGCAGCCGGGCTCATATTCTGAGTTGCCTGTACCACCTCTGACAAACCAACTAGTATCCGTTGCTGCACCACATCACCAATGAGGTCGAGCATCGCCTGAACAAACGGCACCCCCACCACGGACAACTCATTTTCTGCCACGTTGATCAGTTGGTTCATAAACCGATCGGCGTAGTCATACACCGCCTGGTAGGCAGCATCAGATAGTGAAGCAGTTAGCTGCTGTGCAATAGCCGGGTGGCTCAACCGCTGGTTGATCTCATTAGCCCAGTCACGGCCTTGCTGACCATCATTAGCCGGTGGCAGGGATTGCCGCAGCCACTGAAGATTAGCATTAACCGCATTAGTGATTTCCGTAGGGAAATTCTGTTCCAGCCACGCGGCAATCATCGCACCATTGGGTTGTGTGCTTCGGAATTGCGGATCAAAACCTAAACTCCGCAGAATCGTTGGGATCCGTTCCTCCAGCCTGGCTTTGAGCTGTTCTTCCCCGGTGGCAGGGTTCAGCGGGTCAACATGGCCATTAAGCAACCGGTCAAACGCACTACGGGCTAGGCGTTGTGCAGAGTATTCGGCGTATTTATCCCGCCCCATACTCAGTTGTGAATAACCAAGAGAAGCCCACGGCATCACATCCCACGCCACGGTGGTCGGGTCCGCCCAACCGAGATACTTCCGGTTAGCTCCTGGCGATCCAGTATTGGAGACATTGTATTGCACAAAGCTATCACTAGCTTGATTGGAATACATCAATGCACTCAACGCACGTCCCAGTCCCCGATAAATGGTCTTGGCGCTGCCATCACCAAATTGGGCGCCCTCTTGTCCCATCCGTCCCCCAATGGGGAAAATTCGGCCGAAGGTATTACGACTGTTAGCATTTTTGACGCCCAGGGCGTCGAAAAGCTCGGTATCGGATTTCGCGGCGGCTCCGGTTTGGCACGCAATGGCCTCGCCAAACATGGCCAAGGCATTCGGCCACGCCCCCACCAACATTTCTTTCGGAATATCGGTAAAAACTTCCGGGGTAAGCATAAAAACGGCGGTATGCTGCGGCTTTGCATTAGGCAAGGTGGATAAAATCCGGCAGACATCTAAAAACATCGACGCCCCCGCGCCACCAGCCATAGACGAAATCACCAAAACCACAGGGGTCATGCCTTGCGAACTGGAGTGCTTATTGGTCAGCTTATAATTCAGCTCGTCTAATTCCGTGTTGGTTTCTGCTTTATTTAAATCCTTTAAAGCAGCTTCCAATACTTCCCGAATACGTTGCAGCGCCGGTATGGTCAGCATGCGACCGACGGCTCGGTATTGGCCCGCACCATCGGAAACCGGTATAGTAATCGGTTCTGGCGGCGACGGGGCCCAAGTAGCAGCCTCTTTTAAAGCTCCGGCTTTAATTAATTCTGCACTCACTCCGCTGTCAAAAGTGCAGTACTGTTGTCGGCTGCCAATGCCCAAATACCGGCCGCCACCTTGCAGCACATTAGGTAGATTATCCGGGCCCGGTTCCGGCGCAAGGGGAACATCAATGGTGACAAACTGCCAACACTTAGGCAGCTCGGTCCGCTCTGGTTCAATCTGGCGCAGCAACGCTTTGAGCTGATCCATCATATAGGCCTGAGTTTTAGCGCCTGAGCCACCACAGCCAACGACCAAGAACTTCCGCATTATTTCTCCTTGTTTTTCATGGTTACTAGTGCCCGAATATATCCATTATGGTTGATAAATCATGTCTGTGTATCCTTTCCAAACGGATTACCCGTTGGGGGCTGCGGAAACGGTTGCACTCCACCAGTATTCGGCGGGTTGCCCGGCGCGCCAAACGGATCAGCCTGCTGCGGCGGCGCACTTGGCGACGGCCCAAACGGCCCCTGCCCTTGACCTTGCCCCTGCCCTTGCGGCTGCGGGCTGGCTGGTGCCCCAAACGGATCTTGCGCTGGCTGTGGTTGCATACCTGGCGCCGCCCCAAACGGATCCGGTGCTGGTTGCGGCTGAGCACCCGGCTGTGGCTGCATGCCCGGTTGCGGCATCGGCGCAGCTGGGGATACCACTGGCTGGGTTTCTTGTAGGCGCTTGAGGTAGTCAGGCACGTGGGTGGAAATATCCGCCGCCATTTTCTGAAGCGTTTCTTCTTTAACATTGCTGTCGGCAATGACTAGTACGCCGCCGCGGGTCTTATCCTGTGGGTTGCTGTACAACACCCATGAGTTTTTCATCGCCAATGGCAGGCATGCCGCTTTTTTGTAGCGCTTGCCGGTATGAGAAATGGACGGTGCTTCCGCAGCAACCGCGCTGGGGGTTCTAAAGGGGTTGATACCGTAACGCACGTTAAATTCCTGACCATTGAGCACCACACTACGCCCGTTAGGTATGACACCGGCGGTATTGAGCACCACGGTTTGATAATCCAAAGCCACCAGCTGGCCATTATCTTCTCGAATCACCTGGCCGTCTTTTATCACCACTGGCAAGGTCAGGGCATGCAGCTTGGTTTTCACCAAAACCCCAGTGAGATACTTAATGAGGTACAAAATCACCAGAGGAATCAGGATTCCCAACAGCAGGGCGGCGATGAGCACACCGACGAAAATCGGGGCATTGACCGGAACCCGCATGGTGCCGGTCATCGCTACTGGCACTTCCTCGGTGGCGCTACCGTCCGCGGCGTGCAGGGTGACCGGCAGGTCGAAGGCGATGGGGCCGTCGGCAAGCTGATCCACCCGCACCGTGATCGGCAGCTCAGCGGTTTCCCCTTTGTCCAATTCCACCGCGGTACCGGAAGAACCATGCGGGGTTTCCAAGGTCACCATTCCTGCGGATTCCGGCAGGGTCATCTCTGGTTTCAATTGGCTGGGTTCAATCCACAGTTTGCCGGGGCCTTCCACTGGGATGTTAATGACTGTGCTTTCTTGCTCCAGTTCAATTGCTACTTCCCCGGCCACTTTGGGCATATTCGACGGTGTGATGGCGATGGGATAGCGGGTAACCAGCGGCGATAATTGGGTGCCTGGGACATCATCGGTGCCTTTCGTGGTGATCTGTGTGGTCAGCGTCAGCTCGCCAGTAGCCGCCTTTTCGACGGCCGATAGCGGGATTTTCACCGCATTACCACCGGCAATCGACTGGGCAGAGCCTAGCTCAATGGGTGCGGAACCATCCGCTGGGGCAAATACCGCGCTTAAATTGGCCTCACCAGCCAGTTTCGGGGTATTGCCCTTTCGGTCCACCAGCGTGACCGTTAACTGCTCGTCATTAGACAGCCCCACCACGTCTTTTTCCGTCAATTCTGCAACTTGGGTGTTAAGGCCTGGCAAAATCTGCATATTGGCGTGATAAGTGGCGGAAGAGTTCTCCGGCGAACGGTAGCCAAAAGCCCACTGCCCTGCCCACCGGCCGGATTCCTCCTTAACCATCCGAATATCAACCATGCCCGGCACCGAATCAGCGGTTGTGACATTTAGCTGGGTATCCCCGGTGGTGCTTTCGCCCTCGGGCAGATCAATCATGTCGCCCGCGGGATTAATTAACACTGGTTCTAGCCGTGGGTCTGATTCAGAGGTATTAGGCACGGCGGAGATCTGCACTTCCGTGATGGAATCATCCAACACGAATTTCATCTGGCTCGTGCTATCACCAGTGTGCTCGGTGGATCCCGCGTCAGGTAGGAGGGAACGGAAGGCAGCAAACAGCGCCGCGGGATTAGACTCCGCATTGAAAAATGCGCCATTAGCGGTGCTACCACCAGCACAGTCGGAGCCCTCAGCCATGGAACGCAGCAGTTGTTCCGGTGATTCTTCCCCATCGGGAATCAACCCCACCGTGAACAACTGAATATCAGTCTCACGCAATTTAGTTACTTGACCGGCAGCAGCACAAATCCTGGCCCGAGCATCCAGATCAGCTTGGTGATCTCCTGGAACCGTCAGCAACCCATCGGTGAAAAACAAAATAAACCGACAGGAATCTGCATTATCACGTCCGGCAAATTCGGAATAGGCACCATCCAAGGCTAAGCCGTAGTTGGTGTATAAATCATTATTCCGATCTTTAAAGCCTTGGATCGGTTGGCTCAGCTTATCCGCGTCCGTAGCAATATTGACCCACTCACCGTAGGTTTTGGGATCGGAACGGTAACTTTCACCAAAACCAGCAAGCTTGACATTAATGGCGGCACCGCTATCTTGGGCGGACTGTCCCAAATGAGTAATTAAATCAGAAGCCGCAGCCCCTCGGACGTTATTGGGATCCGAGGCCGCCTTACCATCATGGCCTTTCAAAGAAGCAGATTCATCCATGACCAGTAATAAATCTGCGTTCTTCTTCGTGGCAATACAGGAATTTAATCGCTCTAAATTTTTAGCCCCCACCTCAGAGACTTCAGCTGGCGCGGCCATTGCTATCGGTGCACTCATAAACCCTGCCATGAGCGCCACCGCCGCTGCCGCGAAAATCCGTTTCGCCATCTGTATCATTGTGCGCACCCCTAGTTACCAATAGTTTTGGACAACCACAGGGCAATCTCTGCTGCTGTGGCAATAACCGCGATAGAGCTCAGCACTAAGGTGGCTCGTGCCAATAGTGTTTGTGCCGAGTTCTCGATATAAAACGACTCTGCTTGTCTGCGATTATTCGCCGCAAAATGCAGACCTAAGGCAATCAAGCTGAAGATTCCTCCCAGCCCCCACCCTGAAATAGCAAAATAGCGATAAAGGGTATCGGTGGCAGTACCGCCCACAGTGACAGCGCACACGGCGCACACTATCGCCACAAGTGCACAGCTAAAGGCGGTAATCACAAACGGCCACGGCCCAGTAACAGGCGTTAGTGGTTTGGCAGCTGGCGCGGCCTCGGTTGTCCAGTGAGCCTCTGGCCTATCAAAGACTGCGGTGTCCTTATCACCAAGACCTCCCCGCTGTGTTTGGCCCAGTTGTGGCTGACCTAGATGCGGTTGACCCGGCTGCGGTTGGCCTAGTTGCGGTTGACCAGCAAACGGATCTCCTGGCTGTGGATTGCCAAACGGCGAAGACATAAACATCGCTCCTAGCTGCGAGTCAAGTACGTAACTGAATTACCTTTGGCTTTATGCTCGAGGGAAATCAAATTTATATAAACCCGTGCTGGTGAGGATTTGAATAAAGTTAACCAGCGGCCAGAGTCCGGCCACGATGCCCAAAATAATATTGAGTACCGGAATCCATATCCAAACCAGCACTGTTAACACCAAAATCAATTGCACCAAAGCTGCAACAGTATGCCCAGTGTAGAAATTATGTATCCCCAAGCCACCCAGGAACCAACAGAGCACAGCGGCAATGACCTTGTCTTTACTGTACGGTGCATTCTTAGAGGGCACCGCAGCATAACCCATCATTTGCTGCTGTGGTACCGGGTTTGCCGCGTAGTTCATTTGCCCAAACTGGGAGTAGGTTGAGCCTGGACTGGTAGGGGTACTGCCATAGGTATAGCCAGCCTGCCCGGCGTTGGTGGTGAACGGATTGGTCAGTGACTCTGAAGAACTCAACCCATCGCTATAGCCGTGACCGGAATTATCGCTCGACGGTGAACCATAGTAGTGATTCGTCATAATGGTGAACTCCAAATTCAGATAGTGTGCGGAACTGTTACCAAGGTTATAGGTGGTGCCACTGTTAGGTGTCACCAGCTCTAGGCACCGTGATTCCTCATTAGGCTAATCTTAAAACTTCCCGCAGCAATGGTTTTAGGACTTATAACAAGCAGCCGCCATCTATTCATCAAAACCCCCTTAAAACAGCCCATTTCACCTATAATTTCAGCACTACTTAACCACTACCCCCAACTTCACCCCCGCCAAAAAATGCCTTGGTGCATTCCCACAACTTCTTGCCCGATTACTAGCCCTCACCCCCATACCAGGACCAAAGCCAGCACACTTATCGACGCACCCCTCCCAGCTAATCGACGCCCCGCACCACCCTGACCAAGCCAACCAATCAACCAAACCAAAAAGTGTGGGTTGGTAAACCAAGCCACACCCTAACATAGTAAAAAAACTAGGCTTCGCTTTCGGCCAGTGCGATCCTAGCGGCTGCTTCCAAGAGCATCCAGCCTGATAGCTGTACGGACAAGTCGCGCTCATCAATACGCACAATGCGCACAAAATCACTGATTGACGAGGCAGTCAGCCCGTAATTATGCGGCAGTTTGGCGTCGTTTTCCCAGTCGGAAGAAAACACCGGTAGGCCGTCTACTTCTAGCCGGTGATTCCACAGGCTTTCAGCACTTGCCATGACCAACCTGCGCGCAAGTTTTTTGGTTTCGATATTTGCTTCGTTATCGTCCGGCAGCCGCACCGCCACATCAGCTAAGTACCTAGCCAAAATGCCTTTGAATAATCCACCATCACCGTCGCCGGTTTTCCAATTAATCACGCCGGTGGCCGCGGACATTTCCTTAGCGGTCGCTGCAACCACGGAACGCAAGTGGGTGAGGTATAACACCGAATCTTCGTAGGTTTCGGGATCCTCGCGCAGCTTTAGAGCCAGTTCTAGGCAGGCACCAATCATCACACCTTGGCAGTACGGATGAGTTATCTTCACGATCTCGGGGCCGTTCATAGACATGCGGATGCCGTCCATGACCAAGCCTTTGTCGTCGATAAGCTCGTCGAAAACCCAATTGGTTAAGAACCGCGACTTGGCAATACGCTCAGTGCGCGCCATCATAATGGCAGCGGGCCCATTGGTTGGGACGTTAAAGAAGGTTTCGCCTTCGCGCCACGGCAAAACCGCGGTAACCTCGTCGATCCCATCTAAGATGTTTTCCTCCAACGCCCTAAGGTATTTTTTCTTAGTTTTACCTGGCAGAACGTGAATGCGGGCACGGTCTAAAGCAAGCGCTAACCACAATTTGTCGTCGTAGTAGCTGTTGCGGGTAAACCGGCCGAAATTCCGAATCTTAATACCCCGGATAGTGTCTTTGATGCGCTGTTTGCGGGCATTGGTCGGCAACCGGGTAGCAGCATCAATCTGGCAGTCGAGGTAGTGAGCCTGCCACCAGTAATGCCACCGGTAGAACAGCTTTTCTTTGGTATGGGGTGGCCAAGCCGCAACCGCGAGATTGGTTCTGGGAATGCCCCATAGGCGACTGGCGTGCCGCTCATTAATCGCCGATTCCGCCAAGTCGGCTCGGTGCAGCCACTTCTCATTCACGGAGAATGATCCCCTTCTGTGTAATTTAGCTAGAAAACAATTGAATCAAGCATAACAAACGGGTAACGGGTTAACCATCAACTCGCCTTACCATGCGCGTGTCAAATCCGCATGCTGCCTGATCCAGGTATGCATTGCTATGCCTGCAGCCACCCCGGCATTAATCGACCGCGTGGAACCAAATTGCGCAATAGAACAGGTCATGACCGCATTATCCTGCGCAGCTTGGGTCACGCCTGGCCCTTCTTGACCAAACAGCAGCAAGCATTTTTTAGGCAAGGTGGCGGTTTCCAACGGCACGCTACCCGGAGTGTTATCAATGGCAACTATGGCCAAATCATGCTCCCGCGCCCACCTGGCCACATCATCGGTGGTCTCATGGTGCATCAGATGCTGGTAGCGGTCAGTGACCATAGCGCCGCGCCGATTCCACCGTTTCTTGCCCACAATATGGACGGTTGCCACGGCAAAGGCGTTTGCGGTGCGCACCACCGTTCCAATATTGGCGTCATTTTCAAAGTTCTCAATGGCAATGTGCAACTCGTGCCGCTTGGCATCAATATCGGCAATAATTGCTTCTCGAAGCCAATAGCGATACTCATCAACCACATTGCGCCGATCCCCCTCAGCTAACAGCTCAGGATCAAAATGTGGTGCGGTAGGAACTGGTTGATCCGGGTATTCCTCCGACCACGGGCCCAGCCCGTGGCGGCCCTGGCCCCATTCCGTTGGCCCCGCCAGTTGTGGTTCATCTGCTGCCATTACAGCCCAAGATCCTTCAACCCCAGCAAATACCGGTACTCCAGTCCTTCCGCTGCAATGACCGCATCCGCACCGGTATCCCGATCCACCACAGTAGCTACCCCTACCACCTGTGCGCCGGCTTCTTTTAAGGCCGCCACCGCTGTCAGCGGCGAGTTACCCGTGGTAGTGGTGTCTTCCACTACCAAGACTTTTTTCCCAGCCACATCAGGCCCTTCGATGCGGCGCTGCATGCCATGCTTTTTTGCTTCCTTACGCACCACAAAAGCATCAATATCCCGTCCCGGCGCGTGCATGATGGCGGTAGCCACCGGATCGGCGCCTAAGGTCAGGCCGCCTACCGAAACATAGTCAAGATCACTGGTAAGTTCTCGCAGCAGCTCACCGATCAATTGAGACGCTTCATGGTGCAAGGTGGCGCGGCGTAAGTCAACGTAATAATCAGCCTGTTTGCCGGAGGATAAGGTGACTTTCCCGTGCACCACTGCCAGCTGTTTCACGAGTTCGGCTAACTGTTGTTTTTTTGCTGCATCAACCATTGTTTTCCTTAAACATCACAGAGGATATGACCTACCGGGATTCTAGTCCTTCTTCCGATGAGTCATTAAAAATCAGCGATCCCATGCTGGTGTCTCGAATCACCCGCGGCCCATAGAAGTTTTTCTTCTGTGGGGTTTTTCCGCTGGCTATCGGATCTACCTCATCGGCTCCGACTTCGTGTTTTTCCACCACACCACGGGCTTCCACGCGGGCGCGTTTCGGTAGCGACACCGGTTCAGCCTCCGGTTCTAGCACTGGTAGCACTGGGGGACCTGCGTCCTCTTCCACATCATCAACGGGGATCGGGTTGGCCGGCATCGGGCGGGTGGGGTCGCAGTCGTGAAACTCCAGAGGTTGCACCGCTTGCTGCAAAGGCGGCAGCACGTAGGCGGCGTCGGCAAGCTGCGCGAGCGGATCAACCATTGCTTCCCAGGTGTGATGCCCTTCAATCTTGGGGGTTTGTGCCAACAGCCATTCGCCTTCCGCCCACACAGTGGTCACGGCTGCAGGCAGCTGGCTTAAGGCATGAGCCACTCGGTCGTCGATGAACCGCTGCACGGCTGCCTGATCCGTGCCATACAGCTGAAAACCTGCCAAGCGCTGTACCGCTATGAGGTCATCCGGAACGAGGGTTTTATCGCCAAGCCGGTATGCTTCGAAAATAATATCGCTGCTTGCTTTACGACGCATCGCCATCACCGTTACCTGCCCAATATCAAACAGGTGCATTTCATAACCAGCGGCTAGGCCGCTGACCACATCCCGAGGAGTCAGGCCAGTGCCTGCCTGCCCCCTACGAAACTCCCCCACCAATGATTCATCGGTTTTCAGGTACTGGTATTCCTGCCGCAGTGCCCACGCCCGCCGCTCCCTGCGCACTCTTCCGGGCAGGGAGCGGAAGGAAACCCGAAGTTCTGGATTTTCTTCGTCGGTTTCCTTGATGATTTCTTCGTCGTGTTCTTCGTCCAGATCAAACTGCTCATCATCTGGCAGTTTGTCAATCACCATGGTGCTATCAGAAAAGTCGGGAACCGGTTCCGGTTCGCGCACCACTGCCGGTTTTCTGGGGGTTAGAGGTTCTGGCTCTGGTTCCGGTTCTGGCTCAAAGTCATCCTCTTCAAAGCTATCCGCCGGTTCCGTCTGTGGGTGCTGCTCGATGCTCTGAGGTGGTTGAGGCGCTTCTAACTGGCGATGACCTCGTCGTTTTTGGGTATCGAGGTACAACAAAACCACACCAACCACGGCGAGCACAGCAGCAAGAAGGAAGATCATGAACCATAGTTTAAGTCAGCACCCCATATTAAGGGTGATATTAACCCGCGGTAGCGGAAAAAATTATCCGTTAAACCCAGTCTGAACTGGATTTCGTGGGTTAGCACACCACTGGGACCACCCGCCGATGTAGTGTTTGGGGGTACCGATGCCTGCGATGTTCATTGCCGCGATGACCTGCGCCGAATGGTTACCAGAGCCGGAGTAAATGATGGTGTCTTTCACAGTATGCTCGGTGACTCCATGCTCGTGGAAGATTTCTCGCAGTTCAGCGGCATCTTTGAACGTGAAATCAGGGTTGAGCACTTCCCGGGTGGGAATATTCACGGCACCGGGGATATGTCCCGCTTTGAGATCCAAAAATTCCTTGCGGCCAGCGAACCGGTTAAGCTCCCGGGCGTCAATCAATGGGCCTTCATAAGCCTTGACATCATTAATGGTAGCGGTGGGCATATGCCCTAAGGATGCTTCTTCTCCTTCATAAAGCCGTGGGTTGCCTGGCCCGCCCAATGTTTCATAGCCAGCAGCTTCCCATGCCTTCTGACCACCGTCGAGGATGAATACCCGCTCAACGCCAGCCCACTTCAAAATCCACCATGCGCGGGCAGCAAACAGGCCACGGTTGTTGTCATAGACAATCACATCTCGGTCGCGCACCAAACCCCAGAACTTAAACCACCGATCCAGAATGGATTCATTGGGCAGTGGGTTACGTCCTGTCGAAGAGCTAGGGACAGAAGCTAAAGCCAAAGCAGGGTCACAGAACCGAGCGGTAGGGATGTGCTCGGTGTTGTACTGCGCGTAGCCACCTTCCATGGGTGACCATAGGCTAGCCAAGATCAATTGGGGACGGCCGGTATTGATGCGATCGGCCAGTTCGTCTGCGGTTATGGCGATTGTCATGATCTCCCATTCTACGGCTTATACTCCGCATTTTCCGTTTCTGCCGCAGCCGAAATCCCCAGCCGCATCGCCACCCTCCCCAGTTGGCAGTTATTTTGCTACACACTCAAGTGCGAGCCAGCCACCCCACTGGTAACCCCAGTTGCCCCAATCCCTCACTGATGCGGGCGGCATTTTAACAAGAATACCAGCGAAAAGCCGGAGGTTTTTTAAAAAAATATCACCCCCGCCGTACACCGTTAAGCAATATTCCTACATGTGTTTTGCGCGCTCACCTTTCCCCACCGCTTGTGACGACTATCTCGCGCAGTCTCCAGACAGATCACAAGCAATTTTTTTGGTGAGATTCGTCTCCACCGGTCGCTATCGGCGCGCCGCGGCCGGTGAGAAGGGCAAGTGCTGAAACAGCTCAGGCAGGATCCTTGCTCAGCAACCGGTACTGCGCTAGGCCATAGGTGGTAATAATGGCAGCATTAATAAGTGTGCTGGGATAACTGCGTCGCAGGGCAATCAGCGCATCAGAGATCATAAACAAGGTTCCGCCCACCGTATCGGCTACGGAGCAATAGGATGCCAATACTGCCGCATAGGCAATGAGCTTCGGATCTTTAATAACCGGCACCATTCCCGCTGTCGCCGCAGCATAAGCAAGGGGTAACCGAGGGCGCTGGCCTTGCAGCAACAACCTGGTCAAAAAGACACTATGGCCCAGCCCGAAATACATAGCACCACGGTGCAGACTGGGCTGAGCGCGCATTAGCTCAAGGTCTCCCGCCAGATGAGCTAAACAGCCTGCGATAAACAACGGGTCTTTCGGACGAGCGATTAAAAACGGGGAAACAATGAGCGGTTTTGCCAGTTTGTGTAGTCTGGCTAACCTCGGCTCGCATTGCGCCGCTGTCGTTACGACGGTCGCAGCAAGAGAAATCCAACCACGCTTCATATTCTCAATGTAGCCAACCGCTTCAATCCAGCCAACTAGAACCCAACTAGAACAAGAAGCGGTAGCACCCCATGAAAAGTCGGAGTCGCCTGAGCCACCACCGCAACGCCCCAGCCAGCTGTTTTGCTAATTCTTGCTACAAACGGGATTATCCGACTTTTCACAAACCGGTGCGCCACAACCATATGACAAAGGCGGCCGCAGGATTTAAAGCGGCCGCCTTTCAGGTCAGAATTATTTTATTTGCTGACCACCAAATTATCCTCACCAACCGTGACGTGTACCGTATCGCCATCCCAGATTTCACCGGATAGCAGCTTCTTAGCCAAGCTATCGCCGATGGCCTGCTGGATGAGCCTGCGCAGCGGACGGGCACCATAAGCTGGATCGTAACCCCGCTCGCCCAGCCACTTCTTAGCGTCATCGGAAACCTCAAGGGTGAGGCGTCGATTAGCTAATCGCTTCTGCAGGTCGTGCAGTTGAATATCGACGATGGAAGTCAGCTGCTCGGCGCTGAGCGGATCGAAGATCACGACATCATCTAGCCGGTTAACAAACTCTGGCTTGAAGGCGTGTTTCACCGCATCCATCATTTGCTCTCGGGTGCCGCCTGCTCCCAAGTTGGAGGTCAGAATCAACACAGTGTTACGGAAGTCCACGGTGCGCCCCTGGCCGTCGGTCAGCCGTCCTTCATCAAGCACCTGTAGCAAGATGTCGAACACGTCGGGGTGGGCTTTTTCGACCTCATCGAAAAGGACCACAGTGTAAGGCCGCCGCCGCACCGCCTCAGTGAGCTGACCACCCTGGTCGTAACCGACATATCCGGGAGGGGCACCAACGAGGCGCGCAACCGAGTGCTTTTCGCCGAACTCCGACATGTCAATGCGAACCATGGCGCGTTCATCATCGAACATGAACTCCGCAAGTGCCTTAGCCAGCTCCGTCTTACCAACACCGGTAGGACCCAAGAAGAGGAAGGAACCTGTAGGGCGATTCGGATCAGCGACACCGGCACGGGCACGCCGCACAGCATCGGAAACCGCAACCACAGCTTCGGTTTGGCCAACCACTCGCTTACCCAGCTCGGATTCCATATTCAGCAGCTTCTCGGTTTCCCCTTGCAGCATCTTGCCAGCGGGGATACCGGTCCACGCCGAAACCACCTCAGCAATGGTATCTGGGGTGACTTCCTCCGATAACATGGTCGGCTGCATGGAATCAGCCTCAGCGGCGTCAACTTCCTGTTCCAGCTCTGGGATGCGGCCGTAACGCAACTCTGCAACCTTGCCGTAGTCGCCGTCACGTTCTGCGATCTCAGATTCCTGACGGAGCCGTTCTAATTCCTCGCGAGCTTCCCGCACCTTGTCGAAGGCAGCCTTTTCATTAGTCCACCTAGCAGTCAATTCGCCGAGCCGTTCGCGTTCATCAGCCAGTTCCTGACGCAGCTTGACCAAGCGATCCTTGGACGCAGCATCGGTTTCCTTGTTCAATGCCACTTCTTCGATCTCTAGCCTGCGGACAATCCGCTCTAGCTCATCGATTTCTTGCGGCGAGGAATCAATTTCCATGCGCAGCCGGGAGGCAGCCTCATCAACCAAGTCAATGGCTTTATCCGGCAAGAACCGCGACGTGATGTAGCGATCCGACAAAGTAGCGGCACCAACCAAAGCGGAATCTTGGATGCGGACACCATGGTGCACCTCGTAGCGCTCCTTGAGACCACGCAGGATACCAATGGTGTCTTCTACCGAAGGCTCACCGACAAACACCTGCTGGAACCGGCGTTCCAACGCGGCATCTTTTTCGATGTACTTACGGTATTCATCCAACGTGGTGGCACCGACTAGCCGGAGTTCACCGCGGGCCAGCAATGGCTTAATCATATTGCCCGCGTCCATCGCCGAGTCACCGGTAGCACCTGCACCAACAATGGTGTGCAGCTCGTCAATGAAGGTAATGATCTCGCCTTCGGCTTCCTTGATCTCGTCAAGTACTGCCTTGAGGCGTTCTTCAAACTCACCGCGATATTTCGCACCGGCAACCATGGAACCCAGATCAAGGCTAATCAAGGTCTTGCCCCGCAATGATTCTGGAACATCGCCTGCGACAATACGCCTAGCCAGCCCTTCCACAATGGCGGTTTTACCCACACCTGGCTCACCAATAAGCACGGGATTATTCTTGGTACGCCGCGAAAGCACCTGTACCACCCGGCGAATTTCCGAGTCACGACCAATCACCGGGTCGATCTTGCCTTCCCTGGCCCGAGCGGTGAGGTCGGTGGAATATTTTTCCAAAGCCTGGAACTGACCTTCTGGATCCTGGCTGCTAACTTTCTTGCTGCCACGTACCGAGGGGAACACACCCTTGATTGCGTCATAGTTGGCGCCGC
The DNA here is from genome assembly GCA_963520895.1 of uncultured Corynebacterium sp. Lineage (GTDB taxonomy): Bacteria > Actinomycetota > Actinomycetes > Mycobacteriales > Mycobacteriaceae > Corynebacterium. The sequence goes on along the minus strand of CAUQSW010000015.1, from coordinate 26,229 downwards.
GTTTCGTCAAAAGGTCAGCAGCGTCCGATTTGCCCCGGGCGATCCCCGCTAGCAAAACTTCGGTGGACACGTATTCGTCGCCAAGTTCACCAGCCAGTTCTTGGGCAGCACTCAGCGCATTGAGGGCGTCCCGGTTGAAGGTTGGATTGGCCATTCCAGCGCCTTCAGCCTTGGGATAGCTAGCCACCAGCTGTTCCGCTTCCTTGCGAATCACCTCAGGATCCACACCGGTGGCGCGCAGAACTGGAACCGCAATGCTATCTGGCTGCCCCAAAATTGCAGCCAGAAGATGTGCAGGCCGAATGTCAGGATTTCCATTGGCGCTGGCCTGCTGTAGCGCCGACTGTAATGCTTCCTGTGTCTTAGTTGTCGGATTGAAAGAGTTCATATAGTGGTCCTTTTCTTGAAATTTTCGTGTCTACTCTCTCCAACACACTCAAAGTTGAGTTTGTTCCACTCAACTTCAAAATTTTTCAAAAATTTTTTCCCGCAACCCGAAGTCTAGCTTCCCACCAGAAACTAAGCCGGTAACAAACCAGCTCTACGACGCCCAGGGCCGCCCCAGCCAGCCAGCGTTTCAACAGCCCGTCAGACCCATAGATTCACCCCTGGTAGCGCCGCGACTAACAGCCCGATCGGGTAGCACCCCGTGAAAAGTCGGAACACCTGCAAACCACCATCCTTAAGCCACACAATAACCCCAGCTCAACAAAAGCCCAGTTCAGCACAGTCCGACATTACTAAAGCACTGACCTGCAGGCCGCCCACCGACCCGGCGCAGACTGCATCCCCAAGGCCCGCAACGCGCGAAATCCTTAAGACCCAGCCAACTCGGCGCAGACCAAACCCGAGCCGTTTCATTTGAAAAGTCGGGGTTACCACGCCAACGAGCTAGCACCTTTTTATAAAACGCCAGGATCGTAAAAATGCCAGCTCGCAGACCCCGACTTTTCGCCAAGCCACCGACCACCTCGCCCACCAGCCAAGCCACCCACCACCTCGCCTACCCACCAACCCCAAACACACCACCCCACACCGCCTTAAAACCTACGCATTGACTTTTGTTGATACGTCATCTATCCTTGGTCCATGAAGACATTTGGATTTTTAAGCTTTGGACACTACAGCCTCTCCCCCGGCCGCACCGGAAAATACGGAGCAAAGGAAACCACGAAACAAGCTTTAGAATTAGCCATCAATGCCGACGAAATCGGCGTAAACGGCGCATATTTCCGAGTACACCATTTCGTACCGCAAGCAGCCGCCCCAATCCCGCTGTTATCTGCCATTGCCGCGCGCACCAAACAGATCGAAGTAGGCAGTGGCGTCATTGATATGCGCTACGAAAACCCGCTGTACCTAGCCGAAGAACTGGCCGCACTCGACCATATCGCCGACAGCAGGATCGCTATTGGCGTTTCCCGGGGTGCTCCCGAAGTAGCCGAGCGTGGCTGGGAGGCATTTGGCTACCACACTCCAGAAAGTGATGTAAAGGGACAGCAGCTGGCTCGTAAGAAATTCGAGACCTTGCTCGCGGCAGTTCGGGGCGAACCAATGGCGCAGGCCTCCACCTACGAACGCCAGTACCCACCCATGCACCCAGCCCATACCCCGCTTCCGATTTTCCCCCAGTCACCAGGACTCGACCGCCGTATCTGGTGGGGTGCCGCTACCCACGCTTCCGCCGAGCAGGCCGCCCGCGATGGCGTTAACCTCATGAGCTCTACCCTCCTGCTGGAAGCCGACGGCTCCAGCCTAGGCGACATCCAAGCAGAGCAGATTCATCGCTACCGCGAGGAATGGCGCAAAGCTGGGCACGATTGGGAACCTCGCGTGTCGGTTTCCCGCAGCGTATTCCCCATCCTTAACGACCAAGACCGACTCATCTTCGGAACCGGTGACAGCTCTGACCACCAAGGCATTATCGACGACGCCCTCGGTACCTTCAGCCGCACCTACATTGACGAACCCGACAAGTTGGTTGAACAGCTCAAGAACGACGCTGCGGTCATGGCGGCTGATACCTTAATGCTGACCATTCCTAATCAGGCAGGCGTGGAACTGAATACCAAGATTTTGGAGAACTTCGCCACCTATGTTGCACCCGAACTTGGTTGGGTGCGCCCACAGTCCTAACCCGACAGCGGCCAGTCGCCGAGTGTTCCCAATCGGCGACCTAGCAGTTGCTACTAACCAGTTCACAGCGGTTTTCTGCTTGCTTATTTAGCTCCGTTTCATCCAGCGGGGGCCTCAACTAAGTTCAAAATAAATCCCAGCTTAAGGAAGAACTTAGAAAGGATCCCCAACTTTTCGGTTCTCACTACTACAATAAAGATTCGTGAATGCCCATCATCTCCTCGCGCTGGCACCAGTTATCCAACAACTGCGCCGCAACCAGGCCTATTTCAACGAGGAGGTATGGGAGTATTTTTTCGATGTTGAGCCACTATTAAAAACTGAAGTCTCGGGTTCGTTCCCCATAGCCGGGTTCATTGCCAAGATATTAGAGGGCGCCGACCAATTCGGAACTCTCGATGAGGTATCGCTTTTCCACCTAGCAAAGGCCAAGAGTTTTGGCCTTTGCTATGGTTTTCGCCATTTCCGGTTACTGGCGGCCATTTCCAAAGCAACCATGGTGAAATACTGTGATGAGCTGCCCAGAAGCGTAGTCATCCCCGCAGAGCGCGCCTTTGACCAAGCCGTCATTGCTCTAGAAACCATCGAAATTGAAAACCCAACATTCCCCGTTAATGGCGAAGTAGTAGAAGTAGAAAAACGCTGCCGCAATATTTCAGTGGTACGAGTACTTACCGAACAACAAATCCCCTACACCCCTGGTCAACATTTACCAGTCTCATCCAACTACACTCATGGCATCTGGCGGGACTTATGGCCCTCGATACCCAGCAATGAAGCTGGGCAGATTGAGTTCCATATTTATGCTTCCGGCATGACCTCCACGCTATTGGCGGGAGCTAAACCCGGCGATATTTGGCGCATTGGTGGCGTCGGGGAAGGCAATATCACGGTTGATCCCGACGAGGATTTACTCATTATCACCCACAGCACTGGGTTAGCTGCAGCCCGCGCCATCATTTTGGACATCATGATGAGCGGCAAAACCCCCATGACCCATTTGTATGTCAGCGCAGACTATCCCGGCGAACTGTACGAACTCGTCGGCCTATGGCAACTAGCCAGCACCTCACCGTGGATGTTCATTACCCCAGTGGTCAGACACACCGAAGATGCCTGGTGGGTGCGCGGTACTGATCACTCCAAACCACCCCGCGGGCTGCACCTGACCAAAATAGGTGAGGTGGGTCAGGTTGTTGCCGGTTTCGGCACATGGCATGGGCATCAAATCTTCGTTTTCGGCCCTGATGACATGGTACGCACCACCGTACGCACCCTGGTAAAAAACGGCACGCCTCGGAATAAGATTCAATACCAAGGCTTCACCCATCCTTATTTCTGGGAATAACCAGACTCGTCATAAGCCAGCACCGGTAGCTTTTCGCGGATCGCACTAAGCTGCTGCGTGTCGACGTCGTAAAGCTTCAGTTCTTTCTCAGCGCCGCACTCCGCCACCACCGTCCCTAAGGGGTTGACAAAAATCGAATGGCCCACGCCTCGCGGCGCCGATAAAACTGGGTGCTCGGCCTGGTCGCAGCTAATCACCCAACTGGTGGAATCCAAAGCACGCGCCCGCAGGAGCAGTTGTTTTTGCTCAAGCTTTCCTTCCCCACCGGCCCACGACATCACCACCAGTATGACTTCTGCGCCGCGTTGGGCTAGCTGGCGGAACTGCTCGGGAAACCGCAAATCATAACAGGTTGCTATTCCGAAATTTATGCCTTCATAATCAAAAACCCGCAGGCGATCGCCAGCTTTCACGGTTCGCGATTCCTGATAACCAAACGCATCATAGGTGTGTATCTTGTCATAGTAAATCAGTTCACCTGTTGGTTTAACCATGACCACCGTGTTGTATATCCGATTAATCTCACCACTACGATCTGCTGGCCGAAACAGCCCCACAACAATAGCTATATCATTAGCTGTGGATAGTTCGATTAGACGACTAACAAATTGTTGATCAAGATCCTCGGCGGCCTTATCCAACCTTCCCGTGCCAAAGGCTTGCATACTCGCCTCGGGAAAAATCACCATTCGAGCGCCTTGAGCTGCGGCTTTGTCCGTGTATTCGCTAATAGTTTCCAGATTGTCGGCTTTAGATTCGGTGCTAGAAATTTGGGCTACTGCTATCAACATGACTCAAGGATACCTGGAGTTATCCACAGCCTGGCGAGATTGTCTTGCCACCCCTATCGGTTCTAGCTGGCAGTTTGTTGGAATAAAAACATGACTAATTCCACTTCATTTTCCCCAGATGCGGCGTATTCATTCGCCCCAGTACCACCGCTACCCTCAGTCACACTGCCTACGAGTTTATCGGCAGCGGCACTAACCACCTTTCACAATCACATGCTTTATGCTTTAGCCACCTTAGAAACCGCACTGTCGCAGCATGTCTCCGAGCTAACCGAGTTCATCCAACGCCAAACCACCATTGATCGCGCTCATGCCCGCGCCCTGAAAGGACAGTCATGAGCCAGCACGTGTTCCCCTTAGAATCTTCTGCTTTAGAATCCGCGGCGGTCGTTCACCACAATTTTGCACAAACCGCTGAAGATTTTTTAACGGCCCATCGCCATAACTGGGAAGCAACCAATGCCCTAGTCACAGGTGAGGCCTTTGAAACCGGCAAAACTAAACTCGCCGAACTAGCAAAGAACCTGTTTAATAATTTCGCCCTCAGCACCAATCTCGCTGACCTGTTATACACAGCGGCCAAGGCGCAGCGAGATTTGGAACGCCAATACGACCGCTTAACCACCATCGCGCAAACATTTGGCCTGCACATCACTGGTTTTCTGGTGGTGGCAGGAAACGCAACTGGCGTAGCCGGTGCGGCAGCAGTAATGATTCAACTGCACTTGTTCAGCCTAAAATTCCAAGGTGATCTTTTAGATCAAGCCTGCTCCATGGCTATTCGCAGCCTTGGCGAGCCGATCACCACCGACTACTCTCAGGGCACATTCTTAGACGGCAACGAACACCTCAGCATCGCCGAGCTTCATGAACAAGCACTCGCCCACGCCAAGCCACAAGCCGAACTCATGCAGGTACTTCACAAATACCCCGAAGCGCGACTACTGGAGGCATCGGATGGACAGTTCGCCATCATGTTTGGCAACACCATAGATCCCGAGGTGATTACCACCACGGTCTCCGGCAAAGGTTCCGGTGATCCCAGCACGTGGATCAACGACGCCAATCGCGCGGCCGAGATGGCAAGGTACACCGGGCAACCAGTGATTTTCTGGGCGGGCTATGATCCCCCAGACAGCTACTTAGAGGCCGCCAACCCGGAATTTGCCGAAACCGGTGCAGTGCAATTGCAAAAATTCCTTCAAGAAACCACCGAACGCTTCCCCGCGGCTAAGCAGGTAGTGGTCGCGCACAGCTACGGTTCCACCACGGCTGGACTCGCCGCTCAACGCCCCGGTGGCCTGCCCATCGATGAGTTAATCCTAGTGGCCAGTCCCGGTGTTCATGCCGAATCGATTGCCCAACTAAAATTGCGTAACGACGACTCCAAGGTAGTCGTGGTCACCAACGATGATGACCTCATCACCGGCGGCTACCCCTTCCACGGCGGCATCTATGAAGATTTCGGCGCGCCGCGGTGGGATCTGCCCGGTGGACATTCGGATGCTTTTACCAATGAGACCTTCCGGAACAATCTGAAAAAGGAAGTCTCAGCATTGGCTCGCCGTTAAGCTGCCCAGCGCGATCGCTTCCGGTAGGCGGCTTCAGGTCGCGGCTGTTTTAGGTAGCGGCAGCCTAGTTGGGATACCGCAGCGTGGTCGGGTTGCTGCCAACAAGCCGCTTCCTACGACACAGCTTCCGGTGACACGGCTACAGGCGGCGAGCCGGCCATACCTGCAGGCACAGCTCTGATCGGCATAACCAGTGCAGCCAGCGGGGTGCGCCGGACGGTAATCTGGCCGATGTTAAACCGGCCGCGCCAACCCCACTGGCTGCCTGTTAGTCGACTAGCACTAACCAGCTACTAGCACAATCTTAACTAGAACAACCCAGTGGGCTGCTCGTCATAAGAGACCAAAATGCACTTGGTTTCTTGGTAATGATCCATCATCATGGCGTGGTTCTCTCGGCCGATGCCAGATTGCTTATATCCACCGAAGGCTGCGTGAGCTGGGTAGCTGTGGTAGTTATTAACCCAAATCCGGCCAGCCTCAATTCCGCGGGAAGCGCGGTAAGCAGTATTTTGATCGCGGCTCCACACACCTGCGCCGAGGCCATAGATGGTGTCGTTGGCAATCTCCATGGCTTCTTCAAAGGTCTTGAAGGTGGTCACCGCCAGCACTGGGCCGAAGATTTCTTCCCGGAAGCAGGCCATGGTGTTATCACCTTTGAAGATAGTTGGTTCGATGTAATAGCCCCCTTCAAGGCCATCGAATTTCGCCACCTTACCGCCGGTGAGTACCTCAGCGCCTTCTGCTGGTCCAGATTCTAGATAGCTGCTGATCTTTTCCATCTGTTCGGTAGATGCCTGGGCACCCATCATGGTGTCGGTATCTAGTGGGTTACCGGTCTTGATCTCCTTGACCTTCTGAACCGCCAACTCTAGGAATTCTTCGGCAATGGATTCGTGAACTAATGCCCGGGACGGACAGGTGCATACTTCGCCTTGGTTGAGGGCGAACATGGCTAGGCCTTCAATGCACTTGGCGCGGAAGGCGTCGTCTTTGTCCATGACATCTGGGAAGAAGATGGACGGTGACTTGCCGCCGAGCTCCAAGGTGATCGGAATGATCTTGTCGGATACCGCCTGGTGAATGATTTGCCCGACTGCCGTGGAACCGGTGAAGGCAATCTTGCCGATCCGGTTAGTGGCGGTCAGTGCGGCACCGGCTTCTTCACCGAGTCCGTTGACTACATTCAGCACTCCAGGTGGGAGAAGATCTTCAATCAGCTCGATAACTACCAATAGTGAGGCTGGTGTTTGTTCGGCTGGTTTCAAAACAATGCAGTTACCGGCGGCTAGCGCTGGCGCGATCTTCCAGGCTGCCATGAGGATCGGGAAGTTCCAAGGAATGATCTGTCCGACCACCCCGATGGGCTCTTTAAAGTGGTAGGCGACGGTGTTTTCGTCGATCTGCGAAATACGGCCTTCTTGAGTGCGTGCCACCCCGGCGAAATACCGGAAATGGTCAATGGCTAGTGGGATATCCGCCGCGAGGGTTTCGCGGATGGCCTTGCCGTTTTCCCAGGTCTCCGCGACCGCGAGCAGTTCGAAATTTTCCTGCATTCGGTCGGCAATCTTATTGAGAATTTCCGCCCTAGCCGCCGGTGAGGTCGAACCCCATTCTTTCTTTGCTGTATGGGCAGCGTCGAGGGCTAATTCAATATCGGCGGCGTCGGAACGAGGCACCTTGGTAAACACTTCACCGGTGACTGGGGTGACGTTTTCCATATATGTGCCAGATACCGGTGGAACCCATTTGCCACCGATGTAGTTTTCGTACTGATCCTTGTAGGTGAAGATTGCACCTTCGGAGCCGGGATTAGCATACACAGTCATATAGTTCACTCCTTGTTAAGGGTAAGGTGTGCGGACAAACAGTATGCACCAGTGTAATGGTGATCTGGAACACATGCACGGAAAATTTTCCGCCACCTCGCCCCTGGAGGTTATTTTCCCAGTTCAGGATTTATTTTTTTCGCTCCGATCGGTTGCTGCGCGGCTCCCACATGACCACTGCCGTGGACCTAGGAACGTGAACTATCTCACCGTGGGATCGGGACTTTTGTTTCAGTTGAGCGTTTTCCTTTTTCAGCTCTGCAAGTTCAGCACGTAGTCGCTCATTTTCTTTTTGCAGCTCGATAATCGCTTTGACCCCAGCCAAGTTAACGCCTTCTTCTTGACTCAGTCGTTGTACCGTGCGGAGCAATTCCACATCTTGACGGGAGTAGCGCCTGCCGCCACCACTGGTTCGTTGTGGCGTTACGAGCCCCATCCGGTCATAGGTGCGTAGGGTTTGGGCATGCATACCTGATAGTTGCGCAGCTACCGAAATGACAAATACCTCTTCACTCATGTTTGTTTCCTCCACCTCCTGCTTAGATTTGATATCAGTTATGCCCCAGCCCAGCCAGCCCGCGGGTCAAAACCGGATGCCTTCTCGGCTGCTACGAAAGCTTCTAATTTGGCTTTGGCATCGGCATCTAGTCGTTTGGGAACAACCACTTTTACCTTGACATGCAGGTCCCCAGCGCGCCCATCGCGTTTAGATATTCCGCGCCCACGCACTCGAAGCACTCGACCGTCAGGGGTACCTTCAGGGATGCGCACCCGCACTGGCTGATCGAGTGTTGGCACAGTTATGGTTCCACCAAGTGCTAATTCGCCGAAGCTTACTGGAACTTCTACTTCTAAGTCGTCGCCCTTGCGGGTGAATACGTCGTCGTCACGCACGTGCACGGTAACAAAAAGGTCGCCTGCGGGCATGCCGTTGGGGCCGGCTTCGCCTTGGCCGGCTAAGCGTACGCGCTGACCATCGACGACTCCCACTGGAATGCGGGCTGTGATCGAGCGCGAACGGCGGACGGTACCTGATCCTCGGCAGTCTGAGCAGGGGTCGGTGATAATTTTTCCGGTTCCTTCGCATTCGCGACATGGTGCCGAGAAGCCAAAAGCACCCCGACTTTCCGAGGTGAACCCCGACCCGGCGCAGTTAGGGCAGGTGCTGGTTTTTCCGGTTTTTGAGCCGGAACCGTGGCAGGCGGCGCAGGGGGCGTCGCCAGTTAACTGAAGGGGAATCGTCGTGCCTTTTGCCGCTTCCCGAAAGTCAATGGTAATTTCCGTTTCGACGTCGCTGCCGCGTTTTGGCCGTGCTTGACGACGATTGCCACCCCAAGCACTACCGAAGATGTCGCTAAAGCCGCCGGAACTAGCACCTGTTCCAAAAATGTCGGAGAAATCCTGAAATTGGGTGCCACCGCGAAACCCACCGCTGAAGCCACCTCCAGCTCGGATCATTGCTTTAAATTCGTCGTATTCTTTACGTTTTTTCTCATCGCCAAGAACGTCATAAGCTTCAGCTACTTTTTTAAAGCGTTCTTCGCGTACCGTGTCGCCCGGGTGGGAATCGGGATGGTTTTCCCGGGCGAGTTTTCGGTACGCTTTTTTAATATCTGCATCGGTGGCGGTCGATGAAACGCCCAGATCACCGTAATAATCTTTTTCTGCCCATTCATTCTTAGCAGCCATATGGTCCTCCTAAACTATAGTTGAGTCTATCTGACTAAAGTTTAGCGTGTTTTAGGCCGTTGACCACTATTTGTACTCTCCCAGCGAACGTGTCGTTATTTCACCTTACACACTTCTGGTTGATCCACTCGGTAGCCTGCACTTGCGCATCGTCTGTCACCACATCTGGATTGATGGGATCTTCGGAAAATTCCTCGCCGGTACGGGCAACGTCGGTAGCCGTAGTCAGCATTAATCCCGCCCCATCTGGCATATCGATCACGGTATTAGCGCTGGCATAACCGGCGGTCGGCTGGCCAAAACTCTTCGAATTCTCCAACCCACGGAAGCTCAGCATGGTTGCCTCCCCTGAGCTGCCAGTCTCCTTGTCCACCAGCACGGCCACCGGGCCGGTAAATTTGCTTGTCGACGCCACCGTTATCGGCGATCCGCCACCTTTAACGCTGCCACCTTCTATCACCACATCGGTGGTATACATCCGTGATTTAAAACTCATCACTGGCCCGTCAGGCAGCAGCGAGCTTAAACCCGCCAGCATCGGCCCCATGTCGCCACCGCCGTTTCCGCGCAGGTCAACAATGACCCCGCAGGCATCTTGGGAGTATCGCTGTAACCCACCCGCCAAACTGTCGGCGTATTGTTGTCCCACCGGACCCCGTCCCACACTGGGAACTGTGGCGACAACAATCTCGCCCTCACGGCTTACCGTAGGCAGTTCCGCTTCCTCTGCAGTTTCTGGCTGGTTTTTCTCCGGCGGTATCAAATTAGAATGTTTACCGCCTGCTGCCTTGAGCACTTTTTTAATTATCGGATGGGTTTGCTCAATACTATCGACAGATTTTAGTTCCTCTTCTGCAGCAGCCAAGGCCTGTTGAAACTCAGGAGTATCTGCATAAATTCCCTGGCTGGCAGCAAAATCAAAAGCAAAGTTGGCATACCTTTTAGGCGTGGTAACCACAAAAATCGGCTTACCCAACAGCATAGAACCTATCATCGGGCCGAAAAACCACGTCACCGCAGCCATTGCCACCACCAGCACGGCGACAATGCTCATCACAATCTTTTTCATTTTCTTTCTCCACTACTTGTTACTTATTTTTTGCCGAAATCCACGCTAAACAAATCGCTTGGCTGACATTCCAGAGCTTCACACAGCGCCTCTAGCGTCGAAAACCGCACCGCTTTTGCTCGGTTATTTTTCAAAACCGATAAATTTGCCACTGTCACCCCGACTCGTTTCGACAATGCTGCCAGCGTTATTTCACGTTCTTCCAACAGTCTGTCAAGGTGACATACCACCTGCGCCATTACACCAACCCCTCTTGTTCCTCCTGCAACCGGATCCCACGACGTACACTTGCCGTCACGAAGTTTGAACACAGAATAAACACGGCAGAAAGCACCAGCAATTCAGACCACGTGACCCCATTGGCGTTGTACCATACCTTCGCGTCAAATTGATGTGCTGCAGCGTTGGCACCCATCAACTCGATGTACTGCGCCACGAAACAACTGGCCAGTGCGATGGTGAACAACCTAAACAATCGTAACGTGCGGTTGGCGAAAATTTCACCGCCGACGATTTGCTTACTCACCAGCACTACCAAGGCGATCAAAGCCACCTCGGAAAGGGTGTTAAGGATATACCCACAAAGCAGCAACCACTTCCCAACCGGATCCAGATCAGCCAGGGGTATCCTGCCCGATTCAGCATAGGTAGCAATAAAGAATGCGACTGGATGGTCAATACTGCCTTGGACAGCAATCAAACCCAACCGCGGTCGCCACAGTTACTACTGCCCAGTAACTTAACCGCAGCTCTTTTTGTTCTTCCATAAACGATCTCACCCTCTCATCATATCGTTTTTCAATATGGCATATCGAAAAACGATATGCGTCAAGGTGGTTATTCTTGCAAGACTTTTGACAGGAAAACACGACGGCACCACTGGGCCCTACCACTAGGTTCCAGTGCGGCGCTAGCACCTGGGGTCAGCGGAAGCTGGTAATTTATCGACGACTTATCGGAGCCAATGAGAACACAGGGGCAAGCCTAGGGCCATCTACTGATGGCGCCTTCATAAAATAATTAATCAAATATTAATATTTTCAGGTTCTACCTACCACTCACCTGAGTGGATTGTCGGCAAAAAAGACTGAAACTTTCACTTCAAGCGTCCACACAAAACACAAAACTCTAGGGCATGGCATTTCTAGCATGGCCAAACAGATAATAATTACTGTAATAATACAGCTACCCCCAAGTTAGGTAAAACATAATAAAAAATGGAAATCTCTCTACATTTATGGAATATTATTCTCATGCGTAGATCACTCACTGCCCTGACATTATCTTTAGCGTTGGGCTTTGGCGCATTGCCTGCCGCTGCTCAACAAGCCCCCAGCACTGACGCTTCTAGCGATTCCTTCAGCATGACAAGCACTGACAACACTGGGAATGCTGGAAACACAGAAAACGCCGGGAACGCCGGAAACACAGAAAATTCGGACAGCTCCGAAAGCTCCACTGGTTCTGTCGAGACCGGTTCAGCCGACATGGGTTCTGATGCCACCAGCTCGGAAAACGCTCCAAGCTCTGACGCGCTTAGCTCTAACAGCTCTAATGACACCGGTTCGTCTACCGAGACATTCATTGGTCTGGCAGCCATCGTTGCGGTTATTGGTGGAATAGCTGCGGCTGTGCACTGGGCTATGCTTCAGGGATTTATTCCTAATCCTTTCCAGACGCCAGCACCAGCGCCTGCACCACAACCGGCTCCCGCTCCGGCACCGGCACCCGCGCCTGCCCCTCAAGCGCCTCGCCAAGCAGTTCCAGTCCAGCATGCTCAGTATCCCAACTGCAAGGCAGTGTGGAATCAGCTGGGCCGCCCGATCCGCAGCCACGAGCCAGGCTATCACCGAGGACTTGACGCAGATGGTGATGGTGTTGGCTGCGAACGTCGCCCTCGATAGCGAGTTACCGATAGCATTTAACGCCTACCGTAGCGCTTAAACTTGCTTAACATCGCTTAGCGCCCGCACGAAAATGCGACGGAAAAAGACAGCAGAAATACAGCGTCTCAGCTAGTCATAACCGTGAAATGTCGGACCCTGGTGACCTGCAGATTAGACCAACAGGATCTTTAGTCTAAAGCCAGTTCACCAGGAGACTTCCCCTCCGACATTTCACACCAGGGCTGCTTCACTATCTAAGACCGAGCTTCAACCTGAGGCACCAAACTGCACGAGTCGCGGTTTTAGAGGGTCGCTTGCTCATCACAATCCACTTTTCCGCCAGTTTCGGCGCATTCTGTGCCAGAATTAGCACCCCAGACCGGTTAGTTAACTAGGTAACAAGAGTGGGGCGTCGAAAAGCGAAATATAGCACCTTGCGAAAAGTCGGAATGCCTTAACCTGCGCTTTTAGCTCACCTGGCAGGATTGCGTCGCAGTTGTACAGTATTGCGATTTTTCATAGGGTGCTACCACAGCCGTTACTTACACCGCTGCAATCGCTTTTTCCCCATCGGCACCTTACAATATCTTTCTCATCGCTTATAGATCATCACGGAGGATCTTTTGACCACCATTTCTTTTGAAATTGCAGACGAAGATATGCAGCTTGTCCAGCAGTATCTCGATGCTAACGGCATCACTTTGGCTGATTTTGCCCGCCAATCCATGCTGGAGGCGCTGAACGGCAAACTTACCGTGGTTGCGAGTAACCGCCAGTCGCTAGAAGGCAACATCGATCACACTATGGTATGGAATAAGCTAGGCGCATAGCAGTACTTTTACACACGGTTGTTATCCCGAATTTTCGTAACCCCTCTAGGTTCGAGAATTCGGGTTTTAGTATGCCGGGTCAAAGCGATTTAAAAAGTCGGAGTGCCCTGATCAGCAGTTTTACCTATCTGATGTTTTGGGTTCCACATAAGGCCCGTGGGAGATAAAACTCCGACTTTTCACAGCGCCCACCAAAACCTCGACACCAAAACTCCAACACCCACCAACCCCCGGCACTCAAATCCAAATCACACGAAAAAAGGACCCACTAGGGGTCCTTTTCTTTTAGCTTCTTTTAGCGGCTTTGCGTAAGGCCTTGGCTATGGACCACGCCATAGCCGCACAAGAGTCCGTTCTTTAAGCTTCCGAATCCGCAGCTCCCGCATCAGCGCTAGGCTGAGGATCAGCAATGATGACCATTGCGGTGCGCAATAGCCGCCCATTAAACTGATAGCCCTTGCGCAGCACAGTTCCGATGGCTTTTTTATCACCGGTGGACAGATCCTGAACCGCCTCGTGGCGTTCAGCATCAAAGGCATCGCCCTCAGCCCCGAAAGCCTCGACCTTTAGTCCCGTGGTAACTGAAACAAACTTGTCGCGAAACGCCTTCAGTGGTCCTTCGGCAAGATCACCGTGCTTTTCCGCTAAGTCCAAGTCGTCGAGTACTGGAAGCAAAGCCGTGAGCACCTGAGCCTTGGCATTATCAATAGCGGCTTGGCGATCCTGCGCAGTCCGCCGCCGATAATTCGCATATTCGGCGGTGATACGCTGCAAATCTTCGGTTCGTTCGGCCAACTGCTCTGCGACAGTTGCCTCGCCAGCCTCCGATTTTTCAGCCTCTGGCTCCAACTCGACATCAGCTAATGCGTCTGCTAGGTCGGCTGCCACGCTGGGGTCTAGGACTTCCTCCGGCTGCTCGCCGCTGGGGTTGTCCTGGCTCACTTCTGGTCACCGTCCTCATCGACAACCTCGGCGTCTACTACGTTCTCATCGGCAGGGTTATCGGAAGAAGCCTTGGCTGCCTCAGCTTCGTAGATTGCCTTGCCCATTTCCTGCGACTCCGTTGCCAGCTTTTCGACGGCTACCTTGATCGCATCAATGTCGTCACCCTTGAGTGCCTCATCCACTGCATCGGCAGCAGCTGTGACTTTTTCCTTGAGGGCGTCGTCAAACTTGTCGGAGTTCTCCTCCAAGAATTTGCGGGTCTGGTAAGCAGTGGACTCAGCAGAGTTGCGGACCTCTTGCTCCTCGCGGCGCTTCTTGTCCTCTTCAGCATGAGCCTCGGCGTCTTTGATCATCCGGTCGATCTCTTCTTGCGACAGCCCGGAACCATCCTGAATTTTGATGGTGTTCTCCTTGCCGGTGCCTTTGTCTTTGGCGGTGACGTGCACGATGCCATTGGCGTCGATGTCGAAAGTCACCTCGATCTGAGGCACACCGCGTGGTGCGGGAGCAATTCCACCGAGTTCGAAAGAGCCAAGCAGCTTGTTGTGCTGTGCAATTTCGCGCTCGCCCTGGAAGACCTGAATCTGCACGGAAGGCTGATTGTCGTCAGCAGTGGTGAAGGTCTCGGAGCGTTTGGTTGGGATGGTGGTGTTGCGCTCGATGAGCTTGGTCATCACGCCGCCCTTGGTTTCAATACCCAGCGACAGCGGGGTGACGTCGAGAAGCAGCACGTCTTTGACTTCGCCGCGCAAAACGCCAGCCTGGAGAGCCGCCCCCACAGCAACTACCTCGTCAGGGTTAACGCCCTTGTTTGGCTCCTTGCCACCAGTGAGTTCCTTAACCAGCTCAGATACAGCAGGCATACGGGTCGAGCCACCGACCAAAACCACGTGGTCAATGTCAGCAACAGAGATGCCAGCATCCTTGATTACCTGGTTGAATGGTGCCTTGGTGCGATCCAAAAGGTCTTGGGTGATCTTCTGGAATTCGGTACGGGTTAGGGTCTCATCCAAAAACAGTGGGTTCTTGTCTGCGTCAACCGTGATATAAGGCAGGTTGATGTTAGCGGTTTGCGAGGAGGACAATTCAATCTTGGCCTTCTCAGCAGCTTCACGCAGACGCTGCATTGCCATCTTGTCTTTGGACAAGTCCACACCGGAGGAAGCCTTGAACTTCTCTACCAGCCAATCCACGATGCGCTGATCCCAGTCATCGCCACCAAGCTTATTGTCACCAGCGGTTGCCCGAACTTCAACCACGCCGTCGCCAATTTCTAGCAACGAAACGTCGAAGGTGCCGCCACCTAAGTCGAAGACCAAGATGGTCTGTTCTTTTTCGCCCTTTTCCAAGCCGTAGGCCAGAGCAGCGGCGGTGGGCTCGTTAACAATACGTAGCACATTCAGTCCGGCGATCTGGCCAGCCTCTTTGGTGGCCTGACGCTGAGCGTCCGAGAAATATGCAGGTACAGTAATCACGGCATCGGTGACGTCTTCACCCAAGTATGCCTCTGCGTCGCGCTTGAGTTTCATCAAGGTGCGAGCCGAAATTTCTTGCGGGGTGTAGTTCTTGCCGTCAATATCAACACTCCAGTCGGTGCCAATGTGACGCTTGACGGACCGGATGGTGCGATCAACGTTAGTCACGGCCTGGTTCTTAGCCGACTGACCAACAATCACCTCACCGTTTTTAGCAAATGCCACCACAGATGGCGTGGTGCGCGAACCCTCGGAATTGGCAATGACGTTAGCGTCACCACCTTCGAGTACCGTTACGCAAGAATTGGTGGTACCAAGGTCGATACCTACTGCACGTCCCATGAGGTTTTCCTCCTAATATATACTGTTTATCTTCAAGTTGATCGTAGCCGACTCAACTTATTAAGCACAAGCTACCACATGTCGCTCCAAAAAGCCATTAAAGTTGAGTCTGTGTTACTCAATTAGAATAACGGCTTCCCGTCCAACTTTGTTCCCAAATCCCAAAAGAAAAATTTTTATGGCAAAGTAGGAGGCATTATGAATGCTGAACAACCTACGGCGGATACCCATATTGACGCCACTACGGAACCAGAAAAGGTTCTTGAACAAGTCGTAGAAAGCGACCAGAACGTCCATTTGCCCAACCCGGAAATTCCTGGTGCTACTGACCGCGCCATCATTTTGGGCCAAGATGGACGCTGGGTTGCGGGCTGGGCGTTGAGGTTTATCATCTTGGTAGCCGCAGGCTATCTCCTATTCCGCGGCCTCGGACTGATCTGGACTGGCCTGTTGCCAGTTCTGCTAGCACTGCTGGTCGCTACGGTGTTGTGGCCTCCCACAAATTGGTTGCGCCAACGCGGCCTACCCGCTGCTCTTTCTGCAGCAATCGTTATCATTGGCTTCTTTGCCATCATTGGTGGCGTTTTTGCAGCGATGGCCCCTACTGTTACTACCCAAAGTAAAGATCTTGTCAATCAAGCATCCGAGGGTATTGGTTCGTTACAGGAATGGATTCAAGGGCCACCCCTCAACCTTGATTTGGGGCAGTTCGAAAATGTCCTCAATGACGTCACTTCTTTCCTGCAAGAGCGTCTGTCCAGCATCGCTTCCAGCGTATTCTCGGGCATTTCCACCGCCAGTTCCATCGTTGTGACCTTGATCCTCATGCTGGTGCTGACCTTCTTCTTCCTAAAAGATGGCACCGGATTCCTCCCCCTCGTGCGCCGCGCTACCGGCCCTAATGTTGGTTGGCATCTAACCGAACTGCTTACCCGCATCTGGAACACGCTGGCCGGTTTCGTCCGCACCCAGGCAATAATTTCACTTGTCGACGCCGTCTTCATTGGCATCGGCCTAGTTTTCCTCCAAGTACCACTAGCGTTTGTTCTCGCGGTTGTCACTTTCTTCGGCGGATTCATTCCTATTGTCGGAGCGCTCTTTGCTGGGTCACTTGCCGTGATTATCGCTCTAGTATCCAATGGTTTGACTAACGCCATCATGGTTGTTGCTGTCATCTTGGTGGTGCAGCAAGTCGAGGGCAATATTTTGCAACCAATGCTGCAATCACGGGCAATGAACCTACACGCCGCCATCGTCCTATTGTCGGTCACCTTAGGTTCCGCCATGTTCGGGGTCATCGGCGCATTCTTGGCTGTTCCAATCGCGGCAACCGTTGCGGTACTCATCCGGTACCACTTTGAACTTGTAGCGCTACGAGCTGGCGAAATCACCATTAACGACATGGAAATGGCCACCAACCTTGAGTCTGCAACCTCGGTCCGCCCCCAGCAGGCGTTCAACGCATTCATGCAGCGACTCAATTCTTGGCGACCAACCGGAAAAACCACCAGCGACACCAAAGAAGCCGAGGAAAACTCCCAGTAACCACCTCAGCTTGGCATCATCCACGCCGCCAGCTGGTTCTGTCCTCTGGTTTTCTGCCCGCGACCGTTGTATCACCTAGATCACGGCGCGGGCTTTTTGCTGCGTTTAGCTGGGGTTGACTGGTTGGTTATGGGCCCGGCTTGCTCTTCTCGCGTTACGACGCCTTACCAGCCGGCGGTTCTATAGCTTGCAAGTTCTGTAGCCGGCTGATTCTGCAGCGTGCGGTAGCGGCCGTCGAAAAGTCGGAGTTTGTTCTAAGGCGGCAAACCAGTTTCACAAAACCCCAGGAATTAGCCAGTATCATTCTGCCGATTTCCCCCAGCCTGCTTGTTAGTCCGACTTTTCACAAGCTGCTACCTGTTTCACACCTCTGACATTTCAAAAAGCGCGCCCAAGTGCATTTTTCTGTGCGAGTCCACCATAAACACCCGAGCTGCGACATGGCCGGTGAACTGATCCCCCGCAGTCACGCGGCCAAGCCGGACCCTACGGCGAACAACTGTGGCGGGTGGTTGGCGTCGTCACGCATGGTGGGGACACACCCCGCTTGACGACGAAATATCGGGGTGGGAGTATTCCCGTTTTTCCAGGTAACCGAGCCACCTAAGTAACTGGTATTGGTTGGCAGATAACGGAGTTAGCCCCAGATAGCATTGAGCACCAATACTGCTGCCGAGGAAACGAATGCCGCTGCTGGCAGGGTGATGATCCAGGCTAGTGCGATGGGCTTCATCAAAGACCAGTTAGCAGCCCGGTTAACAATGCCGACTCCCAAGACTGCGCCGATCAAAATGTGAGTGGAAGAAACTGGCAACCCCAGCAACGAGGCGCCCATCACCACTGTTGCTGCGGCCAGCTCGGCGGCGAAGCCTGAGGCGGGGTGCATTTTGGTCAACCCAGAGCCGACAGTTTGAATCACGTAACGACCAATGAACCACAACCCAGCGATCAACGCCACACCACATGTCACCATAGCTGCCGTGGGAACTTCGGCTTTATCGTTAATGGCACCGGTTTTGAGCACATCCAGTACCGCAGAGAACGGCCCGATAGCATTAGCAATATCATTTGACCCGTGGGAGAACGCGAAAGCCGAAGCAGTAAATACCTGCATCCAGGAGAACAGAATGAACGTGGCTCGTGAGAGTTCTCGGCTTTTTAGGGTTCGGGAGAAAATAAACACAGCCATCCAAGTCGCGGCCGCGATCATGCCCAATACCAGGAAGTTACCTAAATTAGATAGTTGGAAATCGAGGTTTTTTAGGCCTTTGAACAGCATCATTGAGCCAATGATCGCAGCGCCGCCAGCGGCAACCAAGGGCACCCAGCTTTCCAATGCTCGGTGTGTGTTTAGCGCATCACGCCGTTCGTTGAGGCGATGCAGATCCCGATAATAGTCCGATTCCAGCTCTTCCGGGTCGAAATCTCGCTCTGCGATAAGCGCTGCGTCCCGAGTCATCGCATTGGTATAAGCCAGTTGCTGTACTTCGGTGAGGCGCTCAAACGAGGACTTGAAATCACGATGCAACTTGATGCGCTCTTCTTTGATAGCGCGCAATTCTTGGTCAGCTTTGTCGTTGAAAACAAGGATTTTCCGTTTAATCGCCCCATAGAGCACATATGAAACGATTCCGCCCAGTATCGGAGATAGCACCCAGGAAAACGCAATGGAACCAATTTCGTTCCATTGCACCATGCCCCAACCGCCAATGTCCAGGAAGAAACCCAAGGTCAAGGAGGCTCCGACAATTCCGCCAATGATCGAGTGCGTAGTTGATACGGGCCATCCCATGCGGGTAGCAACCAGTAGCCAAACCGCGGCACCGAGCAACGCCGACATCATGATCAGCGCGAAATGCAGAGGGTCAACGTCAATGGCATCAAGGTCAACAATCCCGCTTTTAACGGTTTCGGTAACTTCGCCACCAGCCAGTACCGCCCCTGACACTTCGAAGATTGCCGCGATCACTAGCGCCTGTTTCATCGTCAACGTCTTTGCGCCAACCGACGTACCAAAGGAGTTAGCAACGTCATTACCACCGATATTAAAGGCCATGAACACACCAAAAACAATGGTGGTAATGAGCATCAGCTTATTTGCATTCGGACCAACATAATCAAAAGACCAGAGGAAAAAAACTATCAACGTGACGGTGAGGAGGCCACCAAAACTCAGGTGCCACCATTTATCGGAATTAGCCCGCTGTTCCAGCGGAGACACCGTCATTGTACTGTTGGACATGCATCGTTCTTTCTATACTTTCAGCAGTGTAAAAAGAGCTTGCATGGCAAAAGTAAACAGAAGGTTAACTTTCCACCTGTTCGGGGGTAGCACATCGCTGTTCTACCACGCCAGCCAGCGATTTCTACGAAAGATCGGGGTACCTGCGCAGCGAAATGAGCAGATAGGTCGCCCACAATTTATCTAGCAGCAACCAATGGCAAGCTTTTCGACGCCTCCAGCACCACCTACCCCGCAGCCAACCAAGTGTGCCGCACCCCACATAGCGAAATTGGTGTCACCTGCACCTAATAGAGCATTTTTGATCAAGTGAAAAGTCGGATAGCCAACGAGCCAGAGGAATGGGGCATTATGCTGGTACATTCCCATGCAAAGCTACCGTAGCAAATCGTGGCCTCTCGTTATTTCTCCATTTGTTGTTGATTAAACAACCGGCAGATTCCCACCCGATACTTCAGGAACTGGACCGCTATGTAAAGCTGTCAGCTTTGTTACCAAACAAATCAGGGCTACGCTTAAGGTATTCGGCTTTTAGTATTGGGCTGTTAGTTGTTTTATGACATTCCGATTTTTAATACTAAAAAACTGGGTACTTAAAATTCGAGAAGTTAGGTACTTGCACGTCAAACACCTAATCTCTCGGCTTGAAAAGTCGGAGCCTTGGCTTTACCCCGCCTCGTTTTCAGTCGGTTTCATTCACGAGGTGGATCTACAAGCTAAGGTTCCGACTTCTCATTTTTTAAAGCCACAACGAATCCATAGTCTTGATTTGAGCCAAGCTCAGAAGCCAAATACCCCCACTATGGGGGTATTGTTTTCCAGGCGATACCAAAACCACCGAGAACATCCTGCCCTCCACCACTCACGGCGGATCAGATCCGAATGAAAAACAAAAAGTGAAATGTCGGAAGACCACACTTTTCGACGATCCTTTCCCTGCACATCCGCCCCACTTCCCTAGCTCCACCGAGTTTTTAAAACCTAGCCTGCTAGCCTCAATCAGCAACCATTGAACAACTACTTCCAATAGGTTCATCAGCATGTAAACCTCAAACCTGAGCGCGCAACGTGGAATCGGCGTTTGCCAAGAGCACCGGTTGGCGTCGACAAGCGGCGCAATTTTTATGAACACAACCAGCTAACCGGCTAACTCGGCCGAGGGCAGTGACATCAGGGATCTCCGGGACTACGGGCGGCGGCGGAACCTAGGCTAGCGCAGCCGAGGGGTTTGAAAACTCGGATAACCGTCCAGCAGGCGCACTAATACTCAGCAACCACCAGCGCCACCTGCACAAAAACAGCTAGTAGCACGCAAGATAGAAATAACGCCGACTTTTCAAACTCACCGCGCACAGCAGCAGATTTCCAGTTCCCCGGCTTCAGCCCTCCGGGCTGATCTGTCCAGGCTAGGCCGATCTCTCGAAACCAACCCACTGGCTCCCACACGCGCCATAGCCCCAGCGGAAACAACCGGCAAAGAGACAGCAATCACAGCTTTCAATTAGAACAAATTGCCTAGGGGTCTAGATTTGCCAAATACATATATGAAATAATGCATACATGAAGACCCTTAAAGAACTAAATGCCATCAAAGTCCGGTCGATCCACCGGAACCTCACAACTGCAAAACTAAAGCTCACAACAAAAAATAGTTATATTTTCCTATCGCCCACGATCGCCATGGCTACAAAAGACTATCATGCGTTAGCACCTTGGGAAAAGTTTGAAGCAAGAGTATTAGCCGCGGGAACAAGTACTCGAAAATCAGTTCTATCAGGATTGGCAGCGGCTGCCGCACTTGATATTCCTTACCTAGTCCCCAGATCAAAGCGCACTCGTCGAGCCCTTTACCCAGCGACAATTGAATTAACCCTGCCAGGCGCAACCTCACCCAGCTCCAAAAAGTGCTGGTCACCCCACTATCGTTACCTATACGGAAACTTACCAACAGAGCACATCACTGAATCGAACAATCTTCGGACAACCACAATTGAGCGCACTTTTGTTGACATCCTTAGGCTCTACGGCCCTCGCGAGGCACTCGCCTTCATCGAATCCGCCATGGAGAAGCATCGCATTCGCAAACAAGCAATGATGCAGCGAGTGAAAAACCTGGGAGCCATCAAGGGCGTCAAGTGGGCACTTGCGCTGCTCAGCCGCGCCCACAACAAGATCCAAAGTGTCTACGAGACTTTGGGAAGATACCGCTTAGAACAGGCCGATCTGCCCGAAATCGTCAGCCTTATCCCACAGGCCACGCTCCGCGAGGGTGGCGAGACATACTATCCCGACCTCCTTATCAACGGATTTTTAATCGTTGAGATTGATGGCGACATTAAATACGAAGAAAACGCGATAGGCGCTTTATTGCAGGAACGACGCCGAGAACGCGAACTACAGCGGCGAGGATACACCATCATTAGGTTTTCCCCTCTAGAGGTAGAGGATGCGATTGTTCCCATCGTTCGCACCACATTACAGCGGATCGCCCAGCGAGTGCGGCGCGCCGCATAACTGCAGCCGCTAAATCTGTTGCCCCACGATTAGCCGCTTCGGACCATTCCGTAGCCGCCTGTTCATCAGCAGTATCACTTACTTGCTTAATAAGCGAGCATGGCACGCCAGCAGCTTGGCAAGCAGCTGCGACGGCATACCCTTCCATGTCACACACCTGTGCCAAAGCACTCAACCGCGCCCGAGTGTCACTATCTCCTATAAAACTATTGCCAGTTGCAAGCCTGGCGGTAGGAAAACCACCCGTACACCAGAGATCAATGCCATTAGGAATTTCATACCCAGCAATCTGACTTAAAAGCTCATGGTCAAAATCATGTTGAAAAGTGTGCGATATTTCAAAAACGCCGTGCCAGCCATCAACCAGAGCACCTGCCGTGCCAAAATTTATCACCAGATCAGGCAGTTTTTCTGCAGCTGCCAACCATGAAGATACTGCAATCGCAGCATTAACCGTCCCAATCCCAGTAATCAACAACGGCACATCGCCGGTAAGTGCGGATGCTTCCTGTTTAGTGGCCGACACGTAAAGAATATCCATATCCTCAACTCTAACCGAAGCATATAACAGACAATACTGTCTATAATTTTATTCACAACAAAAATCCCTGTTAAATGCCAGTTACTTCCACACCTTCCATAAGAAATATCCACCCAAGTCTTGCCCTATACAGACAAATCAGTCTACACTTTCCAGCAACGCCATTTAGTAAATAGAAAGGTGGAATAATGTCCCCGCTTCGCATCGCAGTTCTTGGCACTCACGCCGCTGGCCTCTACACAGCCGATCTACTGATGCGCTGCAACGCGGAGATTCACGTTGACATTATTGGCTCTGCCGCCGCACCTTTGGGAATCAGCCCCGAATTAACTCCTTACAGTGATTCCGACAATTCGGTCTTACCTGGAAAAACCACAAGCACGGTAAGAGTACTAGGAAATGTGACCATCGCTATTGAAAACGTGCGCCCATTTTACGACGCCGTCATCGTCCCGAATTTCTCTGACGATACGGCAGCAAACCAGGCGGTGCACGATGCAATCACCACAGCGTTGACACAGTCTCCCCGACCGCTAAGTGATTTCACCACAGCACTCACTGCGCATCATATTGCCTATACGGTATGGGATAACGCACTAAAACTCCCGACAACTCGAAATCTCGCAGCTTGGATCCACACTTTGGCCAAGGCACGCGCTGTCCCGGTCTGCGTATAGCACTTGGTTTACTATGCAGCACCGGTTCACTACAGCACGAAGTGGTGCTGGTTTCAGCTACTCTCATCGCTAACCACTGCAACTACTAACCAATAGTTGCAGGTCGCTTGCAAGTAGACACCCATGCGGTAGCTAACGTCGGGCTTTTGTATGGCACCGTTATCGACCTCATGCGACATCTCTACCGAACTACAGCTCGCCACGAGCCACGACTATAGAACATGCCCAGCTGCAGCAATCTTGTGTCAATATTTCTGGTAGCCCGACATTTCGTTTCTTAAGCCCCCAAGCTATAACCCCTAGCCCCCACCCTGCAACTCCTCCGTACTTTTACCCGTAGCTCCTGATCTCACCTTGCCTGACACCCCGACTTGATGTCCTACCTGTAAAACAACCGTACTAGGGTATGTAAGCAGACATAACCAGCCCAAGTTAGAAAGTTTCGCCCTAATGAGCCCCACCGTAATCATCGGACTTCTCGGTATTGTCTTATCACTGCCAGCGTGGTTTTTCTTTATCCGAGCTGTGCGGCAAGCCGCCCGTTTGATTACTCAAGGCCAACCAACTCCGGGTCGCATGAATAAACCTGTTCAGAGGTTTATTCAGCTGTTTAAAAAGGTGTTTTTCCACACAGAGCTTATGAAGAAACCCCTGGTTGCTTCAGCGCATTGGTTTGTGATGATGGGCTTTCTCATTGGCTCCCTCGTGTGGTTTGAAGCCTATATTCAAACGTTCAACCCTGCTGGTGGCTGGCCATTACTATCTAAGTTTTCGCTGTACCACTTTGCGGAAGAGATTTTTGCACTAGGGACAGTTCTGGGGATCCTGTTTTTGATCTTTGTGCGGCTTGGTAAACCTGCTAGGTTCCAAGGCTCCAACGCCAAAGCTGCAATTTTCGTTGAATGCGTAATCTTGCTAGAAGGCTTGGGAATGCTGCTGGTCAAGGCCGCAAAAATCGCAACTTATGGACATAGTTCCGTATGGGCTGATTTCGCGAGCAGGCATGTAGCCACGCTTTTGCCTTCCAGCCCGATTTTAGTCAGCAGCCTGGCATTATTTAAGCTGCTGGTCGGCATGGTGTGGCTGATTGTGGTCGCCGGAAATCTTGACTGGGGTGTGGCTTGGCACCGATTTCTCGCATTCTTCAGCATCTTTTTCGGTCGCCACGCGGATGGCACTAAAGCTCTAGGCGCGCTTCCCCCGATGTTTTCTAATGGCACCCCATTAACCCTGGAGAATGTCGAAGATGACTCGCAGTTGGGCGTCGGCACGCTGAACGATGCTAACTGGAAAATGCTGCTTGATACCACCACCTGCACCGAGTGCGGCCGGTGCCAGGATCAATGCCCTGCCTGGAATACTCAAAAACCGCTATCACCTAAGCTACTGATGATGGGTCTGCGCGATACCGCCATTGAAGCCCAGGGGCACGAGGGGTTGGACGTGCTTAAACTTGTCGGGGAGACTGATCCCGTCCACCCCGATGTTTTGTGGTCATGCACGAATTGCGGTGCGTGTGTGGAACAATGCCCTGTCGATATCGAGCACATTGACCACATTGCCAACCTGCGGCGCTTCCAAGTGCTTGCGGAGTCCGATTTTCCATCCGAATTGTCAGGCATGTTCAAAAACCTTGAGGTCAAGGGGAATCCGTGGGGCCGTAATAACTCGGAACGCCAAACCTGGATTGACGAGGCACGCCGAGACGGCATTGACGTTCCGATATTAGGGGAAGACGAAACTGACTTTGAATATCTCTTCTGGGTCGGCTGCGCTGGAACTTTTGATGATGCCGGCAAGAAAACCACTCGCGCTGTCGTCGAACTGCTGCATACCGCCGGTGTCCATTTCGCAGTCCTAGCTAAGGACGAAACCTGCACCGGTGACCCCGCCCGCCGTGCTGGAAACGAGTTTTTGTTCCAGCAACTGGCCATGGAAAACATCGCAACGCTTAACGACGCCTTCGCCGGCGTCCCGAAAGGTCGGCGCAAGATAATCACCACCTGCGCCCATTGTTTCAATACCATCCGCAATGAGTACCCCGACTTCGATGGGCATTACGACGTATTCCACCACACTCAACTGCTCAACCGGCTAGTAAGGGAAAAACTTCTCACTCCGGTTCCTCGTGGTCCGAAAAATCGGAAACCAATCACCTACCACGATCCTTGTTTCCTAGGGCGGCATAATAAGATCTTCGATCCCCCACGGGAACTCATCACCGCCACCGGTGCGACATTAGAAGAGATGCCCCGCAACCGTAATGAGGGTTTCTGCTGCGGCGCAGGCGGTGCACGCATGTTCATGGAGGAAAAACTCGGCACCCGAATCAACGAGAATCGCGCCGCAGAAGCCGCCGCCACGGGCGCCACAGAAGTAGCCGTCGGCTGTCCCTTCTGTAACACTATGCTGACCAGCGGACTCAAAGCCACTGCGCCCGACGACGCTCCAGCCGTCAAAGATGTCGCCCAAATGCTACGCGATTCCATACTTATCGACGGCCACCTCCCCACTCCTCGAACCAAACAACCGCTTGAACTCCCCATCCGCTCGGTCAAACAACCACAATCTGCTCACCCCAACGCTTCAACACCGACTACCCCACCTATGCCCATGACTAATACAGGCACAGGGTCTTCGACAAGTGTAGGGTCACCAGCGCCTTCACCTGCGATACCCCCAGCTGGCATACCTGCGGTCACTTCACCACTGGCTGCGCCTGGTAGTGCAGTTCCACCGTCTGTTGCTACCCCGCCATTAGCTGTGCCACCTGTGTCTGAGCCACCAGCGTCAGTTCCT
>CAUQSW010000014.1:0-47494 GCA_963520895.1 uncultured Corynebacterium sp. | reverse complement strand
GACAACCCAGGAAAACACCGCAACGGACACATAGAACGCGACCCACACACCGGCAAAGCAGGACTACGCCGCCACCCCGACCAACCCCTAGAATTCAACACCCACCCCCTGACCAACAAAACCCTCTAACCAAGGCCCAAACAACCCAAAAGCCGAGGCACCACACGCGCCCCGGCCAAAAACCACGCCCAAAAACAACTAGGGCGGTTTTATGCTTTCTTGCGGTTTTTAAACCAGATGGAAATAAACATATACGCTATCAAGGCGAGGGTGATGCGCATGACGTATTTATCAATCACCTCAAGAGTGTTTCTTACCTCTTCGCCGAATGTCAGGCCTAGGTAAACATAAAAACACTTCAGCATGACCGCAAATACGAAAGCGTAACCGGCCAGCACCCAGCCCTTAATTTTTTGAATCCCGCCGATAGCAAAGATAATGGTCGCTGGTATGGGAGAAAACGGAATGAAGGATAAAAATAGGCAGAATCCTGGGTACTTATAAATAAAATTCTCCAGCTTGCGGAACCACAGCGGCGGATGGTTGGCAAAGCTGAGATCGATAAATTCCTGCCCCCAACGCCTGCCCATGAGGTAGTACAAAGGCAGAAATTTAATCATGCTGAGTGCGGCCACCACAACCACAAAAGCGAGAAATCCTAGCCGGTCAGGATTCTCGGCGCTGAGTTTAAGTACTGAAAAACTACCGCCGGTAAGAAACACGTTCTGCAGCGTATACGTATTAAGAAGAACCGCACGGAAGGGCATCAGCGCGAAACCGTAGATGCCCATCGCAATCAATACCCCATACAGAACCAAATCCATGCGTTGTGGTTTAACAAGGAAGCTAGGCAGGTTCTGTTGGGCTTTAGTCATGCGAGCCAGTGTACCCTGATCACTATTTCACCACAGAGTTTGCCCCCACCGCGTGGCCGAACAGCCCAGGTAAAGTGCCGTAATAGGCTTCGGTTAGCTTTTCGACGCCCACCTGAGCACCACCCGCCGACAGCACACCAGAATCGTTAGTGGCACCAATCTTGGTCACCGGAATTCCGAGCGCCTCGGCGCGTTCGGTCACGGCCTGGCCGTCGTTAGTAGCCACGATCACCCGGGAGGCGGACTCGGAGAACAGCTGAACAAACGGATCATCCAGCTGTAATTCGATGCCTTTTCCGGAATGAATGGCTAGCTCCATAACAGCGGCTGCCAAGCCACCTTCCGAAAGGTCATGGGCGGCGGAGACAAACTCAGCGTCTTGGAAGAATTCCACCAGCTTCATCTCGTTGGCAAGGTCTACCTGTGGGGGCAGACCATTAAGACCACCAGTGGATAGCTGCTGCCAAATCGAGCCGCCGAATTCCTCCAAGGTTGCGCCGAGCAAGTAGAGGTCTTGGTTGGCTGCGGGGAGTTTATTGGAGATGGCGGTGCGGACGTCGTCAAGCACGCCAAGCACTCCGACTACCGGGGTGGGCAAAATCGCCTCGGTGCCGGTCTGGTTGTAGAACGACACGTTACCGCCGGACACTGGGATTCCCAGTTCCTGTGCCCCATCGGCTAGCCCATGCACGGCCTCACGGAATTGCCACATCACTGCGGGGTCTTCCGGGGAGCCGAAGTTCAAACAGTTCGTAACCGCCACCGGCCGAGCACCGGTAACCGCAACATTGCGATAAGCTTCGGCGAGGGCAAGCCTGGCACCAGTATTGGGGTCAAGTTTGGTGTAGCGGCCAGAAGCATCGGTTGCTACCGCAACTCCGCGGTTCGTGGATTCGTCGATACGCAATACGCCGGCATTGGCGTCTTTGGCTTGAACCGTATTACCGCGCACGTAACGGTCGTATTGCTCGGTGATGAAGCTGCGGGAACACAACGCGGGGGAAGCGATCATGTCTACTAGGGCTTGGCCGAGTTCGGCTGGCGGCTGAACGCCTTGGAAGGTTTGCAGTTCATCTTGCCATTCGGGCCGTGCCCAAGGGCGTTCGTAAACGGGGCCTTCGTGGGCAATGGTGTGTGCTGGTGCGTCGACTACCAGCTCGCCGCGGTGGCGGATCAGTAGGTGTTCGCCTGCGGTGACTTCGCCAATTTCCGCGCAGGTCACATCCCAATGGGCGCAGATTTCTTTGAATTTCTCCACGTCCTCGGGCCGAACCACCGCGCACATACGCTCCTGGGACTCCGAGCAGAGGATTTCCGCCGCAGTCATGTTTTCGGCACGCAGCGGCACGGCATCAAGGTTGATCTCCATGCCCCCATCACCGGCAGCAGCCAGCTCAGAGGTCGCACAGGCAAGCCCCGCACCCCCAAGGTCTTGAATACCCACAACCACCCCGGCGCGATAAAGGTCAAGGCAGCATTCGATGAGTACCTTCTCGGCGAAGGGGTCACCTACCTGGACTGCGGGGAGTTTGCGTTCTGCGCCTTCTTCGAAAGTGTCAGAGGCCAAGACTGAAACGCCGCCAATGCCGTCTAGGCCGGTACGGGATCCAAAGAGCATGACCTTGTTGCCTAGACCGGAGGCGAAGGCAAGTTTGAGGTCTTCCACTTTTAAGGTACCCACGCATAGGGCGTTGACGAGGGGATTACCGGCGTAGGATTCGTCGAAGACGGTTTCGCCGCCGATATTGGGAAGCCCTAGGCAGTTTCCGTAATGGGAAATGCCTTCAACCACTCCTGGCAGCACCCGGGAGGTATCGGGGGCGTCGGCGGGGCCGAATCGTAGTTGGTCCATCACTGCAATGGGGCGCGCGCCCATGGCCATGATGTCGCGGACGATGCCTCCGACGCCGGTGGCGGCACCTTGGTGTGGTTCTACGTAGGAGGGGTGGTTGTGTGATTCCACTCGGAAGGTTACGGCGTTGCCATCGCCGATGTCTACCACCCCGGCGTTTTCGCCGATGCCTGCGAGAATCTTGGAGTTCATTTCCTCTGTGGTGGTTTCTCCGAAATAGCGGAGGTGTACTTTGGAGGATTTATAGGAGCAGTGCTCGGACCACATTACGGAGTACATGCCTAGTTCGGCGTCGGTGGGGCGGCGGCCTAGGATTTCTTTAATGCGGGCGTACTCGTCGTCTTTGAGGCCGAGTGAGGCGTAGGGTTGTTCGAGGTCAGGGTGGGCGGTTGCTGCCTCGACGGTGTCATTGAAAGTGCTCATGTGTCAGCTCTCCTTAAGCAGCAATGGTGCCGACGGCGGATAGGAATAGTTCCAGGCCGTCTACGGACGGTCCGGTTAGCAAATCAATTGCGTGTTCGGGGTGGGGCATGAGCCCTACTATCCGGCCGGTTTCGTTGGTGATGCCAGCGATTGCGTTAACTGACCCGTTGAAGTTGTCCGTATAGCGGAATACGACGCGGCCTTCCGATTCCAGCATGGTTACGGTTTCTTCGCTGGCTTGGAATCTGCCGCCTATGTGTTTGGCGGGGATATAGATCCGCTGCCCGGGGCTAAAGGTGTTGGTCCAGGCGGTGGTGTTGTTAACCACTTCTAGGTATGTGTCTACGCAATGGAAATGCAGACCTTGGTTTCTGGTCAGTGCTCCTGGTAGTAGTTTGGCCTCGGTGAGGATCTGGAAACCGTTGCAGATTCCTAATACTGGCATGCCGTTATTGGCTGCTTCTATTACGGATTGCATTACCGGCGCTAGGGCGGAAATTGCTCCGGTGCGGAGGTAGTCGCCGTAGGAGAATCCGCCGGGCACTACTACTGCATCGACGTTTTTCAGATCAGAATCGGCATGCCATAAATTTACGACGTCGGCACCGGCGTAGCGTACCGCGCGGGCGGCATCGACGTCGTCTAGGGTGCCGGGGAAAGTAATTACTCCGATTTTTGCGCTCATTTTTTAGACAATTACCTCGAAGTCTTCAATTACGGTGTTGGCCAGTAAGGTTTCGGCCATTTTTTCGATCTGTTCTTTGGTTACAGAATCGTCTACTTCGATTTCAAAGCGCTTGCCTTGACGGACATCCGCCACTCCTTCGACGCCGATTCGGCTCAGGGCGCGTACTACGGCTTGTCCTTGGGGGTCGAGAATTTCAGCCTTCGGCATTACGTTCACTACAACACGGGCCACGTTGGAAGCTCCTCACAAATATTTAAAAGCGTCATCGCCAAGGGTTAGTTTACCCCTAAAAGCAGCTATTACCTTATCGTGCTGTTTATTCTCGGTATGGTTAGTAGTGTCCCTTACATTCCCGCCTAAACGTGCCATAAGCCACAGTCTGTTTGGGTGGAAGAGCCCCGAAAGGTACTTAAGGATGGCTAGTGAAGTAAACCCGCATCCCGTCGTAAAGCTTGCTGCAGGTGATTACCAGGCTGAGGTTGCAGCTTTTGGCGGTGGCATTAAATCATTGACTTTTTCGGGCCACCCACTGGTGGAAACGTATCCGGATGGCGAGTATCCGCCTATGGATTGTGGCGTGGTATTAGCTCCGTGGCCGAATCGCACCGAGGATGGACAGTTTGAATTTGCCGGCAAGCAGTATCAATTAGAGCTGACCGAGCCGGCTAATTCTAACGCTATTCATGGTTTTAGCCGTACGGCTTGGTCCGTAATAGAGGAGCAACCGGCGCAGGCAACTATGGAGTTGGTTTTGTCGGATCTGCCTGGTTGGCCGTGGACGGTAAGGCTTCAGGCGCAGTATCGGTTGGATGAGGCCGGTTTACACGCAAAGTACACGGCTTCTGCTGACGAGCCTTGTCCGTATGCGTTTGGGTTGCATACGTACTTGTCGGCGTGGGGTGCGCCTACAGATGATTGTGTTCTTATTGCTCCGTTGGCTTATAACCAGCCGCTCAGCGACCGAAATCTTCCTACCGGGGAACTCATCCCGGTAGAGCAGGTTATTCCTCATGTAACCACTGGCAGCCCGGTGCGGGATTTGCAGTTGGATCATTGTTTCCGGGCTGAACCTGGTCCGGTGGATCGGGTCTGCACGTTGATAAACCCTGAGGGCAACGGCGTGGAAATGGTTACTTCGGCGGATTTGGATTGGTTCCAAATCTTCACCCCAGGCCCGGCTATGGGCAGTTCGTTCCCGGGTCGGGGGCGCGCGATAGCGGTGGAGCCGATGAGTGCTCCGCCCAATGCGCTGCGTTCTGGTGTGGGGCTGGTAACCCTTGATAAGGGGCAGCCTGCCAGCTCTGAAGTCACATTACGAGCGATTACACATTCATAGCAGAAGGAAGCATTATGGAAACTGCAGAATCAGTATTGCGACTTGATGCGCATTGGATTGACTATACGCTGGTCGCACTGTATTTCATTTTTGTTCTTGGCATCGGCTGGGCGGCTAAAGCACGGGTCTCCAGCTCGATTGATTTCTTTTTGTCTGGGCGTGGGTTACCTGCCTGGGTGACGGGTCTAGCTTTTGTGTCGGCCAATTTGGGTGCGGTGGAAATCATTGGCATGTCGGCTAATGGGGTGCAATATGGTTTCCAAACCATGCACTATTTCTGGATCGGCGCTGTGCCTGCCATGGTGTTTTTGGGCATTGTCATGATGCCGTTTTATTACGGTTCTAAGGTTCGCTCCGTGCCGGAGTTTATGCTGCGGCGGTATGGCCCTGGCGCCCATTTGGTTAATGCCATCTCGTTTTCTTTAGCGCAATTGCTTATTGCCGGTGTGAACCTGTTGCTGCTGGCAAAGATTGTTAATGCCCTGCTGGGGTGGCCACTGTGGGTGACTCTACTGACGGCTGCGATCATTGTGCTGTCGTATATCACGTTAGGTGGTCTTAGTGCTGCCATCTATAACGAGGTTTTGCAGTTCTTCGTCATTATCGCGGCATTGTTCCCGCTGACGTTGATTGGTCTTAATCGGGTGGGCGGCTGGAGTGGTCTAAAAGAACAGGTTGCTAATGAAAGTCACTTCCATACGTGGCCCGGTACGGATATTTCTGGTTTTGATAATCCGGTGTGGTCCGTGATCGGTATTGTCTTTGGTTTGGGCTTTGTGTTGTCCTTTGGCTACTGGACCACCAACTTTGTCGAGGTGCAGCGAGCCATGGCTTCGGAATCATTATCGGCGGCTCGCAAAACCCCCATCATTGGTGCTTTCCCGAAGATGTTCGTGCCGTTTTTAGTGGTGTTACCTGGCATGTTGGCTTCGGTTTTGGTTGCAGAGCTCATGGGCGACAACCCGACCGCACAACCCAATGATGCGGTGCTGCTGCTCATGCGTGACCTGTTGCCTAACGGGTTGTTGGGTGTTGCGATTGCGGGTCTTTTAGCATCGTTCATGGCGGGCATGGCGGCTAATATTTCCGCTTTTAACACCGTGATCAGTTATGACATTTGGCAAACCTACGTGGTCAAAGACAAAGACGATGATTATTACTTAAAATTCGGGCGCTTAGCCACGGTGGCGGCAACGGTCATTGCCATGTTTACCGCATTGATCGCCCAGAATTTTGGCAATGTCATGGACTACCTGCAAACCTTGTTCGGGTTCTTTAATGCACCACTGTTTGCCACGTTCATTCTCGGTATGTTCTGGAAGCGCATGACCCCAACCGCCGGCTGGGTGGGGCTGGTCTGCGGCACCCTGTCCGCAGTGTTCTTCTGGTCGCTGTCGCTTGGCGACGACCCAGTGGTGTCGCTACCGGGCCAAGGTGTGGCGTTTATTGCGGCTTCCATTGCGTTTGTCACCGACGTGGTTGTTTCGATACTCCTTTCGCTTATCACCACCCCCAAGCCGGATAAGGAACTGGTGGGCTTTGTGCGCTCGGTAACCCCTAAAGACCAGCTGGTTGATGCTTCTGAAACATCGCTGCCGTGGTTCCGCCGCACGGTGCCACTGGGGTTGTTGTGCTTGGCCATGGTCATTACCCTTAACCTGATCTTCTTCTAAGGAGGACAAGAACATGTCAGAACAACACTCTGCGGGTGCTTTCGATATCCGTAATGTCATTGGCTCGTTGCTGGGAATCTACGGGATCGTACTGATTATTTGCAGTTTCCTCCTCGACCCCGGCACCGACAAAGAATCGGTTGATAATCTTTATGCCGGAATCGGCATGCTTGCGGTGGCAATTGGGTTTGCCTTGTGGGCGAAAATCGCCCCGATTGTAGTTGCTGAGGATCACTAGCCATGGAGTTGCGCATTACGTCCACCACGCTGGCCGATGGCCGGGAGCTCATCTACTTCGATGACACCCTTGGTGCGCAGCGGGTGTTAACAGATTCCCGTGATCTGCCGCCCATTGCTACCGAATCAGAGATGCGCCGCGACCCGCTGACCGGCGACTGGGTGGTTTTCGCAGCACACCGTATGAACCGCACGTTTATGCCACCGGCTAATGAAAACCCCTTGGCTCCGACCACACCTGGCCAATTGCCCACAGAAATCCCCTCCCCTGACTACGACGTGGTGGTGTTTGAAAACCGGTTTCCGTCGTTAATCAGGCATATGCAGGTGCCAGACGATTACGCGTACACGGTTGATGGCGTAGAGCTGTTTGCCCGAAAGCCTGCGCTGGCGCGCTGCGAGGTGGTGTGTTTTACTTCCGATCCCAGCCAATCCTTCCGCGATCTGACGGTGGAGCGAATTCGTACTGTTATAGAGGCGTGGACGCACCGCACGGCTGCGCTTTCCGCACTGCCCGGGATTGCGCAGGTGTTTCCTTTTGAAAACCGGGGTGAGGAAATTGGGGTGACGCTGCAGCACCCGCATGGCCAGATCTATTCTTTTCCGGATTTAACTCCTAGGATGCGTCAGATCATTACCCAGGCGCAAGCACATGACGGCATGCTGTTCGAGGAAGTGCTGCAGGCGGAGCGTCGTAGCGGGAAACGGATTATCCACCAAGGTGCGCATTTCACTGTTTTCGTCCCTGCCGCCGCCAAATGGCCGATGGAAGTTATGGTGTTGCCTCATCGGCAGGTCGCGGATTTCACAGAGCTTAGCGAAGAAGAGAAACAAGAACTCACTCCCCTGTTGAAACGGCTTTATACCGCGGTGGATCGGTTCTTTGACGGAATTGAACGCACTCCTTATATAGCGGCGTGGAATCAAGCGCCCGTTGATCCTAAGCTCCGCCCGCTGGTGCGGTTCCATTTGCAGATTTTCTCCCTGATGCGTTCCCCAGGCCGCATGAAATTCCTGGCCGGGGTGGAATCCGCCCAAGGGGCGTGGATGAACGACACCACCCCGGAACTAATAGCCAACCGATTTAAGGAGATTTGGAACTAATGGTCACTTGGCTTACTACCCGCAGCGATACCGACCTTGTAGCCGCCGCTCAAGCCCTTTATGCTGAGCATTTTGATACTCCTTGTGCTGGGGTGTGGGCGGCGCCGGGTCGGGTAAATCTCATTGGTGACCACGTCGATTATGCCGGTGGTATTTCGATTCCGTTCGCGTTGGAACAATGCACCGCTGCTGCCATCGGTCCGCGTGAAGATTCCCTGCTGCGCATCGTCTCGCTGGCCCCAGGTGCGGAGGAAGCTATCCGCTTCGAGATTCCCCTAACTGAGGTTGGCCCCGGTAATCCCGCCAATTGGGCCGGCTACGTCGCAGGTAGCATTTGGGCTTATCGCCAGGCTAGTGGCTCGGGTGGCCACACGGGTTTTGATATTGCCTTGGTTTCTGATGTGCCGCTGGGCTCGGGGCTTTCTAGCTCCGCCGCCTTGGAATGTGCGGTAGCGCTGGGGGTTCAAGAACTCGATGGTACACAAGAAAATCGCGCGCAATTGGTTGATGCCTGTATCCGCGCCGAAAACGAGGTCGTGGGTGCTTCCACCGGCGGGCTCGATCAACGCGCCAGTTTATTCGGCCAAACCGGCCACGCCTTGGCCATTGATTTCGCCGCTGACACCGTGGAACTACTCCCCTGCGATCTGCAAGCAGCCGGGCTAAGTCTACTGATCGCCAACACCAATGCACCGCATGACCTCTCCGATGGTCAGTACGCCAGCCGCCGCGGGCTTATCGACGCCGCCACCGCCGCACTCAACGCCACCACCCTCCGCGAAATCACCGATGCTGCGCAGCGCGCCCGCACCTGGGCCCAAGAATCTGGGGCGGCCGATCCTGACATTGCTTATCGACGTGTCCGGCACGTCGAAGAAGAAACCGCCCGCACCGCACAGGCAGTTACCGCGCTCAAGGCTGGCGATTTCGACCAGGTGCGCCAACTGATGACCGGCAGCCATGAATCATTACGCGACGACTATGAGGTAGTCACCGAAGAGCTGGAATCTGCCTTCCAAGCTGCTGGCCAATACGGCGCCCGTATGACCGGCGGCGGCTTTGGTGGCAGCGTTATCGCTTTGGTAGCAACCGAAAATGTCGCCCCAACCGCTGCTGCTATCGCCGCTGCCGCCGAAGAAAACGGTTTCCCTAATCCCACTTTCCTAGTAGCGGTACCCGGCGCGGGGGCGAGAAGGTTGGCCTAACCCGATGCCCCGAATAAGACACCTGCCCCGTAGGTAATGACCAGCCCCAAGGCACCACCTATTACCAACCGAACCACAGCTTTACTACGGGCAGTGTCAGAAATAACTGCACTAATAAATCCAGTCAGGGCTAAGGCCAGTAGCGTTACCACGGTCACAACAGTCCCACCAGCCATTAAAGCTGCAATCAGCGGCAGGGCGGCCCCCACCGTGAATGCGGCCGCGGAAGAAAACGCCGCCGCCCAAGGATTGGTTAGTTCATCTGGATCGATGCCCAACTCCAGCCTTAGGTGAGCGTGCAACGGGTTTTGCGCTTCAATTTGCCGCGCAGCCTGATGGGCGGTTTGTGGAGAAATCCCATAGCCGGTGAGGATTTCCACTAATTCGTGGTGTTCCTCCTCCGGCATGGTACTCAGTTCTTCTTTCTCCTTGGCGATATAACGTCGTTCGTTATCACGCTGCGCCGAAACCGACACGTACTCCCCCAAGGCCATGGAAACTGCACCAGAAATCACCGCGGCGATCCCCACCAAAAAGATCTCTTTAGTGGGTACACCAGCGGCAATTACTCCAAGCAATAAGCAGGAAACCGAAACAATGCCGTCGTTAGCACCCAGCACCCCGGCGCGCAGCCAATTCAACTGGCTGGCGGTATCTGTATGGTATTCGTTCTCGTGCATTAGCTTTCCACCCAGGGCAGGGCTAACACCGAGATAGGGATGGTACGAATAAGTAGAAAGCCGGACGTCAGCATAGTTCACAAACTAACACTGACTACGTGGCGGGTTCTAGCTATCTAAGGCTTGCCAATTAGATAGGAAGATACTCTTCGATAACTTCAATAATTGGCAACTCATCTGGTTCCATCTTAGGGGCAAAACGTCCCACTACCTGGCCTGTTGGCGAAACTAAGAACTTTTCAAAATTCCATTCAATATCCGGTCCCTCCCCTTTTAGGAACTCATAGAGCGGATGTTGGTGCGGACCATTGACATCAGTCTTGGCCAACAGCGGGAAGGTGACGTCGTAGTTGCGGGCGATCTGTTTATTACTTTGCGGTTCTTCCTCACCGAATTGATTGCAGGGAACACCGATGACGAATAATCCCCGAGGTGCGTAATCCTGGAACAGTTCTTCTAGGGTTTCTAGCTGCGGGGTGTAGCCACATTCTGATGCGGTATTAACAATCATAAGAAGGTGGCCTTCCCAGTCCCGCATGGTGGTGGCACGGCCATCAACTAAGGTGACATCAATATCGTAAATACTCATGATGCCAAGGGTACTGGGTGAAGGTTTGTTGTGTTAGTGGTGAGCTTTTGTAAGTGAGATTCACGAATGCGATATACAGCTCGCATAATAGGAGAAAATTGCCGCGAGTTTTCGACTTTGGCCTTGACATCATAGCCAGCTTTAGTTTTTCTAGTGCTTTCGATAACCATTACACCTATTGGCTGATGCTCGTATTCCAGACGCCACGCAAGAATACTCAAAGATTTCATTTTGATGCTTCGAGCCTCTTCTTCAGCAAAATTATGATTATCAACTTGGTCTTTTATCCAGTCTTCTTCGGTATTAACTGAGGATTGATGGCGATAAAACCGATTACCCCAGCCTTTGCTAATCACCCCCTGAGTATCCGATATGGTGGCTCTACCAAATGAGCTAAAAACTGGGTTTCCAGACACTCTAGCTACTGGCACAAACACCCGATCTATATCATCATGTCAATATATGGTTATTCGAATATCAGTCGGGAGACCTTGTTTTTCATTACTTAATCCACAGTCAAAAGCCAAATCGCGAAGAAAATCTTCCAGTAGGAGTTTGGTATCGCGATCATATTTTATAGCGATTTCCCGTAATCGCTCGTTCTCGGTTTCCAGCCGAACGAGACTTTTACGCTTAGAAATCGCCCCCATACCACCAACTACCCCAAAAAACACTGCAAGATAGAGCAAGATTGAAGCAATAGTAATCTCTTTGCTAAACACCACTATTATTCGGCTGACGGTTGAAGGAAAGACAGAAATACCAAGTCCAATGAACGTGGGGATTGCTAGAAAAAGTCCCGCCCACCAGTCCAAACATGCTTGGGCAAAGCACCATATCGGTTTAGTTTTCTCCGCTATGGTCTTTCCTTCACCCGTTGTCTACCTTAAGCAAATGTCAACCAGTTACTGCCTTCACGAATTTCATCGTGCTGAAATCGTGTGTTGACCACGTCCAGAAGGTGCTCAATTGACTCAGTGACCCGCGATTCCACCATATTGGGGTTTTCCTCAGCGAAAATGAATTCCACCTGTAGCTGCCCAGGAACATTGGTGTTGCTCACCGTTGGATTTAATTGTTGAATTTCATCATTCAGCAAACAAAGATCTCGGATATCTTTAACTGCCTGCTCTGCTGATTCGGGTGGATCAACATGCAACAGCACGCGCAATGAAAAAACTGGAGTGTTCATGTTCCCGCTCCCTTTCAACTTTTAAAATCATTATTGTGGCTAACAGACACCACCATAATAGCCTAACCCGCCCCCGTAAGCTGGGGGCGTCGAAAAGCGAAAACAATTGGTGCCTAATGGGTTAATGCCTCCCATGTGTAGGCCACCCAAAACATCCCTTGAAAGCCGAGTATGGCGAAAGCCCCGCTGACTATCGCCAAGGTCATTCTGTGCCCAATGCCTGCGATAACAGCGCACACCCCAAAGGTCACCACAATGCCACAGAACAACCACAAGGTCTGCGCTGGTGAGTCTGATCCTCGAACCACTGTGACCACATACAAGAAAACAGCACAGGCAAATAATGCCGGAGCGATACGTTCACATACATTCCTGAACCGATGCATTGACTTTCAACTCCTAGCTATAGCGGACGAAACACAAAACTACGTTGGACTAGGTGGGGAGTACCCCACCACGCCCGACTTAGCAGTTTTTGTTTTGTGTCGTCAGTTATAAGGCTTAGAACGGATTACACAAACCTACACTAAACGCCATCTTGACCGCAGCAGCCATAGAGCGCTCCCGCGGAGTCATCCGGTGCGCAAATCGATCAATCTCCGCTTTAAGTTGTGCATCGCAATAGCAGTTAAAATAGCCACGAGCCGCATAGCACTTGTCATGACGCATACAGAGAGTATCAAGGGTATCTACAGGAGGTTCCGGACCGCTATGACCCGGCCCACACCAATTCCCCCAAATCGGCACTGATAGCTCTTTCTGCATTGCTCCGTCTTCACCATCACCCCGCGACTGTCCTTCGTGATTCTGCTCCATAATCATATTGAAGTTCTCACCAGCTTCGATTACGAATTGGTTTTCACCTGCCGCTTGTGCAGCTTCTTTATCGAAGTATTTTCCGTTAGGCCCGTCAGTAAGATGACGTTCGATACCAGATGTCATGGTATCAAGATCATTAACACCAGTCTCAGTCTGAGAATTTGCAGCCTCTGTACCAAATTTATTAACATCATCGACAACTGCTGCCGATGCGTTCGGAGCTACTAGGATAGACATCACTAACAAAGTAGTTGCGATAATAGACATCAGAGAGATCGTGTCTTTTCTCCCCATTATCATTTCATTCTCCCCTTTCTTTCTACTTGATTTTAAAAAGAGATAATAGGAACATTGCCCCCTTTTTTTCATACCTCCTTTTCAGCGTTTATTCACACAGTTTCGCTATTTTTTCTAAATCGCCATCATTCAATCCGTTAGGACATTTTAAACGTGAAAAGTTCCTAACTAATTTCCGAACAAGCTGCGTAAGTTACTGCGTGATTAACCAGCTAAATCAACCAAGCAGCACCTTCCAAACCTAACTAGAATGTAACTTTTACACCTGTGAACGCCCTTTAAAAACATGAGAATTACTATGATGGTGTAAATAAACATAACCATATCAAGCCTTCTCTTACTCAACACCGCCAGTTCCTGTTGGGGTCTTTTAAGGCTTACCTGTTATATTTACACCACAGCCCTCCTGAATTTAATTGGGCCAGCGAAGGTATTTTATTATTGAGGGTTGAAGCTATTTTATCAAAAAAATTTCTTGGCGACAATACCCATTTTAAAGATC
Organism: uncultured Corynebacterium sp.; assembly: GCA_963520895.1. Taxonomy (GTDB): domain Bacteria; phylum Actinomycetota; class Actinomycetes; order Mycobacteriales; family Mycobacteriaceae; genus Corynebacterium. Next base: position 34,022 of record CAUQSW010000014.1, on the reverse strand, counting down.
GAATTTTATTCAAGGGCGGTTCCACCCCGAATTTATCTTATATGCAGGTCGGAAGAATTACGAGAAGCCGGATCTGCCCCATGTTTGATGCTTATGATACGCCACCCAACACTGACACTACTGGCACCGATACCTGCCACCGGATGAGCTTTTGGAGCCCAAACCACATAAGCTAAAATCAAACCACGCTACGAGACTAATATGTCTACTACACCCCCTCATGGCTAAGGAGCTCTCATGCCTACAAAGGATACATCCTTGATAAATCGCATACTGAAAGATCAACATGGCAACTAGGTAGAAATTAATGTTGGCAAGCCCCAACAAAATGGTCACGACTGGATCACGCATTGGACTATTTCCGGTCTTCCTGACGGAGAAATTAATGCGTCGTCCGGTGGGGTAGATTCCATGCAGTCATTGGTCTTTGCCTTGGCTATGATTGGGGATCAAATCGCTTCGGAAAATGCAGGTCTAACTTTCCTGAACAGCCCAGAGCTTCAACTTTTGCATACAGTTTCAGGCCCCATCAACGGCGAATGGGTCGCTACAGTACGCGCAAAAACTAGGTAGGTTTTGAAGAAACTACCAAAATCTATGGTCAGTAATCGATTACTGACCATAGATTTTAAAATTCTTAGCAACAAGCGTTTGGGGTTACATCACCCCGCAGCAGCTCCAACATCTCAAGCATTGGTCGTTGACAAACAGGGACAATCCTAATCTTCCAGCCCGGTTATCTGGTTAATATCCCAAGCAAACTCAAAAGCGATTTCCCGCCAGCTTTCGTAGCGGCCAGAAACCCCACCGTGACCAGCGGCCATTTCAGTTTTCAGCAAGAAGGAACCACCGGTGGCTGTGTCGCGAAGCTTGGCTATCCACTTCGCAGGTTCAACATACAACACCCTGGTGTCATTTATGCTGGTAATGGCGAGGATATTGGGGTAGGTTTTGGCTTCGATGTTTTCATAAGGCGCGTAAGAAGCCATGTAGTCGTAAACTTCTTTGCTCTCCAGCGGATTGCCCCATTCCTCCCATTCGGGAACCGTCAATGGCAGTTCTGGCATGAGCATGGAGGTTAGTGGATCGACAAAAGGCACATTGGCGTCAATGGCTTTGAACCTATCGCCACCCATGTTTGCCACCGCACCCATGAGCAATCCACCTGCGGAACCACCAGCCGCCAACAACATATCCGGTTTGGTCAGCTGCTTGGCAATGAAGTAGTCAGCGCAGGCAATGAAATCAGTGAAGGTGTTTTTCTTCTGCAAAAACTTGCCATCTTCATACCACCCACGACCCATCTCGCCGCCACCGCGAACATGGGCGGTGACGTGAATAATGCCCCGATCCAGCAGCGAGGGACGCACCACATTAAAAGTCGGGCTCATGGATGCCTCGTAAGAACCATAACCATACAGCAGCATGGGATTAGGCTTGGTCAGATCCAAATCTGCACGATGAACCACCGAAACCGGAATTTTAACGCCATCTGCCGCTTCCACCCATACCCGGTAAGCGGTGTACTCCTTGGCATCGTAGCCTGCGGGGATCTCTTGTTCTTTAAGCAGGTGCAGCTTACCGGTGGGCACCGAGTAATCGTAGACTTGCGTTGGCGTGATATAGGAATTGTAAGTCAGCCGCAAAACTGGGGCATCCCATTCGGAACTGCCCTCCATCTCCACGTTGTAGAGCTCTTCATCAAATTCCAGTTCTTTAAATTCCCCTAGGCCATAATCCAGCGGCATCACCGCCACCCGAGGGATTGCCTCCCTGCGGTAACCCATGACGATCTGATCGCGGTAGGTGTCTACCCCTTCAATGCGCACCGTATCGCTGTGCGGCACCAAAACAGAAAGCTGATCGAAATTTTCCAAAGGCTCAGCCACAGGCAACACCCCAACCTCAAAATTGGGGCCGTGTGCGTTGTGGTTGATAATCCAAGTATCTACGCCTTCGATAACCGCATGGTTGATCTGGTACTCCACCCCTTCTTCCCGAGGGCGAATCACCTGCAGCTCACCGGTGGGGTTGCTTTGCTCCAACACCCACGTTTCGCTGGTGATCTTGGAGGCGGTTTCCACAAAAAGGTATTTATCGCTACGCGATACCCCAACGCCGACATTAAAACGCTCGTCCGGCTCGTGGAAAATCCGCACGTCTTGGCTGGTATCAGTGCCAATTTTGTGCCGCCAAATAGAATCGGCACGCCACGCCTCATCCATCCGTGTATAGAACAAATACTGTTCACCGATCCACGTAGCACCGTAGAAAACATTCTCAATGACATCATCCAGCAGCTGACCAGTAGTGAGATCTTTGATCCGTAACGTAAACCGCTCGTCGCCATCAGTATCAGTGGAATAAGCCAACAGGCGACCAGAATTAGTCACTGAAGAAGCACCCAGAGCAAAAAACTCATGCCCTTCTGCTAACTCATTGACATCTAATAACACCTGCTCACCGGGAGCGGGTTGATCTTCTGGAATGGCCGGCGGTACCCATGAATCCTGATCCTGAGCCACCGGGATTCGGCAGGAAACACCATAAGATTTGCCTTCCTCAGAACGCCCGTAATACCAATAGTCCCCAGAACGGGCAGGCACGGACATATCCGTTTCCTTCACCCGAGACTTAATCTCCTGGAAAATATTTTCCCGCAGCTGCTCTAGGTGGGCAGTTTCCTGCTGGGTATAAGCATTCTCTGCTTCTAAATAGGCAATGGTTTCTGGTGCATCCTTATCCCGAAGCCACTCGTAATCATCAATAAAATCAATGCCATGGTGGCTACGGGTAATCGGACGTTTAGGTGCAATCGGCGGATGAAAAGTCATGACCCTAGATACTACTAAAGGTCAGACGCAACACCCGATCCACGCGTTGAACTTCTCGCCAGTAATCCGCTCAAAAGCCTCAACATAACGCTCCCGGGTAGCTTCCACTACGGAACCCGGCAGCCCAGGCGGCGGAGTGGTATCACTAACATGCCAACCAGACTTGGGACTGGTTAACCAATTACGAACATATTGTTTATCAAAGCTAGGCTGCACTTTGCCTGGCTCGTAACCTGCAGCTGGCCAGTAGCGAGAAGAATCCGGGGTGAGTACTTCGTCGGCAAGCACCAAATTGCCCTCAGCATCCAAACCGAACTCAAATTTAGTATCTGCCAAAATCAACCCACGTTGCTCAGCGATGTCAGCGGCTTGGCTGTAAATCTGGATGCTAGCCTCACGAAGCTGATTCGCGCGGGCTTCACCAAGCTTTTCCACCACCCGATCGAAACTAACATTTTCGTCATGATCGCCGATCTCAGCTTTAGTAGCCGGGGTGAAAATCGGTTCGGGAAGCTTCGATGCTTCCACTAACCCATCAGGAAGCGCGATGCCACATACCGCCCCGGTTTCCTGATATTCCTTCAAGCCGGAACCGGTGAGGTAACCGCGAACCACGCATTCAAATGGCAGCATTTTCAACTTCTTGCAAACCATTGCCCGCCCCAACACCTCGTCAGGGATACGCTCGTCGTCAATGCCACCGGCTAGGTGGTTAGGGAAGTCAATCTGATCAAAAAAATACATACTCATTGCAGTGAGTACTCGTCCCTTGTCGGGGATCTCCGTTGTCAGGACATGGTCGTATGCCGAAATACGATCGGAAACCACCATGAGCAAGGTGTCGTCGTCGATCTCGTAATTTTCTCGCACCTTACCAGCGGAAAGATGGGTGTACTGGGAAAGTTCAGGACGCATAGGAATGAAGTTTAGACCTACCAAGCGTTGGGAATCTAGTCATTCATTTATGAGGAAAATCGCATGTTGCAAAAATCTCATAAAAGGTGAGAATTTGCTGACCTTAACGCTAATAAAATAAATGACAACGATGAAAATTCCTCTTATGGACTCGTCCCCTACTTCCCGCCTCCCCCATTGGGGTAGGTTGAGCTTTTCGACGCCACCTAGACCGCGCCGAGAACGCCTGCGGCAATATCCGCCGCACGCAGACCACTAGTTCGTTCCAACGGCGGAATTTCTTCCACCGGAACACCCAACCCCACCGCTGCATAAGCAGCCTTAAGTTCCGAGGCCGGTACGGCAGCAGACTTGGCGCGTTTTTTGCGGTCTGGCTTCGGATCACTTTGCTCACCACCTTGGGATAATTCGCTTGACCATAAACCGCAATACGAGACAAGAATTTCATGTCACATCCTTAATAATATTCTCGATCTCGGCCGCCACCTCAGCAGCCACCGGCGTTAAGGCCAACCGGGTCCGCCGCTGCACAATATCAGCAGCGTCAGTTGCCAACTCATGACTCAGCGCAAATGCAACCTCAGCACGAGTTATATCGGTACCGACCAAGGTGTCCAGCGGTGCTGCCAGCCCATAATCAGCTGCAGCTTCCATCACCTCCACCGCGGCATAACCATGGCGGCGAACCAGCCCTGGGGGTAAACCATAAAGGTCTTTGGCAGAAAGCATCGCATAGTCCCGATGCCCCGGCGCGCCGAGCAGCGGGAAGGTTTTAGTCCGGCACGCTGGGGCAGAAATCCCTCGCAGTTTCAGCGCGGTATCCACGGTTTGTTCTGCCATGAGCCGGTATTCGGTGAATTTGCCGCCCGCCACCGAAATCACCTTTTCGTTGGATTCGCTAATCGCGTGTCGACGTGACATATCCGCAGTCTGCTCCGACTTTTCCGTTTCCAACAGCGGGCGCAGGCCGGTAAAAGTGCTTAAGACATCTAAGCGATTAATCGTAATATTTAAGGCCCGATTGATATTGGCTAGTAGAAAATCAATATCGGCTTCAGGGGTGCTGGGAACATCAGGAATATCTGTTCCTGCATCCTCGTCGGTTAAACCGAGATAAACCCGTCCATGTGGTGCAGGCAAAATGAATAAATACCTAGAAATCGACCCCGGTAATGCTACCGTGAGCGCACCGGTAGGGTATCCGAAAAGTCCCGCGTCTAACACGAGGTGGCTGCCCCGCGCAGGCCGAATTTTCAAGTTTGTATCAAAGGCACCTGCCCAAACACCAGTGGCATTAATGACCGCACGCGCCTTGATGGTTCGCGTTTTGTTATCAAGGGAGTCAAAAAAATTCCACTTCTTCACCGGTAGCACGACGTACATCACAGTAAGTCAAAATGGCGGCGCCTTCTCTAGCTGCGGTACGTGCAACGGTGGTGACCATGCGGGCGTCGTCAACCATTTGGCCGTCATAGTTGATCCATGATCCCCTCAGCCGCGCTGGGTTTAGCGCAGGAAATAACCGTAAGGTTTCTTCCTTATTGGCAAACCTCGAACGCGGCAACGTGGTGGATTTCGTACCTGCGGCGATGCGCAGCATATCACCGGCAAAAAACCCTAACCGGGCAGCAATTTTCTGCAGGAGGTTGGTGATGGAATCCAGCGCTACCACATGCGGTAACGCAGTGATTAAATGTGGTGCGGTGGTTTCCATGAGGATTCCGCGTTCCACCGCAGAGTGATAAGCCACCGCTAGCCCCCCCTTGGCAAGGTAGCGCAACCCACCGTGAGCCAACTTGGAGGACCACCTAGAGGTACCAAAGGCTAGATCGTGTTTTTCCACTAACACGGTGCGAAGTCCGCGGGTGACCGCGTCAAGGGCAATGCCCACGCCCGTGATGCCGCCACCAATAACCACGACATCGACTTCGCTGCCGTCAAGGGTTTTGATGTCGGTGGCGCGCCGAGCTAGATTCATAGCGCTTAACGGGTGAAACGTGGACACGGCAGCAGGTTTCCTTTCACTATGCGAGCCGATTGTAGGTAAGGGTTCCGTCGAGATAGAGGCGTCATCACTTAAGCACTAGATCATTTAGGCACCAGGTCACTTTGGCACCAGGAAAAAACCAGCCTGTGGTTCTATACGGAAGGTAACTGGGCCGGTATCAAACCGATCGCCATCGGCATAGCTGGCTACGGTGGGCATATCCACAATGACTTCCGTACCTCGGTACTGCGAAACCTCTGCTACCCGATCAATATCACCGGTGAAAATCTTCGGGAAAGCCCAGGCCGCTTTGAACCGATTAATGCGGCCTAAGATGGTGATGTCTAATAGCCCATCATCAATGATGGCCTGCGGGCAGATCTTCATGCCGCCGCCGTAGGTGCGGGTATTCCCCACCGCCACGAGGGTATTATTGCCGTCAGCGACGACTTCCCCGTCAACGGTGATGGTTGCGCCTAGGGAGTGGAAGTTTAAAAACTCCCGGACGATCGCGAGGTTATAGGCGGCCGCGCCACGTGGCCACGACATGTTGTTTGCCCGTTCGGTGACCAACGAATCGAAGCCGGTGCAGGCAATCGTTCCGAAAAACCGAGTGCCTTGGGCTTCGGTGGTCATCGTCCCGAGATCGGTACGCACGCACAACCCTTGGGCGATAATGCTTACCGCTTGGTCAATGTCTGGTGGGATACCCAATTCGCGTGCGTGATCGTTTCCAGTTCCCGCCGGGATAATCCCCATGGGAATAGTGTTATTAGCTTGAGCTTGCAGGACGATATTAATCAAACCATCGCCACCGCACACCGCCAAGGCATCAATGGTGCTGGAGGACATAAATTGTTCCGCCAACTGATAGGATTCCTCGGCGCTGTTTCCTGCCGCTGTCTCAACAAAGATACCGTGCTGGGCGAATCGTTTTTCGGCCATGCGCGCCCACCGCTCACCGCGGCCCTTGCCTGCCGCAGCATTAACAAGTAAACCAACGCGCCGGACATATCGTTCGGATATTAAATAACGTCTGTTTTTCATATTAATTTTTGCGGGTTCATGATTCCCGCCGGGTCGAGGGTCTTTTTTACTGCTAATAGAATGTCGGTTCCTAGATTACCTATTTCAGATTTCATATACGGACGATGATCAGTTCCCACTGCGTGATGATGGCTGATCGTGCCACCAGCTTTGACAATAGCCTGACAGGCAGCCTCTTTTGCTTTCCACCATTGCTGTACTGGGTGCTCGTTTTGTCCAGCGATCACTGTGAAATACAGTGAGGCACCGGTTTGATAGACATGCGATATGTGGCACATGATCAACGGCGTGGTGCCGTCTTCCGCCAAACTAGCACCGATTGCCGTGGTCACAGCTTTTTTCAGCGTGGAAATCCGCGACCAATCCGCCGCGGTTTCTAAGGTTTCGCAGATTACCCCATTATCCAGCAACCCATCCCTTAAAAGCGGGGCGCCGAATCGTCCTTTCTCCCACGCCCGAACCGGCTGCTCCCCCAACGATGTAGCACCATGGGATAGCAACAAGTCGCGCGTAGCAGTGTGGGCGGCAGCTGCGGCGGCGGGAGTTCCTTCATACATGGTCAAACAGACACACCCTATTTCGGTGTTATCAGACTGGCCAATATTATCCGTCGAACTTAAGTTAATAGCGGATTCGATCTCATCCGATAACCGGATAACCGTCGGCCCAGCCTTGTGCTGTACTACGTCCCGCACCGCGGAGGTGGCGGCAGCGAAATCCGGGAAACTGAAAGCTTCGTACCGTTTCGCGGCAGGTAACGGGTGTACCCGCACCCGCACCTTAGTGATGATGCCCAACACCCCCTCACTGCCTAAAAACAATTGCCGAAGATCCGGCCCCGCCGCCGATGCGGGCGCAGGATCACCAACGTGCATCACACCAGTTGGCGTGACGACGGTCAACTGGCGCACCATTTCATCAAACCGCCCATAACCTGCGGAATTTTGCCCACTTGAGCGAGTTGCGGCATAGCCACCAATGGTGGCATAAGGAAAGGACTGCGGGAAATGCCCCAACTGCAACCCATGTTCTTTCAGTAGCAGCTCTGCGTGAGGGCCAGTCAGCCCCGCCCCCAACGTAGCAAGACCCGAAATCGGATCAATGTCTTCCAGCTGATCAAAGCGAACCAGATCAACGCTAATCACCGCATGATGGCCACCCCGCTTCGGTGTAATGCCACCAACCACGCTGGTGCCACCGCCGAAAGCAACCACGGCAATCGAATGTTGTGAACAAAACTGCAGCACCTGAAGCAGCTCCTGATCCGTAGCCGGTGCCACCACCGCATCGGGGGCAGTAATGGTTTCCGACAACCGAAAGTCCAACAGATCTGGGTAGCTTTTACCCCGCGCCCGCCGCAGCCGGTGCTGCTCATCAGTGGAAATATAGCCATCCCCCACAATCGCAGCTAATCCGCTCAGCTCCAGCTCACTTAATCGCACTGGGCTTAACGACGGCACCGCGCTGCGAGCCCCAGACGATTCTGCAGCATTAAACAAGGTACGCAGCATTTTCTTTATGCTATCTGAAAGCGGTTTAGCTTCCTGTGGGGTGCCCCATAAATCATGCCTCATGGGCGGTAGCGGCAAAGTATTGTGCATGGTTTCATTATTGCAGGTTAGTGGCTTAAATTGGCTTTTCGACGTGCCCTATTACCGGTAGGCAGTAATAACCACTGATCCACCAATCGTGTGATTACTGCCTAGCTCATGCAGGTTTCTTAAACAGCTTCTCAATATTGATCCGCGTTTTATCTACTACAAGAAACTGCGCAATACCTTCTTTAAGCGTTTCATTTATGCTTGCCCGTTTTCTTTTAGCCCCCGCTGCATTAACACGAAGCACCACATGTACAGTCTTCCCGTTGTCTAGGTCGAAAAGCTCCAACTCAAGAAACTTACGCACGCGTGCGATAAGCATAGTAAACAGCATCTGACCACCAATAAGCTGATAGCAGTAACTCCCTAAATCCCCAGCTTTAAGCTCAATATATGCCACTCGTTGGTCTGCGGTATCAATAACAACGTAATCGCATCTGGCAAGTAACGCAGTATTAAAATCATTAGTAATAAACCCAGGTTTAGCTTCAAACTTATCTAGTTTGATCGCCAAGCAACTCTTATTAACCCCGGTGAGTTTAACCCAGTATTTATCGCCTTCTTCCAAACGAAGCACCAAACTACCGCCACCATCATTTTCAGGGAACACCACGTGGGTAAATAATTGATCGAGGGTGGTCATGACACCTCGCCTATTCCCCATTCGGCAAAGTCAAGCCGCTGATTTTGAGCGATGATTTCATTGTCAAATACTGGCATGGCTATTCCCGCAGCTGTGCTTACTTCCATGGGTTCGACGGAAATACCGCCACTGGTAGAAATCGTTCGATAAGCTCTCACCCCCGCAGGATCCAGCCCGTATTTCAGTGCAAAATGTGCATCAACTTCTTTTGCTCCTGCGCCGTAATTCTCCGCCACCTGCTGTGCGTGTTGCTTGTGCAGATTCTCTTGGCGAGAGGCGTCGAAAAGCATAACGCATAAACCGATTTCCCGAATGATGAAATCGCTGTGCGTGCTGATGAATACACGAACACCAGCTTTCACTAACCGCACCAATAGTCGAGCTAACCGAATCTGATTACGTGGATGCAGATTAAGTTCAGGCTCGTCAACCATGAGGACAGCGCCGGGTTGGGCAACGTATTTTATAAAAATATTCAGATCAATAAGGGAACGAATCGAGCTGGAAGCGGTCTTCATACTAATCGGGGCATTACCGCCGTAATCTAGGTAGATTTCCTGGTCCACTTCGACAAATTTTGCATCTATGAGGATATCCAGCTCTGCAATGAGCTCTGGATTTGCCTTTGCAAACTCACTATATTCGCCCGCTAGGTAGTTGAGCACATCCCTAACCATGTCGAGATTGCTACTAGTTGTGTGGGGTATCCGGTTACGTTGAACCGCGCGGATTGTTTCCTGCTCAGTTCCCACCGTTTCCAACAACCGTGACCGATTAATGTCAATGGTGTTTTGGAACATGACGATCCCGCTGCGCTCCGAGGTAGAGAAATAAACAGGACGCAGCAGAAAATCAAAGACATAGCGAGCAATGCCATCTGCATACATACGCCGGTAAAGCGACTCATTTGTTGTTGACTCTGGCAACGTTATTTTTAGCAAGTCATCAGCACTCGAGCGATAAAACTCCAGTTGACCAGCAGAGTTTAAGTTCCAGAAGCCGGTTTTGCAATCAGTTACTTTTAGGTCTTTGACCGTGACAGAAAAACCATCTTCTTTAAACTGCTCTTTAGCCACGCCAAATATTAGTCCGAGGTTTCTATCCAAGGTGATTGCAGCTTCTTCAACTTTTTCGGCAGCTTCATCAAGGTACTGGCTAAGATCGACCTCCACCTCGCCAGCTTGTAGCAACTGATTGTAGTCCGTTTGGGAGTAGCGGAGAAGTTCTTGATGATGGTCACGAACTTCCGAAGTAGCACTTTTGTATTGGCTTCGTAGCAGCGGTTGTACAGTTTTAAAATAATCAAAAAAGGAGAAAATTGCGCTGGCAATATAGGTTTTTCCCGTGCCATTATCACCGGTGAGAATGGTCAACTCGTCAAAGTCCACGGTTGCATCTTTAACCTGCCCGAGCTGTGCAATATGAAAAGTAAAACCTACCACCTTGCAATTTCCTCCTTGCTGTTTTCTGTAAGTTTTATAAAATTTCGCCCGGTTGGTACGCGGCGGCTTCGGGGTACTGCGTTACCAAGCTGTCTACTCGTGCTAGTACCCGATCCACTTGGGAAGCCGCAGCACCAATGAAGGCAGAGCGGTCAGCCATGGCTTCTGTTAGTTCAGCCGCAGTCATGGGGAGGCGATCATCTGCTGCTAATCGTTCGATAAGGTCTTGTTCCCCACCATTTTCTCGCATATTCAAAGCGACAGCCACGGCGTTTTCTTTAATCACTTCATGGGCGGTTTCCCTGCCCACCCCGGCGCGCACCGCGGCCATAAGGATCCGGGTGGTGGCAAGGAATGGCAAGTAGCGTTCCAGTTCACGGTCAATCATGGCAGGGAATGCGCCAAATTCATCCAGCACCGTTAAGAAGGTTTCAAACATTCCGTCTAGCGCAAAGAAGGCGTCTGGGAGTGCGACTCGACGAATGACTGAGCAGAACACATCTCCTTCGTTCCATTGTTGCCCAGATAGATCCGCAACCATGGTGAGGTATCCACGAAGGATTACTTGCAAACCACCGACACGTTCGCACGACCTAGCATTCATCTTGTGTGGCATGGCAGAAGAGCCAACTTGTCCTTCTTTGAAACCTTCGGTGACTATTTCATTGCCAGCCATGAGTCGGATCGTGTGGGATAGTGAGGAAGGCCCAGCACCGAGTTGAACTAATACTGATACGGCATCGAAATCCAGTGAACGCGGGTACACCTGCCCGACCGAGTCAAAGACCCGGGAAAACCCGAGGTGATCAGCAATCATGGTTTCTAAAGCAGCGAGTTTCGCCTCGTCACCGTCCATGAGATCGAGCATGTCTTGGGCGGTACCCATGGGACCTTTGATGCCGCGCAGCGGGTAGCGGGTCAATAATTCCTCTGCGCGTTCAATGGCAATCAGCATTTCTTCGGCTGCGGAGGCGAAACGTTTACCTAAGGTGGTGGCTTGGGCTGCGACATTGTGGGAACGACCGGCCATGACTATGGTGCGGTACGCTTCAGCGCGGCCAGCAATCCGTGCCACCACTGCGACTGCCTTGTTTCGGATGAGTTCTAAGGAACGGTAAATTTGCAGCTGTTCGACGTTTTCGGTGAGATCACGAGACGTCATGCCTTTGTGGATGTGTTCATGTCCTGCGAGTGCATTGAATTCTTCGATGCGGGCTTTAACATCGTGCCGGGTGATTTTTTCCCTGGCCGCAATGGACTCCAGATCAACGTTATCGATCACGGCTTCGTAAGCGGTGATTGCTTCTGCTGGTATATCCACGCCGAGGTCTTTTTGGGCTTTCATCACAGCTATCCATAGTTGGCGCTCTAGGATGATTTTGGCTTCTGCGCTCCAGAGGTTGCTCAGCTCGGCGGAGGCGTAGCGGTGGGACAGGACGTTTGCGATCTTCTTCTTTTCAGCCACGTTGCTTATTATTCCATGATCTTGTGGCTTAAAGATACTGTTGCAGTCGCGTACACGCCGCTTGCACCGTTTGTGGAGCCACGCAGAAACTTATGCGCACATATTCCTGCCCGCTCACTGGGTCGAAATCCACGCCAGGTGCTACGGCTACTCCAGTGGCGTCCAATAACTCGGCACACCAGCGCTCAGAGTCGTCGGTTAGCTGCGAAATATCCACCCAGAAATAAAACCCACCGTCTGGCGGCGCGAAGGTGGAAAGCCCAAGCTTTGGCAGTTCTTCTAGCAGTATTTCCCGGGATTCGGCGTAGCTTTCTACATGCTTTTCGACGCTTAACAGCGCCGCTTCATCAAACACCCCCAGTGCCGCGTACTGTGACAGCGCCGGTGGGCACAGGGCGAGGTTGGCTTCTAGGTTTTCCAGTGGTTCGACTAGTTCATCGGGCACTATCAACCAGCCCAACCGCCAGCCAGTCATAGAGAAATACTTGCTTAAGCTCCCCACCACCACGGCGTTATCTGAATAGCTCCGCGCTGTTGCGCAGCTGCGACCATAAGTGATGCCGTGGTATATCTCATCGGAAATCAACAAGCAATCGTTGAAATCGCACCAGCGGGCAATGCGTTCTAATTCTGCTGGGTCGATAATCGTTCCAGTGGGATTATTAGGACTGGTAATGATCACCGCCCGAGGTTTTTCTGCTAATTCATCAAGCATCTGCGCCGTCGGCTGGTACCGAGTCTCAGGACCGCACGGCAGGTCAATAATATTGACCCCTAGCGCATGAAGAGCATTCCGGTAAGCCGGATACCCAGGCCTAGTCATGGCAATGGTGTCACCTGGGTTTAAGGTAGCTAAAAACAACGCAACGAAACCGCCAGAGGAACCAGTGGTCACCACCACATTTTTTGTTTGAGTCGTAACACCATAGGTGTGGGCGTGCCACGTTGCAATCTTTTCTCGTAACTCAGGAATCCCCAACGTGGCGGTATAGCCCAAGGGGTGTCGATCCAACCAGTAATGTGCTTGGTCAATAACTGGTTGCGGGGCGCCGGTGGCGGGTTGGCCGACGCACAACAGGAGGGCGTCGTCACGCTGCTGCGCCGCTCCCAGAATCTGCATCACCCGAAACGGCTCCACACGGCTTACTCGATCACTGATAAAACTCATAACGTCGATTTAACCATTACCGCAGGACAATAAGGGAAAACCACTATGGCTCATCTTGTAAGCGGCTGCGAGAAATATGGACGTGGCGAGCTATTTGTCGGCCTTAGGCACGGGCATACCGTAGCGTGTGTCATTAGAGAGATAAGAAATGACTGCTTGTTTGAGAAACTCATCCATTGTTAGCCCGCGTGAGTCAGATAGTCTTGGAAGGCATCAAAATCGTCGATGACGTCTAAAAGCCATGCATGTTTGCATGAGAAAGATCTATTCCTTGCTCAAACTCATCAGCTAGTGCTTCCAACTGGGCGTCAGTGTAATCATTCATGGGTATCGCTTTCGTGCTCGTCGTGCTTGGTTAAGAATTGCTTTTGTAGCGGGCATCGCATGAAAATCACCGTAGTTCCATCTTGGTTTATCGTATACCCAATTTCTGGCGGTTGGAATTTGCCAACCCCAATAAGCATGACCATGATAAGAACGAGATCCTTGTCGCATATCACTCGCCTTTTATTTCGCGCAGACTGCGGACACGTCTAGGGATGAGTTTGTAGGATCAAGGAAAGTCAGAGGAGTAAAAGAAGTTGTGCCGTTTCCATCTCCTCCCTGCACTATCCCAATAAGTTCACCTTCCTCAGAGTAAATAGGGGCACCAGAGCTTCCAGGTGCTGTATCAAGCTCCGCAGTGTAAACATTTGCTATAACGCTTACGCCATCAATAGAAAACCTTTGGCATCCAATCTTCTCATCCTGAAGAGTACCTTTACGACCACCATTTAAAAACGTAAAAACTACAAGCGGCATTCCGGAATATATGTCTTGCTGCACCATACTGTCAACTCTAACATCATATCCATATGTATCAATTAGAGTTATTTCCGCAATATCAACACCAGTGTCAGAAAATAGATAGTTATTTGAGACCCAACCTATTTCTTTACCCTTAGAAAAAACTTTAGCGTATTTCTTTCCACAGTGACCAGCTGTCAAGGCGGTACGATGTGAAATGTATGATACAGAGCAAGATACGAACCCCTTTCTCCCCCAGCCCACTTGAATCTCATCCCCACTTCGAAACGTCTCTACACTTGGGCTATGCGCACCAAAACTGCTAGACTCCTTTGTGAAAGCTTCCCCCTTAACCCCACATCCAGAAGACATTATTACCCAAAATGCTACTAAAATAATAAAGAAACTACGTTTCACTTTTCGCCAATCAACAATGTGGGAAGTACATTTTATTATGTACTTCCCACATTTACTTTTCTGATCCAGTTGGCCAAAAAACCAATGCTAGCATCATAATGCCACACAAAATGGTAATCCAGGCAGGCAATTTCAATAAAGCTGAACCTATTATTACCAGACCAAATACTGTTGCCAGCATCTTTCTAACCAATTGGGCTTTATCGATCATTGGAAACCAACCCGCATAGGGAAAACAGACCAAGGTGCGATTGAGAATCTAGCTAATGCGGCATAACTATAATCAGCCCAAACCCCACCCGGGATCATGGTTGCTGCAATTCCTAGAGTCGCTAGGATTTTTGACACAACAGGTTCTGGCACCCAAACACCAGCAATGCCTACGCCAGCACCAATTGTTTGGACCGTGGTTTTTGACAAGTGAATTCGCACACCCCACCAAAAATAAGATATTGATGTCCGACCCTCTTGAAAGTACGGTTTGACTTCGTCACCATCAGTGTTTTCAAGTTTTGGACTAGACTCTGTGAATACTACCGCTTCTTCAGTTGTAGTTTCCGTGAATTCGGGTCCACTTTTTTCCAAATGCCGCTTTTCTCGTGCAGAGTTGACTTGTTTATTTGCTTCGGCAACAGACTCCTCAACTTTTTGAAGTTCATCATTCGAAAGATGATCTTTAATTGTAGGCTCAATTATGAACTTCCCATCCTTCAAAGAAACATATGGGTCTGCTTTCTCTATTACCTCCTGAGATACCTCTGCGGCGCCATTTCGTTCCAATTCATCGTCGTGATTCGCGGCTTGAACCGGTTGAATACCGAGCGAAACTGACATTGCGGCTAGCAGTGTCACCAAAATTAAGGACAGGGCAACCTTGCACTGATCAATGCTTTTACTTCTCATTTTTCCTTTGTGTGTTTGGGATGAAAATCTTCGAAGTTAGATCCAGATTTGGCAAACACTGGGTGATCAAATATAATTAATTAGACAAGAAATTGATTAAGCGTAACCAAATTTAAGATCCATCCGATGATTTTACCGACAATCTCTAGTTTACCTTATGTAAACAGTGAATTTCAAGGGATTGATGAAAAATAATATAGATAGTATTTTTGTCTCCAACTTCATGCTGCACATTTTGTAAAAATAGTTTTTATAGGTGAATAATATCTACACATGAGTTAACTTGCCTAAAAATAGGCGATTGGGACATGCCCACCATGCCACCACGGGCACTCGTGATAAACTAAAGAGAAGCTGGCCTGCTTTAGGTTTATTGGGGCACTTGATTTAAGATTTAACAGTTGACCTGAAACGCTCCAACAGTAGATTAGGGTATTGCTGGAGTGCTGGGGCCGGTTCACTTACAAGCTACTGGGGGCAACATGGTGCGTATGGATGCCAGTAAGCAATGTCCTCCAAGAGTAAAGTTACTAAGAAAATCTGACATGGCTACTACATTAAACATATAGACAAAGCAGTACAGCGTACCGCTCTTAGAAAATTGGAATTGATACATGCAGCTAAAACCGTCAACGACCTGCGGATTCCCCCAGGAAACAGGTTGGAGCTATTAATTGGCGATCGCCAGGGGCAGTACAGTATCCGTGTAAATGCGCAATGAGGCTTTGCTTCCGATGGGAAGATGGAGGTGCTTAAAAATGTCGAACTTACTGATTACCACTGATACGAATCAGATAGAGCCGATCCATCCCGGTGAGATCCTTAAAGAAGATTTCCTTGATGGATTCGGGATAAGCCAGAATAAGTTAGCAACAGCAATTGGGGTTCCACCGCGGCGAATCAATGAGATCGTACAGGGCAAGCGTAGGATTACTGCCGATACCGCGATTCGGTTAGCTCGCTTCTTTGGTACCTCTGAAGAATTGTGGATGAATTTACAGTCTAATTACGATCTGCGCCTAAAGCGTCTGGTCTTACAAGATGAACTGGATAAAATTCACCCCTGAGAAGTTGCATCATTATCCTGCCTTCTTCTACAGACGTAGTGCCCTTAACCATCTGCACAGTTTCCAACACCACGATTCAACTTCTGGGGATCGGAGCTGTCTATCAAATAATCCTCAACTCGCTGATCTTAATACTCATGTTCCTGCTGGGCCGCAGCTATTGGTTGGGGCGAAAATCGCTACACTAGGTGCATGCATCTTGTTAGCTTAAGCACCCACCCGGTGTGGCGCGAACTGCTTGGGGAAGAAATCCGCCGCAACCGCACCGATCATGGCCAGCGGCTTACCGATCTCGCCCAGCGCGCCGGGATTTCGCCGCAATACTTATCAGAGATCGAACGCGGCATCAAAGACCCCAGTTCGGAAATGGTGGACGCCATTGCAGGTGCGTTGGGAATGTCCACCCTTGATTTGGCCAAGTCCGTGGTAGAGCGCAACCAGCCGACTGCTATGCTGGTCGCGGCTTAAGGCAGTTACATACTCCGTAAATCTTTCTCCATACCGGTGCGCTCCCCGACTGGCACTGGTGGTGCCACATCGGCTGCACCGGCAGGAATGGAAATCGTGCGGTACCTGCTTTCGGTTGCCACCCGCGTATCGACGGTTGCCCGTCGCAAATGATTCGGGCTAGTGATCAACATCAGCTCCTGCACGTTGGGCAGCTGGTCGTTGAGCACCACTTTAAGATTCTTAGCATTGCTCACCGTGCTCACAGAACGATCCTCTAGCAGAATACGTTCCGGTGCTACTCCCCTATCCACCAGCCAGTTTTTCATAGCCTGTGCTTCGGTGAGTTCTTTTTTGGGTTTACCACCGGTCACCACGATGGGAGCATAGGGATTCAGTTCGGCGGCTTGTTGGGTTTTAACCAGCCGCTCCTCTAGAACTGGTGGTATTTCGCCATTTTCGCCTAGAGCTGCGCCGAAGGTCACGATTGCAGATTGCGGCTGCGCCTCTGGTGCTAATTGGGGAATCACGGCGCTGAAATGCTGTCCCGATACTTCGTCTAACACTCGGACTATCCCCTCGGGCAATGGTGCGGGTGGCGGCGGTGCTTCCGAAGGTTTCGGGTCTTCTGCCCAGGCAACCGTGGCGGTTGATCCGCAGGCCAGCGCTAGGCACAACGCCATGATGGTTTTTCTTGGCATCTATTTCCTCCCTATCAGGTAGACGCCCACCGACTATATATTAACTATTCCTTCTAGTCTAGAATCGGTTCCTATAAGTCCCATTCATTGTTTTGTTCTAAACCCATCCTACCCTAAGGTTTATACGCTATTTTTTCATTCAGAAAAAGGAGCAACTAACAATGAAGCAAAGTTCTACGCTTTTGTTTATCTATGGCGCAGTATCCATTCTCTTTGGCATCATCGCAGCAGCATGGCCGATTTCCACCTTGGTGACTTTGGTGGTTTTGTGGGGTATTTTCGCCCTAGCTGACGGTATTACTGCGCTGATTGGTGCTTTCCGCCCCGAAGCGGGACCGTTGCGAAAGTGGATGATTTTCAACGGCATCATTGGTGTTCTAGCAGCCGCTTTTGCCATCATCCACCCGCTAGCTGGCATGACCGCGCTGGTCTGGGTGGTTGGCATCTGGCTGATCGCACGTGGCGCAGGTCAAATCGCTAGCGCCGTTATCGTTGCCGGCAGCAACGATAAGATCATGCTGGGTCTTGGTGGCGTGTTATGGGTCATTTTGGGAGGCATTTTTATCGCCAACCCAGGATCCGGTGCATTAACCATCACACTGTGGGCCGGAATCATGGCGGTTATTTCTGGTATTTTCCTCATCTCCGTTAGTTTTGCTGCGCGCAAAAATCAATCAGTTGCGGGATAAAAGGCCTGCCAACAAATATCATTGCGCCGCTGTTGATCCGCTACTACCAGCTGCGCAATAGTCTCGGGCAATTGAGCCCGCTGCCAATCTCGTTCTGCTAGCCCAGCGGCCCGTCGCTCAGCTTGCGGCACCGAAGCCCATACAGCCTTAATGGCGTAAGCGGCAGCACCAAGATCATGTTCTGGCACATGGGCTACACAGGCTGCTTGCCCTGCCGCATAGGCAGCAAACCGTGCCGCCCCAGTCAGCGGCCGAGCCGCACCCATAGCCGCGCCGCCTCGTGCCCGCGTTGCCATCATTTTCAGTTCGCCGCTGGCCCACGCCCGAATGGCTTCGATCGCCTGCCGCGGGCGCGGATCGCCTAAGACTTGTGATTCAAAAAGTGGTAGGACGTGCTCAGCGCAATCAGCCGCCCATAATGCCAGCAGTTGATGGTCTTCGTCGGTAAGCAACCCACCGCGCCTGATGGTAATCAGCCGCGGATCACGGACGGCAGGCAGGATCATGACACGCTAATCTTCCCCTCCACCGCAGGCAATGCAATATCCGTGCGGTAGTGACCGCCTGCCAGGTTAATGCCAGCAAGGATGTCGTAGGCTTGGCTGCGGGCGTCGGCAAGCGAGCTGCCGGTGCCAATAACGTTGAGCACCCGGCCACCTGCGGAAACCAATTGCCCATCGGCGTTGAGTGCAGTTCCGGCGTGCCGTACCGCTTCATGGTCCGCCCCGGTAATCACGTCACCTACCTGGGGAGTGTCGGGGTAATTGGCAGCTGCCAGCACCACGGTCAGCGCGTAGCCGTCCTGCCATTCCAGCGGAGGTTGCTCGGCTAAGGTCCCGGTTGCTACTGCATACAGCAATCCAGCCAATGGAGTTTCCAACAGCGCCAACACCGCTTGGGTCTCTGGGTCGCCGAAGCGACAGTTGAATTCGACAACAGCTGGGCCATCGGCGCCCCACGCCAGCCCAGCATAGAGCAGACCGGAATAGCTACAACCCCGTGCAACCATTTCCTTAGCAACAGGCACACAGACTTCATCAACTATCCGGTTAACGCCATCTTCCGGCAACCATGGCAACGGGCAATAAGCTCCCATGCCACCGGTATTCGGGCCTTCATCGTTATCGCCCACCCTTTTATGATCCTGCGCTGGCAGCAACGGCACCACAGTTTCGCCGTCTACCAGGCAAAATAGGGATATTTCCGGCCCGTGAAGGAAAGACTCCAACAATACTGGGTTACCAGCTTTTAACACGGCATCAACGTGAGCGCGGGCGGCGGCACGATCCTTAGTAACCACCACACCTTTACCGGCAGCCAGCCCATCGTCTTTGACCACATAATGCGGGCCGAAATCATCTAAAGCCGTTTCAATTTCGGCATCCGAGATACCAGGGGAAAGCTGCTGCGAGCGGGCGGTTTTCACCCCAGCAGCGGCCATCACATCTTTAGCAAAAGCCTTGGATCCTTCGATACGGGCAGCATCTTGGTTTGGTCCAAAAACAGCAAAGCCCTGAGCGCGCAAGGTATCAGCCAAGCCCGCCACCAGTGGCATCTCTGGGCCAATCACCACGAGATCCGCCGCTATTTCTTGAGCCAGCGCCACATAGGCGGTGTCATCTTTCACCTCGGGGTGAATGGTGGCAACCTGAGTCATCCCCACATTTCCCGGGGCGACATGCACCTCGGTGGTGGCGGGATCGTTGCTGAGACCAAGGACGAGGGCGTGTTCACGGGCGCCCGAACCAATAACAAGAATGCGCATGGTACTTCATTATAAACTTGTCTGGTATGAGTAGCGTTTTCACCAAAATCATCAATGGCGAACTACCAGGTCGATTCGTCTACCGCGACGACGATGTCGTGGCCTTCCTCACCATCGAACCCTTAACCTACGGACACACACTGGTAGTTCCAGTGGCAGAGGTGGATAAATGGACCGACCTCGACCCTAACGTGTGGGCGAAAGTAAGCAGCGTTGCCCACAGGATTGGCCAAGCAATAATCAGTGCCTTTGGCTCCCCCCGCGCTGGTTTTATCATCGCGGGTTTTGACGTTCCCCACACCCACATCCATGTTTTCCCCACCTCACAGATGGCCGAATACGATTTTTCAAAGGCAATGAAAATGGATCAAACCGATCCGGAAACGATGGATGCCGCCGCCCAAGCGTTGCGTAACGAGCTAGGTACTGGGCCAGACGGCCGGTTTTAACTACGTTTAGGCAAAGTAACCGTGAAGGTTGTTCCCTCACCCAAGGTGCTATCGACCACCACGGTGCCATGGTGGGACTCCACAATGGATTTCACGATTGCTAGCCCCAAACCTGAGCCGCCGGTGGCACGGGTGCGGGACGTGTCTGCCCGGTAGAAGCGTTCGAAAATGTGGGCTGCGTCCTCCTCGCTTAAGCCCACCCCATCATCGCTGATAGTAATCACAACATCCTCCTGGGTGGTCGAAATTCCCAACCGAACATTGGTATTTTCACCACCATGCTTTAAGGCATTAACCAACAGGTTGGTCAGCACTTGGTGCATCCTAGAGGCATCACCCATGATCTCGGGAATATCAGTTACCTGATTATCCACATCAATAACCCGATCAGGATAGGCTCCACTGAGCGAACTCACCACCGACAAGCTTAACCCCAGCATATCCACCGGTTGTTCCTCAAAGCGGGATTCTTCCGCCCGGGTGAGGTTGAGCAGATCCTCCACCAACAGGCTCATCCGGCCAGCTTCCTCTTCGATCTTGTCCATCACCATGTCAGCATTTTCAGTTGCGCCCGACCTATATAGTTCTGCATAGCCTTTTACACTGGTCAATGGGGTGCGCAGCTCGTGGGACGCATCACCTAAGAACCTCCGCATCTGGGATTCTTTAGCCTGGAGCTCCAAAATCAAGGTTTGCAGCTGCTCCAACATCACATTGATGCTGCTAGAAAGCGCACCCACCTCGGTGTTTTCTGGCAATACTGGGGCGCGGCGATCCAAGTCACCGGCCGCAATAGCCTTGGCGGTTTCTTCCACCACCCGCAGCGGCCGCAGGGTGCGGCGGATTATAAAGTACCCCAAAATGCTAATGAAGAACACTACCAATAGCCCAATGGATAACTGACCTACCGCCAATCTCCGCAGCAGCGATAATTCATGATCGATTCGCTTGCCCACAATAATGATGGAGTCTTCGTAAGTGCCGCCCACCACTCGCCACTCGGAGGCGGTTTCTTTCGCCCCGACTGATTGCACAATATGCGGGGGCGAACCAATCCGCACCTGGCGCAAATCCGGGATGTCTCCCCCATCGCCATTAATAATGGAATGTGAACCATCACGATACAACCGCATGACAAAAAAGTCCGAGGGCAGCGTGCGTTGTGGATACTGCTCTAGATTATAAAGCTCATCGTTTTTCACCCAGGAATCCAACGCCCCTTGCAGCTCGCCATCTACCCGGGATAATGCCACGTCATACATGGTTTGTTGGATACCAATGGCGCTGGTGAAAAGCCCCACTGCCGAAACCAAAACGGTAAACAACACCAGCCCGAAGCGCAGCGGCATGCCCTGCTTGTCGCTCCTTGGGGTTTTGGTTGCGGTATTTTTTGCCACGGTTGCTACTCCCAGCTATGAACGAGGTTTACGCAGCACATAACCAACGCCACGCACAGTATGGATCAACGGGGTATCCCCGGTATCAATTTTTCGACGCAAATAGGAAATATAAGACTCCACCACATTGCCATCGCCGCCGAAATCGTAATGCCAAACATTGTCCAAAATCTTTGCTTTGGACAGCACCACCTCGGCGTTCAGCATCAGATAGCGCAGCAAGTTAAACTCCGTCGGAGACAGTTCCACCACTTCACCGCCCTTGGTGACTTCATGGGTGTCGTCGTTAAGCTCAAGATCGGCGTACACCAAAACCGCCGAGCTATCAACCGGCTGTTCCGCGCTGGCACCACGCCGAAGGATTACCCGCAGTCTAGTGATGACTTCTTCCAAAGAAAACGGCTTAGTTACGTAGTCATCGGCACCAATGGTCAACCCATGAATGCGGTGCTCCACGGCATCCTTGGCGGTGAGAAACAACACTGGGCCATCGAAACCCAAGGTGCGCAGTTTAGGCAGCAACTCAAAACCGTCCATGCCGGGCATCATCACATCGAGGATGAAGGCATCGGGTTCAAATTCCTGAGCGACATCCAACGCATCCACCCCAGAGGTAGCGGTGGCGACCTCAAAACCTTGGAATTTCAAACTGACGGTGAGGAGTTCGACGATATTTGGTTCATCGTCAACGACTAGAACTTTAGTGCTGCTTTCTTTCATATCCTTTATTGTTCCCTATTTTTACTTATTGGGTGAAAATAGTTAAAAACACGGAGCTGGAGCATACCTGTGCCAAAGCTGAAAACAATCTGTGAGTTGATAACCGTCAGGAAAATTCGGTAGTTTCTAGCCTATGGTTCCCCCATTATCACCAGCTCAACGCTGGTCTTTTTTAGGCGTTATCTCATTAGGGTTGTTCATGGTTGGTGTGGATAATTCCATCCTGTTCACCGCCCTGCCCACCTTACGCGCCGAATTACGCACCTCAGAGCTGGAAAGCTTATGGATCATCAACGCCTACCCGCTGATACTAGCCGGGCTATTGCTAGGAACCGGCACCTTAGGCGATAAAATCGGGCACCGGCGTATGTTCGAAATGGGTTTAGTCATTTTCGGCTTCGCCTCACTAGCCGCGGCGTTTTCCCCTACACCAGTGATCCTCATCATAGCGCGCGGCCTCTTAGGAATCGGGGCGGCCACCATGATGCCAGCCACCTTGGCGTTGCTGCGTAATACCTTCCACGACATCCGGGAACGTAACACTGCCATTGGGGTGTGGGGGTCGGTGGCAACCATCGGCGCGGCAGCAGGCCCGGTGATCGGTGGGTTCCTCTTGGAACACTACTGGTGGGGATCGGTGTTCCTCATCAATGTTCCCGTGGTGGTCATTGCGTTGCTTGCCACCCAAGCCTTGGCACCGGAAAACCAGGCCAACCCCGCCAAACGCTGGGATCTGCTTTCGTCACTGCTAGCCATGACCGCCATGATGGGCGCTGTTACTTTAATTAAAGAACTCACCCACCAACCCATCAATCTAGTCATGATCGGTATCGCCACGATCGTTATGATCCTCGGCGGGGCTGCCTTCAGCGCGCGACAACGCCACCTTGCTGAACCGCTGTTAGACATCCAGGTATTCAAAAACCGACTGTTTAGCGCAGGAGTGCTCGGCGCGGGGCTGTCCATGTTCGTTATCAGTGGGGTGGAACTAGTAGCAACCCAACGCTTCCAGCTGGCCGTTGGCTTCAGCCCACTACAAGCCGGACTGGTTACCGCCACCGCCGCCATATCCGCCATGCCCACCTCCATCCTCGGGGGTG
Source organism: uncultured Corynebacterium sp. (assembly GCA_963520895.1). GTDB lineage: Bacteria > Actinomycetota > Actinomycetes > Mycobacteriales > Mycobacteriaceae > Corynebacterium. Next base: position 10,482 of record CAUQSW010000014.1, on the reverse strand, counting down.
CCACCTTACATAAACTAGGTTTCCGCCCGCTGATCTCCGGCGGCTTCTTAGTTATCGCATTAAGCATCATGCTGGTGATCTACGGCACCCGCACCGACACCTTCCCCGTACTACTGGGCGGCATGATCGGCCTCGGGCTGGGCGCTGGACTGGTGATGTCCGTGACCTCCACCGCAATTATCGGTTCCGCGCCGAAAACCAAAACCGGCATGGCATCGGCCGTTGAAGAAGTCTCCTACGAATTCGGCACCCTAGTGTCCGTAGCAATACTGGGTTCACTGCTGCCGCTGGCTTTCCACCACTTCGCCCCGCACGGTACTACCTTCGAAGACGCCTTGCGTATCGACGCCGCCCGCCTCGCATTCGACAACGCTTTCATAGTCACCCTCATCGTTGCCGGGGTGGTGAGCATCCTGGCCGCAGCCGCATCAGCTGTATTGCTCAAGGGTAACCCCACAGAGCCCGCCTATGCGCATGAATGACCTAAGGCACTAAAGTAGCTAGCATGGACAGCAAACGTACCGATAAAAAGACTGTTGTGGCCTGGGGATTATGGGATTTAGGATCGGCCTCTTTTAACGCGGTACTGCTGACGTTTGTCTTCTCGGTGTACCTGACCGACTCCGTAGGCACCACCATCGACTCCAAATACACCCCCGCCACCTGGTGGGGGTGGGCAACCGGCGCCGCCGGGGTTCTCATCGCCCTGCTCGCCCCCGTGATCGGGCAGCGTGCCGACGCCAAAGGGGCGCGTCGTAAAAGCATGGGCCGCTGGACCCTGATCACCATCGCGCTCATGACGTCGCTGTTTATCATCCGTAACGACGACCCCCTCTATTTCTGGCTCGGCATCACCCTATTAGCACTCGGCTCCGTCACCTTCGAGCTCGCCGAAGTCAGCTATTTCGCCATGCTGAATCAAGTGTCAACGGAAGACAACGTCGGCCGGGTCAGTGGATTCGGCTGGGCACTGGGCTACTTCGGCGGCATCTTCCTATTACTTATCTGCTATTTCGGTTTTATCGCAGGCGATGGCGGCCTAGCCGGGATCAGTACCGAAAACGGTTTTAATATTCGGCTCGTGGCAGTGTTCTCCGCGCTCTGGTTCCTTGTCTTTGCTAGACCAGTCATGCGCCGAGTTCCAGAAGTCGCCCCCAACCCGACGCTACACACCGGCGGGATCATTTCCTCCTATAAGCAGCTGTTCCTAACCATATACGAACTGTGGAAAGCTGACCGCTCTGCCGTGTATTTTTTGATCTCCCAAGCTATTTTCCGCGATGGCCTGGCCGGGATCTTTGCCTTCGGCGCGGTGCTGGCCGTTAAAGCTTATGGCATGACCCCCAGCGATGTCCTGCTATTCGGTATCGCCGCCAACGTAGTATCCGCCTTAGGCGCATTGGCCTCGGGCTACCTTGATGACTACATCGGCCCAAAACCCGTCATTCTCGGCTCCCTCGCGGCCATGATAGCCACCTGCGGCTACCTGTATTTCGTTTCCAGCACCAGCCAATTTTGGATATTCGGACTGATACTCACATTATTCGTCGGCCCCGCCCAATCCGCAGCCCGCACGTTCTTATCCCGTATGGCGCCCGACGGTCACGAAGGCCAGATGTTCGGCTTATATGCCACCACTGGGCGTGCGGTTAGCTGGCTGGCTCCCTTAGCTTTTTCCTATTGCGCCGTGTACTTCGGTAACGATAAAGCCGGTATCATCGGGATCGCTCTCGTGCTGCTGGTCGGGGCGCTCGTTCTACTGATAGTGAAGCAACCAAAGAAATATGAACTTAGCCAACCTCATTAAGCGCCGCCGGGGTGCGATCAGCACGCCTTTGGCGCCGCTGGCTCCCATTGATCTTACTGACCGCACCACCGTCACAGCGGTTTTAGATGTGGTGGCTAAAATCGGCGAAGTACTCATTTCCGCCGGCGCCACCAACGCCGACGCCGGCTTACAAATGCGCTACGTGGCGGAATCCTTCGGGGTATTCAACAGCCACGTTGACATCACCTACACTCGGATGCGGCTGTTCGCCAAAGTCCAAGATGACCCCGGCAAACCCGTCGCCGTGGTACGCATTGTCGGTTCACCCCGCCAAGATTTCTCCGCACTACGCGATGTAGACAAACTCATCCGCGACATCCGCCTCGGCAAAGTGGGACTTTTCGAGTCCGACGCCATCGTCACCAACATCTTAACTACCCCACCATCACTACCGCTGTGGCGCGTGGTGACCGCTTGGGCCATTATGGCCGCCGGAGTGTCACTGATTCTTAATGGCACGATTTTAGTTGCAATCACCTCATTCATAGCCACCGCCAGTATTGTCTTTTTAAACCTCAAATTCGAAACCTTCGGGCTGCCGCTCTTTTTCCGAAACATAGTCGGCGGCGTGATAGCCGCACTGCTAGCTTCCGCGGCCTACCGGATAGGTGCCACCTTCGGCGTCACGATCCTGCCCAGCTCAGTTATCGCCACGTCAATTGTCGCGCTACTGGCAGGGCTGACCCTAGTGCAATCCATCCAAAATGGCGTCACCCATGCCCCCGTCACCGCCAGCGCCAGGCTTTTCGACGTCATGATCGCCACCGGAGGCATCGTCGCAGGTGTGGCCATTGGCATCGAGCTATCCGCCATGGCCGGATACCTCCTACCGCCTATCAGCGCAGTGCCCTCCAGCCTAAGCTCCTACACGCTACAAGTAACCGGCGGCACAATTGCTTCCGCGGCGTTCGCTCGCGCCTGCTACGGTGATTGGCCTACCGTGGGCGTATCGGGTCTGACCTCCTTCGCTGGCACCAGCCTATGTTATTTCTTCTTTATCCCTTACGGGCTTGACTCGTTGGTTGCCACATCCCTCACTGCGGTATTCATCGGACTGCTCGGGGGCATACTAGGGCGCAAGTTCCACATCCCACCCTTGATCGTGGCCATCGCTGGAGTCACCCCGCACCTGCCTGGCTTGACCATCTACCGTGGTATGTACGGACTCCTTCACGACCAAATTCTCATCGGGTTCGGCAATTTAACCCTAGCGTATGCGATTGCCACAGCGATCTCGGCTGGGATCATCTTCGGAGAATGGGGAGCAAACAAATTACGGCACCCACGAACCATCATGTGGCAAATAGCGCAGTGGCGCGCAAAAACAGCAAGTACACCGCCGGTGTCCTAGTTTTTGTTACTGACAGTATACGTAAACTAGGAAGACGTCAGCTGCTTTCTTGTTCATCCTCATTCTCATTACGTTTGACCCGAATATCAGCAGCAGCATGCACAGAAATCGCCACTGTGCTATCACCCACCCCCACCTGCAGCACCCCAGCTACTGGTGGTTTTACCACTGTCAATACCGCACCCGGAGTGATACGGTTATCCGCGAGGTACCGCAAAAACTCGGGATCGCCATCATGAATTTGTTCCACCACCACAGCTTCACCAGGTGCCACCATACTTAATGCCTGTTTAGATAACGCCACTACATTTCCCTGCGCATCTGGGATCGGATCACCATGTGGATCTCGCGCCGGATTCCCCAACATGACATCCACCCGATCCAAAAACTTGTCCGACACCGCATGCTCCAGGAGATCAGCCTCGTCATGCACCTCATCCCAAGAGTATCCCATTACTTCCACCAAAAACATCTCCACTAACCGGTGCCTACGCACCATTGCTAATGCTGCTTTTCGGCCGGTTTCGGTCAGCACCACTCCCGTGTACTTTTGATGCTCTACCAGCCCCTTTGTCGCCAGTCGTTTCATAGCCTCACTGGCGGTTGGCATCTTCTGACCCAGCGCCTGAGCTATTGCCCCTAACGCAACGGGCTGGCCGGTTCGCTCGCTAATATCCCAGATGCATTTGAGATAGTCTTGGGTTTTTTCGGGGTATTCCATGACATGCACAGCACCCATCCTAATAACCGACAGCTAAGATAAAACAGCCCAGCGGTAACAGCAATTGTGCCACCTGCTGACAAACTCCAGTACACTGCCACCGTCAACCCCACTGCGCCAATGCCGACACCTGCCACCCCTGACCAAATCACTAACTGCCGAAAATCACTGACCAAAATCTGCACTCCCGCAGCTGGTGCCACCAACAACGCAATAGCTAGAATCGACCCCACTGCTGGAATCGCTACCACCATGCTGGCGCATAACAACCCCAACGTCACCCCTTCTACCACAGCCAACCACCACCTAGCATCCCGCACCGAAACCACAAATGCTACCGGGTCGAAATAGTACAACACCAACCGGCGGCCGAACAGCGCCAAGCTAACCACCGCACCTACGCCTACCCCGGAGGCAATCGCTACATCAGCATGTGATACTGTCAACAACGAACCGGTTAAAAAACCCTCCACTTTCAGTGGTAACGGCTGGAACCACCGTAATAAAAATACTCCCAGCGCATAACCCAACGTCAATACAATTCCAGCAGCGGCAGTGGCGGAGATTCCCGTCAATGACGTTAAATATCGCATGAGAAGAGCTAGCGGAATGCAGAATACAGCAGCACCAACAAACAGCCATACACTCAAATCCCCTCCCAAAAACTGACCAAGCACCACACCTAAAACTGCACCAGGAAAAGTCCCGTGAGAAAGCGACTCTGCAAAAAACACCCGGTTACCTAGTATCGCCAGTGATCCTACTATTCCTAGCAAAGCACCGACGATAATCACCTCTGCAATAGGTAAAGCCAAAATACCGAACATCAGTTTCGCCTCTCTCGTCGAAGTGTCCGCAGCACCACCGCCGCCGCAAACACCACTACCAGGGATAAACTGACCGCCGCTTGCGGACTAATCTCATGTGACAAATTGAGGTTCATTGTTACAACTCCTATTACTGCCGCTGCCACGCCTGACCCAATTGCGATCCCAACCATGTGCGTGATGCTGCGGGCCAATAACCGAGCAGCCGCGCCCGGGATAATGAGATAACCGATAACAAGCAGCACCCCCACCGCAGAACTAGCCACCACCACAACAGCAGCAATCGCGGCATTAAGAGCAGCATCAATAGTGGTGGTTTTTGTCCCTCTGGAAGCTGCAAAACTGCGGTCGAAGGCGGTAACCACTTGATCGCGCCAGGTGACAATGAGTAATCCCAAGGCAACGATGCTTAACACTGTGGTTTGCATCAACCGTGTTGTGGTAACGTCTAGCAACCTACCAAACATTAAGGCATCTAATTGGCCAGAATAATCACCAATGACAAGGCTGAGGATCACGCCTAGGCCGTAGAAGCTGGTCAATACAACTGCGGTTCCCGCCTCAGCGGCCGCTTGTTTGGTTACCACAGTAAGGGCAGCGGCGGCACCGGCGGCCACGATGCCAGCACCGGGAACAATACCCTCAATGCCGCCAAGGGCTAAGCCCACGACCATACCAGGAAACACCGAGTGCACCAGCGCTTCGACACTAAACTCCATGGCGCGCAGATTTACCAGCACGCCTACGGTACCACCAACGACCCCCAAGATAAGTAACAGCATAAAGGGGCGTTGCAGGTAGGGCAGGGTAAGAATATCAATGAACATAATGAGTCAATGCCTGATCCGTGTCGCAAACGGTGATGCGTCCGTTAGCAACGATGACGGTTTGTTCGCATAGCTGCTCGGCGAGGCTATAGTCGTGGGTGGAAACGATAATGGCTGCCCCTCGACGTTTTAGGTCGGTTAGCACCCGCACCAGTACTTCGCGACTAGCGGTATCCAACCCATTAAACGGCTCATCCAACAGCATTAATGTCGGTTGGGTGACCAAAGCTCGTGCTATCAATACTCGTTGACGTTGCCCTCCCGACAAGTTGCCAAATCGTTCGGCAGCTTTAGCCTCGAGGTTAACCTGTGATAGAGCAGCTTGAACTTTGCGAGAATCAATGCGGCGCCACCACATCGTGGTGGCATATAGCCCCATTTCCACCACACCTAGTGCACTTACCGGGAAAATAGAATCAATATCTTGATGTTGCGGCACATATCCAACACCGCCGGTTAATTCCAGTGCACCGGTGACATCACACAAGCCAATGACACCTTTGAGCAGAGTAGATTTTCCAGAACCATTAGCACCGATCAGGGCGAGAGCGGTCCCCGGTTCCACGGTAATAGTCACACCCCATAGCACGGTGGTAGCCCCGTATCCTATGTTAGCTTCGCGTATATTCAACACAGCCATAATCCAAGTCTCTACTTCAATGATGCTGGCAGTTCTGCGGGTTTGCCATCCCAAGCTTCCACCAGAGTTTTGACATTGTGCACAATGGAACCTATGTAGGTTTCACCTGGACTTCCCACTGGACCAAGAGAGTCACCGTATAACGCATCTTCGTCGGTAATAGCCTTGACACCAGCGGCTTGCGCAATTGCCCCAATGGATTTGGGATTATTGGAGTTTTCCGCAAATATCGCTTTAGCACCCGATGCCTTCACTTCTTTTGCCGCTTTGCTAATATGCTCGGCGGTGGCATCTTGCTGATGGTTAAAATCGCTTAAGGCAGCTCCAATAAAGGTAATCCCATAAGATTCAGAGAAATAACCATAGGCATCGTGTGAAGTAAACAGCACTCGATTTTCCTTGGGCACGGAATTGATAGATTCGCGCACCCATGCATCCAAATCAGCTAATTGCTTTTCATAACGACTGGTAGCTTGCCTTAAAGTGTCAGCGGCATCGGGATCAGCTTGCTCTAAAGCCGCCCCGATATTTTTTACCTGTATTGCCGCCCGCTTAGGATCAGTCCAAATATGTGGATCATGGCTGAATTCTGGTTCTTCGCCAGGTTCCACAAATGGCCAGGGACGAACTTCGACTTTCTGTTGCCCCAGATCAACGGTATAGCCGTCACCGGTGTCTGTAGACACCCCAGAGGTCACCGACATGGCTCCTTTGAACCCAGAGGCTTTCACAGCAGAATCGAGGAAGTGTTCAAGGTCAACGCCGTTGACAAAGAACAAATCCGCAGCAGAAAGCGCCTTCATTTGTTGTGGCGTCATTTCGTGTTCGTGAGCTGAAGCATTGGGAGCAAGTAGACAGGTAAGTTCTAAGGTCACATCACCGGCTCCGCTGGTGGTTTCTTGTCCAGCAGAATCGGTTTTGACCAGTTTCATACCATCAGTAGCAATGTGGGTGAGATAGTCGCATATTTGCGTAGTGGTGGCCACGGCTCGGATCGTACCTTCAGCACTGGAATTATCAGCGTTGTTAGCGCAACCAGTCAGCATGAGACTAGTTGCAAGCATGGCGGCAAGGTAGGTTTTTCGCACTGGATTCTCCTTTACTCCTTAGAAGTTAGCCTCATTTAAACACTCTAAAATAAAAAGTTCAAATAGTTGAACTTAGATATTCATCACATACGAATAGGTCCAATCCGCGTCGAAAGTAGCCCTGGTGATCGCCCATTACAGGCAGATCGCTTGAAATCACTAGCCCCCAGTTGATAGTGATAACTTTGCCGTCGCCGCCCACCCACAAACCCAACCAATTTCTCAGGCTAACCTGAAATCCCACCCCCACCTTCCCGGCAAAACCGCTGGGTTGTTCACAGCTCAAAGCCCACCCGACTAAAGCCGAGCTCCCCAGCAACCGAAGCTAAATGCTAGTGGCAATACTTCTTCCCCACTACTGCCTATGCGATGCCAATGGTCCACCGCGCCATTTAGTTTTCTGCTTTAGCCCCCAGTGGTTGCCATCAATGGCTATGACAAAAATCTGGATCGGGCATAGTAGAAGCCGCTGGCCAACGGGATTCACCGCAAACCTTGCTTTTTTGTAAATAACTCTCGATCCCTAAAATCCCTCATTGCTGCCAGCAGGCCAGTTAAGCCGGGTTAAGCCAAAAATTAAAGGCCACCCCTAACATTGGAGGCGACCTTCATGTCTTTTGAGCTGGAGACGAGACTTGAACTCGCAACCTACGGTTTACAAGACCGTTGCGCTACCGATTGCGCCACTCCAGCGTCACACTGTGTGCGGATGAAATACTAGTAAAAAACTCGCCCAGATACCAACGCAGCGTTATTACTAGAACCGTAGTATCTTGTTTTCAAGCAATTATTCAGCGGGAATCGAGGGCGCACATGGCGGTTGGCAACCTTTTGAAGCAATGGCGCCTTCGGGCGGCGGCGAAAGGCCGGATTGCCACGATTGACGTGGTTAAAGCGGCTCCGCCGCCCTCCCCGTTGGCACCGGTGGAACTGACCGACCCCACCCAGGTGGCGCAGGTGATGGATCTTGCCGCTCGGATTGGCGATATTTTACTTGCCGCGGGCACGTCCAATCGTGACACCAAAGCACATATTCATGCGGTGACCTCAGCATATGGCCTGCTGTATGCCCATGTGGACATCACCTTAAATACCATCACGTTGTTTACTTCCATTGGGGTGGAAAAGAAGCAGCCGGTCACGATTTTTCGGGTCGTGTCGAATATGCGCACCGATTTCTCCAAACTCAGCGAGGTAGATCGCCTGATTCGTTCTATTCGGGCTGGTGCCACGCCGCCGGATGTGGCGGAGAAAATCCTTGATGGCTTGTACAGCTCCCCGGCGGCTTATGGTTTTAAGACCGCGCTGCTAGGTTGGGGCGGCTTGGGGGCATCCGTGGCAGTGATGCTGGGCGGCTCGGTGTATTCAGCGTTATTGTCGTTTGTCATTTCGGTTTTTATTGTTGGGCTATCTGCAGTGTTGCGGCGGCAGCGACTGCCGGTGTTTTTTCAAAACTTCTTCGGGGGTTTTGTTGCTACGTTCCCCACAGCGGTGGCTTGGGCGTGGGCGGCTAATCTGCAGATTTCGTTAACCCCGTCGCATGTCATCGGTGCGGGGATTGTGGTGATGCTGGCAAACCTGACGCTAGTTCAGTCGCTGCAGGATGGCATAACCGGTGCGCCGGTAACCGGTGGCGCACGGTTTTTCGAAACCCTCCTGCTGACTTCGGCAATCATCGCAGGAGTTGGTTTTGGCATTCAGGTAGCCGCGTTTATCGGCATTGATCTGCCTCCCCTAGAGGCGCTGGCCACCCCTGGTTTTGGCACTGTTACCGTGAAGGTGCTAGCCGGCGCGGTAGCCGCCATGTGCTTTGCCTTGGGCTGCTATGCCGAAGTGTTTTCACTGTTGGTGGCTGCTGGCGCCGCAGCCTTTGGATCAGCGATTTACTACTCGCTGCTAACGGTCAATGGCTTTTCGACGGTCCTAGCAACCGCCATGGCTGCTACGGTGGTGGGTTTTACTGGTGGTTTGTTGGCGCGTCGTTACTTGATCCCACCGCTGATGACCGGTTTAGCAGGTATTACTCCCCTCCTACCCGGTTTGGCTATTTACCGAGGCATGTACGCTTGGCTCAACGAACAAATGCTAGTCGGTTTCACCAATATGGCGGTTGCGCTATCTGTTGCCTCGGCTTTGGCGGCAGGGGTAGTGCTGGGCGAATGGGCTGTTCGGCAATTACGCAGGCCACCGCGCATCAACTTCTATCGTGCTTTTCGACGTCAAGGCTGGAAGTAGCGTAGAATACTACATCTGCACCGCTGGAAAATGAAGGAGGCCGACCTTGCCACCAAAGGTCACTGACACCCGCACCCCCGCTGAATCGCTGCACGCCCTAGAGGCAGAAACCGCAGCGGCCGCTCGGAGAGTTGTTGCATCTTATGCCGAGAACTTCTTCGACGGCGTTACCTTAATGTGCATGCTTGGTGTCGAACCTGAATCTTTGTCTTACCGTAAAATCGCGGCTGAGCACGAAGAGGCCATGCCAAAGAAAACCACCAAAAAGGCAGCAAAGAAAGCCACCAAGAAGGCTACGAAAAAGGCCACCAAAGCCACCAAAAAGACCACTAAAAAAGCTACGAAAAAGGCCACCAAAGCCACCAAAAAGGCATAAATTGTGAATAGCGCCAATAGCTTTGTTGTTGTAGCAAACCGCCTTCCAGTTGATTTAAGTTTCGACGCGGAAGGCAAACCTGTTTTCACCCCCAGTCCGGGCGGATTGGTTACTGCCTTAAACCCCGTATTAGAGCAGCATCAAGGCTGCTGGGTAGGTTGGCCTGGCACTACTAAAGAAGTACCTGAGCCGTTCCGTACCGAAGCGGGAGTACTGCTAGATCCTGTTGCGTTGAGTACTGCCGATTATGAGGGGTTTTATGAAGGCTTTGCTAATGCCACGTTATGGCCGCTGTATCATGACCTCATTGTCACCCCGCAGTATCACCGACCGTGGTGGGATGCTTATGTGCGGGTGAATGAAAAGTACGCCGCTGAGGTAGCTGCTGTGGCAGCACAGGGGGCTACCGTGTGGGTGCAGGATTATCAACTGCAGCTGGTTCCTGGGATTTTAAAGAAACTGCGACCAGATTTAACCATTGGTTTTTTCCTACACATCCCGTTCCCCGGGCCGGACTTATACCGGCAACTACCGTGGCGCGAGGAGCTCCTCAATGGAGTTTTAGGTGCCGACCTGATCGGTTTTCATT
>CAUQSW010000013.1:0-48877 GCA_963520895.1 uncultured Corynebacterium sp. | reverse complement strand
GCGATATTTTCAGCAAACCATCTAAGCCTGATTATCCGGTGGTTCCCGCAAAACCTGGCGAGGTCATTGAAGTCCTTGCTGATGGATTTGTTGGTGCCGTCGTAAGTTATGAGAAAACCTACGACGGTGATTTTGTCCGCTTAGAGGACCGCAGGGGAGTGGAACGATTATTTAAAATGCGACCAGGCGCGTTTTTGATCGAAGGCGACCGGGTGACTTTGACTCGGTATATCCCCAAACAAGCCCCGGCTCGCTCCAATTCTGGCTCCACTAAAGTGGCAAATGTTCAAGCCAAGGTGGCAGCTCCCTCACGGATATGGGTAGAGGGAGTCCATGATGCAGCAATTGTTGAAAAGATTTGGGGCCATGATCTTCGAGTCGAGGGGGTGGTAGTGGAGTACCTAGAAGGATTAGATAACCTCCCAGCGCAGTTAGCTGAGTTTCAGCCAGGGCCAGGCAGGCGAGTAGGGGTGCTAGCAGATCACCTCGTTAAAGGTTCGAAGGAAACCCGACTCACCCAATCGGTAGGGCCCGATGTTTTGGTCACGGGTCACCCTTATATCGACATTTGGGCCGCGGTGAAACCGGAACGACTCGGAATGCGGGCATGGCCGGATGTTCCCTATGGTGGGGATTGGAAAACCGGAGTCTGTCGCCGCTTAGGATGGTCAGATCCGCAAGAAGGCTGGAATCGGGTGTATAACGCGGTACATACCTTTAAAGATATTGATTCGACACTGATTGGAGCGGTGGAACGATTGGTAGATTTTGTTACTACCCCCGAACTGCAGAAAACCGATCTCCTATAGGATAGAAACCGTGGGTGTGTTGATCTGGTTAATTGCTGGCATTGTTTTAGTCAGTTTAGAGCTTGCAGTAGGGGAGTTGACTCTACTCATGTTAGGCATTGCCGCTCTAGGCACTGCCGGTATTGCGCTTTTCGACGTTCCCATCTGGGCGGAAATAGTAAGTTTTGCGGCTTTATCTTTTGCTTCGCTGTTCTTCTTAAAACCAGTCATACGGCGACGACTGCACAAAGGACCAGTTCTTGATACCAGCATTCAAAGCTTGATTGGTGCTACCGCTGAGGTGCTAGAGACCGTCGGAAGGACTACTGGACAGGTTCGGTTGGATGGCAGTATTTGGTCCGCACGGAGCTTTGATCCTAATGCCCAGTTTGAGACCGGAGAGCTTGTCCAAGTTATGACAATTGATGGGACAACCGCGATCGTTCGGAAGGAGAATTAAATCATGCCATTTATCGCGATTTTATTTCTGGTTATAGTAATCTTCGTCGTTGTCACTTTAATCAAGACCATTGTTTTGATCCCTCAAGGTGAAGCGGCAGTTATTGAACGGCTAGGTAGCTATACTCGCACCGTCTCAGGTGGCTTAACGCTGTTGATGCCATTTATCGATCGAGTGCGCGCCCGCGTGGACACCCGAGAACGTGTGGTCAGCTTCCCGCCTCAAGCGGTTATCACCCAAGACAATCTCACGGTTGCTATTGACATTGTGGTGACCTTCCAGATTAATGACCCAGCTCGGGCTATTTACGGAGTGGACAACTACATCATCGGTGTAGAACAAATCTCAGTCGCTACCTTGCGCGACGTTGTGGGTGGTATGACTTTAGAAGAAACCTTGACATCGCGAGAGGTAATCAATCGTCGGCTGCGTGGTGAACTTGATGCAGCTACCACTAAGTGGGGGTTACGTATTTCCCGGGTGGAACTCAAAGCCATTGATCCGCCACCATCCATCCAACAGTCCATGGAAATGCAGATGAAAGCGGACCGTGAGAAGCGCGCTATGATCTTGACCGCCGAGGGGCGCAGGGAATCTGATATTCGTACCGCCGAAGGCGAAAAGCAAGCGCGAATCCTCGCTGCTGAAGGCGAAAAACACGCCGCGATTCTGCGAGCTGAAGCAGAACGTCAAGCCGCCATTTTACGGGCTGAAGGTGCACGGGCAGCGCGCTATTTGGAATCGCAGGGTGAAGCTTTGGCCATTGAGAAAGTCAACTCTGCTATCCGTAATTCTGAGGTCACGCCAGAGGTATTGGCTTATCAGTATCTAGAAAAGCTTCCGAAGATGGCGGAAGGGCAAGCATCCACCATGTGGATGGTTCCCAGCCAGTTTGGTGATTCCTTAGAGCAATTTGCCAAGGCGTTGGCTAAGAAAGATGATGACGGGGTGTTCCGTTACGAACCTCCAGCACCAAGTGCTCGCAGTGAGCAAACCCCACCGGAAGATTGGTTTAAAGCCTCAGAAAATCCAGAGGTGGAAGCCGCATTGGCTCAAGCCAATGCCGTGGTGCAAAAACCTGTTGATGAGGTAGCGCCTATGAGTGGTACCACGCCGCCACCACAGCAGCCGTCTTAAGCTATTTCCGCTTTACTGAGTAACCGCACTGCCAGACGCCAGCCTGAAAGTTCCGCCTGCCAGCCAGCAGCTTGCAACCGCTGGCTCATGGCTTGTTTGCTAATCCCCAGTTCTGCGGCCGCTTCTATTTGGTTGTAGCCTGCCCGCATCATATTGGTAGCTTCCCGCCCCTCCATGGTTCTTCTGCTAAGAATATGGCCGAGCATAAGAAAAGCACCGGCAATATCTTCAGCAAGTTCAGTGGTGGCAGGCGGGTTCTTTTTTAAGTGATCTAAGTGAAATGTTATGCCTACTTTAACAGCACCTGCCCTAGCATGAGCGCCCAAGGTAGTTTGTGCTAAAGCTAAGGCGGACTCAATAGTCGGTGCTGCGGCAATGGCAACTGCCCAATCACCATGAGAAAGCAGTGCTAGGACGGTGTCACAAGTCGCTTCCGCTGTAGCTATGTGGGCTGCAATGTCTTCCACGTCGATAACTTCAAACTGTCCTACACCAGGCAGGGTGGATAACGCGTCTGCAGATTGACGCACCAGTTCAGCGCGTCGGCGTTCCCGACCACGATAGCGTGCATGTATGGCAAACATGAGAAAACCCTTGCAGTCTTTAAGTTTTGACTGGGAGTTTATTGTCTACCAAAAGTCCGATGAATCCAAACGCGGCCAGACAGAGGGTAACCATGATCAGTTTAGGATCAGCCGTACCGGTCAAGGTATTGCCAAGCATGACGGTTGCGATAGTCCCTGGTGCCGAACCAATGAAGGTGGCAATAGTAAAGCCTAAAAGCGGTACTGAGGTAAGTGCCGCAGCATAATTGAGTAGCGAAAAAGGCACACCGGCAATCATTCTGAGTGCAGTAATGGCAAACCAGCCACGTGATTTTAAGCGTTGGTTGATTTTAGCCACAGCTGGGTGATGGAGCCGAGGGGCCATCCAATCACCCAGAAAATATCGCACAATTGATAGCGATAAAGCGGCCGATGCCGTGGTAGCTGTGAGCGAGATAATGATTCCTAGCCATGGCCCAAAAAGTACCCCGGAGCTCAGCGTTAATATGGTGCGGGGGATGGGAAATTGAGTGATAAGGATATACGTCACCGTAAAAACCGCAATAAACCAGTGACCTGCCTGTAAAGCCCAGGTTTGGAGCGTCGATAAGCTAGGAACGTCCGTGAAGATGGTTATTAAGGCTGCGGCAATAAGCGCTGCGGCCACCGCGCATTGTTTTAATAACGACCAACTTCGTATGGTGACGTAGGTGTCCTTCACAAGTGAAGTGACAAAATCCACAACAGTTTGCACTTGTCCCAGCCTAGCGAAGTTAAAGGTGTAACCAAATCAGAACTTTCCTCACAGATCTGCATGTTGGCAGTGAAATAGGTCTAAACTAGAAAAGAGTTGTGAGTTAGGTTTTAATCTCGCTCACACGTTCCGAAAATTAATAAGACAGTGTTTTCTTATGCTTGCTCACACCAAGAATAAGATTATGAATGAGGGGAGTGGGTCCCACTCGTGACTGACACACGAAATTCCTTGATAGAAGGTTTTGAAGATCGTCAGCAGGCTTGGTACAAGGCTGTAGCTGGCGTTTTTGCGCGCGTGCAGAAAAAGGACGTCGCTGACGTTCCTTTGGATTCCTGGCGCAAACTCATCAAGACTACTTACGACGGCATTGAGATCAACCCGCTGTACACCCGCGCAGATGAGCTGCCAGAAGACGTCACACCAGGCGTTTTCCCTTATCGCCGGGGCGCGGCAGGTGTCGGTGCCGAATACCAAGGCTGGGGTGTTGCCGAGTCCTTTGGCGCTAAAGCCAAGAATGCAACCGTACTATCTGCTTTGGAAAATGGCACTACTAATCTGGTGCTCCAGGGCAAGCCCAATGTGGCGGAACTGCTTAATGGTGTGCACCTTTCCATGTGCCCAGTGCGGTTGAATTGCGGTACAAATACCAAAGCAGTAGCCGAAGAACTGTTTGCCTTCGCAGATGCCCAAGAAGGCACCCCCCAATTAATCGAATTGGGTGCTTCACCACTGAGTTCAGAGGTTGATGATTCGGCTTCAGTCGATCTGGAAACCACGGTGGAACTGGCAAAAATCTCTACTGAACGGGAAAATACTCGGGCAGTTTTGGTTGATGCGGTACGATTCTCCAACCAAGGGGCAACAGATGCCGAAGAGATCGGCTTGGCACTGGCTGCAGGTGCAGAATACTTGCGGATTCTCACCGAAGCTGGGTTGACAATTGAACAAGCGTTCAACCAGTTATCCTTCCGCTATGCCGTAACTGATGATCAATTTGCTCAGATCGCCAAGCTGCGTGCTGCCCGGCAATTGTGGGCTAGGGTAGCGGAAATTGTTGGTGTGCCAGAACATGGTTCCTGCCCGCAGCACGCCATCACCGCACCAGTTATGTTCGCGCAACGTGATCCTTGGGTAAACATGCTGCGCTGCACCGTTGCGGCCTTCGCCGGTGGTGTTGGTGGCGCAACCGATGTCGAGGTTTTGCCCTTTGACTGGGCTATTCCCGGCGGCCTGCCAAAGACCTCTCGGACCTTTGCCACGAGGATGGCGCGAAATACCAACTTGTTGCTGTTGGAAGAATCACATCTGGGTCATGTTATTGATCCTGGTGGCGGCTCATATTTCATCGAAGCGTTGACCACTGAGCTGGCTGACAAAGCATGGGCAGTGTTTACCGATATTGAAGCACAGGGTGGTCTTCGGGCGGCTGTCGCTTCAGGGGCAGTGAAAGAGCTGTTGGATACTTCTTTTGAAGCTGTTCGTAAGGATATAGCCCACCGCATAAAGCAGCTGACTGCTATCAACGAGTTTCCGAACCTCGCTGAGGCACCGCTTCCAGCTGATTTACGGGTCGGGCCGAAGTACGTGCGGCGGTGGGCCGGTGAGTTCGAGGCGCTCCGCAACCGTTCCGATGCTTATATGGAGGTCAAAGGGGTGCGACCAGCCGCTGCGCTGATCCCTCTCGGCCCTCTGGCAAAACACAATATTCGTACTGGTTTTGCTACAAATCTGTTGGCTTCTGGTGGTATTGAGGCATTAAACCCAGGCCAAGTCACTCCTGGTACGCCGGAATTCGAGCAAGCAGCCAAGGCTGCAAAGGTTGTGGTCATCTGTGGCACCGACCAAGAATATGCAGAAACCGGCGCGGAAGCCTTTAAGGCGTTGAAAGACCTCGGTGTCGAGACCGTTTTGTTGGCAGGTGCTAAAGCTGAAGGCTTTGAGCCAGACGGTTACCTGCACCTCAAGATTGATGCAGCCGCTACCTTAGCTGGCCTGCTAGAAAAGTTGGGAGCATAAGCACTCATGAGCACAATTCCTAATTTTGCTGAGTACTCTGCGCGCTCTGAGACCACTGCTGAGGCTGATGCTTCTGCATTGCGGGCCCAAGTATGGGAAACCCCAGAGGGGATTGATGTCCCGCGGGTATTTGATCGTGCTGATAGGGATCAGACAGTTACCGCCGATCAACTCGATTCTTTCCCTGGAACACCACCGTTTATGCGTGGACCGTACCCGACGATGTACACCAACCAGCCGTGGACCATCCGCCAGTACGCTGGTTTTTCCACCGCCGCGGAATCCAATGCTTTCTATCGCCGTAACCTAGCTGCCGGGCAAAAGGGCCTGTCAGTTGCCTTCGACCTAGCAACACACCGCGGCTACGACTCCGATAACGAGCGTGTGGTCGGCGACGTGGGTATGGCCGGTGTGGCGATTGACTCCATTTTGGACATGCGGCAACTTTTTGAAGGCATCGACCTTGGCAATGTGTCGGTATCCATGACCATGAACGGTGCAGTACTTCCGATTTTGGCCCTGTATATCGTTGCGGCTGAGGAACAAGGGGTCACGCCAGATCGCTTAGCGGGAACCATTCAGAACGATATTCTTAAAGAGTTCATGGTTCGTAATACTTATATCTATCCGCCTAAGCCATCCATGCGCATCATTTCGAATATCTTTGAATACACTTCGCTGATGATGCCTAGGTTTAACTCCATTTCCATCTCTGGTTATCACATCCAAGAGGCAGGTGCGACCGCTGACCTTGAGTTGGCCTACACCCTAGCGGACGGTGTGGAATATATCCGGGCTGGTAAAGAAGTTGGCCTTGACGTCGACAAGTTCGCACCACGGTTGTCGTTCTTCTGGGGTATCTCTATGTATACCTTTATGGAGATCGCTAAGATGCGCGCTGGCCGTATCTTGTGGAGTGAATTGGTGGGCAATTTTGATCCGAAATCCCCCAAGTCGCAGTCGTTGCGTACTCACTCGCAAACATCCGGTTGGTCGTTAACGGCTCAAGATGTTTTCAATAACGTTGCTCGTACCGCCATTGAAGCAATGGCTGCAACGCAGGGGCACACCCAGTCGTTGCACACCAACGCGTTGGATGAAGCATTGGCACTGCCTACTGACTTCTCGGCACGTATTGCTCGTAACACCCAGTTGCTATTGCAGCAAGAATCAGGCACGGTGCGGCCAGTAGATCCGTGGGCTGGGTCTTACTATATTGAGTGGCTGACGCAGCAGCTGGTTGACCGCGCTAGAAAGCACATCGAAGAGGTAGAAGCAGCAGGTGGTATGGCACAAGCTACCATCGAAGGCATTCCGAAGTTACGCATCGAGGAATCTGCTGCACGCACCCAAGCACGTATCGACTCTGGCCGTCAAGCTCTCATCGGTGTCAATAAGTACATCGTCGAAGAAGATGAGCAGATTGAAGTGCTGAAGGTGGATAACACCAAGGTGCGCGCCGAACAGCTAGCTAAGTTGGAGCGACTTCGTGCTGAGCGGGACGAAGAAGCTGTACAGGCAGCCCTAGAGGCATTGACTGCCGCCGCTGCGAAAGAAACGAAAGAACCAGGTAATCTTGATGAAAACCTGCTCAAGCTTTCTGTTGATGCGGCTCGCGCGAAGGCAACCGTTGGTGAAATTTCCTATGCATTGGAAAAGGTCTTTGGCCGCCATGAGGCAGAAATTCGTACCTTGTCTGGTGTGTACAAAGACGAGGTAGGGAAGGAAGGTGCCGTGGGTAATGTCGAAAAGGCAATCGCCATGGCAGATGCTTTCGAAGCCGAGGAAGGTCGTCGTCCGCGCATCTATATTGCCAAGATGGGGCAGGATGGCCACGATCGTGGGCAAAAGGTGGTTGCCTCTGCCTACGCTGACTTGGGTATGGATGTTGATGTTGGACCACTGTTCCAGACTCCGGCGGAAGCAGCCAAAGCAGCGGTCGATGCCGACGTGCATGTTGTGGGTGTTTCCTCCCTCGCAGCAGGTCACCTCACCTTAGTGCCAGCGCTTAAAGAAGAGCTGGCTAAGCTAGGGCGCGAAGACATCATGATCGTTGTCGGTGGTGTGATTCCGCCTGGTGACTTCCAGGAACTGTACGACGATGGTGCTGTTGCCATTTACCCACCAGGTACTGTTATCGCTGATTCTGCGATTGACATGCTTAATAAACTGGCAGCACAGCTCGGTCTTGAGCTCAATGTGGACGCTAGTGCTTAAACACTGCCGCTAGTAGTTTTACCCCTTTAACACCGGTCACTTGTGAGTTCAACCCCACAGTGGCCGGTGTTTGCACTTACTGCTTATTATTTGCACAGGAGAACCATGGCAACCGATAACGAATACCTCGAACACCACTTAGGTTCGCTGATGACCACAGCAGGCACCGATCTTGGTGAGCAAACTGCGGTGGCACCAGAAATTGTTAAGCGCGCTCGCCGCCGAATTGATGTTGATGAGCTTTTTGCAGGCATCCGCAGCGGCAATCGCACATTAATGTCCCGTTCGATCACACTGCTGGAATCCACAGCACCAGCGCATCGGGTACTAGCGCAAGAGTTATTGGTACGGTTATTGCCTTTTAGCGGTAATGCACGTCGGGTGGGGATTACCGGTGTGCCAGGGGTGGGGAAATCCACATTCATCGAAGCTTTGGGCATGAAGCTTATCGACGAAGGCCACAAAGTCGCGGTGTTAGCTATTGATCCGTCTTCTACTAAAACTCGTGGTTCAATCTTGGGTGATAAAACTCGGATGGCGAAGCTGGCTCGGGAAAATAACGCTTTTATCCGGCCATCGCCTTCTGCTGGAACGTTAGGTGGTGTGGCTAAAGCGACGCGGGAATCCATGGTGGTTTTCGAGGCGGCCGGTTTCGATATTATCTTGGTAGAAACCGTAGGTGTGGGTCAGTCAGAGGTGGCAGTTTCCCAGATGGTGGACTGTTTTACGTTTCTCGCATTGGCTGGTGCTGGGGACCAGTTGCAAGGCATTAAAAAGGGTGTCTTAGAGATGGCGGATTTGGTGGCCATCAACAAAGCTGATGGCCCTAACCTAAAAAACGCCAAACGAGCAGCAAGGGAACTTGCCGCGGCGATGCGCATGGTCCGGCCGGAGAATGCCCTATGGCATCCTCCCACAATCACGATTTCTGCCGTAGAACATGACGGAATTGATACTTTTTGGAATCATGTCAATGACCACCACACGGCCATGGTAGAGTCGGGAATTTTTGAAAAAACCCGCAGGGAGCAGCAAGTGCAGTGGATGTGGTCGATGGTTCATGAAACGTTGCTACAGCGGTTAAACACGGATCCAGAAGTGGTGAAGACACGGCGGTTAGTTGAGGCGCAGCTCCGAGAAGCGCAGATCACCCCCACGCTTGCGGCTGAGCGGATTCTTGCTGCGTTTGACAAGGAAGAACAGTGAATAAAACAGTAATCAGTTTTGTACAATTCACTGCCTTTGTGGTGCTGGGCACCGTAGTTCTAGGCTCTGTCGTGTGTGTGACAGACTCTTCAGCTGCCTGCCCTAATTGGCCTGGTTGCTACGAAGGCAAGCTGACACCGGAATTAAACCTCCATCCTATGATCGAGTTTATTCACCGGGTGTTTTCCGTCTCCTGTGCTCCAGTAATCGTGGTTTCCGCGATTTTGCTGCACAAACATGCCGACCTTCGGGTACGGCTATTACCGTGGTTGGCATTAGCAGGGGCGCTGGGGGCTGGCGTGTTTGGGATGCTGACCATCAAACGTGGCTTGAGCTCCTTTGAAGCGATGCTTGATCTCTGGTGTGCTTTTGTTGCTTTGGTTGCCATGATGATAGTGGTGGCCCTACTTTCAGATAACACCACAACCGGCACCCGGCTGCTGAGCATCAGCACTATCATTGCGCTGTTTTTACTGCATGGAACCGGTATTTTAGTGGCAGGGGATGGGTCGTTTACTCGATGCATGGGATGGCCGTTGAGCTGTAACACTACTTCCGATGAACATCTGTGGCTACAAATAATCCGCGTGCTCATAGCGGTTGCCGCAATTATAGGAATTGTGCTTATGAAGTCTCGGCTGTTGTTCCTACTGCTAGGAATCGAAGCGGTGCTCGGAGTGCTGCTATTAACGCTCGGGCTTAACGACGCCATCGGCTCCGCTTTTTCTGCCACAGCGGCGGGAATTTTAGCGGTGGTGGGGTACTACTGGGGCCTTTCGCTTAAAGCGACACCTAACAGCACAGACGCGCCAAGCGTCACAAATGGGCCGTGATCTTTGGTAAAGCCACTAAACTGGAACGAGTTAGCTTCATTGATTGAAAGGAAATCATGACTGATTTTGGTCCTCAACCACATGTGCTTGATATTGAACAGGCAACCGTGAGCAATGAAAATTTCCGCACCACCAAGTGGACTGGCTCGTTTCTCCAGATGACAGTGATGTCTATCCCCGTAGGTGGTGAAATCGGCGCCGAGATTCACGATGACCATGATCAGTTCCTTCGTATTGAAGCTGGCAAGGCGCGAGTAATGATCGGGGATTCTGAAGGGGAACTGGAGATTGACCAAGTGGTTGAAGACGACTGGGCGGTTTTCATTCCTGCTGGCAGTTGGCATAATGTTGAAAATGCTGGCGATGAACCCTTGAAGGTTTACTCTATTTATGCTGCTCCTGAACATGCCCACGGCACTGTTCATAAGACGTTTGCCGAAGCGGAAGCAGACGAGCATCATCACTAGTTTTTGCCCGCTGGTGGGTGCTGCACCGAAAACCGCGCAGTGTTTTTATCTGATAGCGCTTAGCCGAAACCAAGTACAACGGCACTGGTTTTTGGTTAGGCGCTCATTTTTGTCTCTTAGGCCTAGTGTGACGTAATGCTTGGATTCTGCTACGAATCAGCAATACCCAGCTTAAGCCCTAAAACTGCTAGGTGTACGGTGCACAAAATAACAGTGAGTTGTTCCTCGCAGAAATCCAAATAATTAACAATAACTGGTATCTTGCAACCAAGCTCTATAAATCCTGGTTCTCCTGGGTTTGGAGTGCTAGAGATCATACCGAGGCCACCGATTATTCCAACTACTACAGCTGCACTTGCCGAGTTTCCCTCTAGCTGCGTTGCGATAGGAAGCGGTAGAGGGGAGCGAGAATAATAATAGTTGATCCCGATGAGTATGATGAGGCCACTCCCAGCAGCGATGATGAGGCTAGGAGCACTATTTTCAATAGTCTCAGGCATCACGCAGCCACTATAGGGATGGGACGGGCAGCGTAGAACACGCATGTAGAAATACAGCAGCCAAGCGCTCAGACACGATGGAATGAAGAAAATTAAAAATAGGTGTAAGCGCAGTATGAATTTTTTCATCTCACAGCCATTCCGTTGAGTACCGTCCATTGCAGCTATAACCGTAGCCTATCTAAGAGTTAGCGGAAGGGCTCTGAGTTAGTAATGCTGCACGACCAGACGAAAGACTAGATGAATTACTACATTCACGCCAATAACTAATACGGGTGTTTCTACAATCACTGGAACTTAGGCTTCGAGTGGTGGTAAGCCAAAACCCCAACCATATTATGGTTGGGGTTTTATTACTGTCTCAACACAGTGTGCCCGAGGGGGGACTTGAACCCCCACGTCCATTAGTAGGACACTAGCACCTCAAGCTAGCGCGTCTGCCATTCCGCCACTCGGGCTTTGGGTGAATATTAAGCCGTTATTCGCACCGGCTACACTTTAGGCGAGTTAGGAAATATTTGGCAAATCCCCAGTATAAATGGGGCATCAAGTACGACTTAGAAGCCTAGCTTTTGTAGGGTGTATTGGTGTGAATGAAAAAACAACCACACCGCTGACTTTAAGAAAATTTCCAACATGGTCTTGGTTTGTTCCAGACCAACCACCTTATCCAGATACTAGCCTCAAACCTGACCGGTGGACATCGGGGAAACGGCTGGTGCTGGATGCCTTATGCGCCTTTCCACTAGTTATTATGTTCCAGTCAGCGATGTTAGTCCTCGGCTCAGCTTTAGGGGCTTATGTCGCCGTGCTGCTAGGGGACATTCTTGATAACGTTTTTCAGAGCGGAAGTATATTCACAGCAGTCTTGCCATTGTTGTGGCTGGCTGTCATACTCACGTTTCAAGTTATTGGTGAGATCACCTCTGATGGCATTGTTGACGTTTCCGTAGAAAGAGTTGCCCACAGTATCCGCATGCATCTTAGCGACAAACTGACCACGGCAACTGCTATTAATCACAGCCCCGGGACCATTTTAAGTACCGTTGATGCTGATGCCACTACCATTGCCAAGGTTCGACGGGTGTTTATGTTTCCACTCATGATCTTGTCATACGTTATTGGCGCTTCGGTAGGTATCGCCCCGATTTCACCGATTATCGCAGTTTTATTTCCAGTTGGCGGAGTAGTGCTCAGCGTAGTTGCAGCACTTAGCGCGCGGCCGATAACGATGGTTTCTGCCCAACGTCGTAAAGCGGAAGCCCAGCTATCTAGTTTGGGTACTGATGTGGCTCAGGGGGCCCGAATCATTAAAGGTTTAGGGGCGGTAGCAGCAACGCGGCAACGTTTTGTCGCCACGAGTGATGACACGCTTCAAGCAATGTTGAGAGATGTCCGGGTTGCTACCGGATTAGATTTTCTGCGGCAATCAGTGCCCATGTCCTTTAGCATAGGAATCTTGTTGTATGCTGCCTCATTGGTGACAGCGGGGGAGATCACCAGCGGTGAGTTTGTCTCTATTATGCTGCTTACCGCTACAGCTCTCCAAGCTCTGGGGTTTGCCCTTGGCGAAATTGCCACTGGGTGGGCGCGAGCGGTTGCCGCAGGTAATCGGGTGTGTGAATTATTGACCGAACTTGACCAAACCTTGTCTGATACCAGCGATAATAACCCCGCTGCACAACAGCTTCTCATGCAGCTTCGCACTAGGCCCGGACTGCATGTTTGGTCTTTGACGGAGGCGAATTACCAAGATTTTCAGGCCCTTGCCAAGTTGGATGACGTTTTGGCGGTTCCGCACGTGGTCAATGTTTTCGAAGGAACCTTGGAAGAAAATATTGATCCCGATGCTCAGCTGAGTCTCGAACAAATCCATCAGGCACTCACCGTGGCTTCCTGTGATGATATCGTGCGCCGATTAGGTGGCTTTGGGTCCGAAGGAGAACTTCCCACCACCCCGATCGGGGAGGCTGGACTGAACCTTTCCGGCGGGCAACGCCAACGGGTGGCCATCGCCCGTGCAATTGCCCGTAATCCCAAAGTTTTGCTTTTCGACGAACCCACCACAGGATTGGACGCAGTCACCTTAGATGCTGTGGTAGGCAACATAGTGAAATCCCGTCAACAGCAACTCACCATTGTCATGTCCGATAGAACAACGTGGTCCCAAGCCGCTTTAAAGGAGAACCATCGATGAGTATGACTCATGCAGCCGATTCCGTGGCACCTGCTAGGCCACGCCAAGTTCTTGACTACTTTAAACATGTTCCCAGTACCACTACTTTTTGGTGGTGGGTAGGTTTCTTCTTTATCCACCTCGTGCTAGTAATAGCTTTCGTTGCGGAATCTACGGTAATGGGTTCTGCAGTTGATGCTTTGGCTGGAAATGCAGTCCCGATTTTGGGAAGCGGCAAACACGTATTTCCCGCCATCGTTGCCATTGGTGTTGCAGCGTTAATTGCTAATACCTGCTTTCGCGCCGGTAGCAGTTTATATATTGTGACTAAACTGCGGCAGTTGAGCATCGACCTGAAACGAGATTGCTTAACCAGCGTATTATTGGCCCCCATTGCAGAGATCATGAAGCTTGGTACGGGCAACGTTATCACCAGAATGACCAATGACATCGACGAAACAGTTGATTTATTTGATCGGATGCTTTCTCGGCTTACCTTCACGTTATTCGCGATCCCGTTCACCACTATCACCATCATGACCATAAACTGGCGATTCGGGCTGGTGTTGGTGGTGGTTTTAGTGATCGTGGCGCCAATTATCCTCACTTGGATAAAAGCAGTTCCCACAGCGGCAAACTGGTTGTCTGCCACTCATGCCACGCGAAGCAACGTCATCCTCGATACCATTAGGGCATTGCCTACGGTCCGGGCTTTTGGGTATCACCACTGGGCACACCAACGAATGCAGCAATCAAGTTGGAATACGGTCCGTGCTACCGGGGACTGGATTCCCTATTTTTCGCGGCTGTTGATCATGGCGCAGCTAACCTACGGGATGTGGCTTATTGGCTCAATTGTGGTGGCGGTTTATCTGGTCAACCACGGGGGAATAAGCATTGGTACCGCCACTACCGTGACTTTTCTGATTTTCCGCACCGAAATCCAGATTTTTAATGTCATCTTTCATGCCAGCGATATTCAGGTTGGTATGACCAAGATTGGCAGGGCAGTGGCATTAGCACTGATCTCTACGGATCGTTCAGATAAGTTACCACAGGATATCACACAGCCTGCTTCGATAACCATAGAAAACCTTAGTTTCACCTATGCGGCAGACGACACCAGTGGCAATCAACCTGGGATACAAGACTTCAGTATTGCGCTGGAAGCTGGTACCACCACAGCATTGGTAGGTCCATCTGGTGCTGGAAAATCCACACTTGCCGCGCTGATTGCTGGTTTACAGCGACCAACGGCAGGAAAGATTTATGTAGGAGATGTCAATACAACCGAGGTTTCGGACGTATGGATCGCCCGTAATGTCACCTTACTCACCCAAGAATCTCACGTTTTTGCCGGGACCTTACGTGACGATCTTCGCATGGCACAGCCCGACAGCACTGATGAGCAACTACTGGAAGCGCTTGAATCGGTCGGATTAGGTGTTGCTACTGCTGGGTTCCACCGCTCATTTCCACAAGGTTTAGATACCCGTGTGGGGGCAGGGGCGAGTGAATTAAGCCCCGAAGTGCAACAGCAGATAGCACTAGCACGGGTTGTGCTACGACAACCTCAAGTAGTGATCTTGGATGAGGCAACCTCCGAGGCTGGGTCGGAACACGCCGAAGTGCTAAGCAAAGCTGCTGAACTAGTGATCAAAAACCGTACAGCGCTAGTGGTGGCACATCGCCTAGATCAAGCCATCGGGGCTGATCGGATTATCCTCATGGATGATTTTAGGATTATAGTAGACGGCACCCACGAGGAACTTATCGCTGCTGGCGGGAGATATGAACAACTATTTGCGCGGTGGAGTGGCAATAGTCACAGAGGTTAAGGTAGAAATAGAATCATGTCCAGCTACGCACATGATTCTCGATTCCCCGGACCGGATCCTTACGCACCGCTGAAGGATCTTCCGACTTTCCTCTTGAGCTCTACCGACTTTAACAACGGTGACCGTATCCCTGACCTGCATGCAGCACCAAGCAATGTTTCACCACAACTGGCTTGGTCCGACCTGCCAGAGGATACGAAATCTCTAGCCGTAACCTGCTTTGATCCCGACGCGCCCACAGCTTCTGGCTATTGGCACTGGGCAGTATTTAATATCCCAGTTGACGTAACCGAACTGCCCCAAGGTGCCGGTAAGGCAGACGAAAAGCTACTGGGTCTAGATCAGGTCATCAGCCTTGGTTGCGATTCCAATATCAAAGGATATTTTGGGCCACAACCACCTGCTGGGCATGGTCCCCACCGGTACCTGTTTGCAGTGCATGCAGTGGATGTAGAGAAACTCGATATTCCAGAAGACGCTACAGCTACCGTCTTGGGTTTTAACCTGTATTTCCATTCGATTGCTAGGGCAATTCTCTGGGGTTGGTACCAGAATGACTAACAGTGGAGATAGCAACGAAACAGTACGTATCCCAACGCCGATTAGAGTTGGTGGTGCGTTCATGGCAGTTGCTATCGTGTTAGCGTTTTTCACGGTAGTGGAAGTAATCACCAACGGCTGGATGATGCCATTCGCAGTTACACCACGGTTTCTTGCCTTGGTACTGGCAGGAGCATTGGTGGGTGGGTTTGCCACCATGAATAAAAATCAACCACCCAGCATTATTCAAGTGACCGCTTTGGTGGCGGCGCTGGTATTAGTTGTTGCTGGGCGATTCTTGCCCCAGACCGTGCTGATGGTGTGGGACCAATACTGGTTGCCAGCATATGCACTATTAGCTTTTGCTTGTTCGTTAGCAATCCGCCGCTCGCTGATACCGAAACGCTAGCTTTTAATCATTTAGTTAAGGCACCAGCGCTTTACAGTTAAGTAAGCATCTGATGCCTTTCAACCTGTGGTATTAGTGCTTTTTAGTTTGCCACCGGATTAGTCCCAGGTCAGTCAAGGGTCCACGCAAGACCTGAGCCTACTGCTTCAGAAATATTACTTAATCCATGGGCGCGTAGTTGTGCGGCAAGGCCTAGGTGAATATCGCGAATCCAATCTGGTCCACCATAGATAAAACCGGTGTAGCCCTGAAGCAAGGTAGCGCCAGCAGCAGTTCGTTCCCATGCTTGTTGTGGGGTGGAAATACCCCCAACCCCAATAAGCACCAGCGAATCACCTACGTGGGCGTAGAGCTGCTGGAGTACCTCCAGAGCGCGTTTGGCTACCGGTGGTCCAGAGATGCCACCAGCCCCCATTGCTTCGACCTCAGCCGCTGGGGTATTCAATCCCTCGCGGCTAATGGTGGTGTTGGTGGCCACGATGCCGCTAAGGCCTAGTTCAAGAGCAAGGTCGGCCACCGCTTCTACATCTTCATCGCTAAGATCTGGTGCTATTTTCACCAATACCGGCGTGCTGGTGGCTGCTTGGACCGTCGATAAGATGGGGCGTAGTGAGTCTACCGCCTGTAAATCCCGCAGCCCTGGGGTGTTGGGGGAGGAGACGTTGACTACCAAATAATCAGCAAGGTCACCGAGTAGGGAAGCTGAGCGGCGGTAATCGTCAACGGCGTGTTCGGCCACTACCACCTTGGTTTTGCCAATATTAATGCCAATAACATCTGAAGAGGTCCGACGCCTAAGGTTACCGGCTACTTCTGCTGCACCAGCATTATTAAAACCCATGCGGTTTAAAATTGCCTTGTCCAAAGGTAGCCGGAACAGGCGGGGGGTGGGGTTTCCTAACTGTGGTGAGGCAGTTACCGTTCCTAGTTCAGCGTATCCAAAGCCAACTGCTCCCCAGGCATCGGGACTGTGGGCGTTTTTGTCGAAACCCGCCGCTAGGCCCAAGGGGCGGGGGATGGTCGTGCCGAAAACTTCTTGGGAGAGAATCGGATCATCAACGGTAATGATTTTTTCTACCAACTTTGATACCGGTCGGGCTAGTTGTAATCCGGTCATGCCGGTGGAAATGATGTTGTGAATCCGTTCCGGTGGGATTTGGAACATCCCTTTTAAGGCTAAGTTGTACGCTTTGGTGCGTAACGGGTGGTTGAGGTTCATGGTGTCCTTCGTGATTGGTTTTAGGTGTTTGGCTTAAAAACGATGCTACTTGATGGTGATAACCTGTAGCCCGCTACCTGTCGCTGAGGCTGCAACAATGGTGCCGT
The DNA here is from genome assembly GCA_963520895.1 of uncultured Corynebacterium sp. GTDB lineage: Bacteria > Actinomycetota > Actinomycetes > Mycobacteriales > Mycobacteriaceae > Corynebacterium. The sequence goes on along the minus strand of CAUQSW010000013.1, from coordinate 31,662 downwards.
CTTTAAGTACGTCGATGTTGTGGGCATCGGCCACCAGCTGATAGCTTTCTTGCTCTAGCCCAGTGCCGGAGTCGATGGTGTAACTCCGAAGGGTGTTATCGGAAGTGGTTGCCACCCATGCACGTTTTCTTGTTGGGTCCCAAGCGATCTCCCCAGGGGACTGACCAGCAGTGGGATTAGTCTGATGTACTCGGATTACTGTTTCAGTGAGATAAACACCAAACTGCTTACCTAGAGTGTCTGCCGCCAACACCATGCCATTTTCTCCGCCTGCTATTTGCCCGACGCCCAGTCCGACTCGCAGCATTGCGCCCATGCTGTGCTGGGCATAGTCGACATTTTGGATCAAGGTGTACTGACGATTAATTCGGTAAACAACATCGGCTCCCGAAGCACTCGGAACCGCGACCATTTGGTCAGTGGTGTCTTCTGCCTCAACGGTGCGCTCTTTGCCTTCTGCGTAGATAGTGAGCTCATTGTTGTGGTTATTACCGGTGATGATTGCCCCATCAGAAGTCTTCACCGCTATTGTCTGCGGGGTAGCAGTGGGTTGTATTACCTTTGGTTTTTTGTCGGTGCCTATCGCATAAACACCGTCAGGGCAGGAATAAATAAACTCCTGGCTGCTTTCTGTGGCGGTAATGTCTCCGCACTGGGCGTCAATGGTGAGTTTCTTAGCAGAAGTGGTTTTGAAATCTTGCACAGTGCCAACAGCGATTTCCTTCCCAGAGCGCAACAGTAGTAGATGACCTACATGTTCTAGGTCTTCGACCTTTTTTAAGGAGTCGCTGAGTTTTAATACTTCGCCAGCGGTCTTGCCTTCGGCGGGGGAGGCAACAGGGGAGGCATTACCCATTGTTGAGGGAATCTTTTCTGTGACCGATTCTGGAGTACAACCGCAAAAAGCAAGGCTAAGGCCGGTGATGGCGCAGGCAAGTTTAAGTTTCACAGTTTTTAACAGTAGCAGCCTACAATCTCTCGTTTTAGTTCATCTGTTGGGTGTACCGTTGTTTTTCGTGATGTATTCCAGCCTTTACGCTCAAGCCGCTGATTCTGTCAGCGTAGCCACCGAACAAATGTCGTGGCTTCAGGTCATCGTGTTATCTATTGTTCAAGGATTAACTGAGTTTCTGCCCATCAGCTCTTCCGGCCATCTGCGGATCATTTCTACAATGTTTTTTGGTGAAGACGCGGGCGCATCTTTTACCGCAGTAGTCCAACTAGGTACTGAAGCAGCAGTATTGGTGTTTTTCGCTCGTGATATTGCAAAAATCCTCATTGGTTGGTTTAAGGGCCTACTAGATAAAGAAGCCCGTGGCTTTGATTACCGCATGGGATGGATGGTAATAGTTGGTACGCTACCAGTTGCTATCATTGGTTTTTTGGCTAAAGATATCATCCGAGACGCATTGCGAAACATGTGGATTACCGCAACAGTTTTGATCCTATTTTCCTTTGTCTTCATTGCCGCCGAAAAATGGGGGAAGAAAGACCGCGGCTACGAAGACCTCACCATGAAAGATGCCATTATCATGGGGTTGGCCCAATGCTTGGCGCTGATCCCCGGGGTTTCCCGCTCCGGTGGTACGATCTCTGCCGGGTTGTTCGCTGGGCTCAACCGTGAAGTAGCCGCTCGGTTTAGCTTCCTGTTGGCTATACCAGCCGTTTTGGCCTCTGGGTTGTTTTCGTTACCTGATGCGTTTGCGCCACAAGCTGGTCTTGCCGCCTCGGGTGCGCAACTGTTAGTCGGCACCGTTATCGCCTTCGCGTTAGGTTATGCCTCAATTGCATGGCTGCTGAAATTCGTGGCACATCACTCCTTTAGCTGGTTTGCCGCCTACCGCATTCCGGTGGGTTTGATAGTGATGTGGCTGCTTGCTACAGGTTATCTCCAGCCTTAGCCCATCGGTAGTGGCCATTAGGTGGATTGCTGGCTAGACCAGTTATGCTTGAGGGCATGCATTCATGGCCTCAACCTCATGTCCCCGAGTTACCAGGTGACAGTGTTCCACTGCAGTTATACGACACTGCTGATCAAAGCATTAAACCGGTAAGTGAATCACTAGATCCCGTTGGTATGTATGTCTGCGGTATTACTCCTTATGATTCCACCCACTTGGGACATGCGGCCACGTATCTTACTTTTGACCTCATCTATCGCTTGCTTATCGACGCCAATAAAAAGGTGCACTATGTGCAAAATATTACTGACGTTGATGATCCCCTTTTTGAACGAGCTGCCCGTGATGGTGTGGATTGGCGGGAATTAGGCACCAGCCAAATAAATCTGTTTCGCAGCGATATGGAAGCATTATCGGTGCTTCCGCCGCATGATTATGTCGGAGCGATGGAATCCGTTGCTGAAGTCGTAACCATGGTGCAACAACTTCTCGACGTCGGGGCAGCTTATGTGGTAGATGATGCAGAGTTTCCTGATATTTACGCCTCGATTACGGCGACTAAGCAGTTTGGCTACGAGTCAAACTACTCTTATGAACAGATGATGGAATTTTTCAGCCAGCGCGGCGGTGATCCGAACCGAGTAGGCAAAAAAGACCCCCTCGATGCTCTTATTTGGCGCGTTGCTAGGCAGGGGGAACCCAGCTGGCCAGCTCCATTTGGTCCAGGACGGCCGGGCTGGCATGTCGAGTGTTCTGCTATTGCAACGAACCGGTTGGGTAATCATTTTGCTATCCAAGGCGGCGGATCAGACCTGATTTTCCCGCACCATGAATTCTCCGCTGCTCACGCTGAGGCGGCATTAGATAGTGACCGGATGGCTGACCATTATGTACACACCGGCATGATTGCTCTTGATGGGGTGAAAATGAGCAAGTCTCTAGGAAATCTGGTGTTTGTATCGAAGCTAACTGCTGCAGGTTATGAGCCCTCAGCTATCAGGTTAGGAGTCTATGCTGGACATTATCGTCAAGATCGTGACTGGTCAGATATGGTGTTAGCGCAAGCCGAACAACGCTTAGAAACATGGCGTAAGGCTATACACGCAGCTCATGATACTCAGGCAGCTACTACTACGGTTACAGCTATGCGCACTGCATTGGCTCATGATCTTGATACGCCACAGGCATTGGCTGTTATTGATAACTGGGCAGCACAGGAATTAGCCGGTAATCAGCCTGAAGCAAGGATTACGGAAGCTGGCCAGATCATTCAAACCGCAGTGGATGCTCTATTTGGGGTGAAGCTGTAAAATGACCGATCCTGCGCCGATGGCTGATCGGGAAAAGAGCAACGCACTCATAGCAGAATTTATTGCTAATCTGTCGGTTTTCGCCACCGGTTCGTATCTTCGTGACCACGAAAAAGAATTCTGGGAACCGCCTTTTGATGTTGCAGCCCTCCCTAAGGTGCAAGCGTTATTAGAGCAGTACGTCCAAACGGTAAGCAATCGCGCAGATGAGCTCCTTCATGCACAATCACCTGAGGATGCGCACCAAGCGTTCACCGCTGGTCTTTTCGGCCTGTACCATGACCTCGCGATGCTGAATTCCGAGTATCATGACGCAGTGCTGGAGGTGGAAGAGGAGCGAGAAATCGAGGAGATTCTTGCGCAGCTGTGGATGTCACTGGGGATTATTCCGGCTGTCGTTTCCACGCTTCCCACCTTTGAAGATTTCCGCGAGGATTAAATTCTTCTATTTTTATCTCCCTCAACTTTTAGCACTGATTCTTAATCTTAAGCTCAAGGAGTAATCCACATCATGCTTGTGTCCAATAATCAGGAAACAACCGTTGACAGTTTAGTGTCGAAACCACCGGGTGGCGGGGCGTTCAATTCACCATGCGCTTGACTGGGCTTTCCTTAGGTTATGGCGCTGCTACCGGTGCTTTTTACCGGAATCGCCTTTGCCGCTATGAACGGGATACAACACCTGTTGTGGGACGAGCGTGACCAGCGGTGGTACATTTTCGGCATCATTATGATAGGTGCAGTGCTGATTGCGGTCACTGGGCAGTTTCTTCGTCGAATAGATAGCTCGGCGGCTGATGAAACCTTCGATCAGCAATTGGATTCTCTTCAAAATACAAAGCCACGTACCCACACTAACCTGCTGTTTATTGCTATTTTGGCAATAATCGCAGTAGCTTTTGGCGGCGCCATCGGGCCGGAGGCTGACTTGGTATCGATAGTAGCGGAGTTATCGTTACTTGTTAGCGGGGTGCTTGCGCGTAGCACTGCCGAGCAACGTCTCATTATGGAATCGGGGACGGCAGCATCGTTAGCGGGTGTGTATTCTTCCCCGCCAGGCGCGGCAGCCTTTGAAGACGATCAACTGACAACACCCAAGGCCTATACCTTGCTCGCGGCTGTTGCTGGGTTTGTCGGATTTTTTAGTGTCAATTCGATCTTCAGCGATGGGGGCGGCTTAAGGCTTCATGTTCCTGCTGAAATCGTCCAAGTCGACGAATACGCAGTACTTCTTGCGCTGCTGCCTGCAATAACGGCGGCACTAGTGAGTTTGGTTTACGTCGAGTTTTCTCATCAACTGGGCCTCATGCTTGGGAAATGGGGCCAACCCGTAGTACAGACGTTAGCGCTGTCTGCAATTTTTGCGCTGATTGCTGCGTTTTATCCGGGGATGCGGTTTTCGGGACACCATGATTTCGGGCATCTCGTTGAGCTTGCCAATACCTCCGATTGGGGCTCGCTGTTAGGTTTCGGTGCGCTGAAGATGGTGTGCTGCCTGTTATGTATCCGTGCCGGTTGGCGCGGTGGCGATGCCTTCCCGCTCATGGTCAGTGGTGCTGCAGTGGGATTGGCTTCCTTGGCGGTGGTACCGAGTGGTTCTATGGCTACCTTAATGGTGGGTGGCATGGCGGCAGCTCTTGCGGTAGGGTTGCGTCGGCTACTTGCAAGTATGCTCATTGTTGTATTTATTACTGGTGATTTTGCACTGGTTCCGGCGTTAACTGGTGCCGTTATTGGCTGGGTAAACATCAAAATCACCAGTCTCGATAGCCGAGTACCTATTGGACACCATTCTCATTAAATTGAAACTCATGACTATCACTAACAAATCTGCTGCTTTCAGTCAGGCTAGCGCGCCCAATGATGGTCAAGCCTTGGCAACGTGGCAACGAGTAACTCAGCTGCAATTATTAATTGCCTCCATAGTCTTAATGGGGGTTTACACCTTAAAAGTATTAGGCAAAGGGGACTTCACTGGCCCGCTCATTGTCGTTGGCATAGTGGTTTGGTTGATATTCCTTATTAACCTTGTGGTCTCACTGTATTTAGCGCCCAACCGCCTTGTTTGGCTGCGGCATAATATTCCCACGCTGATTGTGGTGTTTTTGCCGATGTTGCAGCCAGTAGTTTTAATTGATTTTCTCTTTGGTCTCAGCACGCTGAAACGCTCCTTTGTGCAATTTTTGTCGGGGAGGTTGTTTGCCCAGACCTTAGTGGCGTGTGTGCTGTTGACTTATCTCGCAGCTTTGGCTGTTTATGATTCAGAAGCCCGCTACGATGAGGCTTCCTTTCGTAGTAGGGGTGATGCACTGTGGTGGGCGTTAATGACCATAACCACCGTTGGATACGGTGACGTGGTTCCTATTACGCATTTCGGCCGATTCATCGATTCCATTTTAATGGTTAGTGGCGCACTTGCTTTCGGCTGCATAGTCGCAGTGTTTTCTTCTGCTTTTACTACTGCCGTGCACAACAGTAGAAAACGTGCCGATGAAGAGCAGCGGGGCAATGGCGAGCAGGAAGTGACCCAACATCTGCAAGCACTTCGAACCGAGATAACCGAACTACGATCAGAGATAGCGCAGCTTCGGGGCCAGCTGCCAACCGACGCGATAGTTGAGCCCCCGAGTCGCCAGAACGGGAATGACGTCGATTAAGCGGATATATAACATTTGCTGGCTATGTTATTTCAATAAATTTATATTTACCACTTACAGCCATGCCTCAAAGACGTATGCTGGAAATAGTTCTTCATAGCATTGTTACAGTTGACGCAGCTTAGCCCGTTAGTCCAGTGTGCTGCGCAATGGTGCAGGTAGGGAGTGAGTTAGCATAGTGCGTAATTTTTTAACAGGCCAAGTGATACGAGCTACCACTGCCACGGTTACCTGCGTGTTAGGGCTGACACTGACTACGTTTAATGTTAGTGCTACCCCGATTGCTTCTTGGCCTAAGTGTCCAGAAGTGGTGATAGTTGCAGCGCGGGGCAGTGAGCAAAATGACAACATCACTCCTACTCGTTATTCTGCAACTGCACCGGCGGAATTTAGCTCTAATGGCTATGAGGCTGAAAATATTCAAGGGCTACTCCATTTGGTGGAACGCCGTTATGGGCAAACGCATCACGGTGCCTCTGTGATGGACTCTGTAGCGGTTTTGGGTCTGGATGCTCAGGCGTTTCCGGCGCAGATGTATTTACCACGGTTGGGAGAGGAAGGCGAAGAATTGCCAGCTGGTGAGTTGGCTAACCGGATCGGAGGCATTTTAAGTAGCGTTCCCCTCCCAGAATTGGTTAACCGGCCGATCAGGGAGGCTGTCACTGGGATCAACCAGGGAATAGATTCGCTGCCTAGCGTTATTGAGCAATTTGAACAAACATCAGGCTGTAAACCTGATTATTTATACACAGGGTTTAGTCAAGGTGCTGTGGTGCTAGGTTCCCAGGAGCAATTGCTGTTTCAACAAGGAAGGCTACGGGGCAGCGTTTATCTGGGGGATCCTACGTTTTCCAGAGAACAGCTAGGTGCCCAAGACGTGCTGGTGGGCAATCCGATAGTGGGGAAAGGGCTGATACACCAGTTGCCCCCTAGTACGCCGGAACGGGAGGCGGTGATGCGTCGTCACGCTCTTGCCCAGGTGCCGCATGTATACTACTGCGTGGCGGGTGACTATGCCTGTGATACCTCCGCGGAAACTGTTGCGAAGTCGCTTCAGGAACAGGGTGGGCCGCATGTCAAGTACTTCTTAGGTGCTGAGCCAAATCTAGAGGACACACAGGTCGCTGATGCGGTGATTGACTTGATTGAGTAGTTGAAACCCGGTGAATAAAATACCACGAGGTCACTGCCATGAAAATAGCGATCCTTGGCCGACAGTAGCAGGCAAAATGTGGAGGAATGGCTAAGGGGAACTAAGCTGTCTACCCGATGAATACTCCTAGCTCGTTTCCCCAGCAACTTCCTTTGCGCACACCTGAGTTTCTCCAAGCGCTGGAATCCACCGTACTTATTGGCGACGGCGCCATGGGCACCCAACTGCAAGCTTTTGATCTTGATGTTGATACAGATTTCTTGGGGTTAGAAGGCTGCAATGAGATTTTAAATGACACTCGGGCGGACGTGGTCGCTGAGATTCACCGGGCTTATTTTTCCGCGGGTGCGGATTTGGTGGAAACCAATACTTTTGGGTGCAATCTGCCTAACTTAGCTGATTATGGGATCGCAGATCGTTGTGAAGAATTGGCCTATAAAGGGGTCAAAATCGCTCGGGATGTAGCTGATGAAATGGGACCGGGTAGAGCTGGCATGCCTCGATTCGTGCTGGGTTCTATGGGGCCTGGAACCAAACTTCCCTCGCTGGGGCATGCCGAGTTTGCGGAGTTGAAAAATCATTACCGGCTGGCAGCTTTAGGGATGGCAAAAGGTGGGGCAGATGGCATACTCATTGAAACTGCTCAAGACTTATTGCAGGTCAAGGCGGCTGTTCATGGTTGTCAAGAGGCATTTGCCGAATTAGGCTATCGGATCGCTTTGGTCTGCCATGTGACGGTGGAAACCACTGGGACCATGCTGCTGGGCTCGGAAATCGGCGCTGCCTTGACCGCCTTGGAAAACTTAGGCATTGACATGATTGGGCTTAATTGCGCTACTGGCCCTGACGAAATGAGTGAGCATTTACGTTATCTCTCGCACCATGCCACCGTTCCAGTGTCGGTAATGCCGAACGCAGGACTGCCGGTGTTAGGTAAAGATGGTGCGGTTTACCCGTTGGAACCAGCAGGTTTAGCGAGCGCACTGCGTGGTTTTGTTACCGATTATGGCCTTTCGATGGTCGGTGGGTGCTGTGGAACCACGCCGGCGCATATTTCAGCGGTTCGTGATGCGATTGTTGGTAACCAATCAACCTTAAAAGTCACCCAGAAGGTACGTGAGGTGGTTAAAGGTGATGCGGTATCCTCCTTGTATAGCTCGGTCAATCTGACCCAAGACACAGGGATCACCATGATTGGTGAGCGGACGAATGCTAATGGTTCCAAGGCGTTCCGTGAAGCCATGTTGGCTGGGGATATGGAAACGTGTTTGGAAATAGCCAAGCAGCAAACCCGCGATGGTGCTCACATGCTGGATTTGTGTGTTGATTATGTCGGGCGTGATGGCAGGGAAGATATGGCGCAACTGTCTGCCTTGTTAGCCACAAGTTCCACGTTGCCTATCATGATTGACTCCACGGAACCTGAGGTTATTCGAGTGGGATTGGAACACATTGGCGGCAGGTGTGCTGTTAATTCGGTGAATTTCGAGGACGGCGATGGGCCGCAGTCGCGCTATCACCGCATTATGGCTTTGGTAAAAAAACATGGTGCTGCAGTGGTGGCGTTAACCATTGATGAGGAAGGACAAGCACGAACCGCGGAAAAGAAGGTCGCTATTGCCAACCGCTTGATTGCTGATATCACAGGCAACTGGGGACTAGAAGAAAAAGATATTATTGTCGATACGCTAACGTTCCCGATTTCGACTGGTCAGGAAGAAACCCGGCGCGATGGCATTGAGACTATTAACGCTATTCGGGAGTTAAAAAAGCAGCATCCGGATATTCACACCACGTTGGGGTTGTCGAATATTTCCTTTGGGCTTAATCCTGCCGCTAGGCAGGTGCTTAACTCCGTGTTTTTGCATGAGTGCATTGCTGCTGGGTTGGATTCGGCAATTGCGCATTCGTCGAAAATTCTTCCCATGAACCGCATTGACGAACGCCAGCGCGAAGTAGCACTGGATATGATTTATGACCGCAGGGACACCGATTACGATCCGCTGCAGGTTTTTATGCAGCTTTTTGAAGGGGTTTCGGCTGCTTCGGCTAAAGATGCCCGTGCGGAAGCCTTAGCTGCGTTACCATTGTTTGACCGGTTAGCTCAACGGATTATCGACGGAGAAAAGAACGGCATGGAAGCCGACTTGGATGCCGGTATGCAGGAAAAAACTCCGATTGAGATTATTAATCAGGATTTGCTTGGCGGCATGAAAACCGTAGGTGAGTTATTCGGTTCCGGCCAGATGCAGTTGCCGTTTGTGCTGCAATCGGCTGAGACCATGAAACATGCGGTGGCGTATTTGGAGAACTTCATGGAGGCTAGCGATAGCTCTGGCGGCAAGGGCACCATGGTGATTGCTACCGTTAAGGGAGATGTCCACGATATTGGCAAAAACCTCGTTGATATCATACTTTCTAATAACGGTTATAATGTGGTGAATATTGGGATTAAACAACCTATTGCCACGATTTTGTCCGCCGCTAATGAACATAACGCGGATGTCATTGGCATGTCAGGTTTGCTAGTGAAATCTACCGTGGTGATGAAGGAGAATCTAGAGGAAATAAATGCCCAGAAGGCACATTCTATTCCGGTCATTTTAGGTGGCGCGGCGCTGACTCGTAGCTATGTCGAGCATGATTTGGACGAGCTTTATTTAGGCGATGTGTATTATGCCCGAGATGCTTTTGAGGGTCTGCGGTTGATGGACGAAATCATGGCTATCAAGCGTGGTGAGCCACCAGCTATTGACAGCGCAGCTATTGAGGCTGCGGCGGCAAAGAAAGCGGAGCGGAAGGCCCGCAGGCAGCGTTCTTTGGAGATCGCGGCTAAGCGTAAGGCAGAGGCAGCGCCGGTGAGTGTTCCGGAGCGTTCCGACGTGGACACTGATGTGGCTATTGCCACCCCGCCGTTTTGGGGCACTCGGATTGTGAAAGGACTACCTTTAGCAGACTACCTTCCCACTTTGGATGAGCGGGCGTTGTTTATGGGGCAGTGGGGGCTGAAGTCTACGCGAGGTGATGGGCCGGATTACGATGAATTGGTAGAGCAAGAAGGTCGGCCGCGGCTGCGTGCGTGGTTGGATCGGTTAAAGGCGGAGGGGATTTTGAACCATGCCGCAGTGGTTTATGGCTATTTCCCCGTGGTCAGTCAGGGCGATAAGGTACTGGTATTGGCCAAGCCTTCCCCTGATGCCCCGGTGGTGGCAGAGTTTGATTTTCCGCGGCAGCAGCGGGGAAGGTTCTTGTGTATCGCCGATTTTGTTTTAAGCAAAGATCGGGCGTTAGCTACTGGTCAGGTGGATGTTTTGCCGTTCCAGTTGGTGACTATGGGCCAACCCATTGCAGATTTTGCCAATGAACTGTTTGCTAAGAATGAGTACCGGGATTATCTAGAGGTGCATGGCATCGGGGTGCAGTTAACGGAAGCTTTGGCTGAGTATTGGCATGCTAGGATTCGGGCGGAGCTGAGTTTCCCGGATGGTACTCATCCAGGAGACGAGGATGCCGTGGATACTAGGCGCTTTTTTGATCTGGATTATCGGGGCGCGCGTTATTCCTTTGGCTACGGTTCGTGTCCTGATTTAGCAGATCGAGCTACTTTGGTAAAACTGCTGGAAGCCGAACGGATTGGTGTGGAATTATCTCCAGAGATGCAGCTGCATCCCGAACAGTCCACGGATGCGTTTGTGCTGTACCACCCTGAGGCAAAGTATTTTAATGTCTAGCTTCACGTGGAACGCCTACCTTTAAGTTTTTCTGATTTAAGCTGGTTATGGGTGGTTTCTGCGGGCATGTCGGGTGGTCGTGCTAGCCTGAAGCATCGACGTTTACATTCTTAAGAACTCATGTAAAGGCAAATAGATACGATGGATATTGTTCATTTTGCAGCGGCTGCTTCTCCTAGCAATTTTCTCACCAGTGAGTCTATTGCACCCTTGATTATTGGGCTGATTGTCATACTGGTGGTGATTAAGCTGGTAAAAAGCATTATTAACCGGATTATCTCCATTGCGGTGGCGGCGGTTATCTTGGGTGGGGGTCAGCAAGCAGGGTTATTTGAAGGGCTAGGGAATTTTTTCACTGGCCTTTAAGATGGAATTTGTGAATCCTGACTTGTTTTATCCGTTGCGGTCTTCTGGCCCTGAATTTGATGGCGATGACACGTATGCCTTGACCGTTTATGATCTTGGCGATATTCATCTTCCTTCAGGGCAGGTGGAAGTATGTGATCCCTTTACTGCCATTGGGCAATCTTTGGTGTTTTCCTGCCCAAAGGGGAGTTTTCCAGTCAAAGTTACCGTTGCAGATGTTTCTTTGGCTCAAGATGGTTCTGAGCTTCGGCACGCATATGCCAGCATTATCTTTTCCCCAGGTGAGCCTGGAAAATTTGCTGCGGTCTATCCTGAAAGTTTCACCAAAAAGCAATGCGCGCAAATTCCTTACCTATCTGTGGCAGTGAAAGGCGAAGCGGTGGCGTTTGTTGATGCCACCGCCGCGAAGATGCTTGTTGCTGAATCTGACCTGCAGCACGATAAGCCACAGCTTTCGGCTGCTGTCGCTGGGTGGCGGCAGCTTATTGATGATCCGCAGCATTACCATCAAGGTTTAGTTAATACTCAACTACCTGGTGTGCAACAGCAGGAGAACATCTGCATTGGTTTCTCGGGGTGGGGTAATGGCAGCTACCCGATCATTGGTGGTTATGATGCTGATGGTCAGCTGATTTCCTTACATGTTGATCTCCTTGTTGTTGGCGACTACCGTTACGAGACTGATGATGATGGATAATGCGCAGGTTAAGGCGTCGAAAAGCTTAAAAGCAGTGCTATGGGACATGGATGGCACGTTGATCGACTCGGAGCCACTGTGGCAGCAGGTAACAGTGGAGCTTGGGGAATATCTAGGTCGGGCATTGCCCCCTGAGCTATTAGCACAGACGCAGGGCGCTACGATTCGATTCACCATTGAATTATGCGCCAAACATGCTGGTATTAAGCTTGATGCGGAGAAATACCAGCAGCTGCAGCAGTACATGTTTGATCGTATAAAGCTTTTGCTTGCCGACGTCGTTACGTTTCCCGGTGTTAGGGAACTGTTAGCTGGTTTGAAGGACGATGGCATTGCTTGTTACGTGGTGACCAATACATTTCGGGAGTTGGCGCAACCAGCGATTGATGCGATTGGCAGTGATTATTTCGCAGGGTCTCTTTGCGGTGATGAGGTAGCACAGGGTAAACCTGATCCGTTGTTGTATTTGACTGCTGCGAAAAACCTTGGGGTTGCTCCGGCTGACTGTTTGGTTTTTGAGGATTCGCAAGCGGGGATGATTGCGGCTGTTACTGCAGGTTGTAAGACTATTGCGGTTCCTAGTGCTGTTTCTAGCTATCCTTCTGGGGTGATGGCGTTGCCAACGTCGTCGTTCGTCGGTGTTGGGCCAAAGACTTTGCGGCAGTGGTTTAACACGTGGGTTTAACACTTGGTTTGCGCCTGTGGAAGAATAACCTGAGTGAAGAACTTTGATTCATTATTCTTAGAGTTGCGCGAACGTGCGAGTAGTCGGCCAGAAGGATCTGGGACGGTTGCAGCCTTAGATAAAGGGATTCATCATTTAGGTAAGAAAATCATCGAAGAAGCTGGTGAGGTTTGGATTGCTGCTGAGTATCAGTCTGATGATCAGTTGGCGGAGGAAATTTCTCAGTTGCTCTATTGGACGCAAACAATGATGATTGCTCGTGGTCTTCAGCCCGAGGACGTGTATAAGTATCTTTAAAACGAAGGCGAATGCGTCATGTTAAAAGTAGCTGTGCCGAATAAAGGCTCGTTATCTGAAGCTGCGGTAGAAATTCTCAAAGAAGCAGGTTATGCCGGTCGTGGTGACTCCAAAGCACTGACGGTGGAAGATCGGCTGAATAATGTTGAGTTCTTTTTTCTCCGTCCGAAAGATATCGCAATTTATGTTGCCAGTGGACAGTTGGATCTGGGTATCACCGGTCGTGATTTAGCTGCCGATTCGCTTGCGGCTGTTGAGGAAGTGCTGACGTTGGGGTTTGGTTCTTCAACGTTTCGTTATGCTGGCTTGGCTACGCAGCAGTGGTCGGTTGCGGATTTGGAAGGTAAGCGGATTGCTACTTCTTATCCCAACTTGGTGCGGATGGATCTTAAGAAGCATGGCATTGAAGCAGAAGTCATAAGGCTGGATGGGGCGGTGGAAATCTCTATTAAATTAGGGGTCGCCGATGCCATAGCGGACGTGGTTTCCACTGGTCGCACGTTGCAGAAACAGGGACTAGTGCCGTTTGGTGAGCCGTTGGTGGATTCTGAAGCGGTGGTGATAACCCAAAAAGGTGCCGAGATTACTTCAGAAATACGGGTGATGTTGCGGCGCATTGAGGGTATTTTGCATGCGCAGAATTTCTTGATGCTGGATTATAACGTGGAAAAGACCTTGTTGGAGCGGGCGAAACAGATCACTCCGGGGATTTCCAGCCCGACGGTGTCACCGTTAGCTAATAATAATTGGGTGGCGGTGCGTGCCATGGTTCCGCGGAGTAAAGCTAATGCCATTATGGATCAGTTGGCAGGAATTGGGGCGCAGGCAATTTTGGCTTCGGAAATTCGGATTGCTCGGATTTAATGTAGGTTAGCGCTGCTGGTTGGATGGTGGTGTGACCGTTGCTTGGTGGGGTGTCAGGGGTTAACATGACACCCCCTTTTCGGAAATACGTTTTGTGCAGCTAGCCTGTTTCGGGGGATTCAGGATACAGTGGTTATAGTACCTGGAAAAACACAGTCCTGACTGTTGTTTTATCACTGTTTCATCCCACGTTCAGGAGATTTTTGTGGCTAAAAAAACCAAGAAAAGCAAGGATGCGACCCTAACTGAGTACGGCCTGCTGGATCAGGCGCAAACCGAACAAGTTTCCGAAGCCGCAACCCGGCTGGAGGAAGACTTACTTGGTGAAATGGAAGTCTCCAATGATGTGTATTACGGTATCCACACGTTAAGGGCGGTGGATAACTTCCAAATTTCGGGCACCACCATCAACGATATTCCCGAGTTCATTCGCGGAATGGTGCAGGTGAAAAAGGCTGCTGCAATGGCTAATCGACGCTTGCATACGCTGCCTCGTGATAAAGCTGATGCCATTTTGTGGGCTTGTGACCAGATTCTGGAACAGGGCAGGTGCATGGATCAGTTCCCCATTGATATGTTCCAAGGGGGTGCTGGCACCAGCCTGAATATGAATACCAATGAGGTAATAGCTAACTTGGCTTTGGAATACACCGGTCATGCTAAAGGCACGTATGACGTCATTAATCCCAATGATCATGTCAATATGTCACAATCGACCAATGATGCTTATCCCACAGGTTTCCGGTTGGGGCTATATGCCTGTATGCTGCGGCTGCTCGATCAGATAGATAAGCTTCAAAGCGCGTTCCATGTCAAGGCGGATGAGTTCGTAGATATTCTGAAAATGGGACGCACCCAGCTGCAAGACGCCGTGCCGATGACCTTAGGCGATGAGTTTAATGCTTTCGCCCATAATTTGGCAGAAGAACAGGCGGTATTGCGGGAAGCCGCCGATCGGCTATTGGAAATTAACTTGGGTGCAACTGCAATCGGTACCGGACTTAATACCCCAGCTGGTTACCGGCATCAGGTCACCGCGGCTCTAGCGGAGGTGACCGGTCTTCCCATTAAGTCCGCAGCTGATTTGATTGAGGCGACTAGCGATACCGGCGCTTATGTATTGGTTCACTCGGCTGTTAAGCGGGCAGCAACGAAGCTGTCGAAGATTTGTAATGATCTGCGGCTGTTGTCTTCTGGGCCTACTGCTGGTTTGAATGAGATTAATCTACCGGAGCGCCAAGCAGGTTCGTCGATTATGCCAGCGAAGGTCAACCCGGTGATCCCTGAGGTCGTCAACCAGGTTTGTTTCAAGGTGTTTGGCAATGACTTCACGATTCTTATGGCGGCAGAGGCTGGGCAGTTGCAGCTTAATGTGATGGAGCCAGCTATTGCTCAGGCGTTGTTTGAGTCCATTGCGATTTTGGGTAATGCCGCTGATACGCTCCGGGAGAAGTGCGTTACGGGCATTACGGCTAATGCTGATGTCTGTCGTGGGTATGTTGATAATTCCATTGGTATTGTCACCTATCTCAACCCGTTTATTGGGCATCATAATGGGGATTTGATTGGCAAAGAGGCTGCGGCGACTGGAAAATCGGTGCGGGAATTGGTGCTGGAAAAAGGTTTGATGGATGAGGAGACCTTGAATCAGGTGTTATCTCCGGAAAATCTGATGCACCCAGTTTTCCGGGGCACCTTGTATCTGGATCACTAAACAGTCTTTTGCTAAAAGGAGTGAAATGCCAACTGATGTTGAAATTGCTCAGGCTCACACCCTAGAGCCTATTGATGCCATTGTTGCTAGGGCAGAAATCGAAGAAGCAGCTGTTATTCCTATGGGGCGGACCAAGGCAAAAATCGACGTTTCTGCCATACATGTCCAGCGTAGTGATACTTCGGCTGCCCGTGCCGACGGAAAGCTTGTGTTGGTCACGGGAGTCTCGCCTACGCCGGCGGGTGAGGGTAAGTCCACTGTTTTGATTGGTCTTGCTGATGCCATGCGGGAGTTAGGTCAGAAGTCTATTGTGGCTATCCGGGAACCATCCTTGGGTCCAGTTATGGGGATTAAAGGTGGTGCCGCTGGTGGTGGTTATTCGCAGATTGTCCCCATGGAGGAGATTAATCTGCACTTTACCGGGGATTTCCATGCAATTACTGCGGCTAATAATACGTTGGCTGCGCTGATTGATAATCATATTCATCAAGGTAATTCTTTGGGAATTGATCCGCAGAAAGTCACGTGGCAGCGGTGTTTAGATGTCAATGATCGCGCTCTGCGGCATGTGGTTACTGGGATAGGTGGTAAAGCCCACGGCCCACTGCGGGAAACTGGTTTCACTATTACTGCAGCTAGTGAAATCATGGCGATTTTATCTTTGGCATCAAGTCTTGAGGATTTGGAAGAACGCCTTGGTCGAATTGTGGTGGGGCAAAACTATGACGGTGCCCCGGTTACAGCAAGCCAGTTGCATGCTCAAGGAGCGTTAGCTGCGTTATTAAAAGAAGCCATTAATCCCAATTTGGTGCAAACGCTAGGGGGCACACCGGCGTTTGTTCATGGTGGTCCGTTTGCCAATATTGCTCATGGGTGCAACTCGTTGATTGCTACCCAAACGGCGTTGCATTATGCAGATATTGTTTTAACTGAAGCGGGTTTTGGTTCGGATCTCGGTGCGGAGAAATTCTTTGATATTAAAGCACGAGTCGGTGACCTTAATGTTGCTGCCTGCGTGATCGTTGCTACTATTCGGTCGTTGAAGTACAACGGTGGAGCTGATCTCAAAGAGTTGGCAGCATCAGACGTTGCAGCGTTGGAACGGGGAGTGGCGAATTTAAAGCAGCACGTGCGTAATGTTCGCCAGTTTGGTTTGGAACCCATAGTGGCTCTTAATTCCTTTGTTCACGATAGTGAGCAGGAGCGGCAATGGTTGCATGATTGGGCTGAGGCAAACTCTGTGCAGCTAGTCGATACTGAGGTGTGGGCCAAGGGAGGTGCCGGTGCCCTTGACTTAGCTCGCGTGGTGCTCAGTGCCGCAGAAACTGGTAGCAGTCGACCGTTATATGACCTTAACGATGGGGTGGAAAAAGCCATTGAAACCATTGCTACTTCTTTGTATCAAGCACGGGAGGTGGCTTGGTCTAAACAGGCATTAAAGGATCTGCGCTACATCAAGGATAATGACTGGGATGCGTTACCGGTGTGTATTTCTAAAACCCAGTATTCCTTTAGCGACGACCCCACCCAATTGGGTGCTGCAACAGATCATGTGCTGCATATTACTAGGTTGTTACCCCGGATCGGGGCAGGCTTCATTGTCGCTTTAACTGGCGATGTTATGACCATGCCAGGTCTGCCGAAGCAGCCAGCAGCAAATAATATTGGTATTACCGAAGGAAAGATCAGCGGCTTGTTCTAAACACAGTGTTGGTTAGGCGGTTTCTTTTTTAAAACTGTTGTACTTTAAACAAGAAGCCGCCTAATGCGTTTGTTCTGCTTCAGACGCTTGCGCTTCGGCTTGGTAGCGGTCCCATGCGCGTTGCGCTTCCAACCAGAAGCTTTGATTCTGATCGAATATGCTTGCTAGTCGTTTGGAGAGGTTCCAGGTGATTTTTTCCTCGCCTGCGACTAAGCGATCAATGGTTGCTTCTGCGGCGTAGAGTCGTTTCGCCGCATCGTAGTGGCTCATTCCTAAGGGGATGAGATAATCCTCCGACAGGATCTGCCCAGGATGGCGTGGTGTTGATACCAAAGTGCATTACCTCCCCATGAGTGACAAGAATTTGAAATGTTGATCTAATCGTAAGTCGATGATAGGCATTACACCAGCTAGGTTAGGCTTTACTCTGCAGGGAAGGCTGGGGGAGTACCACCGAATTCTGGGCAGAGGTTTTGATGAGGGCACCAGTTGCAGAGTTTTGAGGTTTTTGTTCGAAAATGTTGTGCTGCCACATCTGCTTCGATTTTGGCCCATAAGTCTGCTAGATCTCGTTCAAAATACTCCAGCTCTTCTTTTGAGGGCGTTAAAAACAACGAATCAGTGACTTTGAGGTACATTAACCGCAGTTGATGGGGGATAACACCGTTTAATCGCCACCACACCAGCGCATAGAAACGCATTTGAAACTGTGCTTGGGCGGAGTACTGCGGTAAGGGCTTTTTGCCAGTTTTATAATCAACCACCCGGATCTCACCGGTAGGCGCAACGTCAACACGGTCAATGAAACCACGTACCGGTACACCATTAGGCAGGACCGTATCAACGAACATCTCACAGGCGTGCGCGTCGAAGCCTTGGGGGTTTTCCATCTCGAAGTATCCGCGCAGTAGGCTGCGGCATTCCACTAAAAACTCGTATTCATCTGGCGCAAGCGCTTTAAGCTCTGGCTCTTTTTCACACATCTGCGCCCAGTTGGGTTTGAGTCGTTTCACCGCCGCAGGATAGGTGCGTTCCTCTCTGGGCCAGCCGTGTAGATCCTCTAAGCAGGCATGCACCAAGGTGCCTTTGACTTGGGCAATGGTTTTTGGCTCCGGTAACTTGTCAATAGCCCGGAATCGGTACAGCAGTGGGCATTGTTGGTAATCGCTGGCACGGGAAGGAGAGAGGGCTCGTTTCACAAAAACTCATTTTAACCGAATAGACTTTTTACTCATGACTTCTCTTAAGGCAGGATTTATCGATTTTCTTAGCGCAGCGCCTAGCTCATTTCATGCAGCACAAGCGGCAGGAGCTATGCTCAGCCACGCAGGTTTTAAACAGCAACAAGAAACCGAAGCGTGGGATGCGACTGCTGGTGGGCATTTTCTGATTCGTGATGGCGCGCTGATGGCTTGGTTTATCCCGGAGACTGCCTCGAAAAAGTCTGGGTTTCGGATCATTGGTGCCCATACTGATTCCCCGGGTTTTAAGCTGAAATTCCAGCCAGATATTTATGCCCATGGGTTTAATCAGGCAAACATGGAGGTATATGGGGGTCCGATTCTCGCGTCGTGGTTCGACAGGGAACTGGTGCTAGCCGGGGTAGTGCATCTGAAAGATGGGAGTTCCACTTTGGTTTCCACCCCGCCGTTGTTGCGCATCCCGCATCTTGCTATTCATTTGGATCGTAGCGCCAATGACTCCCTGTCCATTGATCGTCAACGCCAGCTCATGCCCATTTGGTCGGTTGGGGATAACCGCGAACTCATGGAGTATATTGCACACTGCGCGCAGGTAGACCCGAGCGAGATTCTCAGCCATGACCTGATCACAGCTGCCGCCGAGCAACCGGGGGTTTTCGGTGCTGATAATCAGTTACTGGCTGCTGGCAGGTTGGATAATTTAAGTTCGGTTTATCCTGCGCTTGAGGCTATGATTCAGGCGGCAGTACAGCCTGGAAACGATGATATTTTAGTTCTTGCGTTTTTCGACCATGAAGAGGTGGGATCAGCCAGTGTTACGGGTGCCGGTGGGCCGATTCTGCAGGACGTTTTATACCGCACTGCCGCAGCGTTAGGCGCGAATGAGGATGAAAAACAGCAAATGCTACGACGATCCAGCTGCGTATCAGCTGATGCAGCGCATTCAATTCACCCGAATTATCCAGAGCGACACGACATGGGCAATCACCCGGTTTTAGGCGCAGGTCCAGTGTTGAAAAATAACGCTAATCAACGCTACGCCAGTAGTGCTAAAACTCAAACGTTGTGGTTGCAGGCATGCCAACAAGCTGGGGTGAATGTTCAAGTGTTTGTGGGTAATAATACGGTGCCCTGTGGATCTACCATTGGGCCTATTTCTGCTACTCGGTTAGGTATTGACACCGTGGATGTTGGTACCCCGTTGTTAAGCATGCATTCGGCACGGGAATTATGCCACCTAGAAGACCTCAATCAGCTAAGCGCAGCATTAGCGGCTTATCTGGTAGGTTAAATCGTCATGGCTTATTCTGGACCTTTTCAACCTGGTGACCGAGTACAACTGACTGACCCTAAACGGCGACATGCGACCATTATTTTAGAAGAAGGTGGTATGTTCCACACCCATAAAGGCATAATCTACCACGATAATATCATTGGTTCTGATGAAGGCAGTGTGGTCAAAAGCGAGCAAGGAACCGACTATTTATGCTTTAGACACCTGCTGGTAGACCATGTGTTGTCGATGCCTCGGGGTGCTGCTGTCATTTATCCCAAAGATTCCGCCCAAATCTTAGTGGAGGGCGATATTTTCCCCGGCGCGCGGGTGCTCGAAGCCGGTGCCGGTTCCGGAGCATTATCAATGTCACTGCTAAGAGCGGTGGGTGATAGTGGTGAAGTTATTTCTTATGAGATCCGTCCGGACCATTTAGAATACGCCGAGCGTAATGTTGATGAGTACTTTGGTGGGCGGCCAAAAAACTGGTCGCCGCGGCTGGGTGATCTCAAGGAAGTGACCGTTTCTGAGATTAATGGCCAGGTGGATCGCATCATTTTGGACATGCTTGAGCCTTGGGAATGCCTAGCTACCGCAGCTCAATTGCTGTTGCCGGGTGGGGTGCTCATGACTTATGTGGCTACCGTCCCGCAGTTAATGAAGGTAATGGAAGGCATTCGTGAGCAACAGTGCTTTACTGAGCCGCGTGCTTGGGAATCATTGGTGCGAGAATGGCGTGTCGAAGGATTAGCTACCCGCCCTGAGCATCGAATGAATGCCCATACGGCGTTTTTGGTGTGGACTAGGCGGTTAGCTGATGGAGTGGTGCCACCGCGGCCGCAGCGGCGAGCTCGAAAGTAGCAATACTGAGCAAATAGCTTTAAGCAAAATAACGGCTTGTGGAAACAAAGTATCGCGAAAAAATCTACCTAGGCTAGCTTTAGTAGTAAGGTTTAGGGCATGCTTGCTTCTGATGCGACTCACCTAGCTAAAGTGAATGAGGAACTAACGGCTCGCAATGCAAAATTAGCTGAGCTTTTAAAATCTTCGCGAGATAAGCTGCGGGTGTTGCATCAGCAGTTAGAAGAAATTGCAACACCGCCTTCTACGTACGGCACCTTTTTAGAGTTTTCCCCAAGCGGCAACCAAGCAGAAGTGTTTACTGCTAACCGGCATATGCGATTGGTGATCTCTCCTCTGGTGAACAAGGCGGACTTAGTGCCAGGGGTTGAGGTTCGATTGGGGGAAGCCAACCAAATCGTGGAGGCGTGTGGGTTTTGCTCCACCGGTGATTTGGCTGTGTTGGTGGAAATGATCGGCACCGATCGTGCCTTAGTTGCTGACCATAACGGGGAAGAACAAATCGTCCGCCTAGCCGGTAGCCTGACCCAACAACCAACACGGATTCCTCGGGCTGGGGACACGGTACTGGTAGATACCAAAGCGCGATATATTTTTGAGATAATCCCCAAAACCGAAGTATCGCGGTTGGCGTTAGAGGAAATTCCGGATGTTTCTTATAACGACATCGGTGGGCTGAGCTCCCAGATCGAGCAGATAAAAGATGCTGTGGAATTACCGTTTGCCCACCCTGATTTGTACCGCAACTACCACCTAAAACCACCAAAAGGTGTGCTGCTTTACGGCCCACCAGGTTGTGGCAAAACTCTTATTGCCAAAGCGGTAGCCAATTCTTTGGCAGATCGAATTGGTGATGGTTCTTCTAGTTATTTCATTAATGTTAAAGGACCGGAACTGCTGAATAAGTTCGTCGGGGAAACCGAACGCCGGATCCGGCTGATCTTTGAACGCGCCCGGGAACTCGCCGAAGAGGGCCGGCCAGTAATCGTATTCTTTGACGAAATGGAATCGATTTTCCGCACCCGCGGCTCTGGTATTTCCTCAGACATGGAAGCCACTGTGGTACCGCAGCTGCTTACCGAACTCGATGGGGTGGAAGCGCTATCTAACGTCATTGTTATCGGTGCAACCAACCGGGAAGAATTAATCGATCCGGCAATTTTGCGCCCAGGCCGGTTGGATGTGAAAATTCGGGTGCAGCGGCCGTCGAAAAGCAATGCCCGAGAGATTTTTAGCAAACACCTTGATGACTCCGTGCCTCTCGCGGCACCGGCAGAACAACTTATTGATACCGCTGTGGAATATTTGTTTGCCGACCGCCCTTATGTGGAATTGTCACTGGTTAACGGCCAGTTCGAAGTGCTGCACTATAGGGATTTCGTCTCTGGGGCCATGATTGCCAACGTGGTGGATCGGGCAAAGAAATACGCCATCAAAGCTCATCTGGAAGGCAATAACACAGGAATTACTGCACAGCAGCTATTATTGGCTATTGATGCTGAAAACAGCGAAAGTGAAGACATGCCAAATACTGCTAATCCCGATGAATGGTCTCGGATTTTGGGACGTCATGGGGTCAAAGTAGTTCACGCCCGAGTCATTACAGGAGACGACTAATGGCAAGAGTTCTAGGAACCGAAACAGAATATGGAATCGCCACCCCAACCGACCCCACCCTCAGCCCAATAATTACCTCCACCCACGCAGTGGTGGCGTTTAGCCAAGGCCAAGGAGCGCGCTGGGATTTTAGCTCCGAACACCCACTGCGCGACAGCAGGGGGTTTGATTTAAAACGTTACCACTCCGTTCCGGTAGTTGACCCCAACGCCTTGGGTGTAGCAAATGTTGTTTTGGAAAATGGTGGCAGGTTTTACGTCGATCATGCCCACCCAGAATATTCCTCACCAGAAACCACCAACCCTACCCAAGCAATGCTTTACGACGTAGCAGGCGACGTTATCATACGTAAAGCCATCGACCAAGTTGCGGCTTTTACTGCTAGGAACCATTCGATTCTTGCTAACCACCCGCCCTGCCCGCCGTTAAAAATTTATAAAAACAACGTTGATGGCAAAGGTGCCAGCTACGGTTCCCACGAAAACTACCTGTACCACCGAACAACAGATTTCAGCCGGCTAGCCCAAAGCCTCATTCCCTTTTTTGTCACCCGGCAGGTCATCATTGGTGCCGGCCGCATGGGACTTGGACCTAACGGTGAACACACTGGGTTTCAGATCTCACAACGTGCCGATTACATCGAGCAAGAAATTTCTTTAGAAACCACGCTTAATCGCGGCATCATTAACACCCGCGACGAACCCCACGCCGCCCCCGACCGATTCGGTAGGCTCCATGTCATCTTAGGCGACGCCAACATGTCACACAGCGCTATCTTGCTGAAATTAGGCATGACCTCACTGGTGCTTGATGCCATTGAAAATGGTACAGACTTCTCAGACCTTAAACTTGTTCGCCCAGTTGCAGAACTGACCAACATCTCACGCGATCTATCCTTAACCCACCGCTTGGAACTCAGCGACGGCCGTGCGCTCACAGCACTGGAAATCTTGGCCGAATACGCCAGCCGAGTACAACCCGATGATACGGTCCACCCCTTGTGGTTAGACGTGCTGGAAAAACTCAGCAAAAAAGGGTTCCGCGGCTGCGAAGATCAACTCGACTGGTGCGCAAAGTGGGCACTGATCTCCTCATATACCGACCGTGGTGTGGCGCTAACCGATCCGAAACTAGCCTTGATCGACTTACAATACGCAGACACCGACCCCGTTAGGGGCTTGTACTACGCACTGGTGCGCAAAGGCCGGATGCAAACACTCGTTTCCGAGGCGGAAATCGCCCATGCCGCTATGAACCCACCAGAAAACACTAGAGCGTATTTCCGCGGGGAGCTGATCAAACGGGTACCGCATCTGGTTGACGCAGCAAGCTGGGAGGTAATTAGCATTTTCGGTCAACGAATTCTCCTTGACGAAGTGACTAAGATGACTAAGGATGACGCAACACAACTGTTGGACATCCTGCCCGACATTCCCAACTTCATTGCCCAACTCAATCAGAAAGGAGTGATTAGTTCATGAGCCAAATACAAAAAACAGGTGGCGGTAAGAATGAGGAAGACCCCTTTGACGTCACCGATACAGCTGCTGGGCAAACCCAAATAACCACCACCGGAGTTGACGACCTGTTAGACGAAATTGACGGACTGCTAGAAACCAACGCCGAAGAATTCGTCCGCTCCTACGTTCAGAAAGGTGGCCAGTAATTCCGTGGGCGTTTTTCATCGGCGGATCATGGGCGTGGAAACCGAATACGGCATCACCTGTCTCGCAACAAACGGCAGCAGGAAACTTGGTGCCGATGAGATCGCACGATTTTTATTCCGCCCCGTGGTCGACACTTGGGGCAGCTCTAATGTCTTTTTGCCTAATGCCTCCCGGCTCTATTTAGATGTCGGTTCCCACCCGGAAGTTGCCACAGCAGAATGCGACAGCATCATCCAGCTACTGACCTATGATCGCGCCGGGGATCAGCTGGTTGATCAGCTTGCGCAACAAGCGGAGCAGGCATTAGCTAAAGAGGGTATTACCGCCGGTGTGTACCTGTTTAAAAATAATCTTGATTCGGTGGGCAACTCTTATGGGTGCCATGAAAATTATCTCGTCAATCGCAGTGTGGTGTTAAAAAGCCTGGGTAAAAACCTGTTGCCGTTTCTTATTACGCGGCAGTTATTATGTGGTGCTGGGGCGATAAAAGACGGTCAGTTTTATTTGTCGCAACGGGCAGATCATGTCTGGGAAGGGGTATCCAGCGCGACTACGAGGTCTAGGCCAATTATTAATACACGTGATGAACCGCATGCGGATTCCCATCGTTACCGTCGGCTGCATGTCATTGTGGGGGATTCCAATATGTCCGAATCCAGCTTTGTTATCAAAATTGGTTCCACCTTGATGGTGTTAGCAATGATTGAAGCTGGTTGGCCGCTGCCTGAGTTCGATGTGGTCAATGAGATCACCAGTATCCGTGAGATTGCTGCCGATATTACCGGCCAAACGGCAGTTCTGTTCGCTTCTGGTCACACGCAAACTGCTATTGAGATTCAGCGTGTGTATTTGGAATCTGCGAAATCCTGGTTGGCTAGTATCGATGAGCCTAGTGCTGAGTTTCAACAGGTCATTATGCTGTGGGAAAAGATAGTCCATGCTATTGAGAACCAGGACTTGGCTGCTATTGCCCAGGATGTGGACTGGGTGATTAAGCTGCAGTTGTTGCAGAAATTCCAAGAGAAGCTGCAGGTTAGTGATTTCTCGCACCCGAAATTGGCCCAAATCGACTTAGCTTATCATGACATAAGGCCCGGTAGGGGACTATTTCTGCATTTGGAGGCTAAGGGAATGGTCACTAGGTGGACCACGCAGGCACAGGTAGATGGAGCGTGTCATCAGCCACCGCAGACTACTAGGGCGAAACTGCGAGGGGAGTTCATCACTCAAGCTGTGGCAGTGAAGGCGCCGTTTTCGGTGGATTGGGTGCGATTGAAAGTTAATCGACCGGAGCCACAAATGGTGGAATTATTAGATCCATTTGCCGCGGAAAACCCCGAGGTAGATGATTTAATTAAGTATATGGACACCCACGTTGATAGTTTTCGGGAGTTATCATGACTCCCAAGCGGAACTACCAGTTAGAGCGCATTACCAACCTCACCTTTGCATTTTTACAGGCAGCTAACCAGGGGAGGGGCTATATTAATGCCGATTACGTGATTAAGCATGTACCTGGCTATCGAAAAGACGAAGCGGGCAATATACGAAAAACTGAAACCGCACAAACGTTGTTTTCTAGGGACTGTGCGAACCTGATTGCTGCAGGTGTGCCGCTGGAGTCGGTGCGGGTGCATGGGCAAGTGGCATGGCGGCTGCAAGCAGAAGATTATGAATTGCCGTCGGTTAGCTTTAGTCCCGAAGAAGGTACGGTACTGGCCTTAGCGGGGAAAATGGGCGATGGGAAACAGCTTGCGTCGTTTTCTCGTTCTGGTTGGACGAAAATTGCTGCTAGTGGGGTGCAGTCGGAGTTAAAAGCAACCAGTAATTACACTCCCATTAACGATTGGTCGACTCTTACTGCCAAAGATTTCGACCTGCTTAGTACTGCGTGCGCTGAGAAAAAACGTATTAGTTTTTTCTACCAGCCCAATACGGCTAGTGACTACATCGAACGCTGGATGGATCCGTGGGGGATTGTTACGGTACGCGATCGGCTTTATCTGGTTGGTTATGATTTAGATCGCCTAGCGCCACGGTGCTTTAGGATCACCCGAGTATTTGACTTATCCCTTCTTGACCCAGCTCGCGTCGATCTGGAACCCTATGGCCAGTTCCACCTTCCTGCGCCTAATACCAACCTGATTGAGCTGGTTGAGGCGCAGTTACGTGCGGGACGTCACCTGATAGATGCCGTGGTGTTCATTGAACCTGGTAAAGCTGAGGTAATCCGCAGCCATGGGGAACATCTTGGGAGTGACCGTTACCAGCTTATCGACGTCGATGCCGACTGGTTGGCTCGCCAGGCGGCTGCGTTAGCGCCGAAAGTACTGGTGGAATCGCCACCTGAATTGGTAGAAAAGGTAAAAGACCTACTCAAGGAGGCGCGTGATGGCTAGAACCACAGATATTGTGCGTATGCTTAATCTGCTGCCGTACTTTGAACAACATCCCGGCCGTTCCGTGATGGCTGCAGCTACCGATTTGGGGGTAGAGCCTGCAGAACTCATGGCGGATCTTAACCGACTGTTTTGCTGCGGGCCTGGCATCATGCCTGATCAATTAGTGGATTTGGATCACGGTTTCAGCAGCGTCAAAGTACTTGATGCACAGGGGATGGATAAGCCACTACGCCTGACTCCCACCGAGGCGGGAGCATTGCTGCTTGCTTTAGAATCCTTGGAGTCGCTGCCGGGATTGGTGGATAAGACGGCGGTGCGTTCGGCTGCTGCGAAACTACGGGAATTGGCAGCAGATGTGGCTGGAACCATAGTGGATTCAGCGACGATTTCTGCCACCAGCCCAGTTGAGCACACCTTAACGCAACTGCATGAAGCGCTACAGGCAAACAAGGCGGTTCATTTTGATTATTACGTCAGATCCCGAGATGAGCTAACCCACCGTGAGGTGTCGCCAGTAAGATTGTTTTCCCACGATGGCCAGGTTTATCTTTTTGCTTTTGACCATCAGCAAAAAGAGCACCGTCGATTCTTGGTGGAGATGATAAAAAACCTCACCATCGCAGAAACCAAAGCACAACAACATCCGGCTCCTCGTTTTAAAACATCCGACCCGTTCCAATTTGATGCAGCCACCACCAAAGCAAAAGTAGAGTTCTATCCAGAAGCCGCTTGGTTGGCCGACACAGTCTTCAGCGAAGTCGAATCGGTTGCCCCCGATGGAACCGTAACTGCCAGCTTGCCGTTGGTATCTCAAGATTGGCTGGTGCATTTTGCGCTCAGCAATGCCGACCGAATGCGGATTATTGAGCCAACGAGTGTAGCCTCAATTGTGCGGGATCGCGCTACAGCGGCCTTGACCGCGTATGATAACACCTAAGTGTTTTTTAAAAAAACGTACTGAAAGGATTCTGATGAACCTCGGTCCACTTGAAATCGCCATTATCGTTTTGGTGGTGATCTTGCTCTTCGGTGCCAAAAAACTTCCCGATGCTGCTCGTTCCCTGGGGCGATCCATGCGTATCTTTAAATCCGAGGTCAAGGAAATGAGCAACGATGATAAGCGTTTCGAACAACAAAACGCCATCGAAGCCCAACCACCTGCTAGCACCCCACAACCCATCGAACAACCAGAAACCCATAAGCCCAACCAACAGGCGTAATTAATCCCATGACTTCGGTGCCTAAGAAGAAGCTTTTTCAACGCAAAAAAGCTAACCCGGAAAAACAAATGTCCTTGGTCGAGCATCTCCAAGAACTACGCCGCCGGGTAATCATCTCCATGATCGCCCTTGGCATTGGCACGGTTATTGGTGTGCTGTGGTACCAACATAGTTTTTTCACCATCCCTTCCTTAGGCGAAATCCTCCGCGGTCCCTACTGCTCGTTACCTGCCGAAGATCGCGCAGTATTAACCATGGATGGCGAATGTAAACTCATTGCCACCAAACCATTCGAAGCATTGCTGCTGCGGCTGAAAGTGGGTGCGCTTGCTGGAGCCGTCCTAGCCTCGCCAATATGGCTGCATCAACTATGGGCTTTCATCACCCCAGGCCTGATGAAAAACGAACGCCGGTGGACCTTCCTATTCGTCACCGCTGCCGTCACCTTATTCGTCTCTGGGGCAGTGTTGGCCTACTTCATCGTCTCCTTCGGACTTGAATTCCTCCTAACCATTTCCTCGGAAACCAACATCACGGCATTATCCGGTGGTGAGTACTTCAATTTCCTCCTCGCCCTCTTAGCAGTGTTCGGCGTCAGCTTTGAAGTCCCACTGATCATCATCATGCTCAACGCAGCTGGCTTACTGTCCTACGATGCCATCAAAGACAAACGCCGGATTATCATCTTGGCGCTTTTCATCTTCGCCGCATTCATGACACCCGGGCAAGAAGTCTACTCCATGCTAGCACTCGCGCTTTCATTGACTGTGCTTGTTGAAATCGCCATCCAATTCACCCGAATTAACGACAAGCGGCGTAACAAAACCCGACCTGACTGGCTCAACCTCGAAGACGACCAATCCAGCGCATTAGACAATCAAACAAACCCAGTGGCCTCAGCAGAAAAACTACCGCAACCACAGCCACTAGAACAAGGCCTAGACGACATAATCTAGTAGCCTTGAAAGCATGCACTTCGATGAGTTCGCAGCGAAATTAAAATTCACCCTTGATGATTTTCAAATAGCTGGATGCACAGCCATCGAAAACGATCAAGGCGTCCTAGTATGCGCTCCCACTGGTTCCGGCAAAACCATCATCGGAGAATTCGCCGTCAGCCTCGCACTATCCCGCGGCACAAAATGCTTTTACACCACCCCCATTAAAGCGCTCAGCAACCAGAAATACCGCGACCTCGTCAAAGTCCACGGCGAAGAAGCGGTAGGACTGCTCACCGGTGACGTATCCATCAACCACCACGCCGACATCATCGTGATGACCACCGAAGTCCTTCGCAACATGCTCTACGCCCAATCACCCACCCTAGACAGGCTCAGCCATGTCGTCATGGACGAAATCCACTTCCTATCCGACAAAAGCCGCGGCGGAGTCTGGGAAGAAGTCATACTCAACCTCGACGAATCCGTCTGCCTCATCGGACTATCCGCAACTGTGAGCAACTCAGAAGAATTCGGCAACTGGCTTTCCACCGTCCGCGGCGACACCACAGTCATCGTCTCCGAACACCGACCAGTACCACTTGACCAATACATGCTGGTCAGCTCCAAACTCTACCCGCTTTTCGACGACTCCACCGGCACCGTCAACCCCGACTTAGTAGCCCACATCGACAGAATCGAAGGCGACGAACTATCCCACGGCAGGCAAACATACCTTCTAGGACGTGATTTCAGAGGACACAACAAAACCCTGCCAGAAAAAAAGTTCCGCCCCCTAGGCCGACCAGAAGTCATCAACATCCTAAAAAACCACCAGATGCTGCCAGCCATCACCTTCATCTTCTCCCGGCTCGGCTGCGACTCCGCAGTAGCACAATGCATGCGCTCTAAACTAGTGCTCACCACCCAACAAGAAGCCGAAGAAATATCCCGCATCATCGACGACGACAGCACCGGAATCCCCGAAGAAGACCTCAAAGTTTTAGGATTCCGCCAATTCCGCGCCGCCCTCATGCGCGGATTCGCAGCACACCACGCCGGCATGCTCCCAGCCTTCCGCCACATCGTCGAAAAGCTCTTTGTCAACGGACTACTCAAAGCAGTATTCGCCACCGAAACCCTAGCACTAGGAATCAACATGCCCGCACGAACCGTGCTCCTAGAAAAACTCACAAAATTCGACGGCGAAGGCCATGTCGAACTCACCCCCGGCCAATACACCCAGCTCACCGGACGCGCCGGCCGGCGGGGGATAGACATCCTAGGCAACGCAGTAATCCAATGGTCACCCGCAATGGATCCCACCCGAGTCGCAGGACTGGCATCCACCAGGACCTACCCACTCATCTCCACCTTTACCCCCGGCTACAACATGTCCGTCAACCTGCTAAAAACCATCGGCTACGAGCCAGCGCATAGGCTACTAGAAAAATCCTTCGCCCAATTCCAAGCCGACGGCAGCGTCGTAGACGACATCCGAGAAATCGAACGCGCCGAAAAACGCACCACCAAACTCCGCGACCAACTAGAACTACAGCTAAAACAAACCAACGTACCCAGCGAAAACCCCCTAGAAGAACTCCAAGAATACCTCCAAATCCGCCGCGACCTCACCCTAGAAGAACGCCGCGCCAAACGACACGCCATCGAACAACGCCAAAAAGAAGTACAAACCGTACTTACCAAACTACAAACCGGCGAAGTCATCGCCCTACCTGGCAAAAAGAAAC
Source organism: uncultured Corynebacterium sp. (assembly GCA_963520895.1). Lineage (GTDB taxonomy): Bacteria > Actinomycetota > Actinomycetes > Mycobacteriales > Mycobacteriaceae > Corynebacterium. The sequence continues at coordinate 1,654 of CAUQSW010000013.1, read as the reverse complement.
CCATCCTTGCCGTCGTCGCCCAACCCGCCCACAACAGCAAAGACCCCAAACCACTCATCATCATGGAATCAGGATGGACCGGCCGCGTCGACGTAGACAGCTTCGCCGTCGCCCCCATCATCCTCGGAACCATGCGCCTACCCCGCAACGTTATCAACAACCCCAAACGCGGCAGCAAACAAGTAATTAGACTATTCAAACAAACGCACTACCACCGACCCAAAAAACTCAAAACCACCGCCAGGCAACGCACCAGCAAACAAACCCAAGCCCTACGCGCCGCCTTAAAAAACCACCCCACCCACTACTGGCCCGACCTAGAAACACTCGCACGCACCGGCGAACAACTCATCAAAGCCACCGAAGAACTAACCAAACTCCAATCACACGTCGACAACACCACCGACACCCTCGGCAAAGAATTCGACCGCATCATCAACCTACTCAGCGAAATGAACTACGTCGAATACCACAACAACCAACCCCAAGTCACCGACGAAGGCGAACGCCTAGCACTAATCCACAACGAATCCGACCTCCTAGTAGCACAATGCCTTAAAAGGGGAGTCTGGGACAACCTAGACCCCGCAGAACTCGCCGGAGTCATCAGCCTATGCACCTTCGAAAACCGACGCGAAACCCGCGGCGAAGCCGTAGGCGCCACCGACCCCATGGTTGACGCCATGAACCACACCATCCGCATCTGGGAAGAACTCAGCTACGACGAACGCCGCCACCAACTACCCATCACCAAAGAACCAGAACCCGCCTTCGCACTCGCCATCCACCAATGGGCAGCAGGCGCACCACTAGGCTACTGCCTCGCAGCCGCCGCAGAATCCGGAGCCGAACTCACCCCCGGCGACTTCGTCCGCCAAGCCCGCCAAGTCATCGACCTGCTTGACCAAATACGCCTCACCGCATACAACGACACCACCGCCTACAACGCCCGCCAAGCAATCACAGCCATCAGGAGGGGAGTCGTCGCAATCGGCTCATAGCACCAGAAATAGCCACACCATAAGGCTCCAACAACGCCACCGTCGCCAAACCCACATTATGGCCAAACGGATCCAAAATCATCGACTGCAACCCCACCAACTGACCATCAACAAACACCGGACCACCCGAATCACCCCTAACCGCCGGATTACGCTGCTTAACTAACCCAGCATGCCGCACCCGATTACCCAACGACCGTGAAAAAGCCACCGGCAACTTCGCCACCACCAACCCCACCTTCGGAGCAGTGGAATTACCATGCCCAAAACTAAACGTACGCATCCGAAACCGCACCACCAGAGACGACACCGGCGTCACCACATCACCACCAACCGACTCACGCAACCGAACCACAGACACATCAGTGCCCGCAATATCAATCCAACCAGCAACCCCACAAGAAAACTCCACACCATGCACCCGAACATCCCTCGGCACCTGACCTGCCAAAAAATGCTTAGCTGTCAACACCATATCCTCAGCAACCACCACCCCCGAACACATCGAACCTAAACCCGACAACCGCACCAACGACCCACAATCAAACAAATTACTCGCCATACCTAACATTCTAGATACCCCACAAGAACCAAAAACCAACCTACAATAACCCCATGACCACAACCTTCCCACACCACGTCTACGCCCACCG
>CAUQSW010000012.1:0-49921 GCA_963520895.1 uncultured Corynebacterium sp. | reverse complement strand
CCGCATGCTTGAGGAATTGGGCGTGGAAATACGACCGCGTGGGCAACGGCGGGGTGCACAGGTGATTTGAGCGGTTGCGTTCCCTTGCGCCGCTTGACCCCAACGCCTGCCGCGCAAAAAACTTTAGTGCATTTTATCCCCACCTCGCACCCTGTTTACTCCCAAACTGATGACGATAAAACACTGAACGGGGGTTGTCCGCAAGTTGTGGACATGTTGGGTGTAGGTGTTGTTATAAGACTCACGCCCAACAGCCTGCTGACCATGTAATCGACCATACTTAAAAGCATGAGTGAAACAAGCAGTTCTATAGTTTTATATCAGCCGGCTACAGACGAGCCTGGTATTGATGTACGGATTGAAAATGAAACGGTGTGGTTAAGCCAACGGCAGATGGCCGCACTGTTTGAGACAAGCACAGATAACATTGGGCTTCACCTAAAGAACATCTATGCAGAGGGCGAATTAGATGCCAGGGCAACTACCGAGGATTTCTCGGTAGTTCAAGCTGAGGGTAAACGGCGTGTTACGCGAAAGGTACGTCATTATAATCTTCATGCCATTATTTCGGTCGGCTATCGAGTGAAATCAGCAACCGCAACCCAGTTTCGCATATGGGCTACAAAGCGGCTGCGGGAATATCTCGTACAAGGTTACGCAGTCAATGAACACCGTTTGAAGCAGCTGGGCCAAATTGTAGAAGTCCTTTCCAGAGCCGATAATGCCCTGCTGGCTGGCGCTGGTGAGGTTCTGGCAAGTTATCTGCCGAGTCTGCAGGTGCTACGGGATTATGATGAAGGAATCTTAACCACGCCTGCGCAAGGCAGTGCTCCTGTCTGGTGTCTCGATATCAGCCAAGCACGTAGCATTATCGCCGATGTACGTAAAGAATTCCCGCAAGATAAACTGTTAGGAAGAGAACGTGAAGACAGCTTAGAGGCGATCATTTCCGCCGTTTATCAGAGTTTCGGTGGGGATGATTTGTATCCTACCGTCGAAGAGAAAGCAGCTAATTTAGTTTATTTTGTCGTCAAAGATCATCCATTAGCCGATGGCAATAAACGCAGTGCCGCTGCACTATTTGTGTATATCCTTGACCAAAACGGCCTGCTTTACCGCGACAATGGTGCCGCAAGAATATCTAATAACGCGCACAGCTATGACCTTGATGGTGGCTATGAGCAATCCCAGAGAAAAAGACCTCATGGTTACGCTGATTCGTCGTTTGATTGCGGCTGGCTAGGCTCGACTGTAGGCAGCTGCTTTAGAAGTGCCGCATCCCCCTCGCATCCCTGCGAAGTGTGCAGCCATAAGCCAAAATTAAAGTAACACCCGGAAAAAACCGCCCCCAACCAGCAGAAATGTTTTGTGGGGCCACCGGGGCTCGAACCCGGGACCAACGGATTATGAGTCCGTAGCTCTAACCGACTGAGCTATAGCCCCTACCGCGCAAACAAAAAATCGGCGCGAGTCAAAAGTATAGCCTGTTAGGCTCACCCAAGCCACTTTCGGTATAACCCACAGCTCAACCGGCTCTTAGCCAGTGAGGTTACAAGACCCCTCCCCCACTCCCGCTAGCCAACCCCAGCCCCACGCAATTGCTCACAACTCTAGGTGTCAGCCGGGAGCAACGACACATACACCGCCACACCAACACCTAAAACCCGCCTGTTACCTGCACGTTTGCCTTGCTATCTCGCCGCATTGTATAGTTTTGTCCGTTGCCAACAAGCAGTTGTTGGTTAGCAGTATTCCCCCATAGCTCAATTGGCAGAGCATTCGACTGTTAATCGAAGGGTTACTGGTTCGAGTCCAGTTGGGGGAGCTTGATATTAAAGCCGCATTCCACTGCGGTCTTTTTTGTTTTTTGGGTAAAGTGGAGTTTCGCATGCTGTGGCGTCTTGGCGTCGAAAAGCTTAAGTTCACCCAAGATTTGCAGCTAGGTTATGCGTTATTTTCGCCCTGTCTTTTTCAGTTGAGGAGTTATGTCAATGATCCAGTTCGTTATCGGTGCTGCTGCGGGTTATGTTTTCGGAACAAAGGCTGGCCGTAAGCGTTACGAACAAATCAAAAAGGGATATCAGACTGCGATCAACTCCCCCGTGACCAAGCAGGCGATTACCACGACTAGGCGCGTGATAGCGGAAAAGCTAGACCCGCAGCCTCGTATGAAGGAAGTAAAAAACCGTAAACGAACTAATGACCCCAACACCCCCGTTGTCTTGGAACCTGACAACGATTAAGAATTTCCTCGTGGCGGCAACCACAAACCTTAATTTCTTTGACGTAGACTCCATGTGGTTAAACCCCCACTTTTCGAGTTTGTGAAAGGTAGCCGACTTATGGCTCGCAACGTCCGCCGTTTACTCACCATTTCCGCCGCTGTTTTGGCTCTGGGCCCCGCCTTAGCTGCCTGTACCCCACCAAACGAAGTTGATTCCGAGGTGAAAGTCACAACCGCCTCTGAGGGGGCCGCACCCACCAGAACTTCCTCCACAACGGCTGCCGCCACAACGACTTCGAGTACCGCGAGCTCCACCGCGGCTGCCTCAGATGCCGTTCAGGTTTCTAAGACTGAGGAAATCGCCGAGGGTGATGAACTCACCATTAATATTTCCGGGCTGGATCCCGCGGTGGGTTATTACGCTGCCATCTGTGGCGCGAATTCCCACGCCCCGCAACCACCAAGCTGCACCGGAACCATGACCGATTCGGCTACCGCCGCTTGGATTAAAGCGGATAATACCGGCACTACCATGCTTAATTCAGATGGCACCGCTACCGCCACCATTACTGCTACTGCTACTGGTGAGAACGTCGATTGCCGCACCGATGAATGCGTGGTTAAGGTTTTCGGCGATCATAGCAATGGTTTTGCCAACTACGGTGAGGTTCCAGTTACCTTCGCCGCACAGTAATTAGCTACTCAAAGGCGCGATTAAACAAGTCCCGGCGAGCTTGTTCCAAGGCCACGAGGTCGGCGAACATGGTATTATATGCCTGCTCGTCCTCGCTGGGACGCATCCGCTGCAGTTGACTTTTCAGCACCGCAATTTGGTTACCTATTCGTTGCTCATGCAGCCGCGACAGCGTGCGGTCGGTGTGTTGCTGCAGCTGCTCATCGGTGCTGTTGATTGGCTCAACTACTAACTCGGAAACCACCGAACGACCTATAAGATCGGTGATCTCACCTGCGATTTTTGGCACCCAATCAGGCTGCTGCCCCGCCTGCACGCACCCGCCTACCGCAGCGATGGCCTTACGAATCTCGCGGTACGTCTCGAAACTAAACGCATCCTCAGGCAATCCATCAAAATAGCTGCCCGCAATTGCGGGGTATTGCAGCGCGAGCTTTAAGCTTTCCCGTTCCGGCCACAACCGCGGATTCTTCGGGTCAGGATGCGGCAGCATGGCCTGCGGAGCCCCCACGGACTGCGCCTGGCCAGACTCGAAACGCCGCGCCCTGCGGGGCTCCTTACGACGCTTAGGGCGCCGCGATTCCTCCCGCACCTTCTGCAGGACCTCAGCCTCGTTGTGCCACCCCAACCAACCCGATAGCTGCCGCGCGTATTCATTTTGTAGCACTTTATCGCGAATATCAGCCACGATGGGCACTGTGCGTCGTAAAGCTTGCAGCCGCCCCTCAGCGGAATCTAGGGGGTACTCCGCAATGATCGCGCGCAAGACAAACTCGTACATGGGGATGCGGCTAGCTACCAAATCCCGAACCGCTACATCGCCCTTTTGCAGCCTGAGATCGCACGGGTCCATGCCGCCTGGGGCGATCGCAACATACGACTGCCCGGTGAATTTCTGGTCGCCCTCAAACGCCCGCATCGCGGCTTTCTGGCCCGCCTCGTCGCCATCGAACGTGTAGATAAGCTCACCCCGAAAATAGCTATCATCCAGCATTAACCGACGAATCATCTGCAGGTGCTCATCGCCAAAAGCAGTACCACAAGAAGCAACCGCAGTGGTCACCCCAGCAGCGTGCATGGCCATGACATCGGTATAGCCCTCGACCACTACGCACTGGTGCCCAGCAGCGATATTCTTCTTCGCCGCATCCAAACCGAACAAGACCTTGGACTTTTTATACAGCATGGTTTCGGGCGTGTTCATGTATTTGCCCAGGTTATCGTCCTCGAAAAGCTTACGAGCCCCGAAACCAATGACATCACCGGAAGTATTTTTAATCGGCCACAGCAGCCTGCGGTGGAACCGGTCAATGGGGCCGCGCTTGCCCATCGTAGATAAACCAGCAGCTTCTAGATCTTTAAAGCTAAAGTTCTTCTTAAGCAAATGCTTAGTGAGCGTATCCCAGCCAGCCGGGGCGTACCCACATTCGAAAAAGTAAATGTGGTCCTTGGAAAAACCCCTATCGAGAAGAAACTGCCGCGCAGTGCTGGCTTCCGGGGTTTCCAACTGCTCCCGATAAAACTTATGAGCAGCACGATTGGCTTCAATAAGACGCTTACGAGTACCCGGCTCAACCGCGGGAGCACCCGTGGTACCACCTTGGTAGTTAATGCGGTAACCGATCCGTTCCGCCACGGCCTCCACGGCTTCGGGGAACGAGAGGTGTTCGACCTCCATAAGAAAAGTGAACACGTCCCCGCCCTTGCCTGTGGAAAAACAATGGAAATAACCATGATTCGGGCGCACGTGGAACGACGGGGTCTTTTCGTCCTTAAACGGGCTGAGCCCCTTTAATGAATCCACCCCAGCTGGTTTCAGCTGCACATATTCCCCAACAATCTCTTCAATCGCCGCGCGTTCGCGGATCGCTTGGATATCCGTTTCTGGAATACGTCCTTTGGCCATGAGATTAGATTACCGGCTGCGTCAAATACGACAGCAAACACCGCGTTTCTTCAGCTCACCCCCAATTACGGGTAAGCCCACAGCTGCAGAAATACTTGTGGATAACTTTTTGGGCAGCAATTTAGTTACCCATGGGCATGGTGTATAATAATTCTCCCCTTGTTTTTAGATTTTGGCCATTTTTACGGCTATAGCAAAAAAGTTATCCACAGGCGCATAAATCTTCTGCAGCCTATTGAAATGGGTTGCCCTGCTGGTTAGTTTTTGGGTTATGAAAACAAACCTCGCCAAACAACAAGCCACGATCGAAGCATGCCACGGCATGGAACTATTAGCCGGCTTCATAAACTGGATTAAAGAAGACGGAATGCAAGCGGTAGTCACCGCTACCGGCAAACACACCCGGGAACTAGGCAGATACCAAAAAGTGTTTAAAGTCCTTGCCCACCCATCGGTGCAGCATGCGGCTGAGGACGCGAGGTTGTCGTTTACGACGGTTATCAACCTAGGCAAAGCCGCCTACCCTTTACGAAAACGCAAAGACCGCAACCCATTACTCATAGAACTATGCCAACAGCTAGCGGGACTGAACGCAGACGCTAGCTTAGCCCTCATACGCGATATGGTTGCTGCCTGGCTCGGAGATACCAGCCAACGCCGCGACGTCGCCTGCATGCACAAAAACGTAGGAAAAGACGGCAAACGTCGCTTTACCGCAGCCCTGAGTGCCCCAGTAGCAGCCAGAGTAGATGCCGTCCTGCATGTTCTAACAGAAAAAATCAGACAAACCGAACCAGAACTACAATACGATGAAGCCTACGCCAAGGCCTTTACCCAAAAGCTCCTCAGCAAGGCTAACGATGATGGTGACGCGGCAATGTTTGGGCCAATGTTCATGATCGCCACAAACCACCATTTCCATAAAGATGGGAAAATCACCACCACCGACGGAGCACTCGTCAACATCCGTGACGTGGTTAATGAAAAACTCGCCCCCACCGGCTGGGCGGCAGTTACCGGAACATCGGATGAATCACCCGTCATACCACTGATCGGGGCGTTTGTGAAAGTAGACAGCCGGTTTGCCTCCCAACCGCAGCGGCTAGCGTCGGTAATGGAAACCCTCACATGCACCTGGCCGGGCTGCGATATTCCGGCCGCCAAATGCCAAATCCACCACATGCAGGCATACAAACATGGCGGGCCAACCACCGGCGTCAACCTCGTACCATTATGCAAAGAACACAACGGGCAAAACGACGACAACCCCGGACAGCACGTCAATGGGCGTATTGAACGCGACCCCATCACCGGCCGTCCAGGATTACGACGAAGCCCAAACCAGCCATTGGAATTCAACCACCAGCTCATAGCGGAGAAAACCATCGCCGCCTACGTCCAGCAGCAACTGGCATAGCGCGGGTGAACATGCCGCAGCCGAGGCCACCCCTCGGCCCTATCGGCATGCCCGAAAACTGTTAGCTTTAAAAGATGTGGTGGGTTGAGAATTACTCCACGGTTACGGACTTTGCTAGGTTGCGTGGCTGGTCTACGTTGTAGCCTTTCACTTCAGCCAAAGCGCAGGCGAAAATCTGCATCGGAACGGTGGATAGCAACGGCTGCATCAGCGTTGGAGATTGCGGTATCCGAATGATGTGGCTGGCGTGCTGGTTCACAGCATCGTCGCCTTCTTCCGCGATCACAATCGTGTTGGCACCACGTGCTCGAACTTCTTGAATATTCGATACCACCTTTGAATGCAATGAATCCCGGCCTCGTGGCGAAGGCACCACTATGAACACCGGTTGGCCTTCTTCAATCAGGGCAATCGGTCCGTGCTTAAGCTCACCTGCGGCAAAACCTTCAGCATGGATATAGGCGACTTCCTTGACTTTCAGTGCGCCTTCCAACGCTACTGGGAAACCAACGTGGCGGCCGAGGAACAACACCGAATTGGTATCTTTCATCGAAACTGCTAGATCAATGATCTGCTGTTCGTTATCCAAAACTGCCTGTACCTTGTCCGGGATGGTGCGGAGTTCTTGGAGGATGCTGTTTACCTCGTCGGCAAACATGTTGCCACGTAGTTGTGCCAAGTAGAGCCCTAGGATATACGATGCCGTGATCTGCGCTAGGAATGCTTTCGTGGAAGCTACGGCAATTTCCGGCCCGGCATGGGTGTAGATGTTGGCGTCAGCTTGGCGCGGAATGGATGAACCATTTGTATTACAAATTGCAATAACTTTGGCCCCTTGCTCCTTGGCATGGTTGACAGCCATCAAGGTGTCCATGGTCTCACCCGACTGTGAAAGAGCCACCACGAGGGTCTTTTCATTCACGATCGGATCACGATAGCGGAACTCGTGTGCCAGTTCGACTTCGGTAGGGATTCGGCACCAATGTTCAATGGCATACCGAGCCACTAGCCCGGCATACGCCGCGGTGCCACAGGCGATCACGATGATCTTATCCACGCTACGCAGGATGGATTCGTCGATATGCAGCTCGTCCAGCGATAGCCTGCCGTTTTCGTCTAAGCGCCCCATGAGGGTGTCTCGTATGGCTGCTGGCTGATCGTGGATTTCTTTCTGCATGAAGAAGTTGTAGCCACCTTTTTCCGCAGCAGCGATGTCCCATTCGACGGTGAAGGGTTTCCCCTCGGCCGGGGTTCCGTCGAACGAGGTGATTTCGTAAGAGTCGGCGGTGATGGTCACGATCTGGTCGTTGCCCAGCTCCACTGCGTTCTTGGTGTAATCAATAAAGCCCGATACGTCGGAACCGAGGAAGTTTTCTTCCTCACCCAATCCCACCACCAACGGCGAGTTACGACGAGCTGCTACGATCCGATCGGGATAGTCGGTGTGTACTGCTAATAGCGTAAAAGCACCTTCCAGCTGGGCGCAGGTCCGCTGCATGGCTTCGGTGAGGTCACCTGACTGGTGCAGCTCTTCACATAAAAGGTGGGCGGCTACTTCCGTGTCGGTTTCCGACTTAAACACGCGGCCTTTTGCCTCTAGGTCGGCTTTTAGCTCCGCGTAGTTTTCGATGATTCCGTTATGGACCACGGCTAGTTTGCCGTCGTCGGAAAGGTGCGGGTGGGCGTTGTTATCGGTTGGTGCGCCGTGAGTGGCCCAACGAGTATGCCCGATTCCTAGGAGAGCCTTGGGCAAGGGGTCGGCGGCGATTTCGTCGTCAAGTGCTGCGACTTTGCCTGCCTTTTTGCGGCAATTAAGTTCGCCGTCGTCGATAACAGCGATTCCGGCGGAATCGTAACCCCGGTATTCCAAACGGCGTAATCCTTCCAGAACTACGTCTTGAGAGCTATAGTCGCGATCGTTTCGATTTGATGATCCAATAAATCCTACAATTCCACACATGCACTCAGAGTAACACTGGAAACAAAATAGCACCTGACCGCCTTTCTTAAATATCGCCTGAGCTGCTTTTATCGTTATGCCACGCTAACCCTGAGGCTCTCCCCCGACTAAAAATATGGAACAATACGGGGTATGTCGTTACCTAAAAAGAAGTCGCTCCCAGCCGCCATTGCTGTTGCCGTGTTAACCCTAGCCGCAGGCTATTTCGGACTGACCACCACCGATAACGACACCACCTCCACCCAACTGGCCAGTACCTCCATTGTTAAGGGGAATTCCGCCCCCGCGTATCCGGAAGATAAAAACAACGCGATTAAAAAGGAATTTCAAAAATTCCCTGTTTGCCAACTCACCAGTCTTCCTGTTGAGGCCGAAGGCACCGTAGACGACATTCTTGCGGGCGGCCCTTACGATTATCCGAATAACGACAACAAGCGTTTTGGTAATTACGAACAGGTACTGCCCAAGAATTCCAAAAATTACTACAAGGAATACACCGTAGAAACACCCGGTCTGAACCACCGCGGGGCGCGCCGCATCGTCACTGGTGGCGGCACGGAAACTGACCCTGAGGTGTGGCTCTACACCGAGGACCATTATGAGAGTTTCTGCGTGATTCCCGATGCGGAACAATAATGAAACCACGGTTTGTCGATGTCATCGCCGCTAGCTTGGCCTGCTTCGTAGCCGTTGCTTATCTTTTCGTATTATTCACAGAGCCCACGTGGTATAACACGGTTCTGGTTGTACTGAGTTTCGCCTTCGTACCGGCGTTGTTGTGGCTGCACCGCGCCCCGGTCCGTTTGGGGATCATCAACCTCAGTATCCTCGGCATGTGGGCCGTCGTCTGTCTGATTGTCTACCCTTACAACACGGGAACCCCGCCGCAACTACTTGTCGCCCCCTGGGTGGTTTTCGTAATAGGGCGCACCCAACCGGCCGTCACATTAAGCCTGGTGGTCGCTGCATGTATGGTGGGTTCTTTCGCTTCCCCGTTACGCTGGATGCTTCACGACACCGGCCAGCTCGGCCCGCGTCCCCCGATCAATTTCGCTCTTATGATGGCAGTGCATTGGCTAATGGTCGGGGTGGCGGCGTTATGGGGCCGTGCAGTGCAGGTACAGCGGCTAGCAGCCCAACACGAAATCGATCGGCAACAAGAACGGGAACGCACCCTTATTGCCGCAGAGATTCACGATGTTTTAGCCCACACCCTGACGTTGATAAAAATACAGGCCGGTGCCGGGTTGGTGGCGCCAGAAAAAGCCGAGGAATCGCTGGAGAATATTCAGCAGGTGTCCACTGAGGGCATTCAACAGGTTCGTAGCATAATAGCGGCGCTGGCGAACCGAGGGACCACGGTTGCCGAGTCGAATAATCTCACCGATCTGATCAATCAGTTTCGTGAGCACGGATTAGTCATCGACTCCCAGACAATAGATCTATCAAAACTGCCGCCTATGATTCAGCTGGCGCTGTTCCGGCTCACTTCGGAGTGCTTGACTAATTCCTTAAAGCATCAGCACGCCCCGGTTGAGGTGTCTTTAAAAATCGAGTTGGCAGAATCGCAGGTGATCTTCGATTACAGTAGCAAGGCAGAGATTCGACCAGCCACTGAGCCTGGTTTTGGTTTAGTGGGCTTAGCTGAGCGGTGCGCGGCGGTGGGCGGAACGTTTAGCCACACTATTGGCGCACAGGTGGCGACCGCTCATGCCACATTACCGTTGCGGAGTACCTCATGATCCATATCTTGCTTGCGGATGACCAGCCGTTGGTGCTGTCTGGCCTTACGACGATCCTAAGTACCCAACCAGATTTTACGGTTGTTGCTACCGCTCATGACGGCGCGCAAGCGATCTCTGAGTTCACCCGCAGCCGAGAGACCATCGACATTGCTGTGCTTGATATTCGTATGCCACATCAGGACGGTATTGAAACGCTGACCAAGATTCGCAAGCTCTCCCCTAGCACCAAAGTGATTATGCTGACAACTTTTAATGTGGGAGATTACGTTGAACGGGCGTTGCTAGCTGGCGCGCATGGCTTTTTGCTTAAAGACGCCGACCCCACCGTGCTCATCAACGCCATCAGGAGTGTTGCTCAGGGTGAATCGGTATTAAGCGCCGAAGTAACCAACCATGTGATCCACCAATGGCGTGAAAGTATGCGCCAGCTCCCGCCCACCATACCGCCGGAACAAAAGCAAGGCCTTGGCCTATTAACGCCACGCGAAGTCGAGGTGTTCCATCTGGTAGGAACTGGCGCGACCAACACCGAGATAGCTACCCAGCTGTTCATTGCGGAAACCACCGTCAAAACCCATATCTCTTCGTTATTCGCGAAATTGCACTGCCGCGATCGAGTAGCCTTGGCAATCTTGGCTCAGCACCTTTAACTCCTCCGGCGGAAGGAGAACGATTTCCTGCGCTGGCAGGATCCTTATTTCTCGGTCATTGATTATTACTATTGATATGACCACATCAACTATATGTTTTCGCGACATTTCGGTATCCCTAGGCGGTGCCCGCATTCTCAATTCGGTAAGTTTTGAAGCGTTTCCTGGCAGGGTGCATGTGCTGCTGGGCGCTAATGGGGCCGGAAAATCTACGTTACTTAAAACCTTGGTCGGCCTTGTGCCAACTGACGGCGGATCAGTTTTTATCAACGGCCAGCCGTTTGATCGCACGATGCTGCGGCTGGTGGGTGCCAGCATTAATGAACCAGCCTTGTATCCGCACTTAAGTGCGGTGGAAAATATCTATATCCACTGTTTGGCCTTGAATGTGCCTAAGTCGGAAGGCCAACGCTGTCTGTCTGTGGTGGGCTTAGTCGATACCGGAAAGAAAAAGGTACGGAGTTTTTCCACCGGTATGAAGGCACGGTTGGCGCTTGCGATTGCGTTTTTGGGAAATCCCGAGATCCTACTGTTAGACGAGCCGCAAAATGGCCTCGACCCCCATGGCATCGTCGAACTACGACAATTGCTGCAAACCTACGCCGAGGCGGGAAAGACCGTGATTGTTAGCTCCCACCAGCTCGGCGAGGTGACTCGGCTGGCCCATGACATCACCATCATTGCTAACGGGTCGGTGCTGTATTCTGGCGCAGCTGTCCCGCTGGTTAATGATGATCTGGAATCTGTCTACCTGAGGCTGCTAGAAGGCGGTGAGCACTAATGTTGGCGGCTTTTCGTATTGAACTGATCAAAACCAATGGCACTTTTACTGCGATATTCCCCTACCTCGGTATCGCTTTTTCACTGCTCAGCATTGGCTTTTCTGCTTTAGCCAGTGGCCAGGATTTCACCACCACTCCGTATGCATGGCATGGGGTGTATAGCACGGGTCTGATGGCGCCGCTGTGTGCTGTTTTGGTGGCTAGTTGTGAGCGTCGAGAAGCTCAGGCGCAGCGGGGTGGGTTGGATTATCGCCCGATTTCTCCGCTGAAACTTTGGGTGGCGAGGTGGCTTGTGCTCGCGTTGAGTGCTTTGGGGTTTCAGGTGTTAAGTTTCGCACCGTTGCTGCTTTTTGGCGCTGGGCCGCAAACTGGTTTGGTGGCCGGTTTATCGTGGTTGGGAATGCTGGGCCCCTTAGGGATATTCGCGCTGGTTGCGCGCGTTGGCGGTCTAGCACCAACACTATTGTTTAGTGTGTTGTGGCAGGTAGTAGCCGTTTGGGGTGCGGGTAGCCAGTACTGGTTCCTCTGCCCGCCGGCCTGGGCGGTACGGGTGATTTTGGTACCGATGAATGTCAACCCGAATCTGACTCCATTGGCTGCAGATTCACCTCTGAAAGCTGAGAATCCCCTGCTTGGGATCCTGTTGTGTTGTTTGCTCGCCGGTGTGGGGTTGTGGTGTTGCCTGTTTGCGCCTCGGCTGCGGCGTCGTGGTTTCGTAAAAGGTAGCGCTACCCGTCCAGCATCCATGAGTCTTAACGGTGGTCACAACACGAGGTCGGTGCGGCGACTGCCGACCGTGCTACCGACGTTGTTGTCGTGGCGGCGCAGTGGGATTTATCCGTTATCCATAAGCAGCCTGATCCTGCTGGTGCTGGTGCGGTGGAATTATTCACCATCGGCTGCGGCGGCTGTGTTCACTTATATGGTTTTGCCCATGGGGGTTTTCCTGTTGGTGGTTATCTCGTGGGGTGTAGCAAAGCCAACGTTATGGCAGCATTGTTGCCAATCTCAGCTGGCCAACTGGGATTTTGTCGGCGCTCACTTAAGCCTGATTGTTGCGCTTATTTTCATTACCACAGTTATCGTCCAACCACGCGGCTACACGGTGTTGCTATGGCTGGGTACCAGTATTGGTTGTTTGTTGCTTGCACTAGCGTTGGTCATGCGGCTAGGAAGCGGCGCGGTATTGGTAGCTGGGCTGGTTATGACGGTTTTTTCGTTAGTCATTGGCGGTGACGTATTGGCTGACACCCCGTTGTGGGTGGTGGCGTTTACTGCATGGCCAGCAATCGTTCACAGCACCTCGCAGTTTCTTATCGCGTTATGCCTTACTGCCTGGGTAATCGTTATCACGGGTTTGCTGCTGCGCCGATCACTTCGGCACTATTTAGCGCACGTTTAACCCCAGAAGCTGGCTAGATCCGCCGATTGTTTAGCAAGGCGTTCTAGCCTAGCTTCTGTCATGGATGCTATCTGGTCTATGACGACTCGTTGCTGCTGCGCTGGGGTTTCCGTTTCCGACCACCACATACGAAACATGGGATCTAAGGCACCCGGCGCGCCTTTTTCGAGGTATTCATACACGCGGTAGATGCGTTCGCGTTGCAGGCTTTGCCTTTCGATGTGGCGTGGTTGGTCCATGACGTAGAGCACCGCAATGGTTTTGAGCAGCGTGACTTCCGCCATGACTTGTTCGGGCACAATGAGGGTGCCGTTTCCGCGTCCTAGTGGTCCTTGGTGGTCAGCTTTGGTGGCTTCTATGACGGCACCGACGTAGCGGCCTACCAGTTCCGAGGTCATGGCTTTGAGGTCTTTGTAGCCTGCGAAGGTGCCAGAAAAGTTGGCGGCGCGTTGCACTACGGCAAGTTCGCGCAGGTGGTTGGCTGCGTCGATAAGCATCTCGGGGGTGCCGCCGAAGGCTTCGCTGCCTTTTTGCGCCAATGCTGCTAGTTCTACGAAGTCCCACAGGACATTGAGGTTGATGCGGCCGGAAACGATGCCGTCTTCGACGTCATGCACGGAGTAGGCAATGTCATCGGAAAAATCCATGGCTTGGGCTTCCATGCAGGGCCGGTGGTCATGCGAGTCGATGCGGATCCACGCTAAGATGTGGGCGTCTTCGTCGTAGCAGCCGTATTTGCGGTTGACGGTGCCATCGGCATTGGTTTTGGTCACCGGGTATTTGCAGGCGGCGTCCAGGGAGGCGCGGGTGAGGTTAAGGCCGTAGGAGTGGTTTTCTTCTAGGATTTTAGGTTCGAGTCGGGATAAAATCCGCAGGGTTTGGGCATTTCCTTCAAAGCCACCGCAGCCATCGGCAAGGGTGTTGAGCGCGCGTTCGCCGTTGTGTCCGTAAGGAGGGTGGCCAATGTCGTGGGTAAGCCCTGCCATGTCGCAGAGATCGGGGTTCAGCCCCAGTCCGCTGCCGATGCCACGGGCGATTTGTGCCACCTCCAGCGAATGCGTCAGCCGGGTGCGGGGTGTGTCACCGTCCCTGGGGCCCACTACTTGGGTTTTATCGGCTAGTCGGCGTAGCGCCGCTGAATGCAGCACTCGGGCTCGGTCCCGCGCGAAGGGGCCGCGTTCGTCTTCGTGTTGTACCAGTTCGCTTGCTTTGGGGTGCTCCACGAACCGCCTTGCACTATCCGTTGAGGTGTATGAGTACATTGCTTATCGACGCCCGCCGCGTAGCACTTGATGCCGCGCCACCCGGGAGGGGCGGAGCCAGCCTTGCAGGTAGCGAAGTCCGTCTTCGCATAAATCTGAGGCGCGTTTGCCTAATAGTGCGCGAACCACGACGACTGCCATGCCGCCTAGTTCGTGTAAGAAGGTCCACGTCCAGTTTTTCCCGGGGAAATGGGTCGGACAGTAGGGGGTCGGTGAGCTTTGCCCATCGATACCTTCGAACCGTGCTAGCAATTCTGCCCTGAGGCAGTGGTTGGGGTCGGTGACGATCAGTGCTTTGCCTACAAGGTAGGGGGCTAAAGCTTGGTAGGAACCGGCCGTGTCATTCCCTTCTGACACTGCGACTATGCAGTCGGGGTCAACTTTGGCTTGGAGTAAGTAGGTACGCCCCACCTCGGCTTCGGTATAACGATCGCCGGGTAAGTTGCCACCGACGGTGATGACCCGTTGCGTTTCGAAATCGTGCCATAGTTGGGCTGCCCACTGGAGCCTGCCTGCGAACTGGCGGGAGGGGACGCCATCGTATTGCGCAGTTCCTAACACGATGATGGTGCCAAAACGCCCACGGCGGTTTTTGGGCTGGTAACAGCCGCGCGCAACAATTGCCACCGCGGTCAGTACGGGGGCAAGTAATAAACCTCGCGTTATGGTCAACGCAGGCTGATGAGTTTTCATGCTGTATAAGTTTGCCATCTTTTTCACTGGTCGTGGGCACACACGCCACTGACCTTTACGTTACCGATTCGAAGCAGGTTATCCTTATAAGCATGAAAAAGTACAGGGTTGTTTTTGTTTCTCGTGTTTTTGCCTCCGCCGCCCTAACGGCCGTGGCGCTTTCTCCCGCATTGCTGGGGACAGTAGACCCTGTGTCCTCTGCGGAAGTGCGCCAGTTGGCACAATCTGCTAGTTATTCGCCGGGGGTTACTGATACCACCCGCACCCTCAGCAGCAGCGATATTGATAGTATTAATTCGGCCGCTAAGACGTATCAAGAAAAAACGGGCGGTAATGTTTATGTTATTTTCCTTGATAGCTTTAATGGTTCCAGCCCAGAAGTGTGGGCTGATACGACTTTAAACCGGAATGCTACGAGCACTTATGATGCGCTGCTTGTGGTGAGTACTAATGAGTATGGTCTTTCTTTCGGCAAGCACTTCACTGATACGGACGCTGAGGGGATTAATGATGCTATCACTCCAGAATTACGCGAGCGGAATTTTCGGCAAGCATCGTTGACTTTTATCGAAACTACCCTCAATTACGCGCAGCAGTCAGGTGGCGGTGGTACCGCTACGTCTACTGGTGATGCTGGTGCAGGGGGCGCGGTTGTGTTGGGTGGACTAGGGGTGGCTGCGGCAGCGGCTGGCGGGGCGGTATATGTTGCTGGCCTCCGACGTAAGAAGAACCAGGCTCAAGAGCTTGCCTCCGCCCGCGATATTGATCCGAAAGACATTGGCGCTTTGGATAGATTGTCGTTGGAGTCGCTGGAGAAGTTAGCCGAAGAGGAATTGGTCTCCACCGATGAGTCCATTCGTCATGCACGTACGGAACTAGATTTGGCCATGGCGGAGTTCGGAGCGGAGCGGGCACGTTCCTTCACCAAGGCCATGAATACTTCGGTGACTACTCTGCAGCGAGCTTTTGAAACCCAGCAGCGGATCAATAACCGCCAGTACGCTAATGAGATAGAAAAACGGGCGTTGCTGATGGAGATTATCAGTAGTTGTGGGCAGGCGGATGATGCGCTGGATCAACAGGCTGCTGATTTTGCAGAAATGCGCAATCTGCTGTTTAATGCCGCTTCTTCTTTGGATAAAATCACCCAAGCCATCATTAGTTTGCGCACGCAGCTACCGGCCGCTGAGCAAACGCTAGCTAACCTGCACGGTAGCTATTCAGAAAGCACGTTGGCTCCGATCGCCGATAATATCACCATCGCCACCGCAGCTATTGATGAGGCGGAAAAACAAGTAACCGTTGGCCGGGAACTTGCTGCCAAACCACCGGGTGAGCAGGCTGGGCTTGTCGACGCCATCCGCTACGCGGAAACCGCCGTCGCCAAGGCGGAGCGGATGCTGGCTGCTGTTGAGAATGCGCAATCAGACATCACCACAGCAGTAGCGGGTATGCCTGGCTTGTTGAAAGAAATCGAGCAAGAGCTTATCGAAGCTGAACAGGTGCGAAATCAGGGGCAACAGCAGGGAACCAATCTTGATTGGAACGCTGTTGATGGCACTATTGCTAGGGCACGTACCGTGGTGGCTCAGGCAAATGACATTAAAGAAACCAATCCGCTGACCGCCTGGTCGCAGCTGACCGATATTGATTCCCAGCTAGATGAAATGCTGGAACAGATCAAGGACGGGACTGCCGATCATGCCCGCCAGCTGCAGCTGTTTGACCAGCAGTTCCACGCCGCGGACGTGGCGGTGCGGGCCGCGCATGATTTCATTGCCACCCGCGGCAGGTATGTCCGCTCGGCTGCCCGCACTAAGCTAGCCGAGGCGGAGCGGTCAGTGGCCCTAGCGCAACAACATCGGGTCAGTGATACCCGCACCGCTATCAATTACGCCCGTAGTGCCACCACCGCTGCGCAAGAGGCGTTGCAAAAGGCTCAACGCGATGTCAATAGCCACAATCGGGGAAATTCTGCCACCTCGGGTCTGATTGCGGGTATGGTGCTGAGCGAATTATTAGATAGCGGCCGTGGCCACAATGGTTTTGGTGGTTTCGGCGGCGGCTTTGGCGGTGGTCCATCCATCGGCGGTAGCTTTGGCGGAGGCCCATCGATCGGCGGTAGTTTCGGTGGTGGCCCGTCCATCGGTGGTAGGTTTTAACCTTTTAGCCGCCGGTTAGCGGTGTCGATGAGGGTGAGGGCGTAAGTCATAAATGCCAAGTCAGGCAGTGGGATTGCGGTGCCATTATCCAATTCGACCTCTAGATCGGTGTTCATTCTCGCGCGGGTAGTACCCAAGCTACGGTTTTTAGCATCAACGATGGTGCGCTGCTTGGAAAACGCCGAGCTGCGCTGCACTCCGTAGGTGGTTGTTGGGGTGGTAATCACCAGTCGCGACACTGTAAAGGATTTTAGCGTTGCCACCCATTGGTCGGTGTCGTCGGTGGCTATCAGTTCCCAAGTGCCGGTGACAGCGGGCAGCGTGAGTTTGAGGCGTCGTGAAGCAACTTCTAGCGTGGTGCCGTCCGTTGTGGCTATCACCGTGTTGTTATGACGATCATAGAAGTCGTTTCCTTGCCACCGGTAAGCCGTATTCATGCTGCCCTTTCTCGTTTTAGAGTAGTCCGAGTATCGCTATGGGGATGACCAGCAATAAACACAGTGTAAGCACCAAGGTCGTACCCAAGGTTTTTGTTTCCAAAGCGGTGCGGGTCACCCAGGAAAGAAAGACCTTTTCTGCATCATTAAGCGGGGCGTCGGGTTCAAATTCGGTAATGGATTGACGCACACCGTTATTGCCACCGGAGAATTGGCCGAGTTTATTATCGTCAGCATCGACATAAACCCAATCAGAGCGACTTTCATTGATGGCAGTAACCGTTGTTCCCGCTAGATCAATGCTGATGGTTTTCGCCCGCCCAAAAGGTTTCTTGTCTGGTGTGGCGCTAAACTGCTTCCCATCAGGAAGGGTCGCTTCCAGCTGGGTTTTATTGCCGCTAATGGTCCAGTCTTCCTCCCCCACCGCGACTGTGGTAGCAGTTGAGGGCACGGAAATGGGAAAGGTGGCTAAGCCACGTCCAGTATCGCTGAGCAACTGCACTACGGGCCGCCCATCGGACTTTCCCCGGTTATCCCACAAAGTGTGAAGCATGTTGCACCTTTCGCTAGCAGCCGATCAGTGGCGCAGCAAGGTAGGACTCCAATTCGTCCAGTTTTACTCGCTCCTGCTCCATGGTATCGCGTTCCCGCACGGTCACGGCGTTATCCTCGAGGGTATCGAAATCAACCGTCACGCAGAACGGGGTACCGATCTCATCTTGTCGACGATACCGGCGTCCGATTGCCCCGGAGGTGTCATAATCGACGTTCCAGTGCTTCCGCAGCATGCCAGCAACATCCTGCGCGGCAGGAATCAAGGTGTCTTTCTTGCTCAGCGGCAACACCGCCACCTTAATCGGAGCCAACCGACGATCCAGTTTGAGCACCACTCGTTTATCAACGCCGCCCTTGGCATTTGGTGCCTCGTCTTCATGATAGGCATCGCATAAGAAGGCCATCATGGCACGGGTCAGCCCGAAGGAAGGCTCGATGACGTGTGGCACGTACCGTTCCCCGGAAACCTGGTCGAAGTAGCTTAAGTCCTCACCGGAGTGCTTGATGTGGCAGCCAAGATCGTAATCCGTGCGGTTAGCCACACCCATGAGTTCACCCCATTCGGAACCTTGGAAGCCAAAGCGGTATTCGAAGTCGATGGTGCCAGCCGAGTAATGCGCCCGTTCTTCCGCAGGAACATCAAACTGCCGCATATTCTCTGGGTTAATCCCTAAATCAATAAACCAATCCCAGCAAGCTTGCACCCATTCATCGAATTTTTCCGCTGCTTGTTCTGGGGCAACGAAATACTCAATTTCCATTTGCTCAAATTCCCGGGTGCGGAAAATGAAGTTACCGGGCGTAATCTCATTACGAAATGCTTTACCCACCTGGCCGATCCCGAAAGGTGGCTTCATCCGGGCAGTGGTCATGACGTTTTTGAAGTTAATGAAAATGCCCTGGGCGGTTTCTGGGCGCATGTAGTGCAGCCCTTGCTCATTATCAACTGGCCCCAAGAAGGTTTTCAGCAGGCCGGAAAACAGCTGTGGTTCCGTCCAGTTGCCGGGCTGGCCGGTTTCTGGATCGGGAACGTCTGCCAGTCCCCCAGCTGGTGGGTGTCCATGTTTGGCTTCGTAGGCTTCCAACAGGTGATCCGCACGGTAACGCTTGTGGGTGTACAAGGATTCCACCAAGGGATCAGTGAAGGTTTCAACGTGACCGGAGGCTTCCCAGACTTGGCGAGGCAAGATGATCGAGGAATCCAGCCCTACCATGTCGGCGCGACCTTGCACGAAGGTGCGCCACCAGTGCTTTTTGATATTTTCTTTCAGTTCGACGCCAAGCGGACCGTAATCCCAGGCTGAGCGGGTTCCACCGTAGATTTCACCACAGGGATAAACCAACCCCCGTCGTTTACATAGGTTCACTACAGTATCTATGACTTTGCTCGGTGCCATCTTGAGAAATCTCCTTGTGTTTCAGGCCGGGTGTGATGAACGGCTTTCATCTCCCTTTTAAAACCTAAGGGTTAAGGATACTGAGGAAAGGTAGAAGCCCAAAGCCGAAGCGCGCTAACCGAGACGTTTTTCACGATTGCTAACAGCTCACAGCTTCGAATAGTACACTCGCTCTCGATTAGGCTGGCGATAGGCTATATCAGATCAGCAATTACTGTGCTCGACCATACTAAAGCAGTCTTTGATAAGTGCCTTACTAGGATTCTTAGCTAAATCATTGCGTCCAACCCGGGTGGAGCACACCAGCTGTTTGACAAAACAGTTGTGCACAACCGCCACTGTTAGCCGTGACCATTTCCCCGGTTTTCTGAGTCAATTAATGGGAAGAAACTTAGCTAACACTTAACTTTTCCGCAAAGGCAATCCTAATTTTTGGTGGCCGACAACGGGCAATTGAGTGAGCCTTTTATCATATTTACTTATCTAAAATCACGACTGCTATTAACTCTTTACATTACCCCCAGGGGCAAATCAGATGCTTTTTTACCCCCTTGACAACAGCGAAAAAAGCATTCATTAAAAAATGGCCATATGTGGAATGAATAATGCTCACCTTAGATGGCATTATGTTCCAGACCCTTTATTTGACAGTTATCTCTAATGCAGTAATAAGTGGAAAATCCGGCGAAATCCGGCCCTGACACGGACCATTTTGAAGAACAAACTTCCACAATTACCCCCTTATAGGGCTAGCCAAAAGGTTGAATTACAAGCGGTGTATAAACCATAAGTAATGCTTTACCTGCCCCAACTTGCCCCCAAGCTGGAGCGTTTCACAAATGCAGTTATGCCGAGACGTATTATCTTTAACTTATCAATCCTGCGAATGGCCTAAGTGCTACAAAATGATATGCTTAACGAAACGCATCAAGATTCTTGATAGCAATCTTTGAGCACGATTGCCGAGTCGAGGTGACGTCCCTTTCCATTTATGCCACTGAACCTACCGGCAAACGAAGGCATTACAATAGATTAACCAAGGCAGGCCATATTATGACATCTGGCGAAACGAGCATCAGATCGACCCTAGATCGCAGTTCACACCTTAAACCGTCAGAACGTTTAGCGATTGACCCTTCTTTCGAAAAGCTTATGGAAACCGCAGGTTTGTTCAAGGCTTTAGATTCGTTCATTCGTCTGCGAATTATTGAACTGCTCGCAGAACGAGATCACTTCGTTTACGAGCTAGTCGATGCTTTAGACAGTAGCCAACCTTTAATCAGCCAACACCTTAGGGTGTTACGCAAAGCAAAAATTGTCGACTGCGCCCGCAACGGCCGGTTGATTACTTACACCTTAAGCTGCCGCGGCATACTCGATGTCATCGAGCTTGCCGCAGCTACCTGTGAGTCCTAGTAAAACGGCCTTTCCCTTTGCATACAACGAGGTATATCCTCGTTAGGCGTGGGAGGGCCGTCTTGTGTTTGACACCTTTATTTTTTACGACGTACGCTGGCAGCACCGAAACGCCAGCTCATCGTCTTTATCACGCTTAGCTCCCCCCTAGTAATACACCCTGTTACCGGCACCGTAACCAAATCTAATTGCGCTATTGATAATGAGTCCCTACTCTGGAGACTAGCTTGTTAGATCATAGCGATTGTGCAAGTTATAGCGAGCTCGCTTCAACCCATTGTGGAACCTGACAAACCACCAGGGTAACAAGCGGTGTCACAGGAGCCCTTATACAGTTTTGACGTAAGGAATCCTCCTCGCTTCAGCGACCAGAAGAATACAATTTCATGTGTGGATTAAGCAGTTAACGCACATGAGCTAAACCTTAGTGCCCAGCTTCACACACTGCTGCACCAAGGTTGGCCTCTAAGCTACGCCGCCTTTTCCGCCCTACCCTAGTGCTATTTCACTGCCTTGCAGAAAGGGAGACCATGAACCGAACCATGGATCACACCATTCCAAAACTCGGGGTGCGCAGCACGCGACAGCGAAGTGCCGTTGTCAAGGTGCTGCGTGAGCTTGAGAACTTTTCCTCAGCCAAAACCATCCACCAAGAACTGTTAGCAAGAGATTTAAAAGTTGGGTTGACTACGGTCTACCGCACCTTGCAATCCTTGACGGAGGCAGGCGCTGTCGATGCCCTGCATATGTCTAATGGTGAGACGTTATATCGGCATTGCTTAAACGGCGAACACCACCACCATCTGGTGTGTACCCAGTGCGGCCGCACCGTCGAAATAGACGGCGGCCCAGTAGAAAAATGGGCCAGCGAGGTGGCAAAGAAATTCGATTTCCAACTCACTGGCCACGATGCGGAAATCTACGGTTTATGCAGCAACTGTGTTGCTAAATGAGCCGGTTAGCTTATTACCAAGCCAAACGCCGCCCCTAAAACATAAGTCACCGTTGCAGCCGCCAACCCGACACCTAACTGCCGGAGAGCACGTTTCGCCGGTGGCTTTCCTGATAATATCCCGGTAACCGCACCGGTGAACATCAAAGCAATACTGACCAATACCAGTGCTATCACGCCCGCGACCACGGTGGAAGCACCAAACAGGAACGGAATGATGGGAACCAGTGCACCTGCGGCAAAAAACAGAAAGCTCGAAGCTGCAGCCGACCACGCTCCGCTGATTTCGGCATCGTCAGTTGTTTGGGTGCCAGCGAGCATTTCTTCGTCAACGTCCTGGGAGCACGCAATCTGGCTAAAAACCTTGTCGGCTTGGGCTTGAGCTTCGGCGGCGTTCATGCCGCGGGCGCGGTAGACCAAGGCTAATTCGTTGGCATCGACATCGAGCTGTGGCACGGCTTTACCAGCATCAGGGTGCGGATTCGAAGCTTGAAGTAGCTCATTTTGCGACTTCACCGAGATGTACTCCCCCGCGCCCATGGATAACGCACCCGACAGCAACCCGGAAATACCGGTGAGCAGTACGATTTTTGGTTCCACCCCTGAGGCCATGACCCCGAGCACCAAGGCCAAGTTAGAAACCAGTCCGTCATTGGCGCCGAACACGGCGGCTCGGAAGTTACCGCTCATTCGTTCCCGACCCCGCGCGGCCAAACCGCGCACCACCTCGGCGTGAATCGCCTCATCGGCCTTCATTTGCTCGGTGGCATCAATATCGTCTGTATAGGGGCTGCGCGACTCGGCGGTTTGCATCATTGCTAGGGCAAAGACAGTTCCAAATCGTTTAGCCAAAAACCCCATGAACCGGGTGGAAAAATCTGGGGTACGAGGCATGCCCACGTCGTCGCCAAGCAAGGTGCGCCAATGTTGCTCATGGCGTGCTTCGGCCTCGGCCACCGCGAGGAGGATTTCCCGCTCCTCGCCTTCTTTTTTACGCGCTAATTCGCGGTAAACGGCGGCTTCGGCACGCTCATTAGCAAGATATTGTTGCCACCTGCGGATTTGCTTTGGGCTGCGGGTTGGTTGTTCCTGTTTCGTTGCAGCTACCATTACTTGGCTCCTCCAAATCGCCGATCTCGCTTGGCATATTCCACAACGGCATCAAATAAATGCTGCGGGGTATAGTCCGGGAACAGCGTATTTTGGAATACCAATTCAGCATAAGCAGACTGCCAGATTAAGAAATTAGAGATCCGTTGCTCCCCAGAGGGGCGCAGGAACAGATCAACTTCTGGCATATCAGGTTCGTCAAGAAAGGTGGGGAAATTCTGCTCGGTGATGTCGTCAGCACTGAGTGTGCCCGCCTGAACTCGGCGCGCGATTTCTTTAACCCCATCGATGATTTCCGCCCGACCACCGTAATTGACACACATATACAGTGTTAATCCGGTGTTGTTTTTAGTCAGTTCTTCGGCAGCTTCCAGCTCTTTAATAACGCTGCGCCACAGCCTAGGCCGCCTGCCGACCCACCGGACTTTCACGTTACGTTCATGCAGCCACATTTTCTGCCGGGCCAGCACATCGCGGTTAAAGCCCATGAGAAACCGCACTTCGTCGGCGGAACGCCGCCAGTTTTCCGTGGAAAACGCATAAGCCGAAAGATAAGGAATGCCGAGTGCTTGGCAGGCAGCCACCATATCCAGCAAAACCGCTTCGCCGCGTTTATGCCCTTCGGTGCGCTTTAATCCTCGCTGTTTAGCCCAGCGCCCATTGCCGTCCATTACGATAGCGACATGGCGGGGCAAAAACTCCGAAGGAACATCTGGCGGATTTAATTGCATCGTCACGCCATATATTTTTGCCAAATACTGCACAAAAGGCAATGCCAGAACCGAAAATGTACTTCTTAGGCCTGATCGAGAACGTTCAAGCTGGCAAGTTTTTTCTCCACATGCCAGTGAAAATGCGCCTTGGTCAACCGGTGTACTGCTTCCCCATGCCCGGCCGCTAGCTGGGCTGCCTGGCCAAACTGCCGATGAAGCAGCAACCACATAACGTGGAGTACTTCGGCATCGACATCCGCTGAGCCGGGTGGTCGACAGTGGACACATACTGCCCCACCGGGTGCTGGGTGGAATACATGGTGCGGCCCAGGTGCTTGGCATTGGGAACAATGAAACAAGCTGGGTGCCCAACCCGCTAAATCCATGGCTTGTAATAAAAACGCATCTAGGTGCAGCGTCGGCTCGGTTGCGGTTTGTAGCTTAGCTAGCGTATCGACGACCAACGCATACAGCCCCACATCGCCGTAATCTGACGATTGAGCTAAGCGCTCCGCCGCTTCTAGCACGGCGCAGGCCGCGGAGTAGCACTCTAAGTTATCAATGATTCCGCTGCCGAAAAACCGTACGGTATCGGCGGCGGTAACGGATTCCAAGCTTCGCCCGGCATAGAGCTGCACATCGAGTTCTACGAATGGTTGTAGTCGGGAGCCAAACCGGCTTTTCGCGCGGCGCACTCCTTTTGCCACGCCTCGAATTAATCCGTGTTTCTGGGTGAGAAACACAATAATCCGATCTGCTTCACCGAAGTCATAGCTGCGGATAACCACGGCTTTTTCGCGGTAGGACTCGCGGCGCACCCTAGAAGCCTAACCGCCCCAACTGCTTGGGGTCAGACTGCCAGTTCTTTAATACCTTGATCCGAAGGTCAAGGTAAACGTTGCTGCCGAGCAGTTCACAGATCTGTGGCCTGGCGTTATGGATGATCCGCCCAATCCGGCGGCCGCCTTTGCCCATGATGATGTCTTTTTGGCCTGGTCGTTCCACATAGATAATGACGTGGACGTCCAGCACCCCTTCGCGTTCGCTGTTGGGGATGATTTCGTCGACTTCCACTGCTACTGAGTGTGGCAGTTCTTCTTTCAGCCCGCTTAATGCCGCTTCTCGTACCAGTTCCGCGATCCTGGTTTCGGTATCGTCATCTGTTACGTGATCGTCGGGATAAAACTTCGGCCCCTCAGGCAGCAGACTGGCGATAACGTCCAATAAGACCTCACGTTGCTCGCCGGTAACTGCGGAAACCGGTACGATTTCACTGTCGTTTCCCAGTAATTCATGCACTGCGACCAACTGCGCGGCTATTTCATCGCGGCTGACTTTATCCACCTTGGTCACGATCCCCAGTAGTGGGGTGTTGGGGGCTACCTTGCGAACATTTTCGATAATCCACCGATCGCCGGGGCCGATTTTTTCGTCGGCAGGAATAGTCACACCAATGACGTCCATGTCCGCGTAGGTTTCCTTGACTACCTCATTAAGCCGTTCCCCCAGTAGTGTCCTGGGGCGGTGCAGACCAGGGGTGTCCACCACAATGATCTGAGCATGCGGCAAATGTACTATGCCGCGGATGGGGTGCCTCGTGGTTTCCGGCTGATTAGCAGTAATAGCAATTTTTTGCCCCACTAAGGCATTAGTCAAGGTAGATTTGCCGGTATTGGGCCTACCAACAAAACTAATAAAACCAGAGCGGAAGCCTTCGGGCGTATCGGTGAAACTCACCTGTCTCCTTAGTAATCGCGGGCGAATGTTCGTTCATATTCTAGCGGCTGCACCAAGGTTTAAGCGATCTTGGTTACTTCAAACTGCAAGGCGGGTTCGGCAAAGGCAGCCTGGGCGTCGATAAGCAACAGCTCCCGGGAGTCTTGAGCGTGGGTGCGCTCGATCAAGGAATACACCGAAGAAGCGGTCTTTGCCAGGGCTGCTGGGGCATCGCTATCGCGAACATAATGCCCGGTAAATAGCGCGGCGGTGACATCCCCGGAACCGTTACGTTTGAAATCCAGGTAGGGGGTTTGTACCTGCCAAGCACCCTGTTTGTTCACCACAACCATGGCAATAGTGCCTGGTTCGCGGTCGGGGGTTAGTACTGACGTAACCAAAATAGTCTCAGGCCCTAGGGCTTGCGCAGCCTCGGCGGCTTTCAGGGTGGAGGAAATATCGGTAGCTTCCACCCCGGTAAGATACGACAACTCGAATTGGTTAGGGGTAATAATATCGGCCACCGGAACCACCTGATCCCGCAACAGTGGCGGAATGAGATCAGATACAAAGCACCCAGATTTGGCGTTCCCCATCACCGGATCACAGGCATAGAGCGCCTTCGGGTTTGCCTGTTTGATTCGTTCCACTGTGTTGATAATGACCTCGGCAATATCTGATCCCCCTTGGTAGCCAGACAATACCGCATCAATGTCAGCAAACGCTCCCCTGGCTTCAATACCATCAATGACACTGGCCACCTGCGCGGCAGGAATCAGCTCCCCGCCCCACTCGCCATAGCCGGTGTGGTTAGAGAAATTCACGGTATGCACTGGCCAGACCTCATGCCCGATGCGTTGCAACGGGAACACTGCGGCGGAATTACCCACATGCCCATAAGAAACATGCGACTGAATCGAAAGAATTGTCATGTGTCCATCATTATTGCTTAGTGCTGTTTTTAGCAAAACCCTTGCGACGATCCCACACGGCTACCCCCTTAACGGATTGTGCAGGTAACAGGCAGATGCCAGCAAGATAGCTATAGCGTAAGTTTTTCCTTAGAAGTGGTGTTGGTAGTACTTCAATGGCAGTGATAAATCAGGGGTTTCCCTGATGTGCGGCGTAAGAAAAACTACCTACCATTTACTTATTAGGTAACCAAAGTACAAGGACTACGTTTCATGACTACCCCTGCCCCTAATCTGTATCAGTTATTTAACCTTGACCCGCATGACGACTGCACCGAATTGGGACTGCTCTTGGCCGGTAAAACCGCAAGGCTGGAACAAACCGGCATCGGTGAAGCAAGCAGCAACCGGCTCAATATTGCGTATGGAGTACTCAGCGAAAAGCAGCATCGCACGCTTTACGACGACACCATCCAGCTGCGGCAACTCACCTGGTCAGAACTAGAGCATCTAGCAAATTTCGGCAAGCTGCCTGCCCCTTATCTGCCACCGATGTATACCGGCGAATCACCACCGACACCACAGTCAACGCAATCGTATCCACCGCCTCCTACCCAGGCTGCACAACCGGTTCCGGGAATGCCTACCTTCGGTACTACAGCCCAGCCACCAGCGGTAGCTCATGGTGCTGCGAGCCTAGCGCCGATCTCCCGCGCTATAGCCAATAGGCCCACCGGCTTGGCGCGAGGCGCAATGGCCGCAGTGGATATGTTTCTGGCTACAATTGTTGCCGCTTTTGCTATTGTTCCAATTCCAATAGAGGCACTGCTTGATGAAGGCGGGATAATGGGGCTAGTGCTCATGGCAATGGTCTGCGGTTTATACATGGTAGGTTGCGAAGCAGTTTTAGGAGCCACCCCAGCCAAACTGATCTTTGGCTATACGGTTCGTGACGTTACCACTGGTCAAAAACTCAGCTGGCGGCAATCGGCTAAACGTAACTGGTGGCGACTGATCAATGTTGTCCCAGGTTTAGGAAGTACCGTCTCGTTTATAGCCGCGATCGCCAACTTCTTCAGCATCAATCAGAATAATGAACTGCGCGGGATGCATGATCGCTTTGCTAATGCAGAGGTGACAAAGAAGAACCAATAGCCATTGTTCACACTACGTGGTGCTAGTCTTCGCGAGCTTCCTCTAAAACTGTCACCACCACTGATTGCACTTTGACACGACCACGCCGATCGCGGCCGCCTTCGGCGCGCATGCGTAACCCATTACATTCAATGACCGTGCCGGGTAACGGTACCCGGCCTTTTTCATAGGCAATCAATCCGGCAACGGTGTCTACTTGGTCGGTGACTTCCTCGGGAAACTCAATGTCAATGTCATAATCGTCGTGAATCCGCTCCACTAATTCCTCTAGAAACAGCCGCGCGACCACTCGATAAGAATACGGTTCATCGACGATTGCTTCGATGGGAGTGATTTCACGCTCGTCATACTCGTCGGCAATTTCACCGACGATTTCCTCCAAGATGTCCTCGATGGAAATAAGCCCAGCAATGGCACCAAATTCATCCACCACCATGGCGATGTGGAACCGGTTGGACTGCATTTCATGCAGCAATTCATCCAAGTTTTTCGATTCCGGGATAAAGGTTGGTGCGCGCATCACCTCAGAAACCTTCACTCCATGGCCACCGTCAGTATCGTGGTAGGTCTGTTTAACTAGGTCTTTGAGATAAACCACCCCGCAGATTTCATCTACGTTTTCCCCAATCACTGGAATCCGGGAATGTCCGGAACGAACACACAGGTTAGTGGCTTGGCCTGCGGTTTTATCGGATTCAATCCATACCATTTCCGGTCGGGGTACCATGACTTCCCTAGCGATGGAGGAAGCGAGATCGAAAACGTTTTGGATCATTTTTCGCTCTTCGATCTCTACCACGCCGTGTTCTTGGGCGATGTCCACCATTTCTTTCAGCTCGACTTCTTTAGAATACGGGCCATCGCGGAAACCAGAACCCGGCGCGATCACATTACCGATGATGATCAGCAATCTAGGTATGGGGCCGAGGATTTTAGCCACCGCATTCAGCAGTAGCGCTGATCCTAGCGATACGGTGTAGGGGTTTTTACGTCCCACGGTGCGGGAGAACACCCCAATGATGGTGAAAGAAATTAAGGTGACCCCCGTGATGGCGGTTATCAGCGCCCATTTTTGGCTGGGCATGAACGCAAGGGCGAACATGGCTGCGAATACCGCCGCGGTGGCATCTAGCAGGGTGCGGCTTAACACCAGCAGGTTGATATGCTCAGCGCGCTGGTCGAGGACTTTTAACAGCACCCGAGAGGTGCTGGTTTCTTTTTCTTTGTAGATTTGTTCCACTCGCGCCCGCGAGATGGATGATACCGCTGCTTCTATCGTCCCAACCAAGCCTGAGAGTAGCAACGCTACTAAGGTGCATACCCCTAAAAGAATCGGGTTCACTAACTATCCTCGGGTAGTTCGGATCGTACCGGTTGGCCTATGGGCACAATGCCGCCACCGGGGAAAATCTCGTCTAGCTTGGCGCGATCAGCGGCTGTTGGGAAGGCTTGTGGTCCCGTTGGTTTAGGTTGATACCGGGCAAAACGTTTTTCGCAGTCTTTGTACCAATCTTGGAGCAGTTCGTTCTGCAGGGCGAACATTTCCTGTTCCTGGGTGGGTTCCACATGGTCGTAGCCCAGTAGGTGGAGGCAACCGTGTGCGGTGAGTAAGCACAGTTCATGCCCTAAGTCGTGTCCGGCGCGTTCGGCTTGTTTTTCGGCAAATTCTGGGCAGAGAATAATATCGCCCAACATGGCGGGGCCGGGATCTGGGGCGTCGGGGCGTCCCATGCCGGGGGTGAGTTCGTCCATGGGGAAGCTCATCACATCGGTGGGGCCTTCGAGGTCCATCCACCGCAGGTGTAGTTCACTCATGGTGGGAATATCGACTATAGAGATGGTTAACTCCGCGTCGGGGTGGACATCCATTTCGCTTAAGACGAAGCTGGCGACGTCGATAAGTGATTCTTCGTTGACCCCGGCGAAGCCAGATTCGTTGACCACTTCGATGCTCATGACTGCTCCTTGTGCTGTTCGTGGAAGTCGTAGGCGTTGACGATCCGGCCCACCAATTGGTGGCGCACCACATCTGCGGCGTTGAGTTCGGCGAAATAAATATCGTCAACACCTTGGAGGATGTCGCGAACTAACCTCAGGCCAGATTTTTGGCCACGGGGTAAATCCACTTGGGTAATGTCGCCTGTGACCACGATTTTCGAGCCGAACCCCAAGCGGGTGAGGAACATTTTCATCTGAGCCGGGGTGGTGTTTTGGGCTTCATCTAAGATGATGAACGCATCATTGAGGGTACGGCCTCGCATATACGCCAACGGTGCCACCTCGACGATGCCGGCTTCCATCAGCTTGGGGATGATCTCTGGTTCCACCATATCCCTGAGCGCGTCGTGAAGTGGACGCAGGTAGGGATCGATTTTATCGCCTAAGGTTCCGGGTAAAAATCCCAACTTCTCCCCCGCTTCCACCGCGGGCCTAGTTAAAATAATGCGCGAAACCTGCTTGGATTGTAATGCTTGCACAGCTTTTGCCATGGCAAGGTAGGTTTTGCCGGAACCAGCTGGACCTAAGCCGAACACGATGGTGTTATTGTCAATGGCATCCACGTAGAGTTTCTGCCCGAGGGTTTTAGCGCGGATGGCTTTGCCCCTACGCACCACAATGTCATCGGTGAGCACCTGCGCCACTGATTTCGGGGCTTTGGTGGTTACGATCCCAATGGCTTGTTTAACGGAATCGGGGCTTAGAACATGTCCCCGCCTAGCGATTGACTGGAGTTCTTTGAATACCCGTATTGCACGTGCCACCTCATGGTCTTCCCCGTGGAGGGTGACGGTGTTGCTGCGCACATGAATCTGGCAGTCCAGTTGATTTTCTAGCACCTTTAGGTTTTCGTCATTAATACCCAAAATGGTGCGGGAATGGTCACTGTCCAGCTCAATGCTGCGGGTGATTTTTTCAGCAGCGGGCCATGACTTCACAGAAGTAATTGACACTATAGAAACTAAACCTCAATCTTTCTCACGGTCGTGTTGAGTAACACTTTACCTGTTAGTTCCTTTTTCGCCCCACCGCGCCGTGCGCATACCAATGGCTGCTAAGGCCACCATCCCTGCGCTCGCGGTGCGCAAAACCTCGGGCCCTAACAGTATGGACTTCGCGCCAGCTGCCTGAAACGCCGCTGATTCCTCCTCGGTGATCCCACCTTCTGGTCCGATTATCAGCACAATATTTTTAGCGTCTGCTAGCGGGAGGTTTTTTACAGATTCCTCGGCTTGCTCATCCAAGACCAGGGCTAGATCAGCTTCGGCTATGAGCTTTTCAACCTCCGACGTTACCTTAAGCCCAGTGATCTGCGGGATATAGGCACGACGTGACTGCTTAGCAGCAGCTAGCGCGGCTGCTTCCCATTTGGCCACGCCTTTTTGCTGTTTAGCAGTAGGCCACTTGGCGATACACCGGCTGGCCTGCCACGGCACGATCACATTGGCACCAGCTTGGGTTAACAGATCAATGGCTAGTTCAGAACGCTCGGATTTAGGCAGCGCCTGCACAACCGTGACCTGGGGGCTTGCCGGTGGTTCATGGGTTATGGATTCGATGATGCCTACCAGCTGGTTTTTACCGCTAATCGACTCAACCTCAACGACCGCGCGGGTGCCGGTGTTGTCGATAAGCTCGATGTGCTCACCGACCGTAATACGCTGTGATTGGATGGCGTGGCGTGCTTCCGACTCGCTGATCCCTGCCAAGGAACCAACATCAGCAAGGAGATGATCTGCGACAAAAACCGGCAAAGACATGGCACTGGTTACTTTCGGAAACGGTTACGGAACTTGCTAAAGATCGACTCATCCTCCTCGTCGTCCTGCTGTACTCCGCAGCGGTCTTGGCGGTGATCTCGTAATTTCTCCAACAATTCCTTGGATTGTGTATCCAAGCTTGTGGGGATAGTCACATTCACATGAGCAATCATGTCGCCGTGGCCTTCTGCACGCAGCCGCGGCATCCCTTTCCCAGACACAATCAGGCGTTCCGCAGGCTGGGTACCAGCGGGAATCGTGAAATCAATGGGGTTGCCATCTAAACCGGTCACGGTTACTGTCCCGCCCAGCGCAGCATCAGTCATGGGAACATCCACCGTCAAATGCAGCGTTTCCCCATCACGGCTGAAAACTGGATGCCGTTTTGTAGTGACCTCAACATATAAATCACCTGCGGGGCCGCCACCTTGCCCGACTTCGCCTTGGCCTGCCATGCGCACCCGCATGCCAGTCTCGATACCGGCAGGAATCCTAATGGTCTTATCCCGGCGCGCCTTGACCCGACCGTCGCCACCGCATTTATCGCAAGGATCGGAAATGATCTCACCATAGCCCTCACACATGGGGCACGGTGCAGACGTCATAACATTGCCTAAGAAAGAACGCTGCACCTGCTGAATCTCACCACTACCACCGCAATGCGAGCAGGTCACCGGCTTCGAGCGAGTTCTCGAACCAGTACCCTCACAGGTATCACACACGATGGCAGTATCAATGGTGACCTCTTTATCCACGCCACTAAAGGCTTCTTCCAAGGTGATCGAGGTACGCAGCAACGCATCATGACCTGGCTGAACCCGACTACGCGGACCACGGGTAGCGGCACCGCCGCCGAAGAATGCCTCGAAAATATCACCCAAACCGCCGCCGAAACCGCCACCATATTGTGCCGCCTGGGGTCCTTGGGCCATGGGGTCGCCACCCATATCGACGATGCGGCGCCGCTCTGGATCTAGAAGTACCTCTTGGGCGAGGGAAATTTCGCTAAACCGCTCCGCTGCCTCTGCGGTGTCATTGACATCAGGGTGATACTTGCGTGCCAACCTGCGGTAAGCCTTCTTGATGTCATTGTCACTTGCATTCTTATCAAGGCCAAGAATGCCGTAATAATCACGTGCCACGGTGGTGGACAACTTCCTTTACTTTTAAATAAAACTCGTTTGACTGCTTTAAAACTGCCCGCCATTGTATCGCGCCGAAGAGCAAACACCTACACGAACCTAGCGAAGTTCGCTAGCAGCGTACCGTTCTATCCAGCCAGCAGGGATTTTCCCAAAGAAAGCCTCTCATTGCCCATCCAATACTCGGCTAACATACGTTGCCACCGCCTGCACCTTAGACATGGTGCCGGAATAATCCATGTGGGTCGGACCCACTACCCCTAATCCGCCCAAGGCTTCCCCTTGGGAACCATAACCAGTGGCCACCACCGCGGTGCTGCGCAATTGCGCTTCCTCGTTTTCTTCCCCAATCAACACACTGACATGCCCCAGGTCTTGCATATTAGCCAGCAGCTTCAACACCACCACTTGCTCTTCCAACGCTTCCAGCACCCGGGACAAACCAGAGGGGAAATCCCTAGCAATTCGAGTGAGATGAGAAGCACCAGCCAAAATCAGCCGATCATTGGGTTGCTCTACCAGGGTTTCAATCAAAACCGTCACGCAGCGTAGCAGATGGCCCTGAATGTCAGGATCAATAGCCACCGCACCGTCGTGGAAATTCACCAAATCACTCAACGACACTGAAGCCTCCGTCAGTGTTTTACCAACCAGCACCCGATTCAGCAGTTCTTTGAGCAACCCCACATGCTCTTGATCACAAATCTCATCCAATTCCACATTACGTTGATCTACCCGACCGGAATCAGTAATCAACACCAGTAGCAATCGGACTGGCGATAATAACACCACCTCGCAGTGCTTCACCCGAGTGGCCTTCAAATTGGGGAAAGCCACCACCGCTGCTTGCCTCGTCAGCTGGCTTAAAAGCTGCACACTACGGCGCAATACATCTTCTAAATCCACCCCGCCTTCCAAAAAACTAATAATCGCCCGGCGTTCGGCGGGGGATAACGGTCGCACCCGATCCAAGGAATCCACAAACATCCGATAAGCCTTATTGGTGGGAATCCGACCGGAACTGGCGTGCTGCTGCGTGATATACCCTTGGGCTTCCAGCGCTGCCATGTCATTACGAATCGTGGCAGCCGAGACGTTTAATTTATGTCGCTCTAACAGCGCCTTCGACCCCACGGGTTCCTGCAACGCGATATAGTCCGCAACTATCGCGCGCAACACCTCCATGCGCCGTTGGGTGGTAGTCAACGCCATATAAGACTCCTTATTGTTTTTCGCCTGCCACCAGAATATCCGTAATGATGCCGTCGGCAAGCAGTCGGCCCGTCTCGGTTAAGGCAACCGTTTCGTTAATTTGCAGCAATCCCCGCCGCGCGAACTTTTGGGCCATAGCCAGCTCGGCTTGGTTAAAACACTGCAGCGGCAGCCCCTCGCGCAACCGCAAGCCTAACATTACCTGCTCTTCATGACGCTGCACCGGGGACAATGTTTCGCTTTCCTTAACCGGCAGCTGCCCCTGGTCGAGTTTCGTGGCATAGGTGGCCGGGTGCTTGACATTAAAAAACCTACTAGTGCCAATGTGGGAATGCGCGCCAGGCCCGGCACCCCACCAGTCCCCATCACGCCAATAATTCAAATTATGCTCACACTGCCCACTAGGCTTCGCCCAGTTGGATACCTCATACCATCGGTAACCATGCTGGCTGAGCGCGGTATCAATCATCTGGTAGCGATCAGCATACACATCCTCCTCGGGTTCTGGCAGCTGACCGGTGCGCACCTTCCTGGCCATTCGGGTGCCATCTTCGACAATCAGTGAGTAGGCGCTGACGTGATCGACCTCGGTTTCCAGCACGAGCTCAAGCGTGCGCCGCACATCATCATCGGTTTCGGTGGGCGTGCCATAAATCATGTCCAAGTTAACGTGGGTAAAACCCGCCGCCCACGCTTCCTTCGCCGCTGCGAATGCCCGACCCGGGGTGTGTGCCCGTTCTAGTACTTTTAATACTGATGCGCTAGCGCTTTGCATACCTAAGGAAATCCGCGTGTAGCCCGCTGCCAATAGCTCGGCGAAAAATTCCGGCGAGGTGGATTCCGGATTGGATTCGGTGGTGATTTCCGCTCCCGGTGTAATCCCGGTGGTTTCGCGAATCAGCTTCAGTATTCGCGCTAATCCAGTGGCACCCAACATACTAGGGGTACCACCGCCAATAAACACCGTGCTTGCTTGTCGACGATCCCCCTGCTCCGCGCGCAACCTAGCCTGCATTTCCAGTTCCTGCGCTAGAGCCAACAGGTAGCTTTCTGGCGAGGCAGAACTGCCCAATTCACCCGGAGTGTAGGTATTAAAGTCGCAATAGCCACAGCGTGAAGCACAAAACGGAACATGGATATACATCCCAAAAGGTGTGGCCGGATCGAAAGAATGCAAAAGGGTCATAGCAACCGTTAGCCTAGCTCATGCCGGGACGTTTTCTATTACTAGCGAGCCCCTGGTGTGCTGTTAATAAAATCCCGCACTCAACGTGAGTCGCGCTCTTCAATAAGGTTATTTATTGCCTCGGTAATGGATGTTCCTGGGTTGTGCTCTCGGTAGCGTTTAATGGCTGCCACATCTGGCATGTGATCTTTAGCCTTCGGATTCACCTGGCCCATAGGAGCCAACGACGATCCTAGGAAGAACGCAATACCGAAAAAGATCAACGCCGCAATTCCGTACTCCCCTTTCATTGCCGCCCAGATTCCCGCCGCCGCGAATACCGCAGCGGCGAACACATCAACGTAGTGTTTCTTTGCCGTAGTCGTGCTCATCACCATCATTATGCCAAGAAAGCGATTCTCTATCTACTGTGGAGTCCGCCGCTGCTTCAGCCAACCCAACGCCACAAAAACCACCGCAAGCAGCACAAAATACCCCAGTGCACCATTGTTACCCCCACGGTGGTTCCAGTCCTACCTCTTACCTCATAAATCATAAGCAGGTTGCTAGAATCATGAAGCTACTAGAATTTCAAGAGTTTTCCCATAAAAGCAAGGTCATCACCACTCGTAGAGCGTGTTCACACCGGGTGTTTCCCGACTTGGTTCAGCCGGATATCCGCCACAGCTCAAGCCGAATCAAGCCTCCGAAGGGGGATATCACCTATCTACCGGTTGCAGGTGGGAAAACATGTATTTTGGTTGTTGTGGTTGATTGCTATTCACCGGAGAGCTTCCAACGGGTTTTGCTATTGCCGAGCATATGCGCACTGAGCTAGTGCTTGAGGCTATGGATACGTCCAAATAACACCGAGGAGGAAACCTCACTGCTGAAAGCAAATTTATACCATAATTGTGGATTTAACTATCTTAGACCAATGGAATAAATTAGCATCAGTTAATATTTGCTCATCGGCAAATAAAAACTCATCAGTTCCCCCTAAATCATTACGATATTGGCTTGCTACAGTAACTTCATAAGAGAACTTTCCGCCATTAGCAAACAAAATTTCAAAGAAATCAATTGGCAACATCGGACCATCAATAGTATCGAGATAAGGCTGCTCGATATCGTAATGAATATTCGGATTAGTTGTTACAATAATTTTTCCAAATGGATATTGTTTCCAACAATAATAATCCTTTTCCAAATTTTCAACGCTACAATCATCATTCACTGTTGCAAACCTAACCCAACTTGGCTCTTGAGTAAATTTGACACTTCCCCTCAAACTCAAATCACAATCCCACAAGAAATTTATATTTTCGCTTTTCTTGAGTTGATCCAAGATTTCCTTTGGAACAGGACGGAGTAAAAGATATTTTTGAACACCATTGGGATAGAATTTCTCAATGATTTTATCAATCTTAATGAGTGGAATTTTCCGTTGCTCCACAGACCACTCCATAACATAATTACGCATAATATACACCTTTCTTTAATCACTAAAATGGATCATTAGAAATGACACGCATCAAAGCTAATCCAAAAATTAAGAAGAATACAACCATTCAGATACTGGAAAATAGCCGAATTAGCAACAGTATTCATTATTGTTTCCCAGTAACTGAATAAACCTCTTGATACTAATTCTATTTGGAAACATCTAAAACTCTAAGAGATGCTCATGAAACCTCAAAAGCTACAATTCCCGCTACCATAGTAGCTTTTATGCTTTTTGGGAACAGCCACACCACTGCACGTTGTTTCCCGTTTCTGTCAGAAGTTCATGACACTAAAATATTTAATTTTGCTGGTATAACCGCAGGGAGACCAGGCGAGAAACCCACTGAGGTTTTCTCATAGTGCGAGCAAATTTAAAGGATGGCAAAACACCGTGGATAACCGAGAACACCAGCTATCGCTATCACCTTTAGAGATAAAACAAGCAGTTGTGCAATCAATGGGCGAACAACGAGATTCAGCTGTTGAACTTGATCACAACGGAATTTTATGGGCCACCACTACTCGATT
The DNA here is from genome assembly GCA_963520895.1 of uncultured Corynebacterium sp. Lineage (GTDB taxonomy): Bacteria > Actinomycetota > Actinomycetes > Mycobacteriales > Mycobacteriaceae > Corynebacterium. The sequence continues at coordinate 13,351 of CAUQSW010000012.1, read as the reverse complement.
AGATGGCCAAGAAGAACGACTCCCCATCCATGGTAGTGATAATGATGAGGCTTGGAATGTCTACAAAAACCCACAAGAGATTGATCCGTCTTTAACGTATATCACCACTCATATCGATGAAGTTATCGCTGGTATGAATGAATCTATCGGCGGCTATATCACCATGGACAAAAATGGCAGTATCCGTTTAATGGGAGAAACACGCCCTCAACCTGACACCACCCCACCTGGTGTCTGGAAAATGTATTAGCAACCGACCACCAATATTCTGTTTATTGGACACACCTGATTTCCTTACTGTCTGGTTGGCGGGAAGGGTAATTGTTTTCATGCCCGAAGAAGAATTACTCGTTCGGGTGTTAAAAAGGATCCTGTGGCGTTGTATGAAGCTGTTGCTCGCCGCTGTGGTTTAAGGATTTGGGAGCTAATCGGTGTCATGTTACATGCGTGGGTACAAAAGCCTAGGTCACGGAGAAACGCGGCCGTATAGATCAACAGCACAAGCAAAGCAAATATCTGATGCTCAAGCGTATCCACAGGTTAGGGGAAACAAAACTTTTGGACTTCGCAAAAGAACGTGACATCCTATCGTCAAAGCTGCAAAATGCATCGCGGAAGAAACAAGCTGGTGATCCGCTTCTGGTTTGCCTGTGATCACCGCACCCGCCGCTGCTTCAGCCAACCCAGCGCCACAAAAACCACCGCAAGCAGCACAAAATACCCCAGTGCACCATTGTTACCCCACGGTGGTTCCAGTCCTACCCGCTGACCGGTGCCATATATTCCGTTAAGAAAGGGCATAAACCGAATAATTCTCGCACCACCTGGCAATACCGCTGTTGCATTTTCAATAAGCAATGCCCATATGAGCAGGCATGCCACAGCAAAGGCGGGTCGTTCCATTAGCGCACCAAGCCCTAAACCCAGTGCTAGGGCCGCGCAGGCATACAACGGCACTGCCCATAGCAACCGCGCGGCTGTTGGGCTGAGCAGATCGACCTCACCATAGCCATGAGGTGAAACCACTGGCAGCACAGCGAGCGCAACCACCAGCATTATCACGATGGAACCTGCAGCTATCAGTGTTAATATCGCCCATCGCGCGGCTAGTGAAATTCCAACCTTCGGCAGCAAATGTCGATACATATCACCATAGCTCCCCCGATAACTGGCGGCTTGACTAAATGCTGCCAGGCTAGCAAAGACAATGACAGTTAAATGAATGATCCAATAAGCTGCATTATCTGTGGTAGTAGATAGCACTCCCACCAATGAACTTGTTTTAGCTAGGTATTCTGAAACCATTGCCACTGCTGTGGTAATAAACAGTGGCAATCCCACAGCTAGGGGCAAAATAACGGTGAAGAAAACCCCACGACTACCGCCAATTCCTACCCATTCTGCTTTGAATGCCGCCTTAAACATTGAGATCATGAAACGCCGCCTCCAGTGTTGAGTAACATTCCAGCAGAATGCTCAGCGAATACAGCTGAGCAGAGACATTGGCAAACAACAGAACATTATCGCCACTGCGAGTTATTTCATCGAGATTGTGGCTGGCAATCACTACGCATCGTCCTTGTTCTGCCCAGCTTCTCACCAAATCGCGCATCCATTCGACTCCTTGAACGTCAAGTCCATTGAGTGGTTCATCTAACAAAATATGCTGCGGATCACCGACCATCGCAGCAGCAATGGCGAGACGCTGGCGCATCCCTAAGGAGTAAGTGCGGATTCTTCGATCGGCAAATTCTGCTAAACCGTAACCGTCGATAAGCATTTCTACCTGCCGATCATCCATACCGCACAGCGCCGTTACCCAGGATAAATGCCTGCGTCCAGTCTGGCTTGGTTTAAATGCATCAGCCGAAATACTCATTCCAATATTCCTGCCAGACAAAAGAGCATGTTCAGCTTCCGAAACGGTGATACTGCCAGCCACCGGTTGCACCACTCCCGCTATAGCACGCAGCAATGAAGTTTTTCCCGCTCCATTTAGCCCGAGAAGATAAGTAACCTCCCCGTCTGGTAGCACACAATCCACACTATGCACCGAATGTTTTAGCGACACTCCGGTTAAAGTAATCATGGTCGGTTACGCATTACAGTAAATCGGCAAACCAACGGTTTTCACACCTTGGCACATTGACGAAGAAGCCAGTTTCCAGCGGCCATCTACATAAACAAAAGTAATATCAAGGCTTATCGACGGCCGCCCCACCGAGCCGGAGTTTAAATGCGCAGTTGCACGGTTTCCACTGACCGTGACCGGTCCGGTAATTTCAAACCAGCCGTTGGGGGCGCGAAACAATCCCATGGTGTATACAGTCCGCGGCACCACAACACCAGCATGCCCAGCTTCTAAAAGCGCAGCCTTTTCATCGTCACTGGCAGGAGTTGCCACCAAAGTATGCACAATGCCATTCAGTTCCGCCACGCTGGGAGTTGGGATTTCACTCTCAGGCGCGTTCCCTGATGCTGAGCCAGCATCTGCTGTGTCCGGTTGCGGTATTGGAACAGCGCCAAATACTGGATCAGTTGTTTGACTTGGAACAGGTTCTGTTTCCGTAGCGGGAGTAGTAGATTCTGCGGCATTCGGTGCTGCTTGGCGCTTAGAAATTGCGTTATCCAGACCTTGTTCCACTGCCAATGCCAGTTCTTCAGAGTTCGCAGACTCCGGTTTTACCAGCTGCTGTTCTGTGCTGCGATGCATTGCAATCACACCAAAGGCCAAAATCAGGCTGGAAACGACAGCCGCTAATGCCACTGACATGCCTACTGTTGGCCAGTTAATTTTACTTCGGGGGTTCGCGGGGCTCACAGCGTTTGTCTCCTTTTGCATAAGCTACAGCAGCAACCATACCCACCTAATAGGCATAAGGTTAGCCTATCATTGTTCACCGCAGCCCAGACAGTTTCCTGACGCAGACACAACCTCAACCCACAGTTCAAGACCACCCCAATTAACCGACTAATTAGTCAGTAATGTAATCTGTTTAGCGTTGATGAAAGTTCCAGCCAGTCACCCTCACCGGAAGCAGGAGCAATAAAGATGGTCAAAACACAGGATCGTTAACGCACCAAACAGGCACTATTAGACACCACCGCACAGCTGCTACGCGAACGAGGCGTAACGGTATCACTTGAGCTGATTGCCGCGGAGGCAGGCGTGTCGAAAAGCGCATTACTGCACCACTTTCCCAGCAGGAAGGTACTGATCCGCGTGGTCGCCGAACATGCAATGGACGTTTTCCACACTCGTGTAATGACGAATCTTGACCTCTCGGAAAATCACCCCGGCAAGTTGCTACGCGCTTATATCCGCACTCTGTTGAGCGACGATAACGAGCAGACTCAGTTCGATCATCTCTTGGATGTTCTTGCCACCATCGGCGAGGTCAAAGACTTATTGGTGGCAAATGCCAGAACGTGGGACGAAGGCTTTGCCGCAGATGGTTTACACCCTGATCGGCTGGCGGTGGTTAGTAACGCCGCCGAAGGTTTTATTGCCGCTGCACACTGGGACCCCACGATGGCGCTAGAAAAACGCATCCAGATGCGCGACCTGCTTTTAGAAATCACTAATGAAGATGGGCCACTGACCAGAAAGAGTTTATGACTATGAACGTACCATCACCTCAAGCGCAGCACCGCTCCCGGTTAGCAATCCTGTGGTCTTTTGCACGTCCGCACCGAGCCACCCTAATCCTAGGGCTGATTGTCGGCCTGGGTTCCTCGGCAGCAGCATTAGCAAACCCAATGGTCACTCGCTGGATCATTGACGCTTTAGGCACACCCGGCGCGACCCTGATTACGCCAGTGCTGTGGCTCGTAGGCTTATTGATCATTGGCGCGGGTTTAAGCTGGTGGCAGTGGGTAATGCTGGGATCTGTGGCGGAAAGGATCGTCTATACCGCTAGGGAAAGCATGATTCGCAGGTATCTGCGGGGAAAAGTGCTGAACCTGTTATCCAGACCAGCCGGTGAGCTGGTTACTCGAGTAACCTCCGATTCCGTATTACTGCGGGAAGCCGCATCGTCATCGTTAGTGCAGCTGGTTAATGGTGTGGTCATGCTCATCGGCACGCTGGTGCTCATGGTGGTATTGGATATTCCTCTTGCCTTGACCATCATCCTTACTGTCGTTGCCATCATCGGGATTTTTACAGCACTGATGCCCGCGATCGCAGTTGCGCAGGAACGCGCCCAAGATTCCCTCGGCTTACTGGGCGGTGTGCTGGAGCAAACGCTGCGTGCGATTAAAACAGTCAAGGTTGCAGGTGCCGAATCTCGGCAAGAACAGCAATTGCTCGACCATGCTGCGCAGTCGCGGGATGAAAGCGTGAAGGCACTGCGCCGGGAGGCTTTGGTTTGGACTATTGCCTCAACGGGCATTCAAGGTGCCATTATTCTCATTCTTGGCATCGGTGCGTGGCGGGTTTCCTTAGGCGAAATGACTGTGGCCACCCTCGTTGCGTTTCTGCTTTATGCTTTTGGGCTGCTGGGGCCGGTGTCGGAAATCAGCCAGAGTTTAACCACCCTGCAGGCGGGGATGGCGGCCGCGGGGCGGATCAGGGAGATTGAAGATATTGATTTCGAACGCTCCGCAACTGACGATAATCCTAGTTCTCCGGTGGTAAATGCTGTCAGCAACACCACCCCGATTGCCCGATTGGATAATGTCACTGCGCGATATTCCCCTGGGGAACAGCCGGTGCTCAATGGCGTCTCCCTTGAGATACCTCAGACGGGACATACCGCACTTGTTGGCCCGTCAGGTGCGGGTAAGACCAGTATCTTTTCGCTGTTGCTTGATTTTCTGCAGCCGGAAACCGGTGCACTGTATTTAAACGGTGTGCCGTATCAACAACTCAGCCCGGGAGAAATCCGTAATCGCTTTGCCTATGTCGAACAAGAAACCCCCACGCTACCAGGCACGTTACGCGATAACGTAACCTTTGCCGCCCCTGATGCCACCGATGACGACATCAGGGGAGTCTTAGATACGGTGCTGCTCAGTTCGTTGGTGGATTCTCTACCGGCGGGGTTGGATACTGCAGTATCGGATACCACTATTTCTGGTGGGCAACGGCAACGAATCTCGCTGGCTCGGGCGCTGCTGGCCAAGCCGGATGTTTTGCTGCTAGATGAGGCCACCGCCCAACTCGATGCCTTATCCGAAGCAGCAATTCACGAAGCCATTCGGAATTTTACCCAGCACTCAGCGGTGATCACCATTGCCCACCGACTGTCAACTATTGTCGACGCCGACCTCATTACCGTACTTGATGCTGGCCAGATCAAAGCGCAAGGAACTCACCAGGAGCTCCTTGAATCCAGCCCACTGTATAAGGATCTGGTGACTGCCCTTGCCTTACAGCCTGCCGACGAACCAGTTAGCAGTGAGCGTCGATAAGCGGATTTAATCGGTAATTGGTTCTGCTAGTGCCTCTGGGACACCACAGTCAGCTACCACGTTAAGTGCGTTTTCTAGCACTTGTAGGTTTTCTAGGGTTTCGACGAAGGTTACTTTCCCCCACCGCAAGGTCATGAACTGAAGCACGGTGTTCTCATATTTACTACCATCGGGTAGCTCGCCTGTGATCGCGTTGCGTAGGGCCACCTGGGTATGCCACGGCCAACCGTTGACCAAGATTTCTTGCACATCAAATTTCGCGCCCGGCAACAGCCGAAAGGTGCGTTCCCACCAGCGGATCATGGCCGTTTTGGTAGTGCGCTTGCCCCCGAGAGCGTGCTGGCCATGGAAAACATATTCAAATGGTTCTGCCAGCCCTGCAATCATGGGTTCATAATTTCCGGTGTTGATCTGCTCAAAGGTCGCACGGATCTTTTTCCGCACCATCATTGCATACACCATGACAACTAGGTCCTTCCTTATAATGAGTGAGCCCGAGAATACACTTAACCTGCGTTAGTACTTCTCGGTGAACACATGCCGGGCGCCCCGGTCGGTTAAGATTTTTTGGCAATCGGCAACCATGGCAGCCGACCCGCAGAGATAAAAATCGGTATTCTCCCAGTCGAGTTCCAACGTGGGCAGCAGGTCTGTTACCCGCTGTTTCTCACCTTCCCGGCTGTAGCACCGCATGGTATTTTCTGGCAGGTTATCTGCAAGTCTCACAGTCAGATCGGTTGCTGCACTACGCGCGCCGAAGAGTAAGACTGCGTCAGTTACCTGATGAAACATGGGCAACATCGGTGCTATCCCCGTACCGGTGGCAATAAAGACCTGCTTACGGCTAGATTCAGTCAAGCAAAACGAACCCAGCGGCAACTCTATCTGGGTTGAAGTTCCCACGGTACTGGTGCTGGCAAAACGTGATCCGTGGCCACCAGTGCGGGTACTGACCAATAACCGCACCACCCGCCCGGAAATCCCGGCAATCGAATAATCCCGCCAATAAAACCCACCGACACACAACCTGGCATATTGCCCAGCTGTCCAATCACCCGCGTCTCGGTCAAGCTCGAAATCTAATTGCCACACCGAATCCATCAGCTGCTTTTTTGCAGTCAAAGTGGCGTGATATTTATGCTCAGGTAACCGCTGTTGTTGCGGGTGCTTCGGTGGTTTGTTCAGTGCATGGTTAATCATGGAAAACCCCCGCGCACCCAGCACTTGGCTGGCGGCAGCCACACCGCCCATCAATGCTCCCACTACACCAAGGCTGCTGACATCTTGCCCTGATAAATACAATCCTGGGATTTCCGTGCGGGGACCAAAAGGTTTTTCCTTAAAACGCTGCGGTGTCACGGGCACCCCATAAAATGCACCGTGAGGATGCGAGGTGTACTTTTCAACAGTCAGCGGAGTACCCACCTCATAATAATCAACCAAATCTGCAAACCCCGGCACCACCGAATCAGCCAAGTCGATCAACCCACGGGCCATGCGCTCTTTCAGCGCTGGATAATCGTCATTCCGGTGAAAAACGGCATCAGTAAATACCAAGATTTCCGCAGTATGATGCGTGGTTTCTCGCAATTTAGCCGAAGGAAAACACACCATAGCGGAGGTAGGCTGGCCAGATAACAGCCCGGCACGCGCGCGTGCCTGGTCATCGTGATCGAATCCGGTATTAATCAAAATATTGCCACCATCAATGCCTAGTACGGTGGGATCATCTTTTAGCTTGATATAGACCATGACCCCCGATATGCCGGTTCCTATGCGTTGTAATTGCTCCATGACCTTTACAGATTGCGGCTGGTGTGCCAACAACTGACCAAAGGTTGGCTCCACCCCAATATTCGAGATCACCGTTTCTGCTCGATACTCCCTGGTTACGGGTACAGGTCCCCGGTTATCTAAAACACTCACCCCTACGGCACGCCCGTCGTCGATAAGTATCTCGGTTACTTCCTGGCACACCTGAACTGCGCCTCCTGCGGCTTCAATCCCTTGCTCCAGTGTGCGCGCAATCATTGCCGATCCGCCATCGGGAAACCACGTTCCTCGGGCAGAATGCGCCACAATCATGCCATGTACCGCAAAAGCGCTTTTCGACGGCACCACCCCGTAGTCGCCCCACGCCGCAGCGAGAATCGCCTTAAGTTGTGGCGAACGGACATTCCGATCCAAATATTCCTTCGTGGTGCTTAAAGCCGTACTACCAGTCGCTTTACCTAACAGTCGCAACACCGGAGCCATCACCTTTGGCACCATGCCTTGCGCGACATATAAAGACAACCACGATTGCATACGGTGGGCATCCCGGAAATAGCGATCAATCGCGCGGGTCTCTTCTGGGAATAACCGCACCAACCTGTCCCGATACTCTTGCTGATTGGATCCCACTTCCACGTCGATCCCCGGAAACACCAACCGATCGGAAACATTGGAAAGGTTATTCCACCGCAAGTGTCCGTCGGAAAGGTAATCAAAATAACGCCGAGCGGTACTGCCCTGCTCCATGTCTCCTACATAATGCACCCCGACGTACCAATGGGCACCATCGCGCCTAAACGTGTGAGTTTGCCCGCCTGGCTCCGAGTGTTTTTCCAGAACTAATACCTTTTTACCTGCAACTTTAGCTAGTAGTCCGGCAGCGCTCAGCCCGCCAATCCCCGAACCAATCACGATAACATCATACATTTGCAACACCTTCTCCGCTCGCACCTGACAGTGTCTAGTATTACGCTAAACCAGACCCTAGACACTGTCAAGTATCTCGGGTCGCTGGACACCTTTCGCTACCATCGATGACTATGCACCCAACTACAATCAACTGGGCGGATTACAAACACGCCTATGGCAGCGCAACCGACGCCCCCGTACACCTCGCCGCGCTGCTCAATAGCGACGCCGACCACGCCGAAGCCATTGAATATCTCTTCGGTACAATTACCCACCAAGAAACGCTGTATTCCGCAACCCTGCCCGTGCTACGCTACTGCATAGCGCAGTTACCTGAACTTGCTAACGACGCCAGAGATGACGTGATCAGCTGGATCGCCTGGGTGGGGGTCCTAACCAACCGGAAAGACTCGGAAACAATCCACGAAACCGACCGCGTTCTGGACACATTTTTAGCCTATGGCCCGCTAGCTTCCAGCAGCTACGCCTGGGTTTTTCACCAATGGCGCAACCACGCGACAGTACTTGCCGCGCAAGTAAGAGCACAGTTAGAAAACTGCCCCACTACCCCGTTGACCGTGGCGGCTTACGGAGCCTGGGGCGGCGACACCACACCCCACCTAGCTTCCGACGACCTCACCATGAAAATCGCTGCCGCGTGGCATAATCACAGCCCCGATGCAACTGCCATCTTAGCCGAGGCACTAATCAACCCCGACCTAGAAGCCGCCTTAGAAGAATTTAACTCCGAGATCTATATCTACGATCTGCTTGACGAGTTTTTCCACCGAAACCCCACCCAAGCAGAAGTCACCGCCATAGCAACTAGCTATGCCAAAAGTGAATTCTTACCGTAGGAGGCATTTCTCCCCCAGCTGCAGGGAAAATACCTCGACGAATTCTTACGCACACTTGCCAAGCACCAGACGGCCAAAACCCTTCGCGAGGCCGGAGTACCCAACATCCAGTAGACTTTGAAAATACCCAAGATTCAGGAGAGGTCGTGGCTGAAAAAAATTTACGGCAACAACTGCTTGACACCAGCCGCAGCATTTTAGACGAGGTTGGTCCAAGCGCCTTAAGCATGCGTGAAGTAGCACGACGCACTGGGTGTACTCATCAAGCCCCCTATCACTACTTCCCTAACAGAGAAGCCATTATCGCAGCGGTGGTTCTTGAGGGCTTTCAGAAATTGCAACAGTACCTTCACCAAGCCAAAACAACTGACCCCTCCAGCACCGGTAGTGCCGATGCTTATGTGCGGTTTGCGTTGGAAAACCCCGGTGTGTTCCGCGTAATGTTTCGCACCGACATGTACAACCCCGAGCATTTTCCCGAAATCCGCGCAGCCGGTGATGCCGCTTTCCATGAGTTGCTTACCCTAGTGCAAGAAATAGAACCCGACCCAGCCAAACACCAAGAAACGGCCGCCGCCCTATGGTCCCATGTCCACGGTCTAGCAAGCCTGCTTCTCGATGGTGCGTTCGGTCAAGACTACAGCAGCACGGCAGAGAAACTTCAGTTTGCCCACCGCATCAACTCGCTGATTCAATGCCCACCCCTAACGTAGGGATGAGTTTTAAGAAACGTGCTTCCCCTCCACGGTTCCTAATTTGGCCTTGACCCGCATCACAACTGCATCAATTCGAGCGCGTTCGTTAAGAAACGCTGGCGGATTATGCCCACGCATAGTATTAGTAAAACCCGGATGTTCATCAGCTACGGTACGCAACCATGCGGTAGTAGCGGCATTAACAGCCTCTGCAGTACGCGCATACAGCAAGGGTAATGACAATGAATCAACATCCCTGGCCACCCGCTCGGTTTCGGCCAGTTCCCATTCCACGATATGAGCCAAATATTCCTTAATCAGCTCAGTACGTGCCTCTAGTGCCTGGGCCATCTCGCCAACAATCACGGGAGATTTCGAGATAGGGAATCTTTCTTTAAGCGAATGCGGCGTAATTAACACCGGTCGCTCCACTTCTTTAATCGCTGGACCGGTAGTAGAAACCGTTCCAGAAGCTAGCCCAGAGATCAACGCCTGGCGTAGCCCCATGAGTTCCGTGATGAGCGTCCGAGAGTCCTTGCGAGCTTCCTCGACAATTTCCTCGAACTCTGCCATACAATCTTCGACGAGTTCTGCGTCCCAATCGGCGACAGCCTCAGCGATGTTTTCAATATAGGTGGCCACCTCGTCACCTATATTGAAAACCTCCTGAGTGAGCTCACGATGACGCATCGTAGCATCCAGCACCTGCATCTTCGCATCCACTCCTTCTAATATCTCTCACCTGTAATTTATTGAGCTTAACGAGTCTTTTGTGGCAAAGCTCAGGTGTGTTGTGTAACTAAGCCACTTTTGCTCGTTTCCGTGGTCTGACTCTAAAACAGGTAGCGCATATTTGTCAGCCAACGCGCCGAAATTTCTTAAAGGAATAGGATGCCCCACGGGAATACAGCACCCCCGGGGGCAAAAAAGTTATCGTTTATATATCTGGCCGAATGCTATCGTTTATAAATTTCCGCAATGGCATCTGAATACCGCCGCGCAACCACATTTCGCTTGACTTTCATCGTTGGGGTTAGCTCGTCAGCTTCCTCGGAAAGATCCTGGTCAAGTACATAAAACTTCTTAATCGCTTCGGCGTGGGACACCATAGAATTACACGCATTGATAGCGTCTTGAATCTCGGCGCGTAGCGCCGGATCCGTTGCGAGTTCCCTCACAGTTCGCGATTCCGGAATGTTACGGTTGAGCTTCCAGCGTCTTAACGCTTCCTCATCAAGAGTTACTAATAACCCAATAAAAGGCTTACCGTCTCCCACTACCATTGCTTGGCTAATCAACGGATGGGAACGCAAGGAATCTTCCATAGGCCCCGGCGAAACATTCTTCCCGCCCGCCGTCACAATGAGGTCTTTCTTACGCCCGGTGATAACCAGCTGACCGGTTTCCAGCAACTCGCCGAGATCGCCGGTATTAAACCAGCCTTCGTCGTCGAAAGCTTCCGCGGTAGCTTCAGGATTATTCCAATATCCGTCCCCCACAATGGGGCCTTTAATCAGGATTTCACTGTCGGGGTTAATACGAATCGACACACCGCCGATTGGTGGCCCTACCGTGCCAATTTTCTGATTTAAGAAATCCACCGTCGCTGCGGCCGCGGTCTCTGTTAGGCCGTAGCCCTCGTAGATCGGCGCGCCTATCCCCCGGAAGAAATGCAAAATGTCGGGGCTTAAAGCTGATCCACCAGAAATCGCGTACTTCACCGAGTTACCCATGGCAGCGCGAATCTTGGAATACACCAGGCGGTCAAAGGTACGGTGCTTGAACTTCAAAGCACGCGACGGCCCCTCTACTGTGTCCAGCGCACGCGAATACTCCATGGCGGTTTTCTCGGCCCGCTCAAATAGCGCAGCCTTTACCGCGCCACCGTCGGCGGCATTAGCCGCTGCGGAATTACGCACCTTTTCAAATACCCGGGGCACCCCAAGAATCAGGTTGGGCCGAGCGCGCTGGAACTCCACCCCCAAGGTCGAGAAGTCGGACCAGTGAGATTGCGTAGCGCCACCTATCGCTACCGCTAAGGACACGGCGCGGGAAAAGACATGCGCTAACGGCAGAAAGGTCAAAACCCGGTTACCTGGTACCGCAATTGCGCCAATGGGGTTGGTGAGCAGACCATAAACTTCGCTCAGCCAGTTCGCATGGCTTAGGCTACACCCCTTCGGGCGACCAGTTGTGCCGGAAGTATAAACGAGACTAGCCAAATCCGCGGAGCTAGTAGCGGCGATCCTAGCGTCGATTTGTTCATCTTTGACTGGGCGGCCTTCGAATTTCAAAGTGCTTAAAGCCGAGGAGTTGATTTCCAAAATCCGGCGTAACTGCGACTTTGAGCCAGATAGCAGTGGTTTACCGTCCTCACCCAATACGAGGTTTTTCATCAACTCGGTATGCTCTCTGGTTTCTGTCACAGCAAAAACCGCGCCAGAATCCTCAATGATCCATTCAATCTGGCTCAGCGAGGAGGAGCTATAAATCGGCACCGACACCGCACCCGCTGCCCAGATAGCAAAATCCAATACCGACCATTCGTAACGAGTCTCACTCAGCAGCGCGATCCGATCCCCCTGCTCGACGCCATTAGCTACGAAACCCTTGGCTACCTCGTACACCTCCGCGATGAACTCGGCCGCAGTCACATTTACCCATTCGAAATTCTTCGGCCGCGTAAACAAAACCCCATAAGGACGGGCCTTGGCGCTTGCCATAAGCGCCGTTAAACAAGTATCCGATTCTCCAACACTATATTGCGCCTCGGTTGTTGCTTCTTGCATACTTTCCACCTGTTCTTCGTTACCTGTTGCCATTCGTGTAATTATCGCAGCCCGCAACTACGGTTACATAACCTTGCGGCTACCCCCTCGCTTTTCGACGTTTTTTGTGGCTTCGGGTTTTCTTGTGGATAACTTGTGTGCTGTTTCTATGTTGGGTTGGTTGGTTTGGTAGTCTTGATGGGGTCGTTGGGTGGTTTTTGGTGGATTTTCAGCCGGTAGCGGGTAAGTTATCCACAGGTGGTGTTTTTCTTGTTGTACCCCTTGTTTTCCCCGTAATCTCTTACTAGTTTCAGGGTTATGACCCCAACAAACCTTGCCCAACATGTAGCTTTTATTGAGACCACCCACGGGATGGACCTGCTTTGTGATTACGTGTCTTGGATAGAGTCGGACGGAATCACTGTGGTGGCTGCTGTTAGTGGGAGGCGGAAAAGCGTGGTTAAGAAATACCACCGCGTTTACACAGTGCTTTCTGCTGCTACAGTACAGGCAGCGATCCGGGAGGCTGGGTTATCCTTTAACGTCATTCTCGAACTAGGGTCTGCGGTGTATCCCTTGCGTAAACGCAAAGACCGCACCCGATTACTCATCAGCTTGTGTGAGGCCTTGGCCGGGTTAGATGCCGACCAAGCGTTAAGCGTGATGCGAGAACTCATTGCTTCTTGGATAGGTGATACCACTAGACGCCCGGATGTAGCGTGTATGCACACCATGGTGGGCAAAGACGGCAAACGCCGCCTCACCGCAGCCTTCAACACACCGGTAGCAGCACGGATTGATACGATCTTGCACCGCTTAGCGGAACGCTTAAAACGAAACAACCCGACATTGCAGTACGACCAGGCGTATGCCCAAGCCCTGATCCACAAACTCACCGGTAGCAACAGCGACAGTGATGCTGGTAATGCTGATA
>CAUQSW010000011.1:0-50717 GCA_963520895.1 uncultured Corynebacterium sp. | reverse complement strand
CGGTCACCAGGGCGTTCCACGGTCACCGGAACCGGCAGGAAGCTACCATAGTGCCTTACTCGCTCGGCAATAACCTCATAACTAAAATCCGGTTCACCGGGCATGGCGGATAGTTCAATAACCGTTCCGGTTTCCTCCAGCAGCGGATGGGTTGTGGTTTCCTCCACCGTCCACGTGCCCCCGGAATCACCCCGCCATAGGATTGCTGGCTTGTTTTCAGCTTGGGCATAGACCGTGATTTCATTGGAAACCAAGAAACAAGACAGCAAGCCGATACCGAACTGCCCGAGAAAATCGCTGCGCCCTAGCCCAAATTCATCGCGCTTAGAGGATCCACCAATGGTAGATAACAACTCTCGTGCCTGGTCTTTATCTAAACCAATGCCATTATCTGTCATGATGAGCCGCCGGGGGGCGACAATAAAACGAATCCGCCCTTTTTCTGGCGGTAGCCCTTTGGCGGTAATGGCATCAACACCGTTTTGCAGAAGTTCTCTTAAGTAGACGTCGCCACTGGAGTAAAGATTCTTACTGAGCAGCTCGACCATACCGCCGAGGTCGACTTGAAATTGCCCATTGGTGCTTGATTCAGTCACTGGTATTTTGCCTTCTATAGTGTTTGGGGTTGCGTCATTTACCGGAATTACTAATCACTACTGTCTGCATCTGAGCTGGCGTTGGAAAGTACGCTCGAATGTCAGGTGGCTCTGGTGCCGCATATTAGGGGCTACTGCGACGGTGTTGAGCACGATCTTCCTTTCCCTTCGAATCCTTGTCGAACGCCACCACTATAACCCTCTTGACCGCCAGATGGTCAGAACATTAGTTATCACCACTGCCGATCGGTGTGGCTTTAACCATTAGATGCGGTTTTCTAAAAAGACTTCAAAAGCCCATATTCGGCAAGCGCTGCCGTCTAACCCTCTTGACAGCACTTACAGCGCTGAAGCTAAAAGGCAATACTTCCCCGCCTTGCTAGCTTTCCCAGCACTACCCCTAATATAACACTTCCCACGAGTAGTTGCCGTGCGGTCGGTAGAACAAGACCGACTTAAGTATCAAGATTGCCTAGTGCACCTTCTAATGCCCCGAGAATAGTTTCGATCAACACATCGCGATCCTCGTCGTTACAGCCCAGCTCCACCCAACGCAAGCAAGCTGCATCGACAAATCCGAAGTATCCCCATAAGGCGTAATCCTCCCGAAGCCCATCGCCTATTTCCAGCATGTCGCCCAGATTTTCCACATAGGTTTTTCGCGCCAGTCGCCGTGTTTGGGCCATCGCCGATGGCTCACTGCCTGGCACCAGCAGCGGCATACTCCACGCTTGCGGGTGAGTAGCAATGTGATCTAGGTACACATTTGTGAGTTTTTTTATTTTCTTTAACACCGGTAGGTCTTGAGGCATTGCCACTAAGGCATCTTCTTGCCGTTGCTGCAAGTTAGCAATAGCCAAATTCGCCACCTCAAGATACAACCGTTCTTTGTTTTTGAAATACCGGTAGACCAGCGCCGGAGACGCTTCTGCCTGTTTAGCTATAGCACCAAGTGATACCTCACTATAAGGCTGTTGTGCGAAGATGCGCACAGCGGCTTGCAAAATCATCTGCCGCCGCGCATCGGGATCCAGTCGTTGTCTTGGGTTGCGGTCGGTGCGTGGCATGTTGCAATTGTACCATTAGTGAATTATTCTCAGCAACGCTAGTGAAACCAATTCAGTAGGAGTGTTACATGACGCACTGGACCAATCACGCCATTTGGTGGCATATTTACCCGCTGGGTTTTAGCAACTCACCAATCCACGGTTCCAACCACCCACCTGCCCACCGGCTCCCCCAACTCATTAACTGGCTCGACTATACCGTTGAACTCGGGGTCAATGGCCTATCCTTGGGTCCCATTTTCTCCTCAGCAACCCACGGTTATGACACCGTTGACCACTTCCAAATAGATCCCCGACTAGGAAGTATCGAGGATTTTCAGGCACTTATCGCCGCCTGCACCGACCGCGGGCTACACGTCATCCTCGATGGCGTGTTCAGCCATGTCGGCTTAAAGCACCCCAGTTACCAACAAGCGCTCACCGATGGCAAAGACTCGCCGGCCGCCCAACTTTTTGCTATTAACTGGAGCCACGGTACCCCGACCCCAGCAGTCTTCGAGGGACATAAAAACCTCGTGCGCTTCAACCACCAGAGCCAGCAAACGATCGACTATACGGCAAAAGTAATGACCCACTGGTTACAGTACGGCATCGCAGGTTGGCGCTTAGATGCCGCATATTCGGTAGCCCCAGAGTTTTGGGCCCAGGTGCTTTCCCAGGTACGCCCCCAATTTCCCAATGCGTGGTTTGTAGGCGAAGTCATTCATGGGGATTACAGCGCATTTACCAAAGAATCCACCGTTGATTCGCTCACCCAATACGAACTGTGGAAAGCAATCTGGTCCAGCATTCATGACCAAAATTTCTTCGAATTAGACTGGTGCTTAAATCGACACAACACCTTCTTGGAAACCTTCATTCCGCACACCTTCATTGGCAATCATGACGTTACCCGTATTGCCAGCAAGATTGGCCGCAGCGAAACCTTTCTAGCCATGGCGATCTTGCTCACCACAGGTGGGATTCCCGCCATCTACTACGGTGATGAACAAGGTTTCACTGGCATTAAAGAAGAGTGCCTCGGCGGCGATGATGCCATTCGCCCCGCCTATCCCGAAACCCCTGAAGATCTTATACAAGGTGATCCGGAGATGTACCGCGCCTACCAGGATCTCATTGGAATCCGCCGCCGTAATCCGTGGCTAGTACAAGCACAGACCAATGCTCTAACGCTGGAAAACAAACATTATGTGTACCGGTCCTATGCACCAGATGGAGACAATTATTTAGAAACCCACTTATCCGTCGATCCAGTTGCAACGGTAACCATTAAAGACCAGCACAGAACCGTCCTGTGGCAGCATTAATCGTCGTAACGCGACTGGTCACCCCACCGGTTTTAATCCAGCGATGAGCAACAACCCTATCGGCAGCAGTAAATAGAAAATATGCACCGATAGCAGAAAAGCTCGCTCCGATAGGCCAAAGGCGTAGCGACGCAGCGGTTTTATTATCAACGCGATACACAGCGCGGTTAAAGAAATCGCCATGACCACCCTAATAACATGCAGTGCGGCCTGCAGCCCACCGTCAAAATGCGGCAGGAACAACCCGCTGCAGGTATAGGCCAAGGCAAACCAAGCAACAGCCAGCACAAGATGGATGCGCCCTATTACGGTGGGCTGCTCGCCTTCAATATCTGTTGGGAAAAATGGCAAGGCAACAAACACAGCCATAAGCCCCAGCAGTTGAATGATGATTGCGGTGAGATTGTCCCACTGAGAAAAACTATGCCAGAGCAGCACCGCAAGCAGTAACCACATCGCCGCAGTCAGCCACGTAGCGACCGTCGTCAGTTTCTTAGCAGACCCCACCGCGTAGTCGCTGACGGCATGTTCGATGATATTGTATTCCCGATTACTCACAGTCAGATAGAGAAAAATCCCTAGGCTAGCCGCCCGAAGAAGAAAAACCACGGCAGCCAAAACAATGGTGATAATCATCATTCCCCCTTCACCGCCTTATGCAGCAAACGGATAGTAACGGCTAAATCATGTGGATCTATTCCTGCCTGAGCGGCTGTTTCATCAAGGCTTGCGCCCAACAACGCTGAACATTCGTCGAGTTTCTGCCTACCTGACTGACTCAAGGAAAGCCTCCGCACATTGCCCGAGCCAGCCTGTGCGACGTCGTGAACCAGACCGGCTTTCATTAGTTCCCGCATAGTCACACTCACTGCCGCCTCACTCACACCTAACGCTTGACCGAGGTTTCGGCCCGTAAGGTTGGGATGCTCGCCGATAATAACCAATGCCAGATAGCGTCGGTAGCTTAAACCCGCTGGTCTTAGCAGCCGTTCGGCCGCATTATCGAGCGTGCGCACCAAATCATGCAATTCATAGGCAAGGTCCACAGTTAGTAACTTAATGCCTTAAGTTACCCTGCACAACCGTATTCGCCAACCACACTCAGGTGCGTGGGCACTTCAGTCATTACACTGGTGGCGCCACCGCAAACTGCCGGGCAAAATCTTCCAAATTACCCACCTGCATCGTAATACCCGCTAGTATCCACTCCGCCAACTGCTCATCCGTAGCACCGGCATCAATAACCGACACGAAATCACTAGCCACGTAAAACGTGCCATCGTCATTCAAACTCGTCGAACACGTACCCAAAGTGCTATTGATATTGCGTTGGTTGGCCCACTGCACCAGCAAATGATACTTCTCCGGCTCCAACTCCACCTCGGGATGCGACACCCGCACCCCCAAAAAATGCTCATTGGGAAAATCAATATCCACGCAAAAGCCACCAGAAGAAGCCAAAATCGTCTCCTCCTGCAACTGATACGCCCAGTTATTAGCCTGAAACACACTCAACACCCGAGCAAAACTCACCGGTGCCGCACTAAATTCCTTCGGCCGCCAATCATTAAGCTCAACCTCAGTGCTGGAATCCCAATCCCGCAGCTGTGGCAACTGCAGCTCCAAATCCGCGAAAGCATGCAACGTAGTCCGCAGCACCAAATCCAAAAACCGCGACAACTGGTCGTCGTTAAGCCCTTGATCGACAATCGCAATCTGCTCCGCAGCTACCCACATTATCCCCTGGTCAGTGATCCGCCACGTCAACTTAGGCATATAGCTATCAGTATTAAAATCCAAGATAGCCTCGCAAATTTGCTGGCTTATCGACGCCTCTTGCGTCCGCCCCCGCCACTGCGCAAACATCCGCAGCACGGCATTGTTGGTAGACAATTGGAACGTAATACTAACCCCAGGCAAGGTGACGGTGACGTCACCATCATCAGTATCGCTATGAAGGCCCAAGCTCAACAAGGCATCTTCAATTCGCTTAGTGGTGACGATCATTAATCCGCATCCTTGATTGATTGGTCAACTCTTGACTTCAAGCCTAATCAAGATCAACCAACAGGTGGCGTCGGGTTAACCCAAATCATCATGTTCCACCAGCTGCCGCGCAGCCTCAGTAATAGAACCAGATAACGACGGATACACCGCAAAAGTCTCCGCCAACTGCTTAACAGTCAACCCGTTAGTAACCGCCACCGCAATAGGCAAAATCAACTCCGAGGCAGTAGGAGCCACCACTACCCCACCAATAACAATGCCGGAATTACGCCTACAAAACATTTTGACAAAACCATGCCGCAGTGAACGCATCTTTGCCCGCGGATTCGTCTCCAACGGCAATGTCACCGTCCGAGCAACCACCTGACCAGACTCCACCTCCGACTGGGTCACCCCCACCGCAGCAATCTCTGGCCGAGTAAACACAGCAGTGGCCACCGTCTTCAACCGAAGCGGCGACACACCTTCACCCAAAGCGTGATACATCGCAATCCGGCCCTGCATCGCAGCCACCGACGCCAACGGGAACAAATCTGTACAGTCACCAGCCGCATACACCCCAGCAACCGAGGTACGCGACACCCGATCAACCTGGATATGGCCAGAAGGCGTGGTTTCTATCCCCAGCTTCTCCAAACCCAAATCCTGGGTATTCGGAACCGCACCGACAGTCATCAACGCATGGGAACCAAAAATCTCCCGCCCATCAGCGGTACGAACTTTCACCCCGCCATCTTCGGTACGCACCACGGAATCCACCCTGGCATGCTTGACCAGCGAAACACCCCGCTCCGCCAAAACTGTTTCTAGCACATCAGCGGCGTCAGCATCATCATGGGGCAAAATGCGATCCCTCGATGCCACCATGGTCACCTTCACACCAAGCTCAGCAAACGCCGAAACAAACTCCGCACCGGTAACACCGGAACCAACCACAATTAAATGCTCTGGCAACTCATCCAAGTTGTAAATCTGCCGCCAGGTCACGATCCGTTCCCCATCCGGCTGCGCGCCGGGCAAAATCCGCGGTGAAGCCCCAGTTGCGACCAGAACCAAATCGCATTCAATGGTTTCTTCACTGCCGTCGTTGGCTAAAACTTTGATGTAATGCAGGGTTTGTTTGCGGTTATAATCATCAAAAACGCCGCGACCATTGATAATCCGCACTCCGGCGCGTTCCACAGAGCGCCTAATGTCGGCGGATTGGTCATCGGCGAGTTGCCCCACGCGGGCATTGAGGGCGTCGATAAGCAAATGCGCTTCACCAATGCCTTTATTGAGTCCCATGTCATCCGCACGCCGCAAATCTGTTTTGATGTTGGCACCGGCAATAAAGGATTTCGAGGGGACACAATCGTGAATGACTGCAGATCCGCCTAAACCAAGATCTTCAATGAGAGTGACGTTGGCGCCGTATTTCGCGCCAGTCAGGGCTGCTTCATAGCCAGCAGGCCCACCGCCAATAATGACAATTCGCTTATTGAGTGTCGACAACAAAGAGTCCTTTAGAATTATTTGGGCTGGTTTTGCAGGATCATTCTAGTGCACTGCTATTGAAAAAATCCTAGGTGCCACTAAACAGCACTTCACCGGTGGCATTAAAACGATCCACAATTCCTGCAAACAAGCGGATACCCACGGGAATACAGTTCTCATCAGCCAAGAGATCACCTTTATGTAAGTCCCCCTTTTGGCTAACCCCGTCCCAACACCCGAGCCGCGCCATAGTTCCGGGAATATGTTCGAGATACCAAGAGAAATCCTCACCACCAGAGGACTGCGGGGCAGGCACTACCGCTTGCGGGTCAATGCTGCGGGCGGCGTCAGCAAGGATGGCGGTAGACACGTCATCGTTGATAACCGGCGGGACTCCCTTAACGTAGGTAATTTCGTAATCTGCCCCGGTGGGAGCAATGATGCCTGAGATTAGTTCCTCTAACAGCGGCTGCAAGCTGCGCCACACATGAATATCTCCCGTGCGAATCGTCCCACGCACTACCCCTTCCTCAGGGATGGCATTGGGCGCAAAACCGGCATTAATCGCCCCGAACACCATCACCGTGCCGCTGCGCGGATCCACCCGGCGCGAAATCAAGCCGGGGAGATCGGTGACCAGTTTCGCCAGGGTATAAACTACATCGGTGGTCAAATGCGGCCGCGATGAGTGCCCGCCGCTGCCGGTGACTTTGATTTCCACTACGTCGCCAGCAGAGGTGATGGGGCCCACCCGCACCCCGATTTTTCCGGTGAGGAACTTCGGTTCAGCGTGGACGGCGAAAATATGGGTGATTCCCTCTAGAGCGCCAAGTTTGATGACATTCGGTGCACCGGCATCCATTTTCTCCTCTGCTGGTTGGAAAATGATCCGCACCCCCGTATTGAGGCTCCCGGCCGCTGCCGCCTCTGCCAGCGCACAGGCGAAGCCGAGTGCCACGGTGATGTGAATATCATGCGCACAAGCGTGCATCACACCTGCATTTTTCGACGAGAAATTGCACCTGGTGTTCTCTTGAATGGGCAGGGCGTCAATGTCCGCTCGGAACGCGATTTTTTCTTCCGTTTCGGGGCCAATATCGACCATTAATCCGGTTCCGGGGAAGCGTACGGGGTTGAGACCGGCAGCTTTTAGGATTGCTTCGATTTTGGCGGTGGTTTCAAATTCCTGGTCTGATAACTCCGGGTAGGCGTGAAAATGACGACGCCATTCGAAGACTTCATCAAGGTGTTCGACCAACCAGGAGGAGACAATCGTCGAGGCTGGTTCGGCCTGTAATTGCTGCTTCACTGTAGTTTGCGCTCCAGAAAAATGAGGTTGTATAGATTTCAACTGCCCACTAATCCTATATAGGGAACTAAGCTAAATGATATTTCAGCCCCTGTTATAGTGAGGTCTTGATGACTGAGCAGCTTATGTTTGGCACCGCTGGTATGCGTGCCGCTGTCGGACCGGCAGCACATCAAATGAATGTTGGGCAAGTGACCCGCATTACTGCTGGTGTGGCTTCGTGGTTGAGCCAGCAGGTCGCGCGTACGCCGCATAAACCGGATGCCACGCAGCCTAATCCATTTGCAGGCCCCAGCATGATTGGTATTGGTATGCCATTTCATAATGATGACCCAGTACCTAAGGTGGTGGTGGGTTACGACGCGCGTTATGGTTCGCATATTTTTGCCACCACCACGGCCGAGGTGTTTGCCGGTGCGGGTTTCGAGGTGTACTTGTTCCCCATGCCTACTCCTACCCCATTGGTGCCGTGGTTGGT
Source organism: uncultured Corynebacterium sp. (assembly GCA_963520895.1). Lineage (GTDB taxonomy): Bacteria > Actinomycetota > Actinomycetes > Mycobacteriales > Mycobacteriaceae > Corynebacterium. The sequence goes on along the minus strand of CAUQSW010000011.1, from coordinate 42,477 downwards.
GCGCTCCTGGAAATTAGACGGCGGGGTACAAATTACCGCTTCGCATAATCCGGCTGGCGATAATGGCTACAAGGTGTATATGAACAACGGCCGCCAGCTTCATAGTATTGGTGCTAGAGAAGTGGAGGCGTTGATTGCCGCCACCCCTGCCGCCACCGAAATCCCCAGGGTCACCGTCAGGCCTGCCACGGACATGGTGCGGCGGTATATTGACGATGCCATTGGGCTGGTTATGCCGAGCCAGGCCGATCTGCTGCGGGTTAATAATGAGCGGGCGAATATTCGTATTGCGGTTACGGCAATGCATGGTGTTGGTGGGCGGGCTATTGTCCATGCCTTGCAGTCTGCCGGTTTTGCTCAGGTGTTTCCGGTGACTGGCCAGCAGTATCCGGACCCGACTTTTCCCACGGTGGAGTTTCCTAACCCAGAGGAACCACTCGCGGTTGCGCAGTTGCTCAAACGCGCCCGAGAGGTTGATGCTGATATTTTGATCGCCCTTGACCCTGATGCGGATCGCTGCGCCGTGGGAATCCGCACGAAGGAAGGTGAGCATCGGATGTTGCGGGGCGATGAAACTGGCCCGCTGATGGCCACCCGCATTGTGCCTGCGTGGGATGGCGAGGGGGAAAAACCTATCGTGGCCACCACGTTGGTTTCCTCCCAATTATTATCGGCCATTGCTGCTGATCGTGGGTGGGATCTGCGCCTGACACCTACGGGTTTTAAAAACCTCACCAATGCTGGGGGTGAGCAAACCGTGGCGTTTGCTTATGAAGAAGCCATTGGGATTGCGCCCGCCCCCTCGCTTGTCGACGACAAAGACGGCATCACCACCGCATTATTTGCTTGCGCGTGGGCAGCAGAGCTGAAGGCAAAAGGCGTTACGTTAGGTGATGAGTTAGAAGCGCTGTATAAAAAATACGGTGTGTATGCCGGACGGCAGCTTTATATCCGCACCACGGCTCCGCAAGAAATTATTGCTGCTTGTGTGGAAAACCCCCCGGAAGATATTTACGGCATCCCCTTAAGTTTCGAGCCGGTTTTTAATTCCGAACGCCTAGGGCGCAGACCTTCTGGGGTACTGTTGCGCGGCGACAGCCCGCTGGGCGCGTTGCGGATTTTGGCACGTTCCTCCGGCACTGAGCCTAAAGCCAAGCTCTACTTAGAGATCGCAGCTGCTAAAGATCGGGATGAAGCCGAAGCGTTGTTGGATGTCATCGGGCAGGAGATCATTCGCTACCTCAAGCAGCTATAGCTCCTGTGGCACGTCGTTATCTACGGTAGTAAATTGCGGCGGCATTTCCCCGGTGGCTTCGCGGATATACTCCGGGGTAAACGGACAGGTGTCGGTGGCATGATTGGGCCACCGCAGTTCAAAAGGTAGCTCGTCTATTTCACAGACCCCACCTACTAACATCGATCCACCTGGAAGCAAGAGTGCCGGTGGGATGTAGAGGGCTTGGGCAAGTTTATAAACGGTGGATAAGGTGGGGTCGGCGGAGTTTTTGGCGTTATTATCGTTGCGTTCTAGGTTAGATATTTGGTTGCGGCTCATGCCGCAGAGCTGCCCGAGCTTTGCTTGAGTCAGCCCGCGCATTTTCCGGAAATACCGTAGTTTTGCACCAAAAACCCGACCGTAGCTGGGCCACGTCGCCCATTTAGCATTCTGCTGAGCCATCGCGCCACCCACTCCTTAGGCTACGTTCTACAGGTCAATGTTACGAGGACCGTATAACCTATCCCCAGCATCGCCTAGACCGGGAACAATATATGCGTTTTCATTAAGCTCTGGGTCAATGGTGGCAGTAACCAAGCGCACGGGTAAGCCGGACTCTGCTAAGGCATCCACGCCTTGTTGTGCTGAAACCATACACACCGCGGTGATATCATCGGCTCCCCGATCGGCGAGAATCCGGACGGCATGCAGCAATGATCCACCGGTGGCCAGCATGGGATCGACTACAAAAACTGTTCTACCGCTCAGGTCTTCCGGTAGTGCTTCCAGGTAGGGCACTGGTTCATGGGTGACCTCGTTGCGCGCCAAACCAATAAAACCCACCTGTGCATCTGGAATCATTTTCAACGCTGGGTCAACCATGCCGAGTCCAGCACGAATCACTGGCACCACAATCGGTGGGTCTTGCAACCTAGTTCCCTGTGTTGCAGCAACGGGGGTCTTCAGGGGGAAGTTTTCCACCTGAAGATTTCTGCTGGCTTCATAAACCAGCATCGCCCCAAGGTCGGAAAGGGCGGCGCGAAAAGCAGCGTTATTAGTCCGCTCATCACGCATAATGCTTAGCCGGGAGGCAGCCAGTGGGTGCTCAACGATCAAAATATCCATGCTTTTTATGGTAGCGCTAAACAAATTTTGCCGATGATGGAACCGAAACCCAATTTTTGGAGTCTAAATAAATATGGAACTAAATCTCCCCCGTGCCCGTACTCTTGTCCATGAACTCAGCGCTAAAGCCGCCACTCCGATTCACGCTAGCTATTTGCCCGGTGAACAATTACCTGGTGCAGGTCCGTTTATCACCGCGTTAAATAATGCGCTGGAATCCTTGGCGCACCGCGCCCGCTCTCAATGTAATTATGTCGATGATGCTGTGACCAAAACTAGTTATTACCTGCAGCAAGCCCAAAGCGCCGATGCGGGTCTGGCTAGGAGGTTTGACCAATTATGATTAACGTCAATGAATTCTTAACCACGCTCAGTGGGCTGCTACCCCCAACCCAGCCGGTGTCATTACCGGCAGTGCCAGACTTTAGTTCCATGGGGCAACTGGCCGCACTATTTGGCAATAACCTGAGCACCTTTGAAAAAGAACACCAATTGCTACATAACGACAGCACGGAGGTGCTGCGGATGGTTTCCCAAGCGTTGGTGGAATTTGACCGTACCCGGGGTGAATTGGAATTGCTCGGACAGCAGTTCTTGCAACAGGTGGCTGGACTATTACCTTTAGCGTTTAACCCTAATCCGGCAGTTAGCATCTCAGCGGTTGCCTCGCTGCAGCGCCTACCAGCAGAATCTTTAGAAAAAGCCTTGTTGATCTTGGATGGTTTGGAAACGAACTTAGCACCACAAACCAAGCGGTTGGAAGAAATCTCGGGCACGCCTTCCACTTTGACGCACACCGACATAACGCATACTGATGCTGGCCAACTGACTACCCATCCTGCTTCCGCAGGAACCGCTATTGCAGATGCAGCTGATATGAAAGCTTCCGAGGCAGCGACGGAACCCCCGGTTACCGGCCATACCAATGCAGCAGGTTCGCACGCATCGCCGGAACAAGTAGCCAGAGGGGAAAAAGCGGTGACGGCTGCCCGTTCCGCCTTAGGAACCCCCTATGTTTGGGGTGGCACCACCACTAATGGCTTTGATTGTTCGGGGCTTACCCAGTGGGCGTGGCGTCAGGCAGGAGTGGAATTACCCCGCCTAGCCGAACATCAAAATGTGGGCACCCCAGTGAGCCAATCGGAGCTCATACCAGGTGATTTATTGGTCTGGAATGGACACGTGGCCATGTACGCCGGTGATGGCCAGATCATCGAAGCTGGTAGCCCCGTGCAGCTAAGTCCGTTGCGTACTACCAATATGGGCATGGAGTTTAAAGGATATTTCCGTCCTTCTTAACAGCTGTGCTAACTGGGCGGAGCATCTCGGTGACAGCGAATTAAGGCTCGATCAGGTATGTCCGTTGCCGCGCCGGTGGGCGTCGTTAAGCCTAAGAATTTTGTGCGGTGCCAGCTAAATAGGTGCAAGTTTTCCACCAAAACAGCTATGATCTATGCCCATGGCAGAAAAAGGTATTGTTCCCGTGAAGGTGTCGCTGAGCGAAGGCGATTTCTATACGCTCTGGGCGCCCAGTTGGCGTGAGCATGGTGCCGAATGGCAGGCATTTTTAGGTGCTGATGACAAAGTCTTTGTTTTCAACTCCCCTGCCGAACTGCTGGTGTTTCTAGAATCAGGCTCCCAACATGACCTCAAATCCCACCCTGAGTGGGGTGCGTTCTCTCATCGTGATGCCGCCCGCGTGGTACCGAGTGAGAAACAAGTTTTCGATCTAGTGGGTGTGCCAGCGGTTTTGGCGGATCGCCCAGGGCATGTCAACGTCAACACGGTGGCTCGCTGCTTCCGGTTAGCTAAAAGCTTAGGGGCGGTTACTGATGCAACTGATGTACAAGTTGTTTTTGCCACCCACTCGTTGCTGAATAACGTCGAGCGGGGTGCTGAACATTTTTCCGGCCCCAATGGTTTCTCGGAATGGACCGGAATCGGCCGAGTGGTTGTGAGCAATTGGGACAAAATCATTGATGCGCTGGATGAAACAATCACCATTAAAGACATCGATGATGAAACCAAGGTGGAAAAAGCCGAAGAAGCAATAGCAGCCGCCACCGCCGCCGCAGAAAAAGCCAAGGCAGAAGAGGAAGCTAAGAAGAAGGAAGAAGCTGAAAAAGTCGATCCTTACGACACCACCACTTGGGCTAACACTGGCATTGATCCGATCAAGATTTCCATAGATGGTCGTACTGTCTATACCTTGCGCACCTATGTGCAGGCACGCCCCGTCTTTTTAGGAAAGTACGGCGAAATCTTCACCTTCTCCTCCGCCAAGGCTTTGGTGCGGTGGCTGGTGGAACACGACGACCACGATCTTGCGAAAGTCGCCACCTGGGAAGACATCATGACCGCAGCTAATGCGGGTGATTTGGAAGTGTCAGTGCACGCCGACAATGTGTATTCCTTCAACGGCATTGTTCGCGACATAGAAAAAGGCCCCGAAAACGTCGATTCCCAACAGGTGCTACGTGCCTATGAATTGCTTGCCGACGCAGCCGACTGGGCAGAAGACGACTCCGTAAACTCCTTCTTCCTCGCGCATCCTAGGATGCAAGACTACTTGGCCTATCTCACCGGTTCCACCCAAAGCGCTGGTTATACCCCCACCCCGCCGTTTACCGAGCATGCGCAAGGTTGGCGGGAGCTGGAAGAGATGCTTATCAAACGCTTCTCTAAGTTCTAAACACTCATCACACGGCGGTGTTAGCACATAGCGATAACTGCTAGCGCCGCCTTAAGAACAATAAGCTCGCCGCAACAGCACCGAGTGCAACCCCAATGCCAAAGGTTTGTTTCTGCGGCGTGGGGGGATTGACTTCTTCGCGGACATTAATCACCGCAGGAACTGGGGTTTCCAGCTGGGCAATAGCCAAAGATTCCTTGGTGGTAGCACACCAGGCGGTGCAGTACATCAACAGGTTCCACAGCAGATAAAACATCACCATCAGACCAATAATCGGCCCGAAGGTAGCACCAGCAGGGTTTTTTAACGCACTGGAGAAAAACAGGGTGGCTAACTGTTTGAAAATCTCGAAGGCAACCGCGCCAATCAAGCTAGCTTGTAGCGCAGATTTCAGCGGCACCTCTCCCCTGGGTAGCTTCTTTAATAACCAGAAAAACACCACATAACCGGCGATAAAACCTAAGACCAACGACACCACCGAGGTGATGATCGTAATCCCTGGTATTCCGTCCAACCGAAGCCATTTCAAAATGGTCATGGTCAAACCAGAATTCCCCACCACAGTGATACCAAAAGCTAGTAGCAAGGCGAGGAAAATGGTAATAAGATCGCCTAAATCCTTGAGCTTGGTTTTAAAAAAGTTGCCTTCAGTGACGGGATATTTCCAAATCGTCGATACCCCGTAGCGGACATTATTAATCCAGCTCAGACCCGACCAAAGGGCGGTTAAGCCACCGATGCCATACATGGTGCCCCGCTGTTTAATAGCAGCGTTAACAATCTCTTCGATGGTGCTGCCCAACGAACCATCCACCAACGACGTAATCCGGCTTAAAATTTCAGATAACAAATCCGGGCGGCTAGCCAAGATCGTCGCCACCACCGCAAACGCCAGCATGAGCAGCGGGAACATACTCAACACCGAGAAATACGTAATGCCCGCAGCGAACTGGCTTCCACCATAAGACGAAAACCGTTCTTGCATGAGCATGACATGATCAAACCACTGCCACTTTTTACGGTACTTATCCACCCAAGATAACTCGGCTTGATAAGCCCGCTCGATGCCGTACTCATCGGTGTTGTCATGATTACGATCAGTCAATGTTGGCATTGAACAAACCCCTTATCTATTCGGTGGAAGGAAACCGACGCGGTCGTAGACGTCGGCAAGCGTGCGGGCTGCTACCTCTCTAGCACGGTCAGCTCCCTTATTTAACACGTTTTCCAGTTCGGCGCGATCCGACATATACATGTTGTATTTTTCCTGCAATGGCACTACAAAAGCTTCCAAGGCATCCGCGGTGTCGGCTTTTAGCACACCGTAACCTTTGTTTTCGTAGCCTTTGACCAGATCATCAATACTGGTGCCAGTCAGCGCCGACTGAATCACCAGCAGGTTGGACACCCCTGGTTTTTCTTCCTTATCAAAATAGATTTCGGTTCCGGCGTCGGTAACTGCGCTACGGATCCGCTTCATGGAAACCTTCGGGTCATCCAGTAAATTGATCAGACCTTTTTCATTTTCTGCAGATTTGCTCATCTTGGCGGTGGGTTCTTGCAGATCATAGATCTTGGCCGAACCCTGCGGAATGAAAGCTTCAGGTACTGGGAATGTCTTCTTATAACGGGAATTGAATCGCTCCGCGAGGGTACGGGTTAGTTCCAAGTGTTGCCGTTGATCTTCGCCAACCGGCACCAACTGCGGACGATACAGCAAAATGTCCGCAGCCATAAGCATTGGATAAACATACAACCCAGCAGAGGTACGATCTGCACCTCGTTTAGCGGATTTATCCTTAAACTGGGTCATGCGCCCAGCCTCGCCGAAACCCGTCAGGCAGGTTAAAACCCACGCCAACTCAACATGCTCATGAACATGTGATTGCACGAACAGGGTGGATTTTTCTGGGTCAATCCCCAGCGCTAACAACTGGGCAGCACCAGCGATAGTGCGTTGTCGCAGTTCTTTAGGGTCTTGATCGACAGTGATGGCATGGAGATCTGGGATGAAATAAAACGCCTCAAAATCATTTTGCAGATCAATCCATTGTTTGAGGGCACCCAAATAATTACCAAGATGGTAGGAATTCGCGGTTGGTTGAATTCCTGATAAAACACGTTGTTTTTTTCGGGTGGGTACCGTTTCAGTCATAACTTAACAGTGTAAACCACCCCGAAAAAACTTCCGATTTTAGTAGGTAGGATAGGGTTTACCTAGAAGAAACGCTAAAGAAGCCACCACCATGGAGCCGCCAATGCCAATGGCCAACCCACTGAGGATGGCATTGACATCGTGTCCACCGCCCAATGGGAACGAAATCCCCAGCAGCGCCAAACCAATAACCAGTAGAACAATTCCCTTAATACGCATGAATTAACTATAGCGCACTGTTAGCGGCGCGTGGTCGCTCCAGCGCATCGCGTGATCTCTAGCCTTAAACACGTCCACCGCTTCCGCTCGGCCCAACATTGCTTTCGTCGCAGCCTGGTAATCAATGCGCCACCCTGCATCATTGGCGAAAGCCTGGCCCCGATAAGTCCACCATGTATAAGGCGCATCCTGCGGGTGTAACCGCCTGGCGACATCAAACCACACCGGATCGCTCGCCGCTTCACGACGCCTATCCGAACGATACTCCACCGCCCCCAACCAATCACTGGCATCCGTCACCTGGGATTGGGCATCGGGGAAAGTGCCAAAAACTGCGTCCATGAATACCCGCTCATCAGCCAAGAATCCCGAAGAACCCCGGTTGGTTTTGAAGTTTTTCAAGTCCTGCTCTCGGTGGCAGATATTCCAATCCCCACCAACCACCATCTGCTCATGATTACTGGCTGCCTCAGCAAGAAATTCTTCAAAGATATCTAAGAAACGGTACTTTTCATCCTGCTTATCGGTATTTGCAGCACCTGAAGGAAGATACAGCGAAGCCACAACCTCACCGCTCGGCAACGTGCCTTGAATATAACGCCCTGCCTCTTCAAACTCAGGGATACCAATGGAAACGTCTGTGAGCTCCTGCTTGGATAATATCCCCACCCCGGCGCGGCCTTTTGCCGACGAAGGCGCAGCATAATAATGCCAACCCGCATCGATGACGGGTGCCAGTGCGGTACGTGCGTCTTTTTCGCTAGCGCGGACTTCCTGAAGCAAAACAACATCAGAGTCTTTGTCGATCAACCATGGATTGAAACCGAGGTTTTCTTCACTGCGCTGCTTACATGCAGCACGGACACCATTGACGTTGACGGTAGTAATAAGCATGGACTCCACTCTATCCCAGGGCGATTTTTTGCTCGGGTGGGCTGGCTGCGGTGTGTCGTGGTGGGTGGGGCTGGGAGGTGTGGCTGGGACCGCTCTCAGAAGTTGATTGTGTGCAATCGAGCTGCTTTTCTGGTTATTTCATGGCAGGACTCAGCTTGCCAGGGGCGGAATCGCAGCTTGAATCCCACCAAACACAGACGGAGACAGCGAGCAAGAGTGGCATCGAACAACCTCAGGCGTCTAAGCGTAAAACAATCAAGCTGACATTCCGCACTTAACAGCACCCCAGATTGCTCCCCCAGCTAGGTTTCGCAGCTCGAATCCAACTAGGCGCAAGTAAGTCACCCATTTCACCCCGCGGAATCGAGCTGACATTCCGCCGACAGCATGGAAATAATCCCACTGTCATGCAGGAATCGCAGCTCGAATCTTCCCACCGCAGGCGGAGACAGTGAGCAAGGGTGGCGTCGAAAAGCCCCACGCGGCCAGGCGCAAAATAATCGAGCTGCATTTCCTTGCTAGGTGCTCGGGCCATTCCGCGCCTCAGCCCGGAACCACAGCTTGAACCCCATCAATGTCGCCGAAAAATCCGCACTATAACGACGCCGGAAACCACTACTCCAACCAGTTGCACACAATCAAGCTGCTTTTCTGGTTATTTCATGGCAGGACTCAGCTTGCCAGGGGCGGAATCGCAGCTTGAATCCCACCAAACACAGACGGAGACAGCGAGCAAGAGTGGCATCGAACAACCTCAGGCGTCTAAGCGTAAAACAATCAAGCTGACATTCCGCACTTAACAGCACCCCAGATTGCTCCCCCAGCTAGGTTTCGCAGCTCGAATCCAACTAGATGCAAGCAAACCACAGCACAGCCAACCCCCTACCCCGCGGAATCAAGCTGCCATTTCCCCGCCAGACCCCCAAGCTATTCCACCCCCAGGCCAGAATCGCAGCTCGAATCCCTCATTAACACCACAAGCACCCCAACCAACGCCGAAAACCACCACCCCAACCAGTCGCGCACAATCAAGCTGCTTTTCTCGCCCCCAACCTACCCCAGATTGTGCACCAGGCCGGGTTTCGCAGCTTGATTCAAATCAGCACCGTACTTTTGGCGCTACTTTGGCGGTATCCGGCAATCGCTGCGCAAAAGCTATCGCACAAATCCGCCCTCGGAGTTGAGCACCTGACCAGTAATCCAGCGCCCATCTTCGGAGACTAGCCAGGAGATGAGGCGGGCGGCGTCGTCAGGCAAGCCCCAACGACCGAAGGGAAAACGGTCAACCAAAGCAGTACGCATTTCGTCGGTGACATAAGAATCGGAATCGACAGAACCTGGGTTTACACAATTAACGGTGATATTTTCAGGTGCAAGTTCGTAGGCGATGGTTTTGGTGATTCCGGCCAATGCGGCCTTGGTTGAGCCGTAACCAATTTCGCCGGGAAGGGGGCCAAGTTGTTGCCCTGAGGTCAAAAACACAATGCGCCCTGCATAATCTGGGTGGCGGGCTTTCACTAGTTCCTGGGCTAATAGCAAAGAAGACCGAGTGTTTACCGCCCAATGGGTATCTAGCATCTCTGCCGTTATTTCCGACAACGCGCCATCACCACCGGAACGGGCATGGTTGGACACAAGCACTTCAACGTGTCCAAATTCCGCCACCGCTGCGGCAAATAATTCAGCAGGTGCTTGCGGGTGTTGCAGATCCGCACTTATATCAATCAAGCGCCGCCCAGGCTGCAGTTGCACCTTAATCCCCTGTACCACTGCAGCAATGTCATCGGCACCCCAGGGCTGTTTCGCATCGTGAGGCGAAAAATGGTGGAGCACCAGATTAAACCCCTGCTGCGCCAACCGCGAAGCAATGGCAAAACCAATGCCGCCGCGACGTGATACTCCAGTTATCAAAGCAACGTGGTGTTCCATGAGGTCTAGAGTACAGGTTGTTTGGTGGCCTAAACATGGAGCAAGGCAGGCACATAGCTCGGGTTTCTTGGCGTGACCAAGAACAATTTATTAGCTGTTAAACCTTAATCTTCTTGATCCTGCTCGTCACCAACATACCCAAATCGCCAGTTTGGCTCATTCTCGAAATACGACTGGGGATTTTCTAGCAACAGGCGAATACGATCAGAACGGCGGGCATCAAAGTATCTCACTGATTCTTTCCTGCTCAACTTTATCCCTCCTTAACGGATATATATTTTAGTATAACTACAAATTGGCATTACTGCTCTTATCCATGGATCGCTAGACTCAATGCTTCTTGATCGCGTACGAAGGTCAATGTAAACAGGGCCGCAAATAGGTTTAACACCACACTGGCTTCAAACTGCGTAATGTCACCCGGTTTTGGCGCATCAACTGTAATTATCCCGAACAGCTTATTCTCGGTGCTAACGGGCATAACTGCGAAAGTTCCATACGGTACCTGCTCGTTGATTTCGGCAACATTTCTAACAAAGCGCCCCTGATTGTTTTCGACAGCGATTTTCATAGACTCGTCCGCCATGGTGAACACACGCGTGGATTTGTGATCTACCCGTCCTGCATGTGCCACAGACAGCGCTTCCATCCTTGGCTGATCAATGTCTACCACAGTAAACAGGTTGACCCTTACTCCTTTAGGAGGGCCAATACGTTGGTGCACCATTTCAAGCATTGCACCTCGGACAAGCCCTACTGCCCTATCACGTAACCGTTTATCCGCTATCATCAACGCAGAACTAATACTCTGACCAACATCGGTGAGAGTAATCAGCATTGATTCGAGTTGATGCTCATTTTGCTGTTCTTTCTGTTGGATTAACTTTCGGTTCCGTCCTTCACGCAGAAAATCAAGTAAAAAGCAGACAAGAGAAATAAAAACACAAAGTACGCCAGCTAGATATGTTTTTTGACCAAGAAATACCCCCGCAAGCAATATCGCTATTGTATTTCCTGTTTGTACAAGTACTTTGTTTGTACCACTGAGCCAAGCCAGCCATGGAGGTTCTGGCAATGTCGGTTGCACAGCCGGTAATCTATCCAATGAGCACCTCGAAAACTATCACTAAAAGAAATTAGTTAGTGCTTAAGAGTTTAGCCCTGCATCCGCACACTAGATCCTTCCTCTCCCCCAAGAAACCCACCGTCATCACCCCCATCTAGGTGGTTATTTTGCCAGCAATCGGCAACCTACCCCCACAATATCCCCTGCTAAAACAGGACAACTGTACTGGTAGTCGTTGTGGCGTCGGCAAGCTATTACCTGCTCAATAGCAAAAGCATGACGTAAAGCAGGGGTAAAAGGTATTCTGTTTAGCTGTACTTACCACCAGATCAAGGAGACTCATGGCTAAGATCATCTGGACTCGCACCGACGAAGCCCCACTTCTCGCCTCACTGTCATTCCGCCCCATTGTGCAGGCGTTCGCTTCTACTGCTGGTATCGAGGTTGAAGAACGCGATATTTCCCTCGCGGGTCGCATCCTATCCCAGTTCCCCGACTATCTCACTGAGGATCAAAAAGTCGAAGATGCTCTGGCCGCACTTGGCGAGCTAGCAAAGACTCCTGAAGCAAATATCATCAAGCTACCTAATATTTCAGCTTCAGTTCCTCAGCTCAAGGCCGCTATTGCTGAGCTTCAATCAAAGGGCTACAACCTGCCCGATTATCCAGATGCCCCAGCAACCGATGAGGAAAAAGACGTGCGGGCGCGTTACGACGCCGTCAAGGGTTCTGCCGTCAACCCCGTTTTACGTGAGGGCAACTCGGATCGTCGCGCTCCGATCGCGGTGAAGAACTTCGCCAAAAAGAATCCGCACCGCATGGGCACTTGGACTGCCGATTCCAAGACCAACGTGGCCACCATGGAAGACAATGACTTCCGCCATAGTGAGAAGTCTGTCATCATGCCTGCCGCCGATGTGCTGACCATTAAGCATATTGCTACCGATGGCACCGAGACGGTTCTCAAGTCTGACCTGAAGGTGCTGGAAGGCGAAGTTATTGATGGTACCTTCATGTCCGCCAAGGCTCTGGATGCGTTCCTTCGTGAGCAGGTAGCACGCGCCAAAGATTTAGGTGTGCTGTTCTCCACGCACCTCAAGGCCACCATGATGAAGGTATCTGACCCCATTTTGTTCGGCCACGTACTGCGCACCTACTTTGCCGACGTGTTCGCTCAGTACGGCGAGCAGCTTGAGGCCGCAGGCCTTAATGGCGAAAACGGCCTTGCCGCCATCTACACTGGTTTGGAATCACTGGAGAATGGCGCTGAAATCAAGGCTGCTTTTGATAAAGCTTTGGCCGAAGGCCCAGCACTGGCCATGGTGAACTCCGATAAGGGCATCACCAACCTGCATGTTCCTTCCGACGTCATCGTTGATGCCTCCATGCCCGCCATGATCCGCACGTCTGGCCACATGTGGAATGCTGAAGGCGAAGAGCAGGACACCCTCGCAGTGATCCCTGATTCTTCCTACGCTGGTGTTTACCAAGCAGTGATTGATGACTGCAAAGCCAATGGCGCTTTTGATCCTGCAACCATGGGGACCGTTCCTAATGTGGGCTTGATGGCACAAAAAGCAGAGGAATACGGTTCCCACGACAAGACTTTCAAGATCGCAGCAGATGGCAAGGTGCAGGTCGTTAACTCAGCAGGTGAGGTGCTCATTGAGCATGACGTAGAAGCCGGAGATGTGTGGCGTGCCTGCCAGACCAAGGATGCCCCCATCCAAGACTGGGTAAAGCTTGCCGTTACCCGCGCCCGCCTGTCCGGCATGAAGGCAATTTTCTGGCTCGACCCAGAGCGTGGCCACGACCGCAACCTCATCACCCTGGTGAAAAAGTACCTAGCCGATCACGACACCGAGGGCTTGGACATCGAAATCCTCTCCCCCGTCGAGGCCACCAAGGTCTCCGTCGAGCGCATCCGCCGCGGCGAGGACACCATCTCGGTGACCGGCAACGTGCTGCGTGACTACAATACCGACCTGTTCCCCATCCTAGAGCTGGGCACCTCGGCAAAGATGCTCTCAATCGTGCCGCTGATGGCTGGCGGCGGCCTGTTCGAAACCGGCGCTGGTGGTTCCGCCCCCAAGCACGTTCAACAGGTACAGGAAGAAAACCACCTACGCTGGGATTCCTTAGGCGAGTTCCTCGCATTGGCAGAGTCGTTACGCCACATCAGCAACTCCGGCGGCACCGCCAAAGCCGCTGTGCTTGCTGATGCCCTCGACGCCGCAACCGAGCAGCTTCTCGACGAAAACAAGTCCCCATCGCGCAAGGTGAATGAGATCGATAACCGCGGCTCCCACTTCTTCCTCACTCAGGCATGGGCCAAGGCCTTGGCCGAGCAAACCGAAGATGCAGAGCTAGCCGCTATCTTTGCACCAGTTGCTGCGGCACTGTCTGAAAAAGCCGATGCCATCAATGCGGAACTACTGGCAGTACAAGGCGCACCCGCAGACTTGGATGGCTACTACCAGCCAGGCGATAAGGCCGTGGCTGTTATGCGTCCATCTGCTGCATTCAATGAGATCATTGATGGGCTAGCCAAGTAACATTAACCACAACAAATGCCAGCTCCTTGTCATGAGGGGTTGGCATTTTTGTTGTTGTAACGTGTGTTTTTCAGGCAATCTACTCACCCCAGCCGCTGAAAGACCAATTCCATAACGTGCCGCTGTGCCGGATTCAAGGTATGAAAAGCCGCCTCTCTCACAGCTTCTTCTAGGTATTCTGCCTCTTTGCCTTGTTGGTCGCTTACGTTGGCAATAGCCGTGACTTCCTGAACCGTGGCTACTATGCGAGATGCCAATTCTTGTCGTTGATCGTCTGCGGCATCTGCTGCTAACTCGTCGAATTCTTGGTCCAACTGCACAATCTTCAGCGGCGGAACCCCCAGCTCTTGGACCAACCAAACCAGCCCAGATTCAGGCAGCAAGTGAGCTAGTATTATTGACCATTCACGAGCATTTTCTGCCTGCCGCTGATGCAACATCTTAAAAACCTGCGACGCTGCTAGGGATAAATCTGGGGAAGCCCCTAATTCAAGCAAGTAATCTATCTCTTCCCGGGTTTGAGTTAACTGTTCAATCGCTGCAATCACTTCTTCTCGTAAACTCAACAGCGCTGCTTTCTCATCACTGTGGGAAACCAGCATGGTAGAAATCTGCTCAAGGCTAAACCCAAGTTCCGAAAGCCGTTTAATCCGCAGCACTAGTACCAAGTCAAAAACGGTATATTGCTTGTAATTATTCGATAACCGAGGTGGCTGAGGCAATACACCTACCTCATGCCAGTGCCGGATGCTGCGAACAGTCACGCCCGCCACCTCTGCCAACTGTCTAGTACTCCACATGATGACAAACTCCTAAGCAGCTATTTCTAAAGTTCGTAGTGTGCTTGAAGCTAATGCAAGGACCCCCACCACAACAACCACAACGATCAGTGCCACACCCGCCCACGCCAATCCCTGCGCGTTGGCAACTCCAGCAAATGTCATTGCTGCTAAGGACGGCATGGTGAGCATACACGCATTTTGGGTCCCCATAACCCGTCCCCGCAGCTCATCTGGGATGGCTTCAATCATTACAGTTCCTAACACCGCTCCCAGTGGAGCATTTGTAATCCCAATAAACACCGCGGCTGCAAGCATTATCCACGGTGAGAACAACCCACCAATTACAGCAAAACCTATACTAAAACCGGTGATGCCGAGGAAAAGAAACACCCGCCTTGAAACCTTATCCACGCCCAGTGCGTAAACCCCAGCGCCAATCAATCCACCTAACGCAAAACCACTTAAAGTCATCCCACTTAGGTGCGGCAGCGCTTCTTCCAAGAAATACGCAGGAACCAATACGGTTTGCAAAACCACTATCACTGCGGCGTAAAAACAACTCAGCACGGTAATGCTGAAAACTAAACGGTGTTCCACAAGAAACCTACCGCCAGCAAGCAGATCTGCCACTACCCCCGGTGACGGTAAGCGGCTTTCGGTTAACCTTTCCCGTTTCAACACCAATCCCAAAGGTTACTAATGCTGCCGTCAGGCTGGTCAGTGCCGTCAACAGAAACGGAACAGAGCCAAGATCAAAAATCCACACGATGACCCCACCTAAACCAGGCCCAACCAACAGCATAAGGGCAGCTAATGATTCCCTGATGGCGACCATACGATCTAGTTTTCCGCTACCAGCCACCAGCTTTGGTAATAACGCTTCCCTAGCCGTCATCCCTGGAACATCCCCAAGGGCACTAAGAATCGCAAGGACAAGAAACCATCTGAGATTAAGGCCTAGGGTGGCGTCGATAAGCGGAAGGGCTGCGATAGCAACTGCCGAAATAATGTCGCTGACTATCGACACATTTCGCCGATTAAACCGATCAATGACCACACCGCCCAAAACACCCACCACTGCTGCCACCGCAGTAGTGACACTTGCGATAAGCCCCGCTGCTAACACGTCTCCGGTTCTAGCCAAAACCAAAAGTGGAAGTATGGCAGAAGCAACCCCATTACCCAACAATGACAGTCCATAGGAAACAAAATAAAACCTAGTAGCTCTATCCATGCTCCTATGGAAAACCATGCCGCCGCGGCACGGTCAAACAAGCCAGGTATCCTTGAGTGCTGATGTCCCTTAGTCATGTCACTTCGCTCACCAACCGCGTTTGGTACCTGCTCGCCTTAGGCTTCGCGCTCCTTGTCACCCGCAGCTACCAGCTCACCGGCCGAACCTTATACTGGGATGACCTCATCATTCCCGCGAAGTTTTCGCCGTTAAGCCCAACCGACCTGTTCCAGCTACACGATAACCACCTAATTCCCGGGGCGGCCTTGGTGCAAACGCTGGTGGCGAAGGCGTTTCCGTTGCAGTGGCTACCGCCTGCGCTGATTATTCTAACGCTGACGTTGCTGAGCTTTATCCTGTGGGCGATTACCCTTGCCCGACTGCTACCTAACCAGCCCAGACTGCAGCTACTTGGGGTCACGCTTATCTGTTTCTCGCCGTTTCTCATGGACGCGGCGGGGTGGTGGTCGGCTGCCATGAACGCTTATCCATGGCAATGCGCCTGCGCTGTGGTTTTACTCTGCATGCTCAACGACAGACCCAGCTGGGCTGCGGCAGGGTTGTTCGGCGGGCTCTTGTTCACCGAAAAAGCCCTGACCATCCTGCCAGTTGTGGCGGTAGTGCTGTGGATACGACAGCAGCCAGTTTCGTGGCGGCACTTCACCTTACCGGCATTAACTGTAGTAGCTTGGCTAGCTTGGTACTTGCCAAAGTTAGACTTCAGCACTACCGCCACATCTCTCAGTGGTGTCGACAAAGCGCTTTTCCAGGCGATTATTCCCGGCGCGATCGGCGGGCCGTGGCAGTGGCAGCGCTGGGAGCCGTCCAAAGCTTTCGCCGATCCAAACCCGGTGATCTGCGTGTTAGCCTTGGTTATCGCCGCAGCATTGCTGTATCTTTTTGCTTTTCGACGCCCCCAGCGCCTCTGGTTTTTCATTCCAGCCATAGGCTATCTCGTTGCTATTTGGTTGATGCTCTGGACTGCCCGGGTCAACACCATTACCACTGATTTGCTCTTACGCAGTCTGCATTACTACGCGGACTGGTGGACATTTGTTGTGCTGATCGTCTTAGCGTCGGCAAGGCAACAAAAGCCGCAAGAGCCGGAAATTCCCCGGAAACTCCAGCCGCTACTGGCTGTTAGCTGCCTTTTTGCCATCGCTGCCACGGCCAATACGTATACGTGGACGGCTACGTGGCGCGGTGATACCAACAAGGCATATCTCGCTGGGGTTCGTCATTCCCTCGCCACCAGCCCAGTGCCGGTGTTAGATCAGCACACCCCGCTGGAGGTACTGACCCCGTTGGTTCATCCCTACAACAAGGTTTCTTCGATCACCGGCACTCCCGTTGTTAATATCACCACCAACCCGCAGGTTTTTGATGCTCAAGGCATCTTGCATCCCGCCGAAGTAGCACCGATTTCCTATTCAAAGCTAGGCCCCGAACAAAGCTGTGGTTACCGGGTGATGGCAGGCGAAACAGTAGAAATACCAGTTGATCCCCTGCTGCAGTTCGGTGATTGGGTGTGGGAGCTAAATGCCCTAGCCTCAGCAGATGACATGACCCTTACCGTCACAACGCCTAACGCATTAGAGCCGATCGAAGAGACCAATAGCCGAGCCATTACTGTTGTTGTCCCAACTACTTTAGAGCGGCAGTGGGCACGACTACCAGGCGGCAGTAATCGATTAAAAATCGAGGTCACCGGCTCTCATCCGAAAAGTTCGGTGTGTATTGGCAAAGGGGCAATCGGGCCGCTGGTACCGAAGGATTAGCCTTATTTGAAAAGGTTATTGAGCACCCATCGCACCATCAACACGAATACCGCCACGCAGGCTATGAGTAACACTATGGTGATTCCCAGCGCTACCCAGTTCGCTGTGGTCATCGTTGCTTGAGCTAAAACTAATGTATCCATAGTTTACGATGCCGTCACTATCGGTTGTCCTTCGGAAGGCTGCACCACCACGAACCCTGGGCCGTGGAAGGCAAGCTGGAAGGATTCACCAGAACCCCTACCAATCAAAGATCCCGCTTTAAAACTACTCTTAAGATGCGGCTGCAAGTTAGCAGACCAACATACAGCTGCCTGCGGATCAACAAACGTTGGCTGTACTGAACAGTCCAAAACAATAGGCGGACCATCCGAAGTAATCGCAGCTACCCCCTGCCCCTGCAACAGCAAATTGAACAAACCACCCGACAGCAACCCAGCGTTACCCATGCTGCGGATGTCGTACGATAAAGTGGCGTCAAAGGCCAACAAGCTGTTGGTATTAACAGTGATAGCATCGCCTTCCAGTTCTAATAAAAACACGTTCTCTTTAGCCTTAGCGAAAAACACTTCCCCCTCACCAGACACCCGCATCAGATTACCGCCCTCGCCGGTCAAGGCTTTTTTCACAAACCGATCCAAACCCCCAGAACCTTGATAAGCGAAATCAATAGCGCCCTGATACGCCACCATTGCCCCTTGAGCTGCGATCACCTCTGGGCCAAACCCCACCCGAACCATATAAGAAGACTGCATGGTCCAGCGTTGGTTGGTCTCCTGCTCAAGGTGCATCTGATCGAAAATAGAACTGCGCACTTAATACTCCTTAACCGTATTGTTTGAAGTCCTAAGCGCCAAGCTTAGCGCAGTTCAATTTACGGACGTTGCGCCACCACAATAGAAACCAGTACGACCACTATCCCTGTTAATTGAAGGAGCGTGGGTGGGTTGCCGCTGATGGCGTCGATAAGCAACGCCGTAACTGGGCTGAGCGCACCTAAAACCAGCACCCGCGTGGCATCCAAACGTGCTAGGCCTGCGAATAAATTCGGATATGCCAACAACGCCCCGAAAATGCACAAATAGGCATAACCACCCACGCCAGCCCAATCCAAATCCGGCATGGGCCCTTCCCTAAGCGCAACCGGAACCAACAGCAATCCGCCGAAAGTCAACTGCCACGCGGTCGTATGCAACGAACTCAAACCCGCTGGTTGCCCCCAGCGTTTCGCCAGAACCATCCCCAACCCCATACTCACAGCAGCCGCAATACCGGCAGCAACACCAATGGCATTAAGCGTAGCTCCCGGGGTCAGTGCAATAGCTGCAACCCCTAAAAGCGCGCACACCACCGCAATAATCTGATGGCGCGCCGGGGTGGTACTTAGCAATACTGGCGACAACATAATCGCGATCAACGGTGCGCCCGCCACCAAAATAGCGGCCACCCCACCGGGTAATTGTTCCGCGGCTATAAACAGTAAGCCGAAAAACACCCCAATGTTCAGCGCGCCTAATACCAATGACCGCCACCACCAGTGCCCAGTGGGCAGCACCCGAGTGTAGAGCAATAGCAGCAAACCTGCGGGCAGCGCCCGTAGCATCCCTGCCGTCATGGGATGGTTGACGGGCAGCCACGCGGTAGTAACGAAATACGTGGTGCCCCACACAATCGGGGTGAGCGAGATCCGCGCAGTAAGCAGTCGATCGTTCATGCTCCCTAACCTAGCAGCACCGACCTTGAGGATTACGTTCTTGCTCCGCCCAACGCATCCGCCAATACTCCCGCTCTGTGGGGATCGGCGCGCAGGGTTGATGCGTTTGCAAATAGGCAACATACCGCTTGTAGTCGCCCTCGCCCAGCACCTCACCGATATAGGTCCAGCAGCTTCGCAGTACTTTAATGACGCGCATGAATAACCACCCGCTTTTCTGACCACAGCTTATCAACCTGCTTTTCTATATCCGTCGCGGCCATCCCCCGCGGCGCAAACAGTGACGACGGCCGGAACGGTTCCTCACTCACCTTTACCACCTCACCCCTCCGATCTGCTTGGATTGCCTTAATACAGGTGGCAAGGGCAGCTGCCAACACAATCAGTACCAATACCGCGAACAGGATGGACAACGAGCCTTGAATAGCAGTATTACGTACCACTGCTGTGATGGCCTCGGGCGATTTAGCACTGCCGTACTCTGTTAAGCCTTGGACGGCGGCTTCTTTAAATCGCGCATGCTGCGCCCAATAACCAATGCTTGGATTGGAAGAGAAAATCTTTTGCCACGAAGCCGTCATCGTAACAATGACATCCCATATGAGCGGTACTGCTGGGATCCACACCCACTTATACAGACCTTTCTTCACCACCACGACAGTAATCAGTGCTAGAGCCATGGCGGCAAGCAGTTGGTTGGCTATGCCAAACAATGGGAATAGCACGTTAATGCCACCGAGCGGATCCGTAACACCCATAAGCAAAATTGCTCCCCACAGTGAGCACACCGCCAAGGTTGAAATCCAGTTACCCACCGTCCATGTGGGGTCTTTAAACCGGGACAGACCTGGCACATTAGCTAAGGTCTCGGTCATCATGAATCGAGCCACCCGGGTTCCAGCATCGACAGTGGTGAGAATGAATAATGCTTCGAACATGATGGCAAAGTGATACCAGAATGCTTGCATCTCTGGGTGGCCAAAAATATTCGTAAGAATCTCGGACATACCGAAAGCCAACGTGGGTGCGCCACCGGTACGCGAGACCACCGTATGCTCCCCCACAGCGGCTGCCGCGGCAGTTAATTGATCGGCAGCGATACCAGTACCAGGTAAGCCAAGTGAATTAACAAAAGTCGCCGCGGACTCCGCCGTGCCGCCAGTCAGCGCAAGCGGCGCATTCATGGCGAAGTACAGATTCCGATCTAAAATCACCGCCGTGATCAGCGCCATGATTGCAACGAACGATTCCATCAACATTCCGCCATAACCGATCATGCGCATCTGGGTTTCTTTCTCCACCAACTTCGGTGTAGTACCTGAAGAAATCAAGGAGTGGAACCCAGACAACGCACCGCAAGCAATAGTGATAAACAAGAAGGGGAAGAGATTACCCGCAAACACTGGACCATTACCATTAAGCGCGAAATCCGTAATGGCAGGCATATGCACCTCGGGGCGGTCAATCAAAATACCGACCGCTAACAGCGCAATCACACCGATCTTCATAAAAGTAGAAAGGTAATCCCGCGGGGCGAGCAACAACCAGACTGGCAAAATAGCGGCAAAGACGCCATAGCCAATAAGCGCCCAAGCCAAGGCGACCTTAGACCAGGTGAACATGTCTGCACCCCAGCTAGTATCGGCCACCCAACCACCGGCGACAATCGACAGCAGCAATAGTGCCACACCTATGACAGAGACCTCACTGACCCGACCAGGTCGGAGATACCGTAAATACACCCCCATAAACAAGGCAATGGGAATGGTCATCGAAATGGAGAACACACCCCAGGGGCTTTCCGCCAGCGCGTTAACCACCACCAGCGCTAGGACCGCAATAAGAATAATCATGATGGCGATAACCGCGAAGATACCAACAGCACCTCCTACCGGGCCGGTTTCATCCCGAATCATCTGCCCGAGTGAACGGCCTTTACGCCTGGTCGACACCCACAACACCAAAAAGTCTTGCACCGACCCGGCCAAAATCACGCCGAAACAAATCCACAATGTGACAGGTAAATACCCCATTTGCGCCGCCATAACTGGGCCAACCAGCGGCCCAGCCCCGGCAATAGCGGCAAAGTGGTGGCCAAAAAGCACGCGACGATCGGTAGGCATAAAATCCTTACCGTCACTTGCGTATTCAGCCGGTGTAGCACGGTCGTCACGTGGTTTAACTATCTTGTATTCCACCAACCGAGCGTAAAAAGTGTAGCCAATAATATATGACCCCACCAATATATGACCCCACCGCAGCCATGACCAGCCATACGGCATTAACTGTCTCACCGCGAGATGTCGCAATTGTTCCCCAACCAGCGGCAGCAGCCAGGGCGATTAAAAACAATACGATTTTCTTAACTGAGGTCAGCTTGCGGTTATCCCGCACCCCTACCGGCAATTCGGATGCTTCCGAATAAACCAGCTCGACCCCATCCGGAATATCCAGACCCTTTTGGGTATCTACTGTTGCCATAACTGTTCCCTTTCCTGGGCGGCATCGTGAGCACTATCACCTTTCCGTAGAAACGTGTCTAGCGCTACACAATAGCTCAGGTGGTTACAGCTTGAAAAGCTCATCTATGTGATCAGTCGCTTATCAGGGCAAGTTTTTATTCGCAGCTCTGCGCAGGCGCTCGATATACAAAGCCACGATCGATAATGACAACGTCGACAAGCTAGTCGCAGGCCAACTGGATCAGTAGATAACGTAGGCAAGACCATACCGCAGTCTGGCTATATAAAAATGGAAGCCTTTCTACAGACGTTCACAAACGCGATCGGCTTATCCCACAAACCGGCCAGCATCACCAGAAAAATACCCCCGCTGCGGCCATATAACCAAAGACTTTCCGTTCAACAGAAAAACACTTTCCAACTAGCACATAATCACTTATGCTTTATAGAACATGATTCCAACAACCACAAACCAGAGTTTTCCCAATGCGTCACGAGTAATCCTTTAAAAACATGAAAACTACTAATTGCACCGATGATGCCTTTTTATCCGGTCTCGATTATCACAAAAGCAATAAAGACCATCCGACCTACGCCATCTTCGGCGTGGAGAGCATACCTGCACCTCGCACGTTAGTTGATATATTCAACGAGACCGTCGAGAGGTATCCAGAGGCGGTCGCTCTTGTGGGTTCAAATGGCAGCCTAACCTACCGGGAACTGTCGGCAACAGTGTACCAACACGTTATGCGACTGGCCGAACTCGGAATTGGCCGGGGACACCGAGTGGGCATCCGAGTTCCGTCCGGAACGACTGATTTGTACGTCGCAATCTTGAGTGTTATCTGTGCTGGTGCCGCCTATGTACCTGTCGACTGGGACGATCCTGACTCCCGCGCAGATACGGTATGGGAAGAGGCACAAGTCGCTGCAGTTTTCGGCCAAGACCTAACGTTATCCCACCCAATTTCAACCCAAACGCCCCACCTCGATCAACCCCTGCACCACTCCGGTCAGGGTCTAGGCTTCTTTGAGCCTGTCGCACCTAGCCTTGAGGACGACGCTTGGATCATCTTCACCTCAGGGTCCACGGGCAAACCCAAAGGTGTGGCCATTACTCACCGATCCGCTGCTGCGCTCGTCGACTCGGAGGCACGCATGTACCTTTGCGACGCCCCACTCGGCCCCAGCGATCGAGTCATGGCAGGACTATCCGTCGCATTCGATGCCTCGTGTGAGGAAATGTGGTTAGCATGGCGTCACGGTGCAGCACTCATTGCAGCTCAACGCGACATTGTTCGCTCTGCGGACGCTCTGGGCAACTGGATCACGGCAAACGCCATTACCGTTGTCTCCACCGTGCCGACTTTGGCGTCATTTTGGTCTACGGAATCACTTGCGGCGGTGCGATTATTAATCTTCGGTGGTGAAGCGCTTCCCAAAGCTCTCGTTAACCGGCTAGCTAGCCCTAACCGAGAACTATGGAACACCTATGGTCCCACCGAAACCACGGTTATTTGCTCGGGTCAACGCATGGAACCACTCTCGGATGACGATGCAGTCCGTATCGGCCGAGCAACCCTCGGCTGGGAGCTGGCCGTCATTGACCCCAACACGGAGCAACCGGTGCGCTGGGGAGAAACCGGGGAACTCGTAGTCGGAGGCGTGGGGTTGGGTCGATACCTCGATGCAGCTAAAGATGCCGAAGCTTATGCCCCGCTACCTGCGCTTGGCTGGGATCGAGCTTATCGCACGGGTGACCTTGTTGTGGCGGAAACCGCTGGGCTCATTTTCGCCGGACGAAACGATGACCAGATTAAATTTGGTGGCCGACGCATGGAGCTCGGGGAGATCGACCGCGCCCTAGCCAGCACCCCCGGGGTGTCAGCCGCAGCTGCTGCCAAACAGAAAACCCCCGCTGGGGCGGACGTTATCGTTGGCTACATAGTTGTTGACAGCGTGCACGAACCTCAGATAGATCTAGCGGTAGTCAGAGACCACCTTGCCACCGTTCTCCCTGGTGGCATCAGCCCAACGCTATGTGTCGTCGATGAACTTCCCATGAAGACCTCCGGCAAAGTGGACCGCGGAGCCTTACCGTGGCCGCTACCCGACTCGAAAGAAAACACCGCTGCTTTGCCAAGTCACCTGCAATGGCTAGCCCACAAATGGGCGGATCAACTTGGTCAAATACCCATGCAGCCGGACTCTAATTTCTTCGATCTCGGCGGATCTTCCGTAGCTATCGCTTCCTTGACGGTAGAGCTGCGCAACGTCTATCCCGCACTTGATATCGGCGCGCTCTACGATCACCCCACGCTATCGGAAATGGTGGAATACATCACCACCCTAGAATCGGCCGAGGAACAGCGGCCGACCCCGCAAGCGATTCCCTGGTGGAGTGGGATCTTCCAGTTCCTAGTGGTTTGTGCCATCTACTGTGTTAACGCCGCCCGATACATCAGTGGCTCGCTGCTGACAGTGTGGGCCTTGGACTTCCTCTTCGATGCGGGCTGGGTGCCTTCCATTTCGCTGTGGCCTGTGCTCATTACCACGTTATTGCTGTTTAGCACCCCCGGAAAAATACTCCAATTAACACTGGTCGCACGAATACTCACCGTGGGTATACGCCCTGGCAGTTATTTGCGTGGCGGCTGGACTCACCTGAGAATATGGGCTGCAGAACGATTTTTCACCTACCTGCGCCTTGATCCGGTATTGGGTACCCCCGCAGCCCCGATACTCTATCGGTTACTTGGCTGTACTGTCGGACGAGATACTGAACTCGCCACTTTTCCACCAGTTACCGGACTTGTGTCCATCGGCAATAACGCGGCACTGGAACAGGAAGTAGATATTAACGGTTACTGGATCGACGGTGATGTGGTGCACGTTGGCGAGATCATCGTTGGCGACCGAGTACGTATCGGGCTGCGGACCTTCGTCACTCCCGGCTCAGTTATTGGTGACGATGCCGAAATTTTGCCCGGGTCTTGTGTCAGCGGCGAAATACCCAACAAGAAGCTCTATGGCGGCTCACCCCTAGTCCCACATGGCGAAGCTGGAAACACGTGGCCAGATCAAACCCCCATTGAAGCGGCTACTACCCGCACGGTATCCATCCTGGGGAAATTCCAGTTACGGTTGCTTTTTGGGGCAGGAATGATCTGGATGAGCCTCATGCCGCTGATCGCTATTCTGCCAGGCATAGCCATCGTTCTGCCCAAGGTTCGGCCCTTAGAACAATATGAACTCGTTTTCCCGATACTCGCTTTATGGACACCGGTATTCACGATCGTCGCCGTAGGCACGTGGCTTGTTTTAGTGATCTTCACCGTTCGATTTTGTTCACTGTTCATTCGACCAGGCTATTTCCCTCAGCAATCCCTCACTGGTTGGGCCTTATGGTTGACTCACTCGTTAATGCAGAAAACACTGACGTCGGCCTACTTCATATACGCAGGTTGGCTGACGCCGGTGTTCCTGCGGTTGCTCGGCGCACGGGTAGGTAAAGACACCGAGGCTTCAACCGTCGAAACGATTCCGCACCTGACTTCCATCGGCAATCGGTGTTTCCTCGCCGATCACTCCTTATGCACTACCGCCCGTTACCGCGATAATTGGCTCCACATCGGCACCACCGTGATCGGTAACGGCTCCTTTGTTGGCAACTCCGGAATAGTTGGGCCAGATCACGACTTACCCGAAGACTCGCTGATCGCCGTGCTTTCCTCTACCCCGGAACGCCCCGGACGTGGCACCTCCTGGCTAGGACGCTCGGTACGACAGATCCCGCGTGCATCCGTCACAGCGGACATTGAGCGCACTTTTAAACCACCAGCTCATCTAAAATTCGCACGTGCCATGGTAGAAGCCTTCCGTTTGCTACCCATAATTATCGCGGGCTACCTCGATCTTTTCCTCGTGTGGATCGGTACCATCATTTACATGAGCCACGGTCATGGCTGGTCAGGACTTACCGCAGTCATGCTGTGGTCCATGCCGCTGACGTTGGCTGCGGCAATCATTGCCAGCCTGATTCCAATCATTGCAAAATGGATCCTCATCGGCCGGTTCACCAGAGGCGATCACACGCTGTTTTCCACCTTCGTATGGCGCGGCGAGCTGTCTGACAACATCACCGAACTTCTTGCGGTGCCGTCCCTTATCCGAATCTCACTCGGCTCTCCCATGTACAACTTATGGGCACGTGCGATGGGATGCCGAATTGGCCGAAGCGTGTGGTGCGAAACATGGTGGCTCCCGGAATTTGATCTCATTAGCATCGATGATCGCGCCACCGTCAACCGCGGCACAGTCTTGCAAACCCATCTCTTCCACGACCGAGTCATGACGCTGGACACCGTGTCAGTCAGAAGTGGTGCAACGTTAGGGCCCAATAGCTTCATGCTCCCCGGTTCGTCTTTAGGGGAAAGAGCGACGATCCAGCCTAGCTCCCTGGTGCTTCGGCAAGATGGTATCCCTCGCGATTCAGTCTGGGCCGGTAACCCCGTTGCCCATGTCGATCAGCACTATGAGGATCACACCCAGAAAATAAGCCATTGAGTTTCGGCCAGCACCTAAAGGCCAACCTTTAAAAGCGTGCTTGCCAACCTCAATTAACTACCCCAGCCTCGCCGGTACACCCTTTGAAAGGAGTTTCCATGGATTCCTCCCCTACTTCTACATCGGCGCAATCCTCCGACAACCTCATACACCACCCCAGCCCCGGCCCCGCAGGAATACGCCCGATCTGGGACGGAGAAAAGGCTGCCCCACCACCAAGCTATCTGCCCACCCAGGAGCCAGGAATGAACTCTTGGAGCGCGGAGCGAGCCTTTGGTCCTGCGTTCGCGAATCGCATCACAGGCCTTGATGCCGCCCGAGGCTGCGCGCTAGTTGGCATGATTGCTGTTCATATTTTACCCGCTTACAACACCAATACCGGGAGGCCTAATCTCTTTTGGGAGTTTTTCGCGGGAAATGCCTCTGCGCTTTTCGCGGTTCTCGCCGGTGTAACAGTAGCTTTACTAACAGGTGGGAATAATCCATCCAAAGGCAGGCGCATGGCGCGCAGCCGAGTCTCGCTTGGTGTACGCGCAATAATAATTTTTGCCCTTGGGATGTCCATTGATCACTTTGATGTCTACGCCTTGAATATTCTGCCTTATTACGGGCTGATGTTTCTCCTAGCTATCCCACTAACAGCGCTGCGGATCCGCTCATTGCTGTTTTTGTCCATAGTTTTTGCCGTTGCCGGACCGTTTGCGGTTTTCTTCACTAATTCCCGACTGGTATACACAACCACGTACAATCCTTCTTTCAGCGACCTCTGGGGAATGCCGATTGATACACTCATCACCCTAGTCATCGGTGGCAGCTTCCCGCTGGTGACCTGGATGACCTATTTGTGCGCCGGGATGGCTATCGGCAGGTTGAATCTGCGCTGGTTACTCACCCAGACTCGACTCATCGTCTTAGGCGCCACAGTTGCAATAACGAGCACCATTGTTTCAAATTTTCTCGTTTTCCAAGCAGGTGGCTTCGACCAGATCTATAACAACACACCGGGCTATAGCCGTGAAGATCTTTTAGCCGTTATGGATTACGGTCCTTACGATCATATGCCTACCGACACCCTGTGGTGGCTCACAATCACCGGCCCGCATACCGACACTCCCTTCGAGCTGCTCACCACCGCTGGCCTGGCAGTATGCGCTATAGGTTCCTTGCTGGTGATTGCACGGATGCTCAATAACTTTCTTGTCCCGCTCATCGCAGCAGGGTCAATGACCCTCACCCTTTACGTAGTGCACCTACTTATTTTTGCCATCTTCGGGGAGACCATCCTTGACAAGCCAAACGGCTGGTTCTGGGGGCAGATCTTCTTCGGGATACTCCTAGCCAGTGCTTGGTACCTTGGTCACGGCAAGGGACCGCTGGAGTCTTTGGTATCACGGATATGCCGATGGCTGGCAACCATAGTGGTTCCCAATGCTCCCGCACCCGTCACAGTAAAGGCTGACGACCCCGATGACGACACTTTAGATGCCGATGTCATAGAACACCCAGCTCAGCCAGACGCTCCTAAGCACTATGAGGCCAAACATGCAGCTGAGTAAACGACCACCTAAGGCGAAAGGACTGTTATCCATGCCATCTCTTCGGCCCCACTCGGATCGTATTATTCGACGCTCGCGGGCATTACTTGCTGGTGTCCTCTGCTGCAGTCTCGCGCTAATGTCTGGTTGCGCTAGCCCCGACCGCAACAGATTCCAGCCCCACCCTCCCGGGGATCGGCCTGGCAAAGGCAGTGCTGGTGAAACGAGCGTCAACCCGGTCGTTACTGACAGTTCCGTGGCAGAGCAACCCCCTGCTGGATCGCTGCCGACTGTAGTCAACCTCGATGGTCACGACCTCCAGCTCACCCCACCCGGAACGCGGTTGGCATTCGGAGCTCCTGCCACAGTCGCGTCTATCGATTCCGAAGGCCGCATGCTGCTCTGGTCAGTGACGCCGTACAACGAGGCACCATTGCCGCCGGAGGAAGTAGAGCTGCTCGACCCGGCTACCGCCACAAACGTGGCTCACTATACTTGCTACACCTTTGACATTGAGTTTCTCGGAGTGGTACCCGCTTATACTAACCACCCGTTAGTCCTCAACGGGTTCGCCGATACGGTCTTGACTCCGGTAACCGCGCCGGACATAACTCTGGGAAATAGCGATGGCAGCGGTGAAGTCCGGAAAGTCCTCGGAGGTACTGATAACTCGTGCGGCATTCCAGAGGCCAGTCGACTCCCTACCAACGAAAGCAACCTCGCCATAGGGGTGACTTATACCCGAGGTCTGATAGGAGTCATCGACCAAAACATTCGACCTGAGCAGCACCCCTCCAGCGTGATCTACCGCTTTGACTATAAAATTCCCGGCGTAGCCGATTCGCCCACGCCTCCCG
Source organism: uncultured Corynebacterium sp. (assembly GCA_963520895.1). Lineage (GTDB taxonomy): Bacteria > Actinomycetota > Actinomycetes > Mycobacteriales > Mycobacteriaceae > Corynebacterium. The sequence goes on along the minus strand of CAUQSW010000011.1, from coordinate 13,698 downwards.
CTCCCATTATGTGGACCTATGGGCAGCCTGCCGATGAAGCTCCACCTGAACCGTCCCCTGAAGAACTTGGCGAAGTGCCTGCTGATCCAGTCACCGAGTAGTCGCAAAAGAGCTTTGAATCTGAAGGTTTCAAAGCTCTTCGCATGCTTTTTATGTGTGAAATGTATAGCGAGTTTCATTCTGCGCTGGTAGGGCTTCTAAACGGTGACTGTTTTAAAGCCGCAAGGCACAGCAGCCCCTAGACCACTCCAGCTGATCTACCCAGCGGCTGACCTACCCAGCGGCATAAATCATTTTCGCTGCTTCTCGGTCAGCCATATACCAATTTGTACATACACTACCGCCATTATCACATTAAATATCAGCGTGGTGAAAAACAGGTCTCCCGGAAATACTGCTGGCCAGTCTGGATACTTGGAATTCCATTCCTGCATTTCCTGCCAGGCAGTTATCCCAAAAGCAGCAGCGGCCGCAAGGCTGCTGAGCAAGATGAAATAAATGGTTTCTACAGCATTGGCGTAGCCTCGGCTCCTATCCTCGCCGATTGCCTTCTTTAACGATCCCCAGTGAAGCTGAGTCAAAACCAAAACACTGCATATCATGGCGAAATACGTGCCACTCCATAGCTGTTCCCATAATGGAATTTTGCGTTCCCCCATGTCGTCCCCTTTTGGAACATAGCGCGCATCGGCATGTGAAGGAATCACCTTGGAAAATAGATCCGTCGCAACAAATTTTGGCAACCCACTCCACCAATCATTTTGATTTTCCAGTGTGATCCTCAACCCCGCTTGGCCAAGTTTGGCAACCTCTTCGTCGGTGAGTCCCCGACCAGTCTTGGGTAGGATAACCCATTGAGTCCAAATCCAAAAGGGTTCTTTGGCGTTAGGCTTATCCGAATCTATAAAAGTTGAGGGAGCAACATAGCTGGCCATCCCGGGGTTTATGCCCGATACCTTCAACTCGACCCGATCTTTAAGCTTTAGGTCTGGTGCGGTTTTTTCTACTAGCATCTCAGAGACTTCCAGAGTAATTGTGTCCCCAACGTCAACATGTAACCAGCCTTCGAGAAAAGCACTGAGGCAAATTTCTCCCGGCGCTACAAAATCTTCGTCTATTTGGGACAATCGCACACCATAAGTGAAGTCTCCGCTGTTTTCGCTATACCTGATGGAATATCCACCACAGTCTTGACCTGAAAATCTGAGCCAACCAGTTCCTGCACTTCAGATTCAGTAAAAGACGTTCCCGCAGTACGGGTGGCAGTTGCTATACCACCTTTCATGCCCAAGGAACTGTAGTTGACAACATTGGCATACCGAACAGATAGCCCTCCTATTACCGCTGGCGGATAGGAGAAAATTACTATGAATATCAAGACCAACTAGGGCTAGGCTATTACTTGGTGCTTAAATACCGCCAACGCTGCGCGAAACATATCGCCTCCCTTACTGTTCTATAGAGTTGTGAAGTCTGCGCGTAACTCAACAGTTCACAAATGCCAGTTTAGTTACAAACGTCACATAATGTGGCAAGTATCACATATTCATCATTGAATATTGAATTACGCCATTGAGTTACCTCTAGGAGTCCAACAATGTCTACACGACAACTAATCGGGGTGACAGTTACGGCCATTAGCATGTGGCTGCTGTGGTTACACGATTGGGACTACATTTTGGACTTCCACGAAGCTGCAATTCCTAAATCAGATGGACTCTTTTTCTCGTTATTTTTCTCTGCGATGCTTCTCATTTACGGAATTGTCTTGTTAGACACCGCCTGGGCTCACCTAATAGCTGCGCTACTTTTCACTGTTCTCGGCGCTTATTTGGGACTTAATTTTGAATTCTCCAGACGCTCACCGTGGACATTCGTCCCTGTAGGAATAATATGGTTCATCGCCAGTGTCAAAGCGCTGTTTGCCCCCAAAACCGTCGGCCGTCGCCGCAAGCCAGAGCCCGAACCTGTCATCCCAAGCTTCTCAGATTTGCGAAAGTGGCTAACCTTACTGTCCGATCGGAAAAACCGCGAGTAAGCTGGGAGTTAACTCACCTACCAGTCTGCTTAGAACGGAGCACCAGCCATGTCCGTCACTACGTCTCGATCCTTATTATCTGAAGGCAATGCCGCCGCAATCGCCGCTCTGAAAGATGCTCTCGGTAGCGATAAAATAAGCACCCGCGAGCTTGATCGTATGGCTTTAGCTGTTGACGCTTCCCATTACCTGCACACCCCCGATGCCATTATGCGCGCCCACTCCCCTCATGATGTTGGGGTGGCTATGCAGGTGGCCTCCGAGCTGGGCTGGCCACTTACTTTCCGGGGCGGGGGAACGAGTTTGTCCGGCCAGGCACTGTCCGAGGGGCTTACGGTTGATGTGCGCCGTCATTTCCGCAGCTTGGAGGTTCTCGACTACGGCATGCGGGTACGGGTACAACCAGGGCTTACAATTTCCCAGGTCAACGGGGCTTTGGCGCGGTACGGCCGGAAACTGGGGCCAGATCCGGCGTCGTCAATTGCGTGCACCATTGGTGGAATGATTGCTAATAATTCCTCTGGGATGACGTGCGGCACCACGGCCAATGCCTACCGAACCATTGATTCCATGACCATTGTGCTACCTAGTGGCACGGTGGTAAATACCGCCGATGCGCACGCCGACGAGCTGTTGCGTGCCCAGGAACCGGCGCTAGTGGAAGTCCTGGAGCGGCTGCGGGACACGTTACGCGGCACCAAGTACCGCGCCGATATTGAGCGCAGATACGCGATTAAAAACACCATGGGGTATGGCATTAATTCCTTCTTGGATTTCGATACTCCCGCCAAGATTCTAGAGCATCTCATGATCGGCTCTGAAGGCACGTTAGGGTTTGTCGCAGAAGCGATTTTTACCACGCTCCCGGTACCTAAACGCACCGCTACCGGCCTACTTATGTTCGATTCCCTCGATGCCGCTACCGCAGCCCTGCCCACGCTGGTGCAGTCGGGCGCTGATGTTGTTGAGCTTATCGACGCCGCCGCCATCCGCGCCATGGGCGAAGATGCCGCATCGGTGCTGCCTAAAGGGTTTAAGGTGGCTGAGCACGCCTCGTTGTTGGTGGAATACCAAGCCATGGACGATGATGGCATCGCCGAGCGTAAGGAGGCGGGTGAACAGGCATTTGCCCAACTTGGCGGCTTGTCTACGCAGCCAGAAATGACCAACGATCCCACGAGGCGCGGCCATATGTGGGTGATGCGCAATGGGTTATACACCAAGGTGATGCGCAACCGCCCAAAGGGAACGATGGCATTGCTCGAAGACATTGCGGTTCCCATGGAGCAGCTGGGCGGAGTGTGTACCGAGCTGCAAACCTTGTTTGATAAGCACCGTTATGAAGGTGCGGTGATTTTCGGGCATGCGAAAAATGGCAATATTCACTTCTTGGTCACCGAAGATTTCGCTGGGCCGGAATCGCTGAATCGCTACGACGAATTCACCGAAGACATGGTGGATTTGGTGCTACGCGAACAGGGCACCTTAAAAGCCGAGCACGGAACCGGACGGATCATGTCGCCGTTTGTGCGGCGCCAATATGGTGATGATCTGTACCAAGCCATGGTGGATATTAAAGATGCTTGTGATCCGCAGCGGATTTTAAATCCCGGCACGATCATTACCGATGACCCTGAACTGCACCTGAAATACATCAAACCCACCGAGTCGGTGCGTGAGCTTATCGACGACTGCGTGGAATGTGGTTACTGCGAGCCGGTATGTCCCTCCCAACATCTGACCACCACTCCCCGCCAGCGCATTGTGCTGCAACGTGCTATTGCCGCCTGTGAAGCCACCGGCGCGTATGAGCTGGCCGAAAAGCTCAAGGAGCAGGAGGTTTATGATGTGGTACAGACCTGCGCGGTTGATGGTATGTGCCTTACTGCTTGCCCAGTGAAAATCAATACCGGCGACCTGATTCGGACCAAACGTCGGGAAATGCAAAGCGAAACGCTGGATAAAGGGTGGAAAGTTGCCGCTGAGCACTGGGGCTTAGTGATGCGGGGGGCGTCGATAGGCATGCATACCACGAAGCTGTTGCCAACTGCGCCGCTGCGTGGGGTTTTGGGGTTGGCACGGAAAGCCATTAGCGACGATGTGGTGCCCACGTTGACCAAAGAACTTCCTGGTGGCGGTAAGCTGCGGCGCTCGCAGCCGGTGGCTAAACCGGATGCAATATTCTTACCTGCTTGCGTGGGCTCCATGTTTGCCTCCGGGCACGCTTGTGGTACTGGAGTGGCCGAAGCGGTGCGGCAGTTGGCAGATTACGCTGGCTTGCGGTTGAGTACCCCAGAGGGCATCGGTGAGCTGTGCTGCGGCACGCCGTGGAAATCCAAGGGGCTTGCCCAGGGCTATGAGGTGATGAAGGACAAACTGGTCACTTGGATTGTGCAGCACACCGAGGGCGGTAGGTTCCCGCTGGTCTGCGATAATGTTTCCTGCACCGAAGGGATCATGGTGGCGTTGAAGAACGCTGGGGTGACTACCGTGACCGTGGTAGATGCCACCCAGTGGGTTGCTGAAAATGTTGCACCGCTTCTGCCACCAGTGGCCAAGGCTCGACGGGCAGCGGTACACCCCACGTGTTCCTCAACCCACCTAGGCGCAAATGATGCGCTGATGATGCTTGCGGGCTTGGTAGCCGAGGAAGCCATTATTCCTGATGGTTGGCGTTGCTGTGCGTTCGCAGGTGATCGCGGGTTGCTACATGAAGAGCTCACCGCTACCTCCACGAGGGATGAGGCGCGTTCGGTCAAGCAACTTAATGCAGACTTGTTCTTATCCTGTAACCGAACCTGTGAAATGGGCTTGACCAGGGCTACTGGCCAGACTTATACCCACGTTCTAGAGGAACTGGCGGCACGACTGACTAATTCGTAGCTAGCGGGTAGGTGCTCAGTCGTTGAAATATATAGCCTGGGCACCTGCTTTGGCGTTTAGCTAGACTCCTATGGCGCAACCAAACGTCTAGGACAAGTCGCACAACGCCAGCATATCTGCACCTAGCATGAACAGCACAGCCATTGCGGGTTTTATATGGCCTCTGACACAGTTCGTTTATTTTACTTCAAATTCCATAAGTACTTCTAGATAGCCATTAAATAAATGAACTATGCGTAGGTCATAGCAAGGTGTTAGGTATAGCGCTAGAAGGAAAAGCAGAATTATAGCAGTGCTTAATAGCCTGCAGTTTTACTTCGACAGCCGTTGAGCTGCAACACGACACCCATCAGCTCCACAAAATCACAGTGTCCACACTTCCTCATAAAGAACGCTCATTGATTGCCACACTAGCTTTTGGCACAATTCAGCCAGCTGATGCAACTCCTGAACAACCCCCAAATTCAGCGAAACAAGAGATCGCTGACTCCAAAACCATCGAACAAGATCTTGCAGGAAAAGACGAGTTTACTATCGGTGGCGAAACTTTCACCGATGAAGACCGCACCGCTATCCGGCAAGAGGTAGCCGAGGCAAATCTCGGCGAGCCCGATTCGCAAATCACACAAGAGGGTATTGCCGGTTGGGTGCGCAAAGCTGTCATCTACATACTGCGACACAACAAGGATCGGCTTCCCAAGAAAGTACAGCCGTGGTCGGGCAAAATCCTAAGCATTCTTGAACCTGACCCCTGTTTGGTGGACATGAAAAGTTGACCAGTGGCGGACACGGGATTTAGAGGTTTGGGAGATTTTATCGGGGGTAGATAAATAATGGGGTCTTCATCCAGTGTTCGATAAAAGTGTCTAGCCGGACTTATCTGCCGAAAGGATGAATACTCTTTCTGCAGTCTTCCAGAAGAAGTCACCGTCGCTGAAGCCAACGGGTACCTCGCGCTGATCGAAGCGACCTACCAGCACGCGTCGCTAGCGATTCCCTCGAATTCGCATCCGTCACGCTTCGCGGACTTCATGCCGCAGGTACGTCCGACACAGATCAACGCCGCCATCGTCCGGCTGATGCACCACGCCATCGTCATCCAAACCGAAGGAGAATTCCAGTGCTACATCGACGCCACAACAAGGCGCTAACACATAGGGCATAAGTTCGCATACACCACCTCGTCCGGCTTAAGACCCCCTTCGAACACGCCCTACCCCCGTCGTGTTCGCCACTGGTCAGTTTTTCGTGTCCGCTAACACCTGCAGAGTAAGATCAACGTAATCTAAAATTGGGGGAGTCGTTTTGCCCCTTTCCGGCTTTCCTGTGTGAATCAATAAGGAGGTTATTTGTTGAATGAACAAGGATTGCCCACCCTAGGCCCAGGACACCTGCAATCAGGATTAGCAACACTGTTAATAGCAACAAGAACCTCAGCCTCGAAAGGGATATTCCATACAGATGTAGACATATAAAGCCAATGAACAACCAGAGGGCCACCTTGAGGTCGAGGCCCTGAATGCGCACCGCCGTCGAGAAGTAAGACCGCCAAATAAGCTCTTCAGATGCTGCAACTATCACAGTAAGAAATGCACTCAGTGGTGCACGAGCCAAGCCCTGCACCACATCGCACACCGACGTCTGCCTGTAGAACCCTGTCCACCAAAGCGCCACAATGAGGATCGACATTCCGAGCCCGAAGACCCATTCTTCTCCGAAAATCCCTGAAAGCACACCATTCCGAACCCCAAGCACTACGGCCAGAAAGCCACAAAATACAGTTAGAAGGCCGTAAACTCTGATCGAATCACATAACCATTTGCACCTGCGGCAATTCATCGCAGCAATACCAGTAATCAGCGGGACCAGAGTGTGCAAAAAGGATACGGCATACAACCCCTCGTTGATCAATAGTCTAACTTTGCTGCCCAATCAATAGGCTGTACACTGCTGCATCGTCCGTTCCATTAATTCCGGGAATGGTAGAATTAAGTTCATCGTCGATGAAGCCGCCGATTGCGCGGGAGCCCAGACCACAAGCTGTCGCAGCCAATAGAAAGTTTTGTGCTATATGTCCAGCTTCTATCAACGCGAATCTCATGCCCCTATGGGCATATTTGAAACGCGTCCGCCAGAATGTCGCCACTAGAGTCACCACAAAAGCCGGCAAGCCATTCTCTTCTTGCATGAGGGCCTTTTGAAGTCTAGCCTCATCTACATCTTCAGAAACAAGTTCAAATGTTGCGTCGTGTGCCGAATAATGATATACACCTCGGCGCAAACCATCGACGTTTAGGACGTGAACAAAGACGTCGATCGGGTACAGTGCACCCGCAGATGGAGCAGTTCGGAACCCGAGATCATCAGATCTCGCAGTTATGCCGTACCCCAGCGAACACACTATTGAAAGCTCCTCGAAACCTACAGCCCCTTGGGTAAAAGCAGAGGCAGAACGTCTCCTTTGCAGCACATCTACAAGCGTGACATTCGTGGGCTGCTCAGGAATCTCCAGCGGTTTTGAGGTACAACTTTCATACCTTCTTCCACTCCGCCTCGACATTGCGTTCAGTTCAGGGCTGTTCATCAACTTCTGAATGCCGAGCATTTCCCAGCTCATAGATTCACGAACTATTTTCGTTAGTTCGAACCAGTCTTCAGATTCGTCAAACTTCACCTCGGAACGGTCTCCATAAACAACATCGACAAGGTTAGCACTATGAATAAAATCTTGATCCATAATTAGTCCTCAGGGAAATGGGTGTGGCAGTTGATTAATGGAGAGCAAATCTAAACGAGAGTCAATCAATCCCTTTTCGAACGCCACTTCGAAGAGTCTTGGATTGCCTAAGAACCTAAAATTGTAGCCAGAATCAAGCTGTAGAAGTTGCGGGGAAATCACCTTCACCACATGTGCTCCTTCTGCTGCCACATCAGGCGATGTGCAGTCCACAGCATAGAAGTCGATGTTCGAAAGCGCGGACTTCTGCAGGACTTCATTGATCTGATCTACAGGCCCCCCTTGATGAAGATCCCACCGGAAGTAGTCTTCATCGACCGACTGCCCCTCATACAGAAAGGAGATTTCCTCACGCAAATGTTCCGAAGAGTCATCAGCATACAATCGGATGTGGTCGTCGAACACTCGAATCTTCTCGCCCCAGTCACAATCACTCGGCAATGTCGAACTCGATCGCTGCTCCGCCTTGACCCAAATACGTGTTTGAAATGCCTCAACCAAGGCCTTTTTGCAGGCAATTTCCAAAGTGGCTGCGGCGGCAGCTCCGATTGCGAATCGGGCCAATTTCGTCTTGCTATTGATGACAATAGCCATCACCGTAGGAATCTCATTGATTTCACTGAGATTCACTAAGTGAAATTCCAGTCCAGCGGGACTGATGTGACGTTCAATAAACTTAGACAGACCCTCATTCAGGTCGTGCGGAATAGTAGGCATTGAAATTTTCGAGTACCACACCGCCATAAAGGCATCGCGCTCTAGCACTTCGAAAAGACTACTCAAACATGCCTCAGATCGAGTCAGGTGCGCCGACAGACCATTACTGGTCGCGTAAGTAATTCTTTGAGGCTCAGGAACAAATCCGTCCCATGAACTCATATAGATCATCTGGGCTGGCAATTGAATGCTTGCCCCGGTTCGAAGATCGACGCCCGTTGTCCACGCGATCGGCACATCGGGATCAAACCGCTTGAAAGGAAAGCCTTCAAGTTCATATTGTTCCCGAGAAAAAAATCCGATTTCTTGGGGGCCCAAACACTGTTCGTCGCTAGATATCTGGGAATATGTTGCACACTTGACAGAATCTGGGAGATACGTGACACAGTATCGCTCAATCCCTTCGCCCACTGCCGCGAGGTAGGTGCCGTCTTCAGAACCCCCACCTCCACCATTAAGGGTATTAGTGGGGTTGCCGGTAGTGTAACTTGAGTTCGCCGAGGTAGCGCCCACTGCATGACATCGGATATCGTCTACTTCATGCATTTGTCGAACTACCCGAGCGATAATCCCGGTTAATGGGGATACGAAGTTCCGAAAGACCTTTTTGGAGTCCTCTATTCTCGACCACACGTTGGAGTCCAATATTTCTATTTGCATCTCTTTTTCAACCTCCATGGTGCCAAACCTGTGGATAGCCCAACTGACTGGACTCCCCGCACACGCCACATCTCGGAGCTTTCAGTACTCGATGATGGTGAATTTCCAGCCCGAAATTCCCTTTTCTAATCTCATTGATAAATCCCGGTCGCGAAAGGCTGGAATACTCACGTAAGCAAATCCTGTTCAGTACTACACTCGATACCGCCGCTATAGTCAACTTTTCGGTAGATGTCGGTTGCTTCTTAAAGTCTTGACGGTTGCCGAAAACACACGTTCCTGGGTTTAGGTATTCTTCATTAATTGTAGGAATCGTGGACGTCATCCGGAGTCTTAGACACTCAATGCAGGCTGTCTTACTGGGGTAGATGATTGGACCAAACAGCACGGAGTCACCAACCTGCCGAAAGATTGGCAGCCACGGCCTTGTTTCGTTCCCTTCGATCATTTGGCGATTAAAGTTCTGAAGACGCCCATCAGCCACGGAATCAGCGATATAGACAGTCATATCGAACTTGTCGTCCATTACCGGGTCGCTAGAATCTAGGTTACAAGTGTTCAGCCCGCACCCCTGCAATGCTTGCTCAAGTGAACGTCCTAGAGTGGGGTCGCCCAATATTGTCACCTGTGCTTGTCGCAGCCGCTCAGCTATTACCTCAGCATCCACTTGCCGGTTAGCTTCAATGTACAGGTCCTCAATGTTACTGTTCACATATGAATCTTCGATCTCATAGAGAAGACCCTGCCCTTCGAGAAACTTGCTGAATTCACCTTCGTACTCTTGATTGCTTGGGACAAGACGCCCATTCTCGAACTGATCAAAGTAGAAATCTAGGAATGACTTTGCTTCAGGGAAGGTAAATGACTTGACAACTCCCGCATTCCAAATGTCTAGGCGATCCCCTTGGATTCGGTAGTCATAAAACGGATGTAGTCTTTTGACTTTCATAGACCTCTCCCTATCGACGTATTCTCGGTGAATTCATGTTGCCAAGCCGGATTACTACAAGCGAAATGGCAAGCCATCCGACTAAGACTGCGGTCGAACGCGCCGCCAGCCCCTTTAGCGATTCAGCGTTGTATACAGCCTGCAACAACTCATGAGCAGCCTTGAACGGCAGTGTCCCTATAATGAAATCGAGCCAATGTGGCAAGTTAATCAGTTCAGAAGGTACGAAAATTCCTGACACCATCAATATTGGAATTAACATCACACTCAAAATTGGCGACGCGGCAGTTTCATTCGGTAGAAATATGGACAACGCCACTCCCAACACTCCGAAAAAAAGAGAAACTATAAAAATTAGTCCAATGAATTTTACCGTCGGCCAACCATCGGGCTTATTCGAATAAAGGATCCAATCGGCAAAGATCAAGCCGAGTACACCCAACATACTTATAAACGAGGCAACTACTATTTTAGGCAGAACGACCCCAAGATTACTTAACGGAGTTAGGTGATAGCGTACGAGTAAACCATATTCCCTCAAGTAGGTCATTGCAATTGCAAGATTCATCGTGGTTCCAAATACGACTGCCATTGTGGATGTTGCCGGAACCGCAAAATCGTTGGAGTTTGCACTACTCCCGCCCAATGCACGCATGCCTACAAAGAAGATGATCGGCATCAAGATGGTAAAAAAGATGGTCGGGATATTGCGACATTGCGCCAACAGTTCATACTTGAAGTGCGTCCAATTAAAGTTCAATGGTACCCCCACGGATGATATGATCATAGATATCTTCTACCCTCGGAACATCCCGGCTAGAATCACTCGGATCTTGTGAAGCTGGTTTTAAAATGCTATCTTCTCGTTCAACGCGCATCGAATTAGACCAAGCTTCTATATCTTTATTTGACCTATTCAGTATGATTTTTCCACCATCAAGTATCGCTAGGTGGTCATAGAGTTCTTGAACTTCTTGCATATCGTGCGTAATCAACAAAACTGCAGTGCCAGCGTGACTCACCTTTTGAATTGCCTGCCACATCCTTTTCCGACTTTGATGATCAAGGGATGCTGTCGGCTCATCTAGGACGAGAACTCTCGGGTCTCCGATAAGTGCTAGCGCGAAGTCCAATCGCTTTTTCTGCCCCCCTGAAAGCTTGAAGGTTTTTGCAGCAGATTGTTCGGAAAGTCCAGCTATCTCAAGTACGCTATCCAAGCCTAACGGATGAGAATAATATGAAGCGAATTTGGTGAGCATTTCTTTTACAGTTAGGTCAGAATCTAGCTTCGAGTCCTGCAGCATCCCTCCAAACTCATCCTTCCAGGCTGTACCTTTACAGGGATTTTCTCCTAAAACCTGGACAGATCCTTTATCTGGTTTTACCAGACCTTGAATGCAGTTCACTAGGGTAGTTTTACCGCTTCCATTAGGTCCGAGCAGGACCGTAACTTCGTCCTCACAAACCTCCAACGAGACATCATTCAACACCAGTTTTTTACCGAAACTAACTGAAACGTTCTGTACAGAAACTAGAGCTTCCTTCATTTACACCTCTCGAACTTGAATAACGACCGTACTTTCAAGCCAATTGACTTACGACCCTCACCCGGAGACAAGGGCCGCAAGTCTTATGTTCTTTTACTTGCCAATTGTAACGCACAGAATGCAGCAAGTGCTCGAAGAGCTTGAACAACGAGCCGCAGTTGGCTCGAAGAACTTTGTTTCCTCGCCAAAAGAAACAGCTTTTACAGATGCTGGATTAAACGACATTCCTCCTCCTCTCATTTTGTAGAGATTCAGTATTGCTGACGCATTCAGCACTTTATTACACTAATAGAGTTAAGTTCAATAGTGTGAATAAGAGGCGAAAATACCCCTCTTCGGGGCTATTTGAACTAGCCCCTGAAAGTTGGACTGGTTTAATTCTAGTTGGCTATGGTTTCAAGGGGCTGATTCCGATATTGTATCGGGGTCAGGCCCTTGAAACGTTGTTGAAGTCGATCGTTGTTGTACCAGAAGATGTAATCATCAACAGCCTGGCATAACTGGTCAACATTGGCGAAAAACTCGCCGTGATACATCTCGGCCTTTAAATGCCCGAAGAAATTCTCCATGACCGCATTATCGTAACAATTACCCTTTCGTGACATCGATTGGGTACCACCAACGGACTCCACCTGCCGACGCCAGCTAGCGTGCTGGTACTGGAAACCCTGGTCAGTATGCACCATCAATCCTTCATCAGGTTCATGCCAATCAATCGCATTCTTCAACGACGTTGATGTCAGCTTCGTTGAAGGTGACATCAACATCTCGTGCGCTAGGATACTGCGGTCGCAGAGGTCCATAATCGGTGAGAGATAGACCTTGACACCGGCGACCTGAAACTCGGTAACATCACTAACCCACACGGTGTTAGGTTGCTTGGGTTCGAAGTTACGCTCGAGGATATTATCGGCGATAAGGCTGATCTGACCCTTGTAGGAGTTATACTTCTTCCGTGGACGAACCTTGGACTTCAATCCCATGTGATCCATAAGCTTGTAGACCAGTTTGTGATTGACTTTCCACCCTTGTTGACGCAGTTTCGTATGTACTCGCCGGTAACCGTAACGCCGCTTCAAAGATGTCTTTAATATCCTGCTTAAGCTGCGCATACTTATCCGGTTGGCCTAGACGTGCCTGATGGTAGAAAAACGTTGAACGTGCCAGACCTGCCACTTCCAACAAATCATCGAGTCGGTGGTCTGACTTGAGGATGACGATAGCTTCAGTTTTCAGCCTCGCCGCTGGCTCCTGAAGTCCCGCAATTTTTTTAAGTACGCAACCTCGGCTCGCAACTTCTCCACCTCGCGACGAAGCTTATCTTCCTCAGTCGATGGTGCAGACTTTGCAGAACACTCCACGACCCTCACCCGGAGACAAGGGCCGCAAGTCTTATGTTCTTTTACTTGCCAATTGTAACGCACAGAATGCAGCAAGTGCTCGAAGAGCTTGAACAACGAGCCGCAGTTGGCTCGAAGAACTTTGTTTCCTCGCCAAAAGAAACAGCTTTTACAGATGCTGGATTAAACGACATTCCTCCTCCTCTCATTTTGTAGAGATTCAGTATTGCTGACGCATTCAGCACTTTATTACACTAATAGAGTTAAGTTCAATAGTGTGAATAAGAGGCGAAAATACCCCTCTTCGGGGCTATTTGACGCGGGCTTTCTTTGGGTACCGGTAGGGCGGTGTCCGGCACCGGGCGCTGGGTGGCGCCCAGTGCCGGTTTTTCACCCCCACTTAGCGCTTTCGTCGTTGACAGGAGTTAGATTCTTTGATAGATGCGCTCCTTTCTTGTTGAAACTCGGTGCGGGTGCGCATGTCTTCACCGATGAGGGTGAGTTTGCTGCCGTTGTTGGATAGTCGCGATAGGGTGGCGTAGGCGAGGGCGTTTTCGATGAAGACGCTGTACCAGTACTCGGGTTCGTGTTGGCTGGCGATGATGGTCGAGGAGTTTTCACGTTTGACCAACAGGTTGAATACTTGGGACAGTGCGAACGCTGAGACATCTGTTGCGAGGAAGTCATCGATGACCAGCAGCGCTGGTGTGGATAATTCGGTGAGCAAATCACGGCGTTCGGCAGCTGAGTCAGCGGTGGCATCGATGTCGTCGGCTAGCCCGGATTTTTCGTGTGTGTGGGGTTAGGGGATGATGAAAAGGTGTTTT
>CAUQSW010000010.1:0-57625 GCA_963520895.1 uncultured Corynebacterium sp. | reverse complement strand
GCAAACCAACCGGATCCTGTGCCCCTGCCACCAGTCGCAGTTCGACGCATTGCACTACGGTAAGCCAGTCTTCGGCCCAGCCGCCCGCGCATTGCCACAGCTGCCAATCACCGTTGACGAAGAGGGTTACCTCATCGCCGAGGGCAACTTCATTGAGCCTGTCGGCCCGGCATTCTGGGAGCGTAAGTCCTAATGAGCACAAAACTCGCCGAAATCGGCAATAACATAGACTCACGGTACACCGCCTCTGCCGGCATTCGCCGCCAGATTAATAAGGTGTTCCCCACTCACTGGTCGTTCATGCTGGGTGAGATCGCACTCTACAGCTTTATTATTCTGCTGTTGACCGGTGTGTACCTGACCCTGTTCTTCGACCCATCAATTACCAAGGTCATTTATGACGGCGACTACCTACCACTCAATGGTGTGGAGATGTCGCGTGCTTATGAAACAGCACTCAATATCTCCTTCGAGGTACGCGGCGGCCTGTTTGTTCGTCAGATGCACCACTGGGCAGCCTTGATGTTCATGGTCTCCATGACCGTGCACATGCTGCGCATTTTCTTCACCGGTGCTTTCCGACGCCCACGCGAAGCAAACTGGATCATCGGCTGCGTATTGCTGCTGCTGGGCATGGCAGAAGGCTTCATGGGTTACTCCCTGCCAGACGATCTGCTTTCCGGCGTAGGTTTGCGCATTATGTCTGCGATCATCGTAGGTCTTCCGATCATTGGCACTTGGCTGCACTGGTTGATTTTCGGCGGTGACTTCCCGTCCGAGATCATGCTGGATCGGTTCTACGTAGCACACGTTTTGATTATTCCGGGTATTATTCTCGGTCTAATCGCTGCTCACTTGGCATTGGTTTGGTACCAGAAGCACACCCAATTCCCTGGACCTGGTCGGGCAGAGAACAACGTGGTAGGCGTGCGCATTCTGCCACTGTTCGGTATTAAAGCAGCTGCGTTTGGTCTGATTACCGCTGGTGTACTGGCACTCATGGCGGGTCTGACTACCATTAACGCAATTTGGTTGCTAGGTCCTTATAACCCAGCACAGGTTTCCGCTGGTTCGCAGCCCGACATTTACATGCTGTGGACAGACGGTGTGGCTCGTGTCATGCCCGCGTGGGAGTTGTATATCGGTAACTACACCATCCCAGGCGCATTCTGGGTAGCCATGTTGTGTGGTGTGATGGTGGTGCTCTTGGTGACCTATCCGTTCATCGAACAGAAGATTACCAGGGATACCGCGCACCATAACCTGCTGCAGCGTCCGCGCGACGTGCCCGTGCGTACGTCGTTGGGCATGATGGGTATTACCTTCTTCTTCCTAGTGACGCTTTCTGGTGGTAACGATCTGTTTGCCTATCACTTCCAGGTTTCGCTCAACGCTATGACTTGGGTGGGGCGTATCGGTTTGATTGTCTTGCCGCCGCTGGCTTACTTCGTTACCTATCGGATCTGCGTTGGTCTTCAGCGTTCCGACCGCGAGGTGCTGGAACACGGCATTGAGACCGGTGTTATCAAGCTGCTTCCCAATGGCGCGTTCATCGAAGTGCATCAGCCACTGGGCCCAGTGGACGAGCATGGACACCCAATCCCACTGCCTTATGCCGGAGCTGCTGTACCAAAGCAGATGAACCAGCTTGGTTACTCTGGGCACCCAGGTCGCGGTTCCTTCCTCAAGCCGGACAACGAAGATGTTGCACGCAAGGCAGCAGAAATCGAGCATGAGAATCATCGCGAAGAAGCGGAAATGCTTGAAAACCTCAACAAGGCTAACCGCCAAGAGGATGAAGATAAGGGTTTGATCTAAAGGGTTAACCCACCATTGCGCTCAAAAATGAGCCCCAGCCACGCGGCTGGGGCTCATTTCCATGTAACAAGGCAAAAACTAAAGCCTCCAAGTCTTTTAAAAACTTAGAGGCTTGCGGCAAAGAGGCTCTTAGGCGACTTCGCACTCATCCCAATGTCCGTTGTGCTCACGGTGGCGGTGACCGTCATGAATGTAGTCGATGTGGTCACCGTGTTGCACGGCTTCGTGTCCGCAGTTTTCACCGTGGACGTGGTCGTGATTCTCATGAGTATTGCAAGACATGGAAGCTCCTTTCGAAAGCGATCAATTTTCAATAGGCTTTCATTTTAGGGTGTAGTTGATCAAAGGTCAACTCTAGGCAAACCGAAATGATATATCCTGTTGTCTAACCTAGCTAGGGCCTGGCTCAGGTGCGGCTGGTAGATTATCGCCTAGTTGTGCGATAGCTGTTGCTGCGGCTACTGCGGCTTCGTCCAGCCAGTCCGGCACCGAGATGCCAACATAGGGTCGAACTATGCCAGAGGGGGTCTGCTTAAAGGCGAGAGTAAGGATTTCCCAGTGCCTTGTGGTGGCGGCGTCGTAACGGCGCAGGCATAAGTCGGTAATCGCGACGGTAATCTCATCATTGATGTGTTCGACTTCGGGTTTCAGCTCAGCTGGAGCGGAGTCTATGAGTTTGACGTGCCGATACAAGGTCATGGCTAACGCATCTTGCGGGTGCTCTCTACAGTAGGAAATAATGTGGCCCGCTGCCTTAGTTATCGCAACATGGGGGTCGTTGGTGGCGCAAGCTGAAAGGAAACCAGCCTGAAAGCGCCGGATTGATCGCAGCCACAGTTGGATTAGCAGCTCCTCCCGAGAGCGAAACCGGTGATAGATCGAACCCGAGGGGCCATCTATCTGTCGGGCGATAGTGGCAATGCTAAGACTGGGCCCGACCTGCATAAGTGCCTGCGCTGCGCCATCGAGAATATCGTCCTTGCTAAAACGCACTGGTCTTGCCATAGGTATTCATCCTATCTAACATCGGTGGTATGAGTTTTAGAATCGCCAATCTAAAAACGGATAAGCCGGTTCGGCGGTGGGCATATTGGGCGGGGTGGGGTTGTGTGTTGAGCGTGATTCCTTCTATCGTCTGGCGGGTAGCAATGCTGTGCGGGGTCGATACCGGGTTTGCGGAAGCGGAAGTATACCGCGGTAGCTTTCAGGCAGTTGCTTATGTGATCACGTTGGAGGTTATGCAGCTTATAGGTGGCATCTTGTGCCTTGGCCTTATTGCGCGGTGGGGTGAGTGGTGGCCAAGGTGGGTGCCGTGGTTAGCTGGCAAACCGATTAATCCTAAGTTGCCCTTTGCGGTTGGCTTAGTGGCCAATGTGGTCTTATATCTGTTGATTATCCCCATCGTGGGAAGGTTTGTCGGGGTATGGCTGGGGTTATGGGATGGATGGACCCCGACTGCGGCAATGAATAATCAACAGCGGATGTGGATGGTCGCTTGTTATATACCGTTTACTCTTTGGCCGGTGTTGTTGAGTATCACGTTGGTGGGATTCTGGAAACGTCATGAACCGCTAGGGGCGCCTTAGATTTTCCGGTAGTGGTCTTATTGGGGGAGCGGGTATTCGTTGTATCTTTTTGGGCAGGACTGGCGATAGATAATAATAAGGCAATTTTTTCTTAGGTTTTGCCTAGGGCGGGAGTGGCGCGGAATGACTTGTATCAAACTGTTACTTATGTTATTTTTTTAAACTAATGTGAAAATAGTAAATGGTGCTTGACGTGCGCGAATATAACCCTGCAAGGGCTGCACATATGAGCTTATTTGAACAAATGGGGGCAGTTTTGAACCCATGTGACCAACGTCACAATAGTTAAGTTTTGACGCATATTTTTATTGAGTTGCCCGGAAAAACTAAAGAAAGTTACCGATAATAATTATCGATTTAAGCAGTGTGAGGCAGGTTTTTCTGGGAATTGTATTAAAACCACTATGCGTGAATGTTCTAAGTATTATTTAATCTTTCTAAAATATTCGGTTCATAACGACCTTGTAACAACAGATTCTTGATAAATGAATGGACAGTCCCCGAAATCTTTTCGTAACCTAATTGAGACATTAAAGCCAGAGAGAAAGCCTCACTGGAACAAGGTCTTTGGAAAAAAGTAAAGAAACCAGTTTTGGGTCAGGGTAAGTGAAAGTGCATCCTTAACACTTCCTTGGTAGGCACACAACAGTATTGGAGATTCATTCGTGGCTAAGCACCGTCGGCAGTCTAAGAACGTGGCACGCAACACTGCAGCTGCAACCGCAGCAGCAGCCGTCGCAACGTTAGCGAACCCTATGGCAGCAAACGCTGAGCAGGTCGCCGTACCAGGCACTGACATCAAGGTTGATGTGCCTAACGTCGATGTCAGTTCCGCGTTGCAGGGCGTTCCTAATGTTCCAGGTGCAGATCAGTTGATTGCCTCGTTGCCTGGACAGAACAACAATAACTACGCGGCAGTCGCTGAGAGTCCGTTAAACCCAGTGGTTGGCAACACCAACTCTACTGGTGAATCGATTCTCGCTGCAGCTCGTTCCAAGATTGGCTCTCCTTATGTGTGGGGTGCTGCTGGCCCCAACGCTTTCGATTGCTCCGGTCTGACCACGTGGGCGTATCGTCAGGTTGGTAAGGAAATCCCTCGTACCTCCTACGCGCAAGCTGCACAGGGACAGCAAGTCTCCCGTGACCAGTTGCAGCCAGGTGACATCGTGGTGTTCTATTCCGGCGCTTCCCATGTGGGAATCTACGCAGGTAATGGCAAGGTCGTGCACGCTGTTACTCAGGGCACTCCGCTGAATGAGTCTCCCATGGATAACATGCCATTCCACTCTGCAGTTCGGTTCTAAGTTTGTAACTTAAAACCTCTCTGGCTACCTCTTTTATGTCAAAAAGGGGTAGCTTTTGCGTTTGGTCATAGTATCTAAATTGCTGTGTTGGTGGTGGCCGAGCACCGCAGATGAATAAAATTTGTCTAGTGTGCTTTATAGTATGTGCTGGTTGTCATTACTAACTTGAAGGTATCGAGGTATAAAGTGCTTAAGTTTCGCCGCAGTACGGTTGGGATTCTCACCGCTTTGGCGCTTGCGTCTGCTCCACTAAGTTCCAGCGCCGAAGACGTTGATGAGCTGATTCGGACCCTAGAAGAACTATCGCAGCGGGCTAATACCGCCAATGAGGAAGTGAAATTTTTAGAAGACAAAATCCTCAGTGCCGAAGAGGAAGTCGCCCAGCTAGAATCCCAGGCTCAAGAAGCAACTGGGCGTGCCGACGAGGCCAAAGCGCTGGAAACCTCGCGGCAAGGCGAAGTCAACCGCATTGCTGGGGCGCGGTACCGCGGCGTGGTAGTCGATCCGGTCACTCGGATTATTGGATCAGATAACCCCCAGAATGCCATTGATCGCAGCGCTTATTTAAATACCCTCAGTGCTGAAACTGAAAAGGCCGTCACGCAGCTTCTCGACGCCACGTCCGCCGCAAACGATCTCCGCAACCAGGCTAACCAAGCCGTGGAGGCTGCGGAATACCGCAAGAATAATCTGGTCTCGGAAAAAGACGCCTTGGCCAGAGAGCAAGAACACCTCAAGGCGCAGATGGACGAAGTAATCGCCCGCGTGGACTCGTTAAGTGAGGAAGATAAGGCGCGGTGGATTGCGAAAAATGGGCCCATTGAATACACCATTGCTGGACTCACGGGCGCGAACCAACTCGGATTGCGTGCTTTAGAAGCAGGAATGACCAAAATCGGCGCGCCCTACAGCTGGGGAGCATCTGGGCCGGATGCTTTTGATTGCTCCGGCTTGGTGGTATGGGCGTATCAGCAACAAGGCGTAACCGTGCCGCGCACCTCTCAAGCACAAATGGCAGGTGGTACGCCAGTTGCGCAATCAGAGCTTCAACCCGGTGATGTAGTTGGTTTTTATCCGGGCGCTACCCATGTGGGAATCTATGCCGGTAACGGCATGCTCCTTCACGCCTCCGATTACGGCATCCCAGTGCAGGTGGTACCCATGGATACGATGCCGTTTTACGGGGCGCGTCGGTACTAATGCGGATTCTGCTTGTTACCAATGACTTCCCGCCCACCATTGGCGGGATCCAGTCTTATTTGCGCGATTTTCTCGCCACCTTGCCACCTGAAGACATCGTCGTTTTCGCCTCAACGCAGGACCCAGCGGCCGCAGCTACCTGGGATCAGCAACAGCCCTATAAGGTGTATCGCTGGCCCAGAAAAATCATGCTGCCCACACCAGCCACCATTAACCGGATGCAGCAGCTGATCCGACAAGAGCACATTGACGTGGTGTGGTTCGGCGCATCAGCCCCGCTAGGGCTGATGGCTGGTTATGCCAAACAAGCCGGAGCCACTCGGGTTGTAGCCAGCACCCACGGGCATGAAGTGGGGTGGTCCATGCTTCCTGTTGCACGGCAACTGCTCGGAGTTATTGGCAGAAACTGCGATATTGTCACCTATATTTCGGACTATACGTTACGACGCTTTCAACGCGCCTTCGGCAATACCACCTTCGCTTGGCTCCCTTCCGGGGTGGCAGTTTCTCGGTTTCAGGTTCTAGAGGCCAATGAAAAAGCAACCACGCGCACCGAGGTAGGGTGGCAGCTCGACCGGCAGTATGTGGTCTGCATTTCTCGGCTGGTTCCTAGAAAAGGACAAGACGAGCTCATCAAAGTCTGGCCGAAGCTAGTGCAGCGCTATCCGCAAGCCGAGTTGGTGCTGGTCGGCGCTGGTAGTTATGAAGCCACCTTGCGTAAACGCGCGGGAGCGAATGTCTCGTTTGCTGGGCGGGTCAGCGATACCGCTATGAAGAACATGCTAGAAGCCGCCGATGTTTTCGCCATGCCTTGCCGTACCCGTGGCGGGGGCTTGGATGTCGAAGGTTTAGGCATTGTTTATCTAGAAGCACAGGCCGCTGGCATTCCGGTGATTGCAGGGGACTCTGGTGGCGCGCCTGAGACCGTAACATCAGAAACTGGGTTTGTCATTCCAGCCAAGGATCAAACCGTCTTATACGACGCCCTAACCACTTTGCTGGGCGATGCCACGAAGCGTCGAGCAATGGGGCAGGCTGGGCGTCGTCACGTGGAAGAAACTTGGACTTGGGAGATCATGGGGCAGCGTTTAAGAAAAGTGCTTGGCTACCGCTAAAGTAAATGAGCTGGTTATAATCTTTGTCGGTTCATTTCAGTTTTTACAATAAAGGCGGTTTCATGTCCTCACACGTCACAGTTGGTTTCGATATTGGCGGAACCAACATGCGGGCAAGTGTGGTTACTGAAAATGGAGAAATTATCGAATCCTATTCCGTTCCGGTACCACGAACCGCGGAAAAGCTTCAGGCGGGAATCGTCGAGGTCGTGGACAAACTCAAAACCAATCACCAGATTTCTGCCGTAGGTTTGGCTATTGCTGGGTTTTTAGACCCAGACTGCGAAACCGTACGATTTGCCCCCCACCTGCCGTGGCGTGACCACCCAGTACGAGCCGAGCTCAGCGCCGCTTTAGATCTACCGGTGTGTTTGGAACATGATGCCAATTCCGCCGCCTGGGGTGAGTATCGGTTTGGTGCGGCTCGGGGAGTAGATACCTGGGTGTTGTTTGCCATTGGTACCGGCATTGGTGCCACGTTGATGCACAACGGCGAGATCTACCGTGGGGCTTATGGAACCGCGCCGGAATTTGGCCATATTCAGGTGGTTGTCGGTGGTAGGGAATGCCCCTGCGGCAAAAAAGGATGTTTAGAGCGGTACTGTTCTGGCAGTGCTTTGGTGGCAACTGCACAAGAATTACTCGCACGCTACCCAGACACTGACTCTATTCTGCGTAAGGCACCGTTTAATGGCGAAGATGTCATGATTGCAGCACGCGATGGTGATGAGTTGGCACTACAGGTAGTGGCCGATTTTGCCGACTGGTTGGGCCTAGGATTGTCTTTTGTTAGCGATATTCTTGACCCGAGTGTGATTTTGATTGGCGGTGGTGTGTCAACAGATGCTGATCTCTACTTGCCCCAGGCAACCGCTAAGATGCAATCGTCGATAGTTGGCGCAGGTTATCGTCCTACACCGGTGGTGGCCTGTGCCGAATTAGGCGGTGCTGCCGGTATGATTGGGGTGGCAGACCTCGCACGAAAGCTTGCATAGGAACAACATGAACAACAAATGGTATTGGGTATTCAAGCACATCCTTTTTGGGCCAGCTCTAAAAATATATAATCGTCCATTTATTGAAGGTCGGGAGCGAATACCCGCAACCGGCGGTGCCATTTTGGCGTCCAATCACCAATCAGTGATGGATTCGTTTTTCCTACCGTTGCTATGTCCTAGGCAGATCACCTTCCCGGCAAAAAGCGAGTACTTCACCTCACCCGGTGTAGTGGGCAAAATGCAAAAGTGGTTTTTCTCTGCAGTGGGGCAGATCCCCTTGGATCGGGAGGCCGCTAATGCGCGGGAGGCGTTACTGACTGCAAGCCGGAAGGTGATTGGCGCCGGTGACGTGCTTGGTATTTATCCCGAGGGTACTCGTTCGCCTGATGGTCGGATTTATCGCGGCAAAACTGGCATGGCGTTGATAGCGTTAGATACTGGGGCGCCAGTGATTCCTGTTGCTATGTTGGGTGCAAGGAAAGCTAATCCGATTGGATCATGGCTGATTAGGTCCGCTAAGGTAGGAATTCGTATTGGTGAACCCATTGATCCGATCGAGTTTGTAAAATCCAAAAATTTAGCACCTGATTCTTTGGAAGCCGCTCGGGCACTAACCGATCATGTCATGCACACCTTGGCTTTATTAACCGGTGAAGACTACGTGGATGTCTACGCGCATGATGTGAAAAAGTCGTTGGAACGGGGCGATGGTTACCCACCAGGTGTAAAACCGCCGGTGGCATAGGAGACGCTTATTATCTTTCTGCTCGGAGTTTGGGTAATCTGATTAGGTTTCTGCTGAGAATATCATGACAAAGCTTCGATGAGGAGAGAGAAAGCATAATGGCTTCACCTACAGAACGTATGGCGTGGCCTGACGCTGCCCGGGGTGTATCAATCCTCGGGGTTATGCTGCTACATTCCACTATGGTGGTTCCCAGCGGGGTGGAAACCTCTATAGAAACCGCCAATCGGATTTTTGGCACCCTACGCATGCCGCTGTTTTTCATGGTGGCAGGTTTTTTTGCGGTAAAAGTGTATCGTTTTAATCTTCTGGAACTTTTTACTAAGCGCCTATGGTTTTTGCTGGTACCGTACGTTTTTTGGATGCCCATTGAAGTGTTTTTGGCACGGTTGAAGTTTCATCTTAACTATGGATTTGAATTTCCTGAGCCGAAATTCTATTGGCTCACCATGCGCAACGCGGAAAACTTGTATTGGTTTTTGTGGTCGCTCATCTTGTTTACCATCGTGCTGTGGGTAACCAAGTTTTTACCCAAGGTGGTTAGTTACGCAATAACGATTGTGGTCATTGCGCTCACACCGTATTTGATTCTGCATCTGCACCCGTGGTTGATGGCTCGTGAAATTATGGTGTTGCCACGCATTTTGACCTATTTGCCGCCGTTTCTTTTCGGTGCCTATGCGCGGCCGTATATCGCTTGGTTTGCCGAGCGGGCACTGACGAAAAAGGCACTCATGGTTTCTGCCGCTTTGGTAGTGGTGGCAAGGGTCCTGCATCTGTGGCAGTTGCAGGATCATACCCGTCCTGTCAAAGATGTTTTTGCTTCATTGGTATTACTGCCCATGGCGATTACAATTTCGGTGGCTATCGCAAAAGTACCGCTAGTGGGTTCGGCTATAACTTTGCTGGGACGACACACGCTGGTGGCCTATTTAGGGCATCCCATTGCGTTGTCCGTGGTGTTTGGTATTTTGCTGCAAGATGGCTTGCATACCACGGTTTCCCCTGAGGCGTGGATTGCGTTTTGTTTTGTTGTTTCGCTGTTAAGTCCGGTGGCTATGCATGGATTAACAAAGGTTCCCATGCTGCGATGGACTATTTTCCCGCCCAAACTCGCCCGTGATGCTAGAACTAGTGATGTTAAGAAGCTGGGCAATGCCTAAACCACGTCAACGGGTCATCGCCTAGATAACCTGTATCATCATTATTCTGGTGCTGTTTTGGCCTGATAAAAATACCTAATAAAGATTTTAAGGGACTGGTTATGCGGTTTTTTTACGACACAGAGTTTATTGAAGATGGTAAAACCATTGAGCTGGTTTCGATCGGTATCGTTGCTGAAGACGGTAGGGAATACTACGCGGTTTCTACCGACGCGGATCATTCGCGCGCAAACGCTTGGGTACAAGAAAACGTCTTAAATAAACTACCCAGTCCCAGCAGCCCAGAATGGCGGAGTAATGACCAAATAAGAAACGAGGTTTATGAGTTTCTGACCACAGTAAATAACCAAGGTCGCCCCGAGCTTTGGGCTTGGGTGGGGCCGTACGATCACGTGGTTTTTGCCCAACTCTGGGGGGATATGACGCGCCTGCCTAAGGATTTGCCGCGATTCACCCGGGAAATCCGACAGTATTGGGAGCTTGCGGGCAAGCCGCAGCTTCCCGAAGCTCCAGCTGGCAATCATGATGCGCTGGTTGATGCGCGCCATAATGTGAAGAAATTCCATGCCTGTATGAAAGCCCTACCCCTAGGGCAGCGCAATCAGATTGCAGGTTTAAGTTAAATCCATATTTTTTATTGCCCCTAACTACTATAAAGCGCAATCTTACACTAGTAGATTTAGGTTTTGTAGCGTGTTTGTGCTAAACATATGGATGTGAGTTGGACTGTAGACATACCTAAAGAAGCACTTCCTGACCTGCCGCCGTTGCCAGACGGAATCCAAGAGCAGTTTGAAGATGTGATCGCTCGCCCAGCCAAGCAGCAACCCAGTTGGGACGACAATATCGCTGCCAATGTACGCAAGATTCTAGAATCAGTGCCCCCAATTGTGGTGGCGCCAGAGATTCGTGCATTGGAGCGGCAATTGGCTGATGTTGCTAATGGTGAGGCTTTCTTATTGCAGGGCGGGGACTGTGCGGAAACTTTTGAATCCAACACAGAGCCGCACATTCGGGCCAATATCAAGACCCTGCTGCAAATGGCCGTAGTGCTGACTTATGGCGCTTCCACACCAGTGGTGAAAATGGCTCGGATTGCCGGGCAGTACGCTAAACCTCGTTCCTCCGATTTGGACGAGCATGGTTTGCTGAACTACCGCGGTGACATGGTCAATGGGGTAGAGGTAACCGAAGAGTCTCGGCGTCATGACCCCGCCCGCATGATTAGGGCTTATGCTAATTCCTCGGCGGCCATGAATTTGGTGCGGGCACTGACTACGTCTGGTACAGCTGATCTGTACCGGCTGACGGAGTGGAACCGGGAATTCGTAGCACAGTCGCCAGCTGGTGCTCGTTATGAAGCTTTGGCACAAGAGATTGAGCGGGGATTGCGCTTCATGAATGCTTGTGGCGTGGCTGATGCGTCGTTACGCACCGCTGATATTTTCGCATCCCATGAAGCATTATTGGTTGATTACGAACGCGGCATGCTTCGGCTTGCTACTGATGAAGAGGGTGAGACTAAGCTTTACGACCTTTCTGCTCATCAACTATGGATCGGCGAGCGCACCCGTGGCATCGATGATTTCCACGTCAATTTCGCATCACTGATCGCCAACCCGATTGGTCTAAAGATCGGCCCAGGCATTACCCCTGAAGAAGCCGTGGCTTATGCCGATAAGCTTGATCCTAATTTCGTTCCCGGACGTTTAACCATGGTGGCACGGATGGGACACGATAAGGTGCGCACAGTACTGCCCGCTATTGTCCAAGCGGTGGAAGCCAGTGGGCATAAGGTTATCTGGCAATCCGACCCCATGCACGGCAACACGGTTACCGCCTCTAATGGCTACAAGACCCGACACTTCGATAAGGTCATTGACGAGGTGCAAGGTTTCTTCGAAGTACACCGCGCATTGGGCACGCACCCAGGTGGCATACATGTGGAGCTGACTGGCGAAAACGTTACCGAATGCCTCGGCGGTGCGTGGGACATTACTGACGTTGATCTACCAGGACGTTATGAGTCCGCGTGTGATCCGCGCTTAAATACCCAACAGTCACTAGAGCTGGCCTTCTTAGTGGCCGAGATGTTGCGCAACTAAAGCATAACCCTGCCTGATATTTTAGGCAGGGTTTTATTTCTAGCTCCCGAGCGCTTTCAGCTCCACCGTACTGCCCGGCTCTGCGGCTTTAGACCGAGCTGGGCTTTGCGAATACACCCTAGCGCTGGCGCTTGTCGACGATGGAACCTTGACGTTAAAACCAGCATCCTGCAAAACGCGGCGCGCGTCGGCAACTTTTTTACCCACCACGTTAGGAACTTCCACGTGGCTGACTAGCTCGATGGTGACTGTGGTTTGGGAGGCATCAAATAAGGTGCCTGCTGGTGGGTTGGTCTGCCAGACCTCGTTAGGTCTGGCACCTACTGCCTCAGAATCGCCTGAGCGAGTAACTGATTCCACTCTAATACCTGCAGCTGCCAGTTGGCTGCGTGCATCGGTTTCCGAGACCCCGCTCAGATCCGGCATTTCGGCCGCGGTAGACACATAAAGGGTGACTTCGGTACCTCGGGTTAGGGTGGTGCCTGCTTCCGGTTCGGTGCCGATGGCGTGGTTGCCGCGGATGGCGTCGTCGTAACGCTTTTCGACGCGCACGTTGAAGCCCGCATCTTCTAACTGGGTGCGTGCTTGCTCACCTTCCACATCGTAGACGCTGGGGACATTGGCGGGGGCTGGGCCGAGTGAGAGATGAATGGTGACATCTGATTCGGTAGACACCTCGGTGCCGGGCGCTGGGTCAACTGCTACGATTTTGCCTTGCTCGACACTATCGGAGTACTGACCTTCGCCGGTGACACCATTGAGGGTGCGTTGGGAAAGACTTTGGCGGTAATCCTCTAAATCCGTTTGTGCATCGAATTCTGGAATAGTAGGTTTCCCTAAAGAAACGGAAAGGGTGACAACGTCACCCTTTACTGCTTTATCGCCGCCAGCCGGCGTCGTTCGGGCGATAAAATCCACGGGAGTTTCGTCGTCATAAACCGTGTCATAACTGACATCAAATCCGGCGGCAATCATGGAGCTTTCGGCGGCGGTTTTATCCAAACCCAGCACCTGTGGCACTTCGCCATACCGTCCAGAGCCAAACCACCATGCACCTATGGCGATAGCGACCGTGAGCATGGCGACGACAAGCCACCACACAATCAGTCGGCCAGCGCCCCGGTTGCTCACCGCAGTGGTGGTGGGAGTGGGCGGTGCCACCTGGTTTTGCTCTGGCGCTACCGGCAGGTTCGGTTGGGGCTGAGGTGTTGGAACCGGCGGGGTTTGCGGAGGAACCTGAGGCGCTGGCGGTTGCGGTGCAACTGGGGGAAACACACTGGTCTCCATTGGCACTTGCTTAGTCACAGCAGGAACCACCTGCGTGGCAGGCTCCACTATTTCGGTGGCATCTTCGGTTTCTCCAGCGCTGGTCACTACCTCGGTGGCGTCCTCATCGGTAGCCATGATGTGAGTGGTGGCTCGGTTGGCTGCGGCATTACGGGGAACCGGCACTTCGATAATAGGGAAGTGCAGCTCTGCGGCTACGTCGTCAAGTGCTGACAAAAATTCCTGCGCATCCGCAAACCGCTCCTGAGGGTCGCGTGCGGTGGCGGTGGCAACTAGTTCATCAATGAGCTTCGGGATGCCCGCAATGCGGCTGCTGGGGGCCGGAACATCCGAATCTAACCGAGCGTAGGCGTGCGCAATTTGCGAATCGCCCTTAAAAGGCGTTGTGCCGGTGAGCAGTTCAAAAAACAGAATCCCGGCCGAATAGACATCCGAAGCAGCGGTAATTTCTTCACCAGTGACCTGTTCCGGCGATAGGTAGGATACGGTGCCAATAATCTGATTGGACGTAACATTTGAAGCAGAGGCGGCACGAACCAGACCAAAATCCGATAGTTTCACCTGGTGATTACTATTAATAAGCACATTATCTGGTTTTATGTCACGGTGCACCATGTCAGCGCGGTGCACTGCGTCTAGACCGGTCAGCACAAAACGCATCACGGTGGTCGCTAGCGGGGCAGGCACCGGGCCGTGCTCGGCTAACAGCTCGCGGAGGGTGCCGCCGTCGATAAGCTCCATGATGAGGAAGATATGTTCTCCTTCAGCATAGAAGTCGTAGACACCAACGAGGTTCGGGTGGGAAAGCTGCGCCATAGAACGAGCCTCACGCTGGAAACGCTCGGCGAAAATCGGGTCGCCGACGTACCGGTCGTCCATGACCTTAGCGGCAACCATTCTGCCTAGGCGGGTATCGAGGCTCCGATAAACCGTTGACATACCGCCCCGCGCGATGGGGGCTTCGATACGATAACGGCCTTCAAGAAGATCACCCAACTTCAACTGCATGGGTTCTAGTATGGCCGAAAATCTTAGTTCGCGTAAACACGACGGGGCTGCCAGCGGGGATAGAAAAGTATTGCTAAATTTTAGTTTGTGAGTTCACAACGAGTACCTGCATCAATACTGCCGACTGATACCGAATTGCTAACCTTTCCCGAATATGCCGAAATATTAGAAGTTCCCGTAACTCGAGTTTTCGACATGGTGGGCGATCACAAACTCATCTGCGTAGTTGATGAGGACAACATACAAAAAATCCCCGCTGCCTTCCTATCGAAGAAACAAACCACCAATAAGTTTGTCCCTGGAGTCATCGCACTGCTAGCCGACGGCGGGTTCAGCGATCAAGAGATTGTGACCTACCTGTTCAGCGAAGACGAAACCCTGCCCGGTCGGCCTATCGACGCCCTCCACGGCCACTTGGCACGGGAAGTCATGCGACGGGCGCAGGCGATGGCGTTTTAGAGGTGGCCTTTTCCACCCGCGCTGTGGGCGGCCATAACCATTGTGCTGCGATCCAGCCACAAATGACCGTGATGGTCATCCATAGCGGGTTGTATAACTGATGATTTCCCGAGCCGGTGAAGGCCAAAGCCACCACCACTGAACCGATGGTGGCCCACCGTTTAAAGGTATCGGAAGTTGTCATAACGGCAGCTAGGGGCAATACCGAGGCGTAGTACCACGGCAGCGTCACCGAATTAAAGGTGAAGGTAATCAGATATGCCCACATCGCACCAGTGATCGGGCGCTTGCGGAAATACCACCAACAGAAAATGAATCCTACCGCTATTACAATCAGCGAGCTAGACCGGGCGGTGGACAAAAACGAGTTGAAATCGTACTGCTCGTTACCAATGCGCCCAGCTTCGCCGACGATACCTGCGACAAAAGATGGGAACGACAGGGGATTAATCACCTTAGAATTGCCCGTTAAGGCCTCGATCCAGCCCCAGCTAGCACCGGATGCCCACGTGATCGCTGCCAGTACTGCTATGGTTTCTAAAGCGCCAGCGACAGCGGCAATAATAAAGGCTACGAGTGGATTTTTGCCCTGTTGAGCCTGGTGGTTAACCACAATCCACACCATAAACGGCAAGATCAGCGCCGCTGAGGCCTTTAGCGCCATGGCGGTAGAAACGAATAATACCCCAAGGAAGAAGCTCGGGTAGATGCCACCTAAAAACTTCTGAGCGTGCGGACGCTGGGCAGTATTAGCAACGGTGTAGTACAACCCAATGCTGACCATCCCCACCATGATTGCTTCATTATGCATCCCACCAATGAGGTGGAAAACAATAATGGGATTGACCACTCCCAGCCACAAGGCGAAGATAGGATCAACGCCTAGCGCATCCGCGATTTTAGGTACCGCCCACATGATAGCTAGAAACCCCAGCAGCGAGAGCAGCTTAAACATATACACCCCAGCGGTGACATTATTGCCCCACAAGGTGGTGATGCCTTCCCCAATCCACAGGTGTAATGGGCCGTACGGCGTGGTGGTATTACGCCAGTCATGGGAGACTTCGAACAGGATTTGGTTGGGGTTAGCAGCTGGTCCTTGGGTATAAGCATCAAAACCGTCCCTAGCCAACGACCCCTGCATCAGGTAGGAATACACGTCACGGGACATGATCGGGGCAGCGGCGCTCAGTGGCAGCACCCACATATAAATACTTTTGCGCAACCAGTCGATGCTGATGGTTTTTGATACCACCAGTTTGCCTAGGAAAACCCAACTGATCACGAACAGAACCGTGCCCAACCACAACGTCAGATTGGAGAAGGTAGCTCCATGACCGAAGCTTAAAAAATCCATTCCGCTTAACGACAACAAGCTGTTGCGCCGTTGCAGCGAGCCACCGCCGAAGGAACCGAGAACAATCAGCACAGCGGCAATGATTCCCAGTCGACGCACTTGCAGCGGGGTTAGAAAATTCATAATCTCCATCCTAAGGTGCCTGGTTAGGTTTTACGCGCTGTAGCCGAAAATGCTAGCCGCTCTAGGACCTGTTGTATATCTTGGGGCAGGTGTGCGTCGTTAAGGTGCTGTAAACCTGAATCTCTGAGTTCTGTTATTTGCTTCTCAATGTTCTCCACCGCCCCGGTAGCTGCGATAGCAGCCGCCAAGTTGGCTATCTCGGTGGGGGTACGTACCGCGCCTAGTTGGGAACCGATCAGCGGAACCAATGAGGGGTAGTGGGTGTGAGCAAGTTGTAGGGCAGTAGCCACCAAGACGGTGCGTTTACCTTCCCGCAAATCATCACCAGCTGGTTTGCCAGTGACCTGTGGGTCGCCAAAGACCCCCAGTAAATCATCGCGTAGCTGGAAAGCGATACCAATATCGGTTCCATAACGGCGCAGTGCGGTAATTAAGTCCGCGTCTGCTCCAGCTAGCGCGGCGCCGATATGCAACGGGCGTTCAATGGTGTAGGCCGCGGTTTT
Source organism: uncultured Corynebacterium sp. (assembly GCA_963520895.1). Classification (GTDB taxonomy): domain Bacteria; phylum Actinomycetota; class Actinomycetes; order Mycobacteriales; family Mycobacteriaceae; genus Corynebacterium. The sequence goes on along the minus strand of CAUQSW010000010.1, from coordinate 40,854 downwards.
ATAGCGATTTACCTGCTGGGCGGCGGAAATATCGTCGCTGCCGCTGACTTCTAAATTGATGTCGAGAATTTGCCCGCCAATGACCTCGGTGCGCATCGCTCGCCAAGCGGGAAGTGCACGTGCCAAGGCGGCAGGGCTTAAGCCGGAACCATGGAATAGGTCATCGGCCCATACCATGGCCAAATCTCCGACCAAAATGCCGATTGAGTGACCAAATTGGGTAGCGTTTTTATGCCACTGCTGCTGATTATGCTTAGCTTCGGCTATTTTGTGTACCGTGGGGTTGCCCCGCCTAGAATCCGAGGAATCAATAATATCGTCGTGGATTAAGGCGCAGGCTTGGATTAATTCCAAGGAGCTAATGGCTTTGAGTACGGCTGTGGGATCTTCTTCCCCGCCACCTGCTGCGAGGTACCCTGCCCAAGCAAAGGTTGGGCGGATGCGCTTGCCGCCGCCTAAAACATAGTCTTCTAATAACTCCACCCCCCAAGTCACTGGGTCGCCTATTTCTTGAGCTAGTAGTTTTTGGGGTTGGAAGAACTCTCGAAGGACTGTCTCCACTCGGCTTGGGAGGGTATTAAAATCAGTGAATAAATTCGGGGCAGTCGCAGCCAATGCAACCCCTTTCCGTTGATGCTCGTGTGCTGGGTTCACCGCGTTTGTGTGTTTAGTGTAACTGGCAACGGCGCAGCACCAACAATGCTGGGGCGTCGTAAAGCATGGCAAATTCAATTAAGATACCTAAGCATGTCCGAAACCGCGCCTCCCGCCCCGTATCAACGCTCCATCACCGATGTGATTTCCTTGCCTGCGCCGGGCCGGATTCCATTTTCGGTAGAGTTTATGCCGCCGCGTAATGATGAAGCAGAACAGCGGTTATGGAAAGCAGCGGAGGCGTTTCACTATTTAGGGGTGGCGTTTGTTTCGGTTACCTACGGGGCGGGTGGTTCTTCGCGGGATCGCACGATGCGGGTGGCGCGAAAACTCGCCGCACATCCACTGACCACCTTGGTGCATTTGACCGTGGTGGGGCACACCGAGGAGGAGTTACAAGAAATACTGAAGGATTATGCCGCTAATGGTCTTTCAAATCTGTTAGCTTTGCGGGGAGATCCGCCTGGGGAAGACCCGTTAGGTGACTGGACGCCGGTCCCCGGCGGGTACCACTACGCCCAAGAACTGATTGAACTGGCTAAAGCAATGCCGGAATGTCAGCGTTTCCAAGTCGGCATCGCGGCTTTCCCCGAAGGGCATCACCGGGCGCCGAGTATAGAAGCAGACACTGAGTTCACCTTAAAAAAGCTACGCGCCGGCGCGGATTTTGCTATCACCCAGATGTTTTTCGACGTCGAATACTACCTGCGGTTACGGGATCGCTTGGCACAAGCCGACACCGAACATGGCAGCAAGCCCATTATTCCCGGCATTATGCCCATTACTTCACTGCGTTCGGTGCGTAGGCAATTGGAGTTATCTGGTGCCCAGTTGCCAGCTAAGCTGGAACAGCGGCTCTTAAAGGCTGCTGGCGGGGCAGCAGAGGAAAACCGAGAGGAAGTTCGCAAAGTGGGGATTGAAGAATCCACACACATGGCGGAGCGCTTAATCGCAGAAGGTGTGCCCGATTTGCACTTTATGACCATGAACTTCGCTCGTGCCACCCAGGAGGTGCTACACAACTTGGGGATGGCCCCAGCGTGGGGCACTGACCGCGGGCATGATGTTGTGCGATAGCCTTGAGTGCTTAGAGCTTTTTATAAAGCACCGCGAAGGGGCGATCGTCACCGCGAAAATAAAAATTGCGGAGCAGATCGCGAAATTCAAAAGCATGGTAGAGATGAAACGCATGGTTATCCTCGTTTGCTACCTCAGGAGTAGAGAGCAAAGCGTAGGGCGCTGGGGCGTGTTCCAGTATCGCCCTAAGTAATTGGGTGCCAATGCCTTGACCTTGGAGCTTAGGGCTGACGTGTATTTCGGCCACTGAAAAATAATCAGCCAAGATTGTTAACTGCTCAAAGTTCGCGCCGCCGTGTTCTCTTAAACCCCGCCGAACTTCTTTATCCCACCATTGATGTGGCCGACCGGAAAAGCCATAGGTGATGCCTAAAGCGTGTTGATCGTCATGGGCGCAGAAGGCTTGGAAATTATGCTCTTGGGAATCCGAGCGCCACGCCTTGATACGGGAATCACGGATGCTGGCATCGTAGTTCATGGCTTGTAGGTAAAGATCCACAAATATTGGGGTTAGCTGATTGAACTCAAAAGGACTAAGCCGATGGATCTTAATGTTCACATACCCAATGGAACCATTTTTCTGTTGTCCATGGGGGAAGACAGAGCTAAAAAAATTAAAAATTCATATTCATACCCTTTATATTTTCGAACTATCGTTCTATAATGAAATTAGGATGTCGGCTGGTGTTGGTATGGTTACGGCAGAAATAAAAATCCAGCTAGTCGCGCATTTTCAAAGCATAATTAGTCACATTGTGAAAATGGCATGACGTGAAAGAAAGGAGAAGAGATCATGAGTGCCGTCGTTTCTGCCACCACTCGATTTGATTCCCAGTCTCGTAGTTTAAAAAACAGCAGTGGAGCATTTCTCCACAAAGCCAATTTACTGTTGGCTGAAGCCATCGAGTTTCGGCGCGAAGGCCGGTATGATCTCGCCTTAGAGGCAGCATATCAAGCAGCGCTGCGCACCGCGGCGGCACGGATCGCGCAAAGCCCAGTAGCCAAACGTAAGCGGAAACCAACCAGCGCTTGGGAACAGCTACGTATGGTGGGCGAAACCGAAGCCGGGTGGGCACAGCTTTTTAGTGGGTATTCCGCTTTCCGCTCTAGGGTGGGCAGTGGTATTGAAACCGAGGTTCCCCTCGAGCGTATTACCACGTTGATAACCCAGGTGGGGAAGTTTCTCGACGATGTAGAAATGAGTGTTGATGATGCCCCAGTAGCTGCCTAAAATACGGTGTTTTCCCCGCTCAATAGGGGACTAATAATACCTGTTTAGCACTACTGGGAACTTTACGATTAATCTGGGCGTTATACCGACAGACAAATACATCAAGAAATGACCTCAGCCCGCTAAAATTAAAGTTAAACCAACTTTCGCTTTTAACTTAGGCATTTCGCTAATGATGATCACCTTGGAGGAATAATGGCGCTTTCAGAACAAGAGCAGAAACTACTACGGGAAATCGAGCAATCCTTATTGGCGGATGACCCTAAATTTGGTGCTGTTGTTTCTGACAGCGACTTCGGCGGCTCCGGTGGGGCGTTTACCCTACGGGGAATGGCGGTAGTAGTGATCGGCTTGGGAATGCTGGTCGGAGGTGTGGCATTAAGTCAGCATTCTTTGGGGTTTATCACACTCAGTGTAGCCGGGTTTTTAGTGATGATCGCGGGTGGCGTGTGGATGCTCAAAGGCGGCGGATCGGTGCGCTCTGCACAAAAGCCGCCACGCCCGCGCGCCCGCCAACAAAAAGCCCAAGGCGGCTCCCTGGGGGATCGGATGGAAGACAACTTCCGGAAGCGGTTTGAAAACTAACTACTAACAATTAACGTTTCCAGCTATGCAGGCTCATGCATGGCTGGGTTTATTCTTTTCTCCGTCCGCTAGACACTAAGCGCTAGAAACTTAATCGCGGCGCCAGCAAGCGCGGGGTTATCTTTGCTGTGCGGTTGAAGCTTGGCGACGCCTCCTGCTTTTAAGCCGCATCTACTTTGTGGGGCGTTTTGTTGGGGCAGGTTTACACCTAGTCTTCAGTGCTGCCTTTTGTCATAGCTGTGCATTGGTCTAGGTGCGTAGTGGTGTGGTGGGAATTGTTTGACTCTGGGGGTGGTGTGGTCGTGCTGTAGTCGGTTAGCGCTGGTGGGGAACTGGCGGAGCTCTTGCCACCAGCCCAGGTTGTAGTGCTCTAAGGGGTGTTGATTGGTGTTCGTTCTTGTGGCATACAACTAGGCGATGTCGTTTTCTTTGCCTCTCCAGTAGGTCCGGTTGGTAGGGGACAGGTGGGGACTGGTGGGGCGGTTTTAGGGTCGGTAGGGGGTATCTACCCCGCTGCAAACCAGAAATCCCCACTTTCCCCCACAATTATCTCATTTTGATTACGATCAGTTATGCTTGGAGTGGTGGCGCGGCAGTGTTGAAGCGGAAAATGCCAGTACAGCGTTAGGGGAGTTAAGCAAAGTTAACTAAAGGGGCAAAAACATTGATTAATGATGTTATGGGCTATTTGTGACACGTGAGGCTGAGAAAAACCTATTCTTTTCCTTATTGTAAAATTTTCACAGTTTGAAAACCTGCAGGTCATAGCCTGAGTAAATGTTAAATGGGACTATTTCTTCCAAGTCGTGTATGGAAAGTGGGGGAATGTGGGGTATTGTGGGGGGCAGTGAAGAGTGAGAGAGTTTACTTTTGTAACTTTCTTACCCTGAGCCACAGGAGGTTGTTTGTCCGTCCCGCGCATCGGAAAGGTAGGTGCACCGGAAAATGTTTCTTGGTACCTACACGCCGAAGCTGGATGACAAAGGTCGGCTCACACTTCCAGCAAAATTCCGTGAGGAATTAGCCGGAGGTTTGATGGTGACCAAAGGGCAGGATCATTCTTTGGCGGTTTACCCCAAAGAAGAGTTCATACAACGGGCTCGCAAAGCTGCGGAGGTTTCACGTACCAATCCCGGGGCACGTGCTTATATCCGTAACTTGGCTGCCAGTGCTGATGAACAACGACCGGACGGCCAAGGGCGTATTACTTTATCGGCTGCGCATCGTCAGTATGCGGGGTTGACCAAGGAATGCGTTGTCATTGGTTCGATGGATTTCCTGGAAATTTGGGACGCTGAATCGTGGGCCCGCTACCAGGCGGAAACCGAAGCAGCGTTCGCCGCGGCAGACGACGACGTGCTTGGCGGCCTGCTTTAGCTGGTGGGTGCGTTGTTCAGTGCAGGAGTGTGCGTAAGAACTCCACCTGAGGCGCTGGTGCTCTGGTGTACTTCCCCGATATCAGAACACCATTGTTTTCAGGCGGGGCTCTACGCGCACCCCTTCACACCAACAACCATAAACCAAAAACAATGCATCCATCGACGTTTTGATAAGGGGGTTTGCTCAAGTGGCCGAATCTGAGAATAAAGATCACGACAACAAAGCAAACCTCCAAGCAAATCATGGACATGTTCCAGTGATGAGGAGCAGGGTGACGGAACTCCTTGCTCCCAGCGTTACTGCGCGAGGTGATCGGGCAGTCATCGTTGATGGAACATTGGGCGCGGGTGGTCACAGTGAGTACTTCCTTAGGACTTTCCCGGAAGCAATCGTCATCGGAATTGATCGAGATAGGCATGCTTTGGCGCAAGCCACGCAGCGCTTAGCCCCATTTGGGGAGCGATTCCTCGGAATCAATGCTCGGTTTGATCAGTTTTGGGATGAGATACAAAACCAAGCCGCTTTGTCAGTTCCTGCATGCGCAGTCGCAGTTGCCGAAGGTGTTACTGGGGCGCTGTTTGATCTGGGCGTTTCTTCGATGCAGCTAGATCAAATAGAGCGAGGTTTTGCTTATCGCGTCGATGCACCGTTGGATATGCGCATGAATGACACCCAAGATTTAACTGCAGCTGATGTGCTGAATACTTATAGTCACGGTGAGTTGGCTCGCATGTTAAAGACCTACGGTGATGAACGATTCGCTGGAAAAATTGCCAGCGCAATTGTGAAGCAGCGTGAGGTTGCGCCGTTTACCCATTCGGCGCGATTGGTGCAGTTGCTATACGACGCCATACCTGCTGCGACTAGGCGTACTGGTGGGCACCCAGCAAAACGGACTTTTCAGGCGCTTCGGATCGAGGTGAACCGAGAACTGGAGGCGCTAGAAAACGTCATACCGATTATTACGTCGGTTTTGGCGCCTGGTGGTCGAGCGGTGTTCATGTCTTATCAGTCTTTGGAAGACAAGATTGTCAAGCAAACTTTCGCAGAACTGACTACATCCAAAACTCCACCTGGGTTGCCGGTAGATCTACCGGAATTTGCCGCAAAGTTTCGGTTGGTTACTAAGGGAGCGTTAAAAGCCGATCCCGAAGAAATCGCCGAGAACCCCCGAGCGGCACCAGTGAGAGTAAGAGCAATAGAAGCATTACAGGAAGAGGGCACTGACCCTATGAATTATGGAGAAAGGAGTAAGGTGCATGAAAACTAGCGTCAGGAGCAAGCGCACCGGTTCGCAGACTCGTTCCACTAGGAGCAGGGCGCCTAGGGGTGGCGGTGCTCGCCCCACCAGCGCGCGACCAACCGGCACAGCTAGCCGCAGGAATTATGCAGCTAACTCCCTTCAACGTGAAAAGCGCGAATCCGCCTATCGGTCACGGGATTTATCCGGTGGCTCGACCATGGTGTTGACCAAGCCAGAAACTGATTTTGGTTTCGCCCCCACGGAGTTGCCTACTCGGCCACGGCTGAAGCCGGCACCAACACCAGTGGCGGCCCCCAAGCGGAAGTTTCAACGCCGAGCTGGTTCGCAACAAGTTTTCTCCGAGCGTGGTAAGCGCATTGTCCGGCCAAAAGTGGATCCGGCCAAGGTTCGGTTTACTGTGTTTCTAACCGTGTTGTTGGCGGCTGGTTTACTAGGCGCTATGTGGCTGTCTGGTAAAGCTACGGAGCAGGCATTTAAGATCCAAACGGCCACCAACACTGAAACTATGCTGAAAGATCAAGTGGAAACGCTGAATCGTGATCTGCAGAATGCCTCTGCCACCGCAGAGATCGCTAGGCGCGCTCAAGAAATGGGAATGGTAGTTCCTGACCAGCCGGGTATCTTGTCGAAAGATGCCGCCGGTGCGGTCGTTGAGCAACGGCAACCTGGTGATGTGACCCGTCCGATTGTGGACGTCAATGGGCAGCAGGTGCAGCCACAAAAGGCATCGAGTGATCCGGCTGCTACTCGAGAAATTGCACCAAATATTAATGAAGTACCGCAAAGGCAGGCGCCGGTCGTCAATGTTGCGCCTTATGCGGCTAGTATTTCTACATCGGATTAAAACTAAGGCAGCTTCGCATAGCAGAATAATCTAAGGTGTAATTTTGAATCAGCCGAGGTCAGGCAATCCGGGACGGGGAAATTCCTCGTCCCGGTTTCGTCGTGAAGAAAATTCGCAACGCAGGTTAAGCGATTCCCCCAAGCCGCCCGCTGCGCCGCAGGTGGTGAAAAAGGCTGACCGCAGTCAGCGGCAGATGATGTTAGGGCGCTTGCAGTTTGTTCGCGCATTCATATTGATTCTGTGCATTCTTACCGCTGTCCGTATGGGGTGGGTGCAGATGGTGTGGGGGCCAGCTTTGAGCGCTCAGGCTGAGCAACAGCGCTCGCGGGTCTATAACGAAAAAGCTCGGCGGGGTGAAATTCTTGATCGCTCTGGGAAGCAATTGGCTTACACCATGCAGGCGCGATCGTTGACGGTTTCGCCTAATAATTATCGTGATGAGCTTCCATATGTGGCAAGGCAGGAGCTAGCTGAGGAAGATGATTCTTTTTATCAGCAGCCTGCCGATAAACGCGAGGAGCAAATCGCCAAGCGCACCAAGGAGATCATGAAAGAGGTTTCCGAGGAGATTCCGAAGATTATTGCAGATGAGGGAGCTAAATCCGGCGAGGTGAAAGCCTCCGATATTTTAAAAAAGCTGGAGTCTGACAGTAACTATGAAGTGCTGGTGCGCAATGTGGATCCCGATGTCGCCTTGATGATTTCTAGGCAGTATTTTGGGATCGCTGCGGATCGGCAAGAAATTCGCCAATATCCCAATGGGGCGATTGCTTCCAATGTCATTGGCAAGATTAGTCAAGACGGGCAGGGCCAATTTGGCTTTGAGTCTGCGAATGATTCCTTGCTCTCCGGTATCGATGGACGTACGGTTTTCGACGTTTCCGCTCAGGGACAGGTTATTCCCGGGTCGGAGCGCGATACCGTTGGTGCCACCGATGGGGCGCAAGTGACGTTGACGTTGGACCTAGATTTACAAACCTATGTGCAGCAACAACTTGAGCAAGCGAAAACTAATTCTGGAGCCAAGGGTGCTTCTGCGGTAGTTCTAGACGTCGATACCGGCCAGGTGCTAGCCATGGCTAATACCGACGCGATTGACCCCATGGGTGATATTGAAAAGCAATTGGAAAAGGGTAAGGAATTCGGCAATAGCACGATTTCGGCGCCCTTTGAGCCGGGATCGGTGGCCAAGATTGTCACGGCTGCTGGCGTGATTGAAGATGGCTTATCCACTCCTGATGAGGTGATAACGGTGCCGGGTTCCATTGAGATGTCAGGTGTCAATGTTAAAGATGCTTGGGAGCACGGCCCCACGCCATATACCACCACTGGTATTTTCGGTAAATCTTCCAACGTCGGCACGTTGATGTTGGCGCAACGGTTGGGTGAGCAACGCTTTGATGAACTGCTGGAGGGCTTTGGGATCGGCCAGACTACTGGTATTGAGTTGCCCGCGGAATCGGCTGGGTTGCTGCCACCGTTAGAGCAGTGGTCGGGTGGTACCTTTGCCAACCTGCCCATCGGGCAGGGGATGAGCTTGACCTTGTTGCAAATGGCTGGTGTGTATCAAACGATTGCAAATGATGGCGTGCGGATCGAGCCTCGTATCATCGCTGAAGTAAAAGATAGTACTGGTACCGTCGTCGAGCAGCCTGAGCCAGCGCAGACTCAGGTCATTAGTGAAAGTTCAGCACGCACCGTGACCAATATGTTTAGGTCGGTGGTCCAAGAGGACCCCACTGGGCTGCAGCAGGGAACCGGAGTCGGTGGCGGCGTCGAAGGGTATCAGATTGCAGGTAAGACTGGTACTGCGCAGCAAGTTGACCCCAATACTGGCGCTTATTCTAACTCCAATTACTGGATTACTTTCGCGGGCATTGCCCCTGCGGATAACCCCGAATTTGTTGTCGCTATTATGTTGGATAACCCAAGCCGTGGCGTGCATGGACAGGGCGGTCAATCGGCTGCGCCGCTGTTTCATGACATAGCTTCATGGTTGCTTAATCGGGATAATGTTCCATTGTCGCCCCCCTCAGAAGGGCAGTTGATCCTGCAGGCACAGTAGTATCTATTGCAGGCTTATTTGTTATTCACAGCACTTGTGTGGGAATACCCCATTGCCTAGGCCACACTGCCATGACGGTAGTGCTTTGGCAGCGCGCGAAAGAAAGGATCTACCGGCTGTTATTATGGCACCGACATTAAAAGATATCGCTGCCTTAATTGACGCTACTGTGCATCACATAACTGATGATGCAGCGGCTCAATTAAGTCTGAGCACGATTGCATTAGATTCTCGGAAAGTAGAATCAGGCGGCATTTTTGCGGCCTTACCTGGTACCAAGATCCACGGTGCCCATTTTGCTGGGGACACCCCTTGTGCGGCGATTCTTACCGACGCACAAGGCGTGGCGCTGCTGGCGGAGCAGCAGGATGATCGCCCCATCTTGGAGGTTCCTGATGTGCGTGCAGTATTGGGGATTATAGCTGCGCGTATTTATGACGATCCTTCAGCGGATCTGACCGTCATTGGGATCACTGGCACGTCGGGAAAAACCACCACCAGTTATTTGCTGGAGGCCGGGTTGATGGCGGCTGGAAAGAAAGTGGGACTGATTGGTACCACGGGAACTCGGATCAATGGTGAAGCGGTGCCCACGCAGCTGACTACCCCTGAGGCTCCTACGTTGCAGGCACTGCTAAAACGCATGGCAGCTGAAGGTGTTACCCATGTGGTGATGGAGGTTTCTTCCCATGCGCTCGCGTTAGGCCGAGTGCAGGGGGTGCAATTCGACGTGGCTGGTTTTACTAACCTCAGCCAGGATCATTTGGATTTTCATCCCACCATGGTCGAGTATTTTGAAACCAAAGCGCTGTTTTTTAAGCCAGATTCGCCATTGCACGCTCGCTGCTCAGTTATCTGTATTGACGATCAGTGGGGCAAAGACATGCTGAAGTTGGCGGGGCCAGCAGCACGGTCATTGAGCCTTGATCAGGACCAAGCGGACTACCGAGTAACGGGTATAACCTCCGAAGCAACCGGTGGGCAGCATTTCGATTTCCACGGTAACGGTCACGAATTAGCGGTAGATATGCCGCTCCCAGGCCGTTTTAATATTGCTAATGCAGCACTGGCGCTGGCGCTGGCGGATGTGGTTGGTATCTCGCTTGCCGACGTCGCGACGGGCATTAGTCACGTGGGGGTTCCGGGGCGCATGGAGCGGGTAGATGTGGGCCAAGAGTTCTTGGCTGTGGTTGACTATGCCCATAAACCAGCCGCCGTAGCAGCTGTTTTGGATACCGTTCGTGCCCAAGTGCCCGGTCGGATCGGAGTGGTAATTGGCGCTGGTGGCGACCGAGATCGTTCCAAGCGTGCTGTTATGGGGGTCAAGGCGGCGGAACGGGCTGATTTAGTGATTATTACCGACGACAATCCCCGTTCGGAAGATCCCGCCGTTATTCGAGCGGCCGTGCTTGCGGGAGCCCGGGAGGCAGCAACTGATACCGCGGCCGTGGACATTCGCGAGATCGGAGATCGTCGTAACGCTATAATCGCCGCGGTGGAATGGGCGCAGCCTGGTGATGGTATTGTTATCGCCGGTAAAGGCCATGAGGTGGGTCAGCTGATTGCTGGAGTCAACCATCACTTTGATGATCGGGAAGAATTACGCGCGGCGTTGGTGGCTCGCTTTGCCCAGAAAGGACAGCTGTAATGATTCCGATGACGCTAGCGCAGGTCGCGGCAGTAACCGGTGGCAGATTAGATCATGCCACTGGGCGGGAGGAAATTACCGGCAGCGTGGAATTCGACTCTCGGAAAATAGCTTCCGGGGACTTATTTTTAGCCATTGCTGGGGCACGAGTTGATGGTCACGATTTTGCAGAAACTGCCGTAGCCAAAGGGGCGGCAGGCGTACTTGCAGCTCGTTCGACCGGAGTACCGGCTGTGGTAGTTGCCCCACCAGCAGAAGGTGGTGCGCAGTCCAACTCCTATATCACCGAAGCCGATGAAGACGGCTCCGTTGCGGCAGTGCTACACGGATTAGGGTTATTAACCAGGCGTGTGATTGATCAGCTGGTAGACGCTGGGCTAATGGTGGTGGGGATCACTGGGTCTGCCGGTAAGACATCCACCAAAGATATTATTGCAAGTCTGCTAAAAACCGCGGGCCCCACCGTGGCACCACCGGGATCATTTAATAACGAGATCGGTCACCCCTATACCGCACTACGTTGCACCCCTGAGACCAAGTATTTAGTAGCGGAGCTTTCTGCACGCGGAATTGGCCATATTAAGCAATTAGCCCACATAGCTCCTCCCACAATAGGTGTGGTACTGAATACCGGATCCGCACACTTGGGGGAATTTGGCTCACGGGAAAATATTGCCACTGCCAAAGGCGAGTTGGTCGAAGCATTACCAGCGCATGGCGTGGCAGTGCTCAACGCTGATGATGATTATGTAGCGGCCATGGCCCAGCGCACCGCTGCCCAGGTGTGGTTCTATTCCACCCGTTCACCACAGCGGGTCTGGGCAGACAATATTGTTGTCGATGCCACTTCCCGGGCCAGTTTCGATCTGCACGCTACCGATCTGGCCGGGGTAAGCCACAACCAACGGGTGCAGCTGAAAATTTTCGGCGAACATCAAGTCTCCAACTCGTTGGCGGCGGTTGCTACAGCGCTGGCCGCAGGGCTACCCTTCGCAGACGTTGTTACGGCTTTAGAAACCCACGAACCGGTATCGGCGCACCGCATGGCGGTGAGCACCCGAAAAGATGGGGTAGTAGTTGTTGATGATGCCTACAATGCCAACCCAGAATCCATGCGGGCTGGTATCAGCGCTTTAGCTGCCACAAAGCCACAACAACCAGCGGGCGCAAAAACCATTGCTGTGCTGGGACCAATGGCTGAGCTGGGGGACGAATCGCGCACAGCGCACGCTGAGCTTGTTGATTTCATTGCCGCTAGCGGTATTGATCTGCTGGTAGTGGTGGGGGAGGGAGACGATAGCTGCACCATGGCTACTTTGGGTACTGAGCGTGGTATTACTACCATGATCGAGGCTGATAATTTTGCTGCGGCTCGTGCGGTGGCAAAGCTACTTGCACCCGGTGATGCGGTGTTGGTTAAAGCCTCCAACACGTATCAGCTATGGAAGGTTGCTGAATATATTTTGGATAATCAAGAAAAGCAGGAGAAATAAGCAATGACCCAGATAATCTTGGCCGGGGCCATTGGTCTGCTGGTATCCATTTTTATCACCCCGTTATTGATTAGGAAATTTAGCGCCATTGGCTTAGGCCAAGAAATCCGTGAGGAAGGGCCTAAATCCCATATGCGCAAACGGGGAACACCCACCATGGGTGGCATCGCCATCTTGGTAGGTTTGGCGGTCGCCTACATTGCTACCGATATTTATGGTGAGGTCACTGACGTCGGTGGATTCACAGCTTCCGGCCTGCTGGTATTAGGGCTCACCTTGGCATTAGGCGGCCTGGGATTTGCCGATGACTTTATCAAGTTATACCTAGGCCGTAATCTTGGTTTAAATAAAAAAGCCAAGCTGATAGGGCAATTCGCCATATCAATTGCTTTTGGCGGTCTCATCTTATTGTTCCCCAATGAGGAAGGCCTCACCCCAGGTTCCACCCACTTAAGCTTCCTGAGGGATTTAGACACCGTAGATATTGCCTTTGGTGGCGGCGTGATCGGCATCATCATATTCCTGCTGTTTATGTACATCTTGATTTCTGCCTGGAGTAACGCGGTCAACCTCACCGACGGATTAGACGGCTTAGCCGCTGGCACCACAGCAATGGTGTTGGGAGCTTACGGAGCCTTAACGTTCTGGCAGTTCCGCAATTCCTGCTCCGATGGTGCAGCACCTAGTTGTTATAACGTGCGCGATCCGTTGGATCTAGCAGTGTTGTCAGCCGCAGGGCTGGGTGCCTGCTTGGGATTTTTATGGTGGAATGCCGCACCCGCGAAGATCTTCATGGGAGATACCGGCTCGTTGGCTTTAGGCGGGCTGGTCGCCGGTTTATCGGTGGCCTCTCGGACGGAATTGCTCATGGTGATCATCGGCGCACTGTTTGTCATTGAAGCCGCCTCTGTGGTGATTCAGGTTATTGGTTACCGCACCCGCAAGATCCGGATCTTCCGCATGGCACCATTCCACCACCACTTCGAAAACGGCGGGTGGGCCGAAACCACAGTCGTGGTGCGGTTCTGGTTGATCGCTTCCATCGCAGCCCTATTCGGCGCCGCCCTGTTCTACGGCGAGTGGCTTACCCTCGGAGGGATTTAATAACTAATGAAACTTCCCGAGATTTTAGCCGGCGAGGTTTATATTGCCGGTGCCGGCGTCACTGGACGCAGCATCATCAAACTACTGCAGCCACTGGGAGTCAACCTCACCATAGTGGATAATAATTCCCAAGCCAGGGCGGCAATGGCGCAGGAATTCGGTATAGCCGAACTAAGCGCCGATCCAACTAGTGTGCATTGGGAAGCAGTCAGCAGCGTGATTACTTCTCCTGGTTGGCCGCCAAAGGTGCCGTTCCTGAAAGCCGCAGCAGCCGCTGGTGTAGAAGTGCTTGGCGATGTTGAACTGTGCTTTCGCCTTGATCGCGCCGGGCTGTTTGGCCCGCAACGAACCTGGCTTGCTATTACCGGAACCAACGGTAAAACCACCACCACGGCCATGTTGGCAGCGATGATGACCGAACACGGTGCTAACGTCGCCACCGTGGGAAATATTGGTATTGGGGTGGCTGACGCATTGGCTGCGCCGCAGCGGGTTGACGTCTTAGTGGCTGAGCTTTCTAGCTTTCAACTGTACTGGTCCTCCCAGCTGCGCCCTGATGTCGGAGTCTTGCTGAACCTAGCCGAAGACCATATTGATTGGCATGGTTCCATGGCGGAGTATGTTGCAGCCAAAGCCAAAGTATTAACCGCTCCCATAGCCATTGCGGGTATTGATGACCCACAGGTTGCCGAACTGGTAGCTGAAATGCCGCAGGTTTATGGTTTTGGTTTAGCTCAGCCAAAATCCAACCAGGTTGGGGTGATCGATGGTCAGCTGGTGGATAACGCTTTTGCCGATAATCTAGTGTTAGCCCCTGAGGCAGGTATTGAACCAGCAGGCCCCGCGGGGGTTTACGATGCGCTTGCCGCGGCTGCCGCTGTTCGGGCTGTGGGTGTGCAACCTGATGAGATTGCCGCGGCCTTAGCGAAATTCCGGGTCGCAGGACACCGCGGGCAGCAGGTGGCGTCGATAAATGGCGTAACTGCGATAGATAATTCCAAGGCAACGAATCCCCACGCCGCCGACACGGATTTGGCTGGCCATGACAGCGTGATTTGGATTGCTGGTGGCCAGCTCAAAGGCGCTGATATTGTACCGCTGGTGAAAAGGCACAAAGATCGTCTCAAAGCGGTAGCACTATTAGGTGAGGATCGTTATCAGATTGCCGAAGCCTTGTCCGAGGTGGAGGTGGAGGCGTTGGTTCTAGTAACCGATGCCACCGATCCCGGCCAAGCGATGGATGATGTTTGTGCCTTTGCTGCACAGCAGTCGGAGCCGGGGGATGCGATTATTCTCGCTCCTGCGGCCGCGTCATTGGATATGTACACCGGAATGGCGCAGCGAGGTGATATGTTTGCCGAGAGCATCATTCGACACTTAGGTGATTTTTATCGCCCCAATGACTGAGGACACCATGACCACACCACCACAGAAAGCGTATCGAGGCCCCAGCATTTGGGATTTTCTGCGGCAACAGCGTGATGATCTTTTCCGCAGGCCGTATTTCGACTACTTCAACATCATGGCGGTTGTGGTTATTTTGTGTTTTATCGGCATTGCCATGGTGATGTCGGCCTCTATGACCTATTCCGCAGCGCTGCAAATGACAGCCTGGTCAGCTGCGCTGCGCCAGGGCACCTTGGTGTTTATTGGCTTTGTTGCCATGTGGTTAGCCATGCGGCTACCAGTAGCTAGCGTGCGGCGATTATCCACCGTATTGTTGGGTATTTCCATTCTGTTACTGATTGCGGTGTTGGTGCCCGGTATCGGTACGGGTTTGGAGTCTAAAGGCTCCCAGTCATGGATCGCGGTGGGGCCGCTGCAGCTGCAGCCTTCCGAGATTGCCAGGATTTCCATTGCCTTGTGGGGTGCACATGTTCTAGCGGGGCATAAGCCCGATTTCCGGCGGTTTCTTGCAACGCCCGGACGCCCGTGGATGAGCCATCCTTATATCAAATTCCTCATGGTTGCCATGGTTATGCTGATTTTGATCCTGCTGGAGCAAGACATTGGTATGGCCATGACCTTCCTGTTGGTGGTGGTTGCATTACTATTCTTCGCAGGTATTGATCTCCGCTTCATTGCCACCCTCGGTGTCTTGGTTATCAGCGCGTTGGTGGGGTTGCTCCTTTTGGGAGGTTTTCGCAGTAAACGTATCACTACCTATGTCGATGCATTATTCGGCAATTTCGAGCACACCAAAACTGATGCTTTCCAGTCCTATCAAGGTTTTCTTTCGCTTGCCGACGGCGGCATGAGCGGTGTGGGCATCGGCCAGTCTCGAGCCAAATGGTTTTATCTGCCCGAAGCCAAAAACGATTTCATTTTCGCCATTGTGGGCGAGGAGCTCGGTTGGCTCGGCGGCTGCATAGTGATTGCGCTTTTTAGTTGGCTGGGTTTTATTGGTTTCCGCATTGCGATGCGTAGCTCGGATCAGTTCTTGTCGTTGATGGCGGCGACATTGACCGCGGGTATCGTGGCTCAGGCCTTTGTGAACATGGGGTATGTGGTGGGCTTATTGCCGGTTACCGGTATCCAGCTTCCGTTGATTTCTTCGGGCGGCACGTCTGCGGTTATCACTTTAGGTGCGCTGGGGTTATTGGCTAGTTGTGCTAGGCATGAACCGGAAACGATTTCGGCTATGGCTAATTCTGGTCGGCCGGTAATCGAAAGTTATTTCTTCCTTCCAGAGCCGTCCCTTCATGGTTTGGAGGCCATGGCACCGAGGCGGCAACGGCAGCAACAACAGCAGCAGCGACCTGCGGGGCGTTCTCGTCCCCGCGGCGAGGTGATCCGCAGGCCATTACCAGAACGCCGAGATCGTCGATACTAAGTGACCGTGCTCATATTTTTATTCATCGGCGGTAAATCTCACTAAATGTGCGCTTGCATCTAGAATCGGGGACAATAAGCAACATGACAAAGTCTTCTGTGAATGTGGTCGTTGCTGGTGGCGGCACCGCTGGACATATTGAGCCGGCGCTTGCGGTGGCCAGCGTTTTGGAAAACCGCGGTAACAATGTGATTGCCCTAGGAACTCCCAAGGGGTTGGAAACTACATTGGTGCCTGCTCGGGGCTTTGAACTCAAACTCATCAACCCAGTACCGGTTCCTCGGAAAATTGGTGCTGATCTGCTGAAACTGCCGTTTAGGTTGGTGAAAACCGTCTATCAGACGCGGAAAATCTTAAAGCAACACAACACTGACGTGCTGATTGGTTTTGGTGGGTACGTGGCAGCGCCTGGGTATATTGCTGCCAAACTGGCTGGTATCCCGTTTATTGTTCATGAGGCCAATGCACGTGCGGGCATGGCCAATAAACTGGGGGTCAAGCTCGGGGGAACTGGGCTTAATGCGGTGGCAAATTCCGGCATGGAAGGCGAGATCGTAGGCATCCCGATCCGGACGTCGATAAGCAAAGACGCCCGCAGTGCGGAAGCCAAGGAACGCGGGTTACAACTGTGGGGGCTGGATCCGAACCGCAAGACGGTCTTTGTTACCGGTGGCTCCCAGGGGGCGGCTGCGCTGAATGCTGCGCTGGAGGTTGCCGCTGAAGAACTCTGCGCTGCGGGGTTTCAGATTTTGCATGTTTATGGTGCGAAAAATGAGCCGCCACCAGTGCGTGAGCACCATATCGCGGTTCCGTATATCGAGGATATGGCCGCGGCTTATGCTGTCGCAGATCTGATCGTGTGCCGGTCGGGCGCTATGACCGTGGCTGAGGTTACCGCCGCTGGCGTGCCTGCTATCTATGTGCCATTGCCCCACGGTAATGGAGAGCAAGGACTCAACGCGGCTCCCGTGGTTGCCAGCAACGCTGCGGTGTTGATTGATAATTCCGAGGTCGAGGCCCGCCTTGGGCATATGGTAATGAGTTTGCTTTCCGACGATGACAAGTTGGCAGCCATGAAGAAAGCAGCTGTGGAATCCAACGCGGGCAACGCCGCTGAAACGATCGCCGATATCATTGAGAAAACTGCACAATAACCAAAAATCGAAAAGGACCCACACACTATAATGACCAAAAATTCCATCGATCTGTCCCGAGTGCATCTCATTGGTATCGGCGGTGCAGGGATGTCTGGTGTTGCCCGTATCTTGCTTAGCCGAGGGGCCATTGTTTCTGGCTCCGATGCCAGCGAATCCCAACCACTAATGGCATTACGTGCCATGGGGGCGAATATCGCAGTGGGACACAACGCCGCAAACTTAGAGCTTTCTGGACAGTTGCCCACCGTGGTGGTTACCAGCTTTGCGGCAATCCCTGAAGATAACCCCGAGTTGGTAGCGGCAAAAGCACACACCATCCCAGTGATTCGCCGTTCCGATTTGCTTGGTGAACTTATGGCTGGCAGTAAGCAGGTGCTGATCGCCGGTACTCATGGGAAAACCTCCACCACCTCGATGGCGGTTGTGGCCATGCAGGCGGCGGAATTAGATCCCAGCTTCGCCATTGGGGGGCAGCTGAATAAGGCAGGCACTAATGCTCATCACGGAACCGGGGTATGTTTCGTGGCTGAGGCGGATGAATCTGATGCTTCGCTGCTGCGTTATAGCCCGGATATTGCGGTGGTGACCAATATCGAGCCAGATCACTTGGATTTTTTCCACACGCCGGAGGCATATTTCCAAGTCTTTGAGGATTTTGCGGATCGGCTCACTGAAACCGGTACGTTGATCGTCTGCTTAGACGATCCCCACGCGGCCGCTTTAGGAAAATCCGTTGCCGACCGGCATCGGGTAATTGGCTATGGCACTGCCGCTGCATCTGCTCAGTATCCCGAGCTTGCTTATACGGTGGTCGATGACATCCAGGTAACTGATGAACATACCAGTGCCATGGTTACGGTTGCTCACGGTACCGCCGAGGAAGAAACCGTGGCGGTGCACCTTCAGATCCCAGGGTTGCACATGGTGCTTAATGCCGCCGCAGCACTCACGGCCGGCGTGGTTGCTGGCGGTGACTTAGGCAAGTTGGCGGCCGGTGTTTCAGATTTCACCGGTGTGCGGCGCCGGTTCGAATTCCGCGGACTGGTCGAGGGCGGCGCTTTTGACAAAACCGAGGTGTACGACGATTACGCCCATCACCCCACGGAAGTCGAAGCAGTAATACGCGCGGCACAGCAAAAAGTGGCGGCCCGGGGCTACGGCCGGGTAGTAGTGGCGTTTCAACCGCACCTGTATTCTCGGACCATGGAATTTGCGACGGAATTTGCCGAGGCATTATCGCTTGCGGATTCCGTCGTGGTACTGGATATTTATGGTGCCCGTGAGGAAGCCGTCGCTGGGGTGGATTCAAAGATTATCACCGAAAATATGAGCACTGAGGTGGTATTTGAACCTGATTTCCAAGCCGTTCCGGCTGCGGTTGCTGCTATCACACACCCCGGTGATCTGGTAATGACCATGGGAGCTGGTTCGGTAACCACATTGGCTGATGAAATCTTGGTGATGCTAAGGGGCGAGACGGAAGAATGAGTGGTAAAGCCCGGTTACTGATTGCCCTCGGCTTAGTGGTGATCGTGGGAGGTATTGCAGCTGCCGTATGGATGTATCCCATCTTTACGGTCAAGCAGGTCAACTATGAAGGCCAAAACCAGACCACCACCGAAGAGCTGGAGGCTGCCATAGGGGACGTGACTGGGCAGAACTTTTTAAAAGTCAACACTAATGACTTAGCAACCAAGGTAGCGGGTCTGCCTTGGGTGGCGGAAACCAAAGTGGCTAAGGAATTTCCGAGCAGCATTAATGTCTCCATCGTCGAACATCAAGCGGTACTGTATGCACCACGTGATGATGGCGATCACCTGATTGATGTTGATGGCTCCACCTTTGTGATCCAGCCACACCCTGAAGGCGCACTGGCGGTAACCAACACAGATGAAGACGATCGGGAGTTTTTCCGATCAGTCATCGCGGTACTGCAAGCCCTAGGGGAAGAGAACCGGGGTCAGATTGCCGAGGCGAAAAAAGTCGACGACAACAGCATCGAGTTCACGCTACAGGATGGTCGGGTGGTCTACTGGGGTGCTGGTGAAAACAATCATGACAAGGCGGTGGCGTTTGCCACGGCTATCACCCGTACTGAACAACGACTGGATATTTCTGGGGCACCAGTGATTGCTGTTAAGTAGTCACTGCGGCTACTATAAGGGGGTAGGGTCGTTACCCCTGCATATTAGCTGGTCATTATGTTTTATCACTGGTGGCAAAAAATACGCATATTTGGTGAACAAGCGGCTAGCTGTGGAAAGCTTTTCCTTGTTGTGTGTAGGTGACGAAACTGCACGTCAAAACTCTAAACTTTTAGTTTAGAGTGCCGACACGCCGCCGAAATGTACAAGCATTACTTTGGAATTTCCGCAAAGATGGAATGGCGAAACGCCACGATGTATTTTTCGTCGGCAAAGCTTTAAAGCAGCACAGTAAGTGACAATCTTCACACAACGGAAAGGCGAGTCTCTTTTATGACTTCCCCAGATAACTACCTCGCCCTCATTAAGGTTGTAGGCGTCGGCGGTGGCGGCGTTAACGCCGTGAACCGAATGATCGAAGAGGGGCTCAAGGGCGTTGAGTTTATTGCGGTCAATACCGATTCGCAGGCACTCATGTTTTCCGATGCTGATGTCAAATTAGATATTGGTCGGGAGGCTACCCGCGGCTTAGGTGCTGGGGCCAACCCAGAGGTGGGGCGGCAATCCGCTGAAGATCATAAGAGTGAAATCGAAGAGACCCTCCGAGGCGCCGATATGGTCTTTGTCACTGCTGGTGAAGGTGGCGGCACCGGTACCGGTGCGGCACCGGTGGTGGCGTCGATAGCTAAAAAGATGGGTGCACTTACTGTTGGTGTGGTCACTCGTCCCTTCAAGTTCGAAGGACAGAAGCGTACTAGGCAGGCCATGGAAGGCATCGACGCGCTGCGGGAAGTCTGTGACACCTTGATTGTTATTCCCAATGATCGACTGTTGCAGCTTGATTCCTCCAATCTGACCATGATGGAAGCCTTCAGGGCGGCTGACCAGGTGCTGCACAATGGTGTGCAGGGTATTACTGATTTGATTACCATTCCTGGCTTAATCAACGTCGACTTTGCCGACGTGCGTTCGGTGATGTCCGATGCTGGCTCGGCACTGATGGGCGTGGGTTCTGCGCGCGGTGATAACCGGGTGATGGAAGCGGCCATGGAAGCTATTAATTCACCACTTTTGGAATCCACCATGGAGGGTGCAAAAGGTGTGCTGCTGTCTATTGCTGGTGGTTCTGATTTAGGACTGCAGGAAGTCAACGATGCAGCAACCATGGTGCAAGAGCAGGCGGACGATCAGGTCAACCTGATCTTCGGTACGATCTTTGATGACAACCTAGGCGATGAGGTACGAGTGACCGTTATCGCTACGGGCTTTGAGGGGCGTGCCAATAATGACCTGGGCTCTAAGCCTGCCGAACCTGCACAACCGCAGGTGACTCCTACTCCTGCTGTCGCGGAAGAAGTAGCACCGGCTCCGGCCCCCACCTCGTTGTTTGGCAACGAGTCACGCACCGATGATTACGACGCTAGGCATCGGCGTCCTGCGGAGTACCAGCCGAACTATCAAAAAGAACGGCACGGCGGGTTGTTCACTGGCCGTGATCGGGATCGCGATCGGGAACCAGTACGTTCGAGCAATGATGACCTTGATGTCCCCGATTTCCTCCGGTGATACTTGCATTATCGGCTGCGGCGGGCATTAATTAAACAATGACCAAAACAAACAGCACTGGACTGGGGAACGACGTTACTCAGCGTCCAGTGCGAAAAATTTTTACCAATCGCCACGGTGGAGTCTCGGTGGGGAGGTACCAGGCTTTCAATTTAGGCGATAATGTGGGAGACGATCCCGCTGCTGTTGCTGCCAATCGGCGTCGGTTGGCTGGCGTTCTTGGACTGCGAGAAGACCAATTGGTGTGGATGGAGCAAATTCACTCCAACACAGTCACTGTGGTGACCTCTCAGATGGCAGGACAAGTGGTGCCAGCTACCGACGCCGTTGTTACGTCGGTACGCAATCTCGCGTTGTGCGTACTGGTGGCTGATTGCGTTCCGGTGTTGTTGTCCGATCATGAGGCTGGGGTAGTGGCAGCCGTGCATGCTGGTCGGCTTGGGGCGCGTAACGGGATCGTGGCCAAGACGGTTGCGCAAATGCAAGAGCTAGGGGCGAACCCGCGAAATATCCATGCCTTGCTTGGCCCTGCCGCCTCAGGAGCTAATTATGAGGTGCCAGAGGCCATGGCGGCGGATGTGGAAAAGCATTTACCCCATAGCCGGTGTCTAACGGTTAATGGGACCGTTGGGCTTGATTTGCGCGCGGGTATTACCAGACAGCTGCTTGGCTTGGGAGTGTTAGCTATTGACGGCGACACGCGGTGCACCATCGAAGACAAAAATTTTTTCTCGTATCGACGAGAGGGTGAAACTGGGCGTCAAGCTGGTGTAATCTGGTGTCAATAACAAAACGACAACAAAAGTTGAACATTTTGGCGTGTTTGAACCACAACAATCACTCCACGCACAGTAACTTTGTGTCTATCCAACGAATCCATCAATGTTAACCTACTTGTAGGGGGAAAGGGACTTCATCACTATGTCCATCATGAACAAGACCAAACAATTCTTCGGCCTAGGCCCATACGAGATCGAGCATGACGATCCGTACTACACCGAGGCGCCTCGCTACGAGGGCTCGGTTGCCTACGCGCCGAAGCGTCGCTACGAGCCAATCTACGAGGACTACCCAGAAGAAGCTCCGGTCAACTATGCAACCACCGTGACCTCTGTCAAGATCCTCAACTACAACGATGCAGTCAAGATTGGGGCCGCCTTCCGGGACGGAGATGCAGTCATCTTTGACATGGCAGCACTGCCTTCGGATGAGGCAAAGCGCATCATCGATTTCGCGGCTGGTCTGTGCTACGCACTACGCGGCAAGATGGATAAGCTTGAGCCAAAGATCTTTGTGATCACACCAGAGGACTGCACGATCCATACCCACGATTTACGTCGGGCTGTCAACCTCGATTAACCTCTCCGTGACGTTGATTCGCTATAGCAGTTTTCGTGTGGATCACTGCAAGTAGATTCGTTGTTGGAAACTACTTTGGGCTCTGCGGCGTTAGCGTAGTTAGAAGCTAACGGCTTAGCAGAGCCTTTGGTGTGTCCGGATTGGATAAAACCGTTAGCAATATTAAAAATTAGTAATGAAATCCCATATTTGTAAGAAAGGTACCTGAAAGTCTCATGGCAACTGTGGGTCAATTCCTTGTCTGGCTGATCGGTGTGTATATCGCCATACTGATTGGGCGCATTCTCATTGAGATGATTGTGTCTTTCTCTCGAAGCTATCGCGCGCCCAGCTGGTTTAATCGGTTCGCTGAAGTGCTGTTTGTACTGACGGATCCGCCGGTAAAATTCCTGCGTAGACTGATACCGCCGTTGCGTTTTAACAACATAGCAATCGACCTATCAGTGCTGGTTTTGTACTTTATTTTGATCTTGGCCCAATACCTCATAAGCGCACTCACCGCGGGTATGTAGACTTAGCAAATTGTTTCATTGCCTGTAAGCTTGTCTCGCCCGTAAAGTGAAGGGTGGGTGGAGAATTTCCTCACGATGTTCTCAGACCCACCTGACAAACCTTAAGAGTAATTTTTGTTAACATCTTTCACGTCACAATTGGCGTGAATCTAACAAAAAGTCACTCTTTTTGGTGCGAAAATTGAAAAAATCTCAAATATTGAAAAACAACTATCAACCTGCACTTTCTTAAGCGAAAGTCTTAGAATTTTCACTGAGACTTAAAGGATCAACTTAACATCTAGACTTAGTTGTGCGTTAAGGTTATAAAGAAGTTATAACTACGGTGCGAAACCGAGACCGTGGTCAGTCTTTAATCTCGAAGGGAATAGCTCAATGCCGCTGACTCCAGCAGATGTGCATAACGTCGCATTCAGCAAGCCGCCGATTGGCAAGCGCGGCTACAACGAGGATGAGGTCGATCAGTTCTTGGACCTGGTTGAGGATACTCTCGCCGAGATTCAAGACGAGAATGACGACCTTCGCCAGCAGATCGAAGTACTAAAAGCCGAATTGGAAGATGCTCGCAGCGGCGCACCGGTAAGCGCTGCTCCGTCCACACCTTCAGTGAGCGAATCCGCTATTCGTGCTGAGGTTGAGTCCAAGCTTAAGAAGGAATACGAGGCGAAGTTGGCTGCCGCCCAGGCCCGTGCCGAACGCGCCGAGGCAGAAGCCCGCGACGCCAAGGCAGAAGCACAGGCTGCCAAGTCCGCATCTGCTGACGTGTCTTCCCTCTCGTCTATGCCGTCCTCCTTCGGTTCGGCAGACATCGCTTCTGCCGATACCCACATGCAAGCCGCGAAGGTGCTTGGTTTGGCTCAGGAAATGGCCGACCGCATGACTAGTGAGGCGCAGGCAGAATCTCGCTCGATGCTTGACGACGCCCGCACCGCCGCAGAAAAACAGATTTCTTCCGCCGAAGCCACCGCCCGTGCCACCCTAGAAGACGCCCGGATTCGCTCCGAGAAGCAGATTTCCGAAGCCCAGGCAACAGCCGACCGGTTGGTCAACGAAGCAGAAGCAAAGGCCAACCAAGTCCTCACCGATGCCCATTCCCGTGCCGAGGCACAGATCAAAGCTGCCGAGGATAAGGCCAACGCGCTGCAGGCAGACGCAGAACGTCGGCACACCGAAATCATGGCTACCGTCAAGCAACAGCAAAGTGCGCTTGAGACCCGAATTGCAGAACTCCGTACCTTTGAGCGCGAATACCGCACCCGCCTCAAGACCATGCTGCAGAGCTCCCTGGAGGAGCTGGAATCTCGCGGTTCCGCGCAGCCAGGTTCTGATATCAATGTCTAAGAGCTAATAAGCCGCCTACACCGTCTGCCTTGTGGTAGGCGGTGTATTTTTGTATTGTTTTTTATCACGACAATTTCATCAACGGCTATGATCCGGCTATCACCGGTGAGCCATTCGGAAGAACGGGGCAACCTCAGTAGAACCGAACGGGTGGGACCGACATCTCCTTTATCAACGAAGTGGAGTTTAGTGGCATAAGCCCTAGGCTCAAGCAGGGTGGTACCGCGCGTCAGCGTCCCTGCATCAGCTGAGATGAAGGAGTGCAAGCAATGGCCGAGATCGGTAAGGTCTACCCGAAAGTTGATATGACCGGTGGGTCGAGCAGATTTCCCGATATGGAACGGGAAGTCTTAAAATTCTGGGAGGAAGACGCCACCTTTTTAGCGTCGTTAGATAACCGCAAAGACAATGAGGAATTCGTCTTTTACGACGGCCCACCATTCGCGAATGGTCTACCGCACTACGGGCATTTGCTCACCGGCTATGTCAAAGACATCATCCCTCGTTACCGCACCATGCAGGGCAATAATGTTGGTCGCGTCTTCGGCTGGGATTGCCACGGCTTACCTGCAGAGCTAGAAGCGGAAAAGCAGCTCGGTATCACCGATAAAGGTGAGATCGAGTCGATGGGCTTAGAGAAATTCAACGAATACTGTGCCACATCGGTGCTGCAATACACCGAGGAGTGGAAGGAATACGTCACCCAGCAGGCACGGTGGGTGGATTTTGATAATGGCTATAAAACCATGGACCTAGACTTCATGGAATCGGTCATGTGGGCGTTTAAAACCCTTTATGACAAAGGCCTGATCTACCAAGGCTTTAGGGTATTGCCGTACTCGTGGGCGGAACACACTCCGCTTTCCAACCAAGAGACTCGGTTGGATGATTCTTATAAGATGCGCCAAGACCCCGCGTTGACGGTGACATTCCCGATCACTGGGGTGAAAGAAGGAAGCTCAGCTAATCCCGAGCTAGTAGGAGCACAAGCGCTAGCCTGGACGACGACGCCATGGACCTTGCCTTCCAACCTGGCATTGGCGGTTAATCCCGCGGTGAACTACGCCCTAGTGGAAGCTGGCCACGATGCGGTGGCTGGTTTTGCCTCCCAACGACTGCTGTTAGCAGAGGGACTGGTATCGGGTTTTGCTAAAGAACTCGGCGAATACCAGGTACTATCGGTTCACCCTGGTGCTGAACTGGTGGGGCTGACTTATACGCCGATTTTTGATTACTTCAAAGATTTCCCCAATGCGTTCCAAATCATTGGCGCAGATTACGTAACCACCGAGGACGGCACCGGTATCGTCCACCAAGCGCCCGCTTTTGGTGAAGACGATATGATCTCCTGTCAAGCCGCTGGCATTGATTTGGTGGTGCCGGTGGACATGGACGGCAAGTTCACCTCGTTGGTACCCGACTATGAGGGCCAGTTGGTTTTTGATGCCAATAAGGACATCATCAAAGACCTCAAGGCCGCTGGGCGGGTCGTACGCCACCAAACCATTGAGCACTCCTATCCGCATTCGTGGCGTTCCGGCCAGCCGCTGATCTATATGGCACTGCCTTCGTGGTTTGTTGCGGTGACCAAGTTCCGCGATCGCATGGTGGAGCTGAACCACAACGAGATCGAATGGATGCCTGCCCATATCCGCGATGGTCAGTTTGGCAAGTGGCTGGAAGGGGCTAGGGATTGGAATATCTCCCGCAACCGTTATTGGGGTTCGCCGATCCCCGTGTGGGTTTCTGATGACGAAAACTACCCACGGGTCGATGTTTATGGTTCGTTGGACGAGCTGGAGCGCGATTTCGGGGTTCGCCCGACCTCACTGCACCGGCCCTATATCGACGAGCTGGTTCGCCCCAACCCAGATGATCCCACCGGCAAGTCCATGATGCGCCGTGTTCCAGAGGTGCTGGACTGCTGGTTTGAGTCTGGCTCCATGCCGTTTGCGCAGAAGCACTACCCCTTTGAGAACAAAGAGTGGTTTGATACGCATTCGCCCGCTGATTTCATTGTGGAATATTCCGGTCAGTCCCGCGGTTGGTTCTACACCCTGCACGTGTTAGCCACCTCCTTGTTTGACCGGCCTGCCTTTAAAAAGGTCGTGGCTCACGGCATCGTCCTAGGCGATGACGGGCTGAAAATGAGTAAGTCCAAGGGGAACTACCCCAATGTAAAAGAAGTCTTTGAGCGAGACGGCGCAGATGCCATGCGGTGGTTTTTGATGTCGTCACCCATCCTGCGCGGTGGCAACCTCATTGTCACCGAGCAAGGCATCAGGGAAGGGGTGCGCCAAGCCCTCCTGCCGATGTGGAATGCCTACAGCTTCTTGCAGCTGTATAGTTCTAAACCGGCGCAGTGGTCGGTGGACTCCACTGATGTGCTGGATCGGTATATCCTAGCGAAGCTGCATGATCTGGTGGCCAAGGTCACCGAGGCGCTGGATGATACCGACATTGCTAAAGCCTGCGATGAAGTACGCTGGTTCTGTGAGTCACTGACTATCTGGTACGTGCGGCGTTCGAGGGAACGGTTCTGGGCAGGCGATGAACTACACCCAGAAGCTTTTAACACCCTCTACACGGTGCTAGAAACCCTTACCCGGGTAACCGCCCCGTTACTGCCCATGATCTCTGAGGTGATCTGGCGGGGGCTAACCGGTGGACGCTCGGTACACCTAGCGGACTTCCCGAAGGCAACGGATTTCCCGGTTGACGATGAACTAGTGGTGGCCATGGATGAGACCTCGGGTGTGTGCTCGGCAGCGTCGTCGGTACGCAAAGCGCACAAGCTGCGCAATCGATTGCCGCTACCGCAACTGACGGTGGCCGTAGCGCAGTCGAAACGCCTGTCGCCGTTTGTAGACATCATTCGCGATGAAGTCAACGTCAAAAACGTCGTGCTCACCGATGATGTAGATTCTGTGGGGCGTTTTGAAGTAGTGGTTAACGCAAAAAAGGCTGGGCCGCGCTTGGGTGGCGATGTGCAGCGGGCGATCAAAGCCGTCAAAGCTGGCAACTACACGGTATGCACCGACGGTACGATTTCTGCTGACGGGATCACGCTGTTGGAAGGCGAGTTCACCGAACGTCTCGTTGCCGCCGATCCACAATCCACCGCCCAGATTCCCTGCGCCGATGGCTTGGTTCTGCTCGACACCACCACGACCGAGGAATTAGAAGCCGAAGGCTGGGCGAACGATGTCATCCGCGGGCTCCAGGATGCTCGTAAAGCCCAGAATTTCGAGGTTTCGGATCGGATCACTGTCACGTTGAGCGTGCCAGCTGACAAAGAGTCCTGGGCCAAGCGTCACCAAGAAACCATAGCGAGGGAAGTCCTTGCGACCAGTTTTGAAGTGGTATCCGATCAAGCCCTCGACCTTCCAGTGATCACCGACGTGAGCGCTGCAATGGCCAAAGCTTAACGACACCTACCGCCGCAGGAAATCGGTAATGATCCTCGCTTGGGCCTGCGCCCCTTCGGCGGTCATATGCATGGGCAGCAACCGCTCACCAGGGTTATTGACTACCGTGGTGACCCACCGCTGCCCAGTAGGCGCGCAAGTGGTGTGGCCAGCAAACGGTTCGGTCATATCCACAAAGTCCACCGTGAAATGATCAGCCGCCTGGGCCATGGCGTGGTTGAGCTGATCAAAATGGACTTTCAACGTCGGATCCGGCAGCTCCATCCGCACAGGTAAACCATTATTATTATCCACATTAACCGGGCAGAATTTGCCATCGGATTCCACGAACGCCGGGTACCCCACCAACACGATCCGAGCGTTGGGAGCCAGCTGCTTCAGCCGGGTTATGTGCGGTTGCATTCGGCCGACATACTCGTCGGTAGTAATATGGGAGCCGCCTGGGTAATACCCGAAATGTTGCGCGTTCGGCCACTTATCATTTGCCCCCATGGTCACCGTGATAACCTTCGTGCCCGTGCCAATAGCCTGATCGGCAACCGCTCGATCAATGGTTTGGCCTAACTCCTCACTGAACGTACCCCGCTCACCCGGATAAGTAGTCATCTTGGCGCCTGAACAACTGCCGTTAAAAAAGCTGGGAAACTCACGCGCCACATGCACCGGATAGGAGTCAGGGCTGGTGCGACAGGGGGAGTCGGGCCGCTTTTCAAACTGATCCTGCCACGTTGGGTTAGCCGCAATGGAATCACCGAAAGCCACATAATGCGCGCCGGTTGCCTGTGCCGTGGCTGGGGTGGCAAGAAACCACAAACTTGCGATGGCAGCCATCGCAAGTACCCGGCTGCGGTGCCGTAGAGGAATGATCATACACAATAGTTTAACTGTTTTTACCTATAACTACCCGCGGCTAGGGGTGAGTTGCGGCGAAGACTATCCGATATCCTTAATAACTATGCAACGCTGGGTTCTGCACATGGATATGGATGCCTTCTTCGCATCCGTCGAACAACTCACCAGACCCACGCTGCGGGGGCGCCCAGTTTTAGTCGGCGGCATCAGCGGCCGTGGGGTAGTAGCAGGCGCCTCCTACGAAGCGCGGGCCCTAGGGGCACGTTCCGCCATGCCCCTACACCAAGCCAAAGCACTCGTGGGCTTTCAAGGGATCTGCGTGGTGCCGCGCCATCAGGTCTACGCCGCAGCCTCCCGCCGCGTATTCGAAATCGTTGCCCGGCGCGCCGGGATCATCGAACAGATCAGTGTGGATGAGGCCTTCATGGAACCAGCCGAGCTTCAAGGGGCAACCAGTAACGAAGTCGTTCATTGGGCGCAAGCGCTGCGTGAAGAAATTCGCGCAGTAACGGGTTTGCCGTCCTCCATCGGAGCCGGTGGCGGAAAGCAAGCGGCAAAAATCGGCTCTGGCATGGCAAAACCCGATGGCATTTACGTGATACCCAAAGCGGAGGAAGCACAGATTTTAGGAGATCTGCCGGTGCGGAAACTGTGGGGTATTGGGCCGGTAACTGAGGTGAAGTTACAGCGGATGGGTGTGACAACCATTGCGGATTTCGCGGCATTGCCGGAAAAAGAAGTGGAATCTGTCTTAGGCAGGGCTGTTGGGTTATCACTGTGGAATATTGCTCGGGGGCAGGACCACGCTAAAGTCCAACCCAGGGCGGAAGCGAAATCCATTGGTGCGGAACACACCTACCCGAAAGATCTCATTACTCGGCACCAGGTTGATAACGCTATTGATCGCGCTTTTGCCCAAGCCTGGAAACGGCTGAAGGCTGATGGGCGCGGCGTGCGAACGGTGAGTGTGAAAATCAAACTGGCTGATTTTCACACCGAATCCCGCTCCCAATCATTTCCCTACGCCACGGATGACGAAAAGTTACTCCGCAGCACTTTGAACCTGTTGATACGCTACCCAGAAGACATTGGGCCAATCCGGTTGGTAGGGGTGAGCTTTTCCAATCTGGAGTTTCCCAGCCAAGAAATGTTGTTTCCGGAACTCACCGTGTTGCCGA
Organism: uncultured Corynebacterium sp.; assembly: GCA_963520895.1. Classification (GTDB taxonomy): domain Bacteria; phylum Actinomycetota; class Actinomycetes; order Mycobacteriales; family Mycobacteriaceae; genus Corynebacterium. Next base: position 11,139 of record CAUQSW010000010.1, on the reverse strand, counting down.
CGGTCACCGACGTGGAGACGACCCCGATCGGGGAACCAGCGGCAACCGCGACTTGGTGGCCCACCCAAGATGTTTGTCACCCTGACTATGGGCATGGCTGGATCCAGGGGGTGGGGCACGGCAAAGTTACCGTCCGGTTTGAAACCCGCACCACCACCCGCAGCTTTATTAAAACCTTTGCTGCTAACGACGCCGAACTGCTGCCCGCGGATCCACTGGTGAGTTTGGACTGGCCGCAGTGGCTTAAAACAACGTAAACGGGCTCACGCCGCTGGCAACCGCTATGGCCAGCAACACTCGAGCCTGGCCGGCCCGGAAATACGTCGAGCCGATAGCGCCTTTCGACGCCAAGGTCGCACCGCCACCGGCTCCGCCATAGGCACCAGCGACATCGCCTCGGGGTACTCGGGTGGTCATGACCACTGGGATTCCTTGGTCTAAGACGCGGCCTAGCGCTGCCCCGAATTCCACTCCTACGTTGCCAGAGCCCATTGCTTCAATGACAAGGCCTTGGGCGCCAGCGGTAAGGGCGGCGTCGATAAGCGTGGCGGGCGCGCCGGGGTAGGCGTGCAGAATGTCGACGCGGGTGTCTTTCAGTGGGGTGACTGGAACCACATCGGCGCGGGTGGGTTCTTCAGGAGCGTTGGTGGCGAAGGCGAGTTCATCGGTGGTGTGCCATTTGCAGACGCCCCGGGCGGGGAGTACGGCATGGCCAAAGACGACTAACACACCGATGTCTCGCGCGGAGCTATCGCTGGCGATCATGATGGCTTCCCGCAGATTCGTCGGGCCGTCGGCTTCGGGGTGGTCGAACGGTTTTTGTGCGCCGGTCAGTACGATCGGCCGAGGGTCGGAATGGAAAGTGTCTAGCGCGATGGCGGTTTCTTCTAAGGAATCGGTGCCGTGGGTGACGACGACTCCTAGAACGTTGGGATCGGTAAGCACGTTATGACAGGTGGTGACGATTTCGTCGATATCGGCAAAAGTCATCGAGGAGGAATCAAGACGATTGAGTTCGATGACTTCTAACTCCACGGTGCCTTTGAACATTTCGGTTATTGGTGCGATTAAGGTTGCGCCGTCAACCGTGGGGATTAACGCGCCGTGAGGGTCCGAGGTGCACGCTATGGTGCCGCCTGAGGTGACAATTACAACTTTTGGGAGTTCATTGGTCATGGCATATAAGGTTGCCACATTTTTGGTGCCGACGGGAATGCGAAAAGTGAAAGTTTTGGTATTGATTTATGAGAAACTTAGGGAAAGAGGCTACCATTTTCATAGTATTTGTAATGAAGTCCTTTAAGCTAGATCGTAGATTTCCGTGAGGAACCAGCGCTACGGTGCAGCTTGGCGCCGCAGAATCGGCAGGCACAAACACTGATCGAGGAGTATGTTCGTGAATTTTTCTAAACTGGCATGTGCATCGCTGGCGGTGAGTGTTGCGGTGATTCTAGGCGGTTGCTCCAACTCGGACGACAGCGGGGAAGCCTCGGGTAATGACGCAGCAGCATCTTCCTCTTCTGCTTACGCGCCTAGTGAACTGCCCAGCGCCGAAGAACTCAACGGCATCTTGGTGCTAGCGGCGGATTCCAACGCCCCCATCGAACAGCGGACTCAGACGGTGCAAAACGGCGAAGCTGCCCCAGAGCTGTTTGAGGTAATGGCTAAATCCAAACAGGAATCCGGTGCGGAATTTCAGGTAGTCCAACCCATCTTGCCGGGCTATACACCGAACTCGGTGCTGGCCACGGTTAATCTTCTGCTGCCTGATCGGGAACCCCAGCCAGCGGAAAACGTCGAATTCATCAACGAAAACGGCACCTGGAAGTTGTCGCAAACATGGGCGTGCACTCTGATAACCAATACTGTTGCTCCAGAGCAGATCCCTGCCCTGTGCCAGACAGGCGACATGCCACCTGCTCCCGCACCGCCGGCACCCGCAGCTGAAGAAGAAGCTCCCGCGCCTGTCGAGGAGTAAGTTAAACTAGTCGCCATGACTCGCTTATCTGCCTTTTTCAGCTGCATGGTTGCGCTGGGATTACTAACTGCTTGTGGCAACGGTGAAGGCGCGCCGGAACAAGACGCGGCCGCCCAAGAAACTAAGGCAACGGCTTTTGCCGAAGCCTGCTCCGTGACTACTAAAACTGACGACGCTATCAAGTTGTTGCCTACCGAAACTTTAAGCGGGCAGGTCGAGCTGAAATTCATGACCAATTTTGGCCCCATCCCCATGGTGCTCGACGCTGATAAGGCCCCCTGCGCTGCGACGATTATTGATAACCTGGCGAAACAGGGATACTACAACCAAACCCAATGCCACCGCATAACAAATATGAGCATCTACGTACTGCAATGCGGTGATCCTACCGGAACCGGAACTGGTGGCCCAGGATTTTCTTTCGCTGATGAATATCCCGTGGGGACCAGCGAAACCGGCTTATACAAAGCGGGGGTGGTCGCCATGGCTAATGCTGGTGCCGACACTAATGGTTCGCAGTTCTTCTTGAATTACAAGGATTCCGCCCTAGATCCGGACTACACGATCTTTGGCACCATTACCGAGGAAGGAATGGCGACCTTAGAGAAGATCAGCGCCAAAGGGGCTGCTGGTGGCCTGCCTGATGGCCCGCCAGCCGAAGCAGTCACTATTGAGTCGGCGGAGTAGCGGAATACTCAACAGCGGTGGTGGTGTCCTGCACCACCCGCATGTCGTCTCCTGCTTTGCCATAAATCACCCTTGTGCTGAGCTGCACCGAGCCAGCCGTGGGCAGCGGTTGCGACAGATCCACTGTCAAAGTGCCCTGAGATGTGGTTTGTGAATCTAAAACCTTAAGCTCGCCGTCGTCTAGCTTCAACGCCCCCAGCGAGGGGCGTTGTTTTACCGAAGCATCTAGTTCAACTATGTTGCCAGAAACCTTCTTCAACGAATAGGTAATGGTTTGCAGCATGGTGGATTGCCCGGTAATCCGCGATTCCACTGTCCACTTGGCACCTGGGCCGACTGGCTCGTTGGGGAAGATTACCGGAAGGCCGGTGACGGTGGCTAAATACTGTTCGGTCTGCGCCCGTGCTTCGTTATCGGCGGCTACTGGGGCGGAAAAGTTCACCGAGGAAATCTGCCCTGCATCATTGGCGAACCACCCAAAGCTGAAGCCGCGTGCCGTCTCAACGGATGGTGCATCTTTACCGCTGAGTGTGGGGGTGTCTATGACGCCGAAGATGCTCCTTGTGGATGTGGCACTGTTTTCGGCACGTTTCGTGTGCGCGGTAACCGGTGCGCTGAAAACAGTGGGGGAGGCTGCGAGTAGTTCGGGGGCGGGTGTGACGGCGTCGGCACGCAGCAGTTGTTGGTTAAAGCCGGAAGAAACCTTCAGATCCACGTGTTGATCCTGCCCCTCAACGTCAGCGAATGCCATGGTTCGTCCCGGTGCTTGTCCGGCATCAACGAGGGTAATCCTGGGCGTTTCCACCGCCACCCCGACGGCTTGTTCAACTGGGACTTGGGGGGTGGAACTTTCCTCGGAACAGGCTGCTGCGATAAGACAACTAAAGCCAATCGCAGCCCAACCGAGCTTTGCTTTCTTTCCGCGTGCTGAAATCACATTGAACACTCTACCGTTGCGGTTGGCAAAGTATCGCTGTTATTTGAAAAGATAGAGCATGTGACTTTAGTGGATAGGAGTAAAAAAAGCTTCGTTGCCTTCATGCTGACAACCATTGCAACTATTGCGATCCTCGACCAGCTGATAAAAACACTCATGCTGAACGTGCTTGCCGACGGCAACATCATCTACCTCATCGGAAACTGGTTTCGCTTCCGGCTGCTGTTCAACTCCGGCGCAGCGTTCTCCTTGGGGGAGGGGCACACCTGGATTTTCACCTGCTTCCAATTGGCGTTCGTCACTGGCGTGGTGATTTACTCCCCTAAGGTAACCAACAAATACTCCGCCCTGGGGCTGGCTATGATCGGCGGGGGCGCGTTAGGTAACCTCATTGACCGGTTATTCCGCGACCCCCAGTTTTTCCTCGGGCACGTGGTTGATTACATCTCTGTTGGTAACTTTGCGGTGTTTAATCTCGCAGATTCCGCGATCACCGTAGGGGTCGTAATCTTCATGATCGCCATGTTCTTCGAAGAGCAAGGAGCGAAAAAATGAGCCAGGAAACCAAGTCACTGCCAGTACCGGAAGGCTTAGTAGGCATGCGGGTCGACCAAGGTCTTTCTAAACTACTGGGCTTATCCCGCACCGTAGCTGCCGAGTTGGCCCAAACCGGAAAGGTCCGACTCGACGGAACCGTTGTCGGCAAATCCGAAAAGCTTTACGACGGCGCCTGGCTTGAAGTCTGCCTACCAGAACCCAAATCGCCGCTGATTCCCCAAGAAGAAGTCATCGAGGGCATGGACATTCTTTACGCCGATGACGACCTCATTGCCGTCAACAAACCGGTGGGCGTGGCAGCACACCCGACTGTCGGGTGGGATGGTCCAACCGTCGTTGGGGGGTTAGTTGCGGCAGGCTACCGCATCTCTACCTCTGGTCCGCCGGAACGTAAAGGTATCGTACAGCGATTAGACGTAGGTACATCTGGAGTGATGGTTGTCGCTGCCTCAGAGCGCGGCTATTCCGTACTCAAGCGCGCCTTCAAAGACCGCACGGTGGCGAAAACCTACCACGCTCTGGTGCAAGGGCACATGGATCCGTTAAGTGGAACCATAGAGGCTCCGATTGGACGGCATCCATCGTCAGGGTGGAAGTTCGCCGTTACAACCGATGGTAAATATGCTGTTACGCATTACGAAACCTTAGAGGCGTTTGTTAAGGCCTCGTTATTGGAAATCCACTTAGAAACTGGGCGCACGCATCAGATTCGAGTGCACATGTCCGCATTGCATCATCCCTGTTGTGGTGACCCGATGTATGGTTCGGACCCGGCATTGTCGAAAAGATTGGGGCTTAGCCGCCAGTGGCTGCATGCCGTGCGGTTAGGGTTTTACCATCCTGCTGACGGGCGGTGGTTGGAAATCGAATCCCCGTATCCCGCAGATTTACAGCACGCATTGGATGTGTTGCGGGAAACGGATGAATGATAAGTGATCTGCCATAACAGCGCATTCGTTAGAGAGCTTTGTGGACAGTGATGGTTTTCGCTGTCACCGGGTGATGGTTAAACTCCAACGGTTGCCCCGGACGGCGGCGTAGCCCTGGACGGCCAGTTTGTGTGTCACGTTCGATCCGTCCATGAACCTGCTGGCCCGGGTGGTCGTCGTTTTCTCCGTTGTGCTTTTTGCACAGTGGCGTGAGGTTGAGGCCAGTGGTTTGCCCACCGTGTTGATAAGGCTGTATGTGGTGGATTTGGCATTTAGATGCTGCAACCTGACAACCTGGCCATGCACACACTAGGGTTTCCATGATGGCTGCCAACCGTTGTGGCTGGGAGGCGAACCGGCGGTGTACTTTCACAAATGCACCCACCAAGGGAATCACCGGTGAGTCATCGGTAGTGCCGGTAACTGCGGCCCAGCCGGCGGGGGCGATTTTTTCATCTACCACATCTTGGATGTCCACCAGTGCGCCATCGGTGGTGGAGATTGTGCAGTCGGAATGGAAGTGGTGGTTGGTAGCGATCATGAACATCGGGCCGAATAGTTCTTTTTCCCCAGAATGAGGCGTAGTGATTTTCTGGATGAACGCTTGAGCATAGGCTTCGTCGTACTGCAGCTGGGGCTGTTGCTTTAAAATCTCGACTGCCTGTTTATGCAAGATGGTGTCAATCCGAGCAGCTATAGGCGCGCCCAGGGCGGCAACAAATCGACGTTTGCCGTCTTGGCCGACTCTTTTATGCATGCAGGCAGTATCTCGACGTTTAGTGGTGTCGCCGATCCATTTTTTAATCATGGTTCGCATTAAAGCTAAGGCCTCGTCGGCGGTGCGGCCTCTAAGCATCCGGCAGAGTTTAGCTATGAGCTCGTGACGATCTTTGCGCCCGCGCAGCGGATACACCGCGGTGCCCAGGTCGAGTACAACAGTAAACGATAACTGGGCTTTTCTCGCAGCGGCTTGGATAACGTGGTGCTCTAGGCGGTCCCAAACACGTTGGTATTTTTCTATTTCTTTGAGATGCTTACCTGTAGATTCGGCTACTACTTGGATTCCGGATTCGGTGATCCATTCGATGAAATCGGCTAGTAATTCTATGCCGCGGGTAGCTTGGTAGCTGAAAAAGTTCTTTACGGAGTTCATGATCTGAAAACTAATCGCCGTAATCAGTGTGTTTCAAGGGCTTAACCAAGAAAAACCGCCCTGTGGATAACTTTTGCGCTACCTGCTGGTTTGGCTTGAAAACGGGCTTATTTTCTAAAACTACGGGCCATTTATTATACACTACCGGCTTTGGGTAGCAATGGTTTGGTAAATTTTTTATCCACAAGAATTTTTGCAGCCACACGGCTTGCAAAAATGGGGGTGGAATGACAAAAATTTTTGGGAGTGGAAAAGCCCACAATTTAAGTCCTTGACTGATAGATTTTTTCCTTTAGTATCTAGTGTATGAATAAAAATCTCACTAATCAGGATCGTATTATTCGGTTGGTCGCTTTTGTGCTGCTGGCTGTAGGCGCGTTCTTCACCAAAGGTGTCATGACCATTATTCTGGGGATTCTCTCGGTGGTCATGTTGGTAACAGCCGCTGTTGGATTCTGCCCGTTGTACAAGCTTTTTGGCCGCGCTGGTGGAAAGAGCTAGAACAGCTGCTTCGACGTGGTATTTGTGACAATCACCGGATGACCACTGGGTTATTCGGTGATTATTCGTTGGGATGGGGGCGTCGTAAAGTTGTCTACATTCACTGTGTCAAAGCTTATTATTGTTTGTCATGAACCCTAATGATCTAGTTGATCGCTGGCGAATTGCAGTGGCGATTGTCAGCCTTGTTGCTTTAGTGGCGCTAGTCATTGGGTTTTCCGGTCGCGACCTTATTTCCAAAACCACGCCGATTAATGGCGACGTCCTAGGTCAAGAAACCGCAGAGTCGACGAAAGACTATGTTGCAAGAGCGCAGCGCTCACTTCAGCAACAGCTTGACGACGACCCCCACGCGCTAGGCTACGCTTTGGTGAGTTTTCGCTCACCACTGAGCACGGAAGCTGCGGGCCAGTTGTTGGAACACCAGCGGCGGGTGAATGCCTTAATGGTCAGTGGAAAACCAGTCCTTGCCCTACCGGAGCCGATAGCCGGGGCAACTCGGGGAGAAACTTTTACCCAACAGCTAGACTTGCACAATCTCCCCAACGCTGAGATCTCAGGGGCGGTGCTGCGGGGGCGGTATGAGGACGTCGAAAAGCTAGCGGCTAAGGATGCAGTGCTGGCAGTGGAAGTCTTGCCGCCCGACGCAGTGTGGTTGCAGTTTAGTGTGCGGTCCGGCGGCGGAGCAGATCGAAAATATACAGCGCCACCGCCAGCCAAATAATGCCAAAAGCTGCCCACCGCGCGGGAGGGATGTGTTCTGATATGACGAATACGGCCCACAACATCTGCATGGTCGGAGTCATATACTGCAACATGCCTATGGTGGATAAGTCGATGCGTTTGGCAGCGGCTCCGAACGCTAGCAGTGGTAGCGCCGTGACCACCCCGGCGGACATGAGTAGAAGACTGCGCTGAGTAAAAGCGCCCTGATTGTTGAGCTCTAAATAGACAATGTAGCCCACAGCAGCCGGTAACAGTATCAACGTTTCTGCGGTCAGCGAGGCGATGGCAGATAGGCCGACGCGTTTCTTTACTAAGCCGTAGAAGCCAAAAGAAAACGCCAACCCTAATGCCAGCAGGGGCGGCTGCCCGCCTAGGATGGTCAGCACCACCACAGCTAAAGTCGCCAGCCCAATGGCCGCGAGTTGTAACCGGTACAGCCGTTCGGAAAGGAAAATCATACCTAAAGCGACACTGACCAGCGGATTGATGAAATACCCCAAAGCGGCATCCGCCACGTGTCCTGAGTTGACCGCAATGACGTAAATCAGCCAGTTTATCGCCACCAGTGCCCCAGCCAGACACAGCCACAGCCAGGTTTTGGGGGTGGCGGTGCGCAATTCCCGCCAAGAGGAATTCCCGCGGAACTTTGACGAAACTGTCAACACGATGGACATGAATACAGCAGTCCAGATGATCCGGTGCCCAATGATCTCTAGAGGGGATGCTGGTTCCAGTAGCGGGAAAAATGCGGGAAACAGCCCCCACATCAAGTAGGCGGCAAGTGCATAGGCCATAGCAATATCTAACTCCACAACGAGCCTTACAACAAGTGATTTGCGCCGGTGCGTAGAATGTCACCATGGCCAAAAAATCTTCTTTCGTCCATTTACACAATCACACCGAGTATTCAATGCTCGACGGCATGGCAAAAGTGGATCTTTTAGCTTCGGAAGTGAAACGCCAGGGTATGCCCGCAGTTGGCATGACCGACCACGGCAACATGTTTGGTTCTGATGCGTTCTACCGGGCCATGGTGAAAGCTGGTGTGAAGCCAATTATCGGGATCGAGGCTTACCTAGCTCCCGGTTCGCGGTTTGATCTCAAACGACAACGCTGGGGCGACGAATCGCAGAAATCTGACGACGTCTCCGCCTCCGGCGCGTACCTCCACCAAACCATGATCGCCGAAACCGTTGAGGGCCTACATAACCTCTTCCGATTATCCTCACTGGCTTCCTACGAAGGCCAGTTGGGTAAATGGCCGCGGATGGACGCGGAATTAATCGCCGAACACGCCACCGGAATCATCGCCACTACTGGGTGCCCTTCCGGGGATGTGCAAACCAGGTTGCGTCTTGGACAATTCGACAAGGCTTTAGAAGCTGCCGCCATGTGGCAGGACATTTATGGTCGAGATAACTATTTTCTAGAGCTGATGGATCACGGCCTGGATATTGAAAATCGGGTCCGTTCCGAACTACTAGAAATTGGCCGCAAACTGAACTTACCGCCACTAGTGACTAATGACTGCCACTATGTGCTGGAGCCGCAAGCACACGCCCACGAAGTGATGTTGTGTGTGCAGACCGGTAAAACCATGAGCGACCCGGATCGCTTTAAATTTGATGGCACTGGCTACTACCTCAAAACTGCTGAACAAATGCGGGAGCTATGGGATCACACCGTGCCGGACGCCTGCGATAACACGTTGTGGATCGCCGAGCGAGTGCAAGACTATTCTTCCACTTGGGCCGAGCATCCGCATGATCGCATGCCTATCGCTGATGTGCCTGAGGGGCATACTCCAACCTCGTGGCTGCATCATGAAGTAATGGCTGGGCTGCAAGATCGCTTCCCTGGGCAAGAGGTGTCCCGGGAATATATCGAACGGGCCGAGTTTGAAATCGGCGTTATTGATATGAAGGGCTATCCTTCTTACTTCTTGATTGTTGCCGAGCTGATCAAGCACGCACGTTCTGTCGGAATTCGAGTGGGGCCTGGCCGTGGCTCCGCAGCAGGCGCGTTGGTGGCATATGCGCTAACGATTACTAATATTGATCCGATTGAACACGGTTTGCTGTTTGAGAGGTTCCTTAACCCTGAACGCCCATCGGCACCCGATATCGATATTGACTTCGACGATCGTCGGCGTGGTGAGATGATTCGTTACGCTACGGAACGCTGGGGCGAGGACAAGATCGCCCAGGTTATCACCTTTGGTACGGTGAAAACCAAACAAGCGTTGAAAGACTCCGCTCGTGCGCTATACGGCCAGCCGGGTTATCAAATCGCCGATCGGATCACGAAGGTGCTGCCGCCGCCGATCATGGCCAAGGACATTCCTCTGTCAGGAATCATGGATTCCGAGCATGAGCGTTATACCGAAGCTGGGGAAGTGCGCCAGCTGATTGAAACCGACCCCGATGTAAAGAAAATTTACGACACCGCGCGTGGCCTTGAGGGCGTGGTGCGCCAAGCAGGTGTGCACGCCTGTGCGGTGATTATGGCGTCGGTGCCCCTGTTGGATTGCATCCCGATGTGGAAGCGGCCTGCCGACGGCGCTTTGATTACGGGTTGGCCTTACCCAGCCTGTGAATCCATTGGTCTGCTGAAAATGGACTTCTTGGGGTTGCGGAACCTCACAGTGATCGGCGATGCCATAGAAAACATCAAAATTAACCGGAATGAAGACATCGACCTAGAAAACCTCAGCATTGATAACAAAGCGGTTTATGAGCTACTCGCCCGCGGTGAGACCCTAGGCGTGTTCCAGCTGGACTCCGGCGGCATGCAGGAACTGCTGAAACGGATGCAACCAACGGGCTTTAATGACATTGTGGCCGCGCTGGCCCTGTATCGCCCAGGTCCCATGGGTGTTAACGCACACTTGGACTATGCGGATCGTAAAAACAACCGCAAGCCGATCACTCCGATCCACCCAGAGTTGGCGGAGCCGTTGAAAGATATTCTGGGTGAGACCTATGGCTTGATCGTGTACCAAGAGCAGATCATGGAGATTTCCAGGAAACTTGCTAACTACACTGCAGGTGAAGCGGATGGCTTCCGTAAGGCCATGGGTAAAAAGAAGCCAGAAGTGCTGGCCGCTGAGTACGAAAAGTTCTCCGCGGGTATGTTCTCCAATGGTTTCAGTAAAGAAGCTGTCGACGCCCTGTGGGGAACGATTGAGCCGTTTGCTTCCTACGCGTTTAACAAGTCGCATGCTGCAGGCTACGGGTTGGTGTCCTACTGGACTGCGTATTTGAAGGCTAATTATGCTGCGGAATATATGGCAGCTCTGCTGACTTCAGTGTCCGACCGCAAGGACAAGTCTGCTATTTATCTTGCCGATTGTCGCCACCAAGGCATCGCGGTGTTGTCGCCGGACGTTAATGAATCTGCGTTTAACTTCTTACCGGTGGGTAAGGATATTCGCTTCGGCTTGGGAGCGGTTCGTAACGTCGGTGAGGACGTAGTGGCTTCGATTGTTCGTGAACGTGAAGCCAAGGGCTTGTATCGGGATTTCACGGACTATTTAGATAAGATTGATCTCACCGCTTGCAACAAGCGAGTGACGGAATCACTGATTAAGGCGGGAGCTTTTGACTCGCTTGGACATTCTCGTAAAGGCCTCATGATGGTCTTTGAAGACGCCGTCGATGCGGCCATCGGG
>CAUQSW010000009.1:0-58864 GCA_963520895.1 uncultured Corynebacterium sp. | reverse complement strand
CAAACCCAACCCAACAACCAACAACAAACCCCACCAATGAAAAATCCGGGCTAGTTCCCCAGAAAGCAGCTTGGCATTGGAACCTGTGATGAAAATATCGCAATCGAAATCTACCCGACAGGAGTTTATGCAGGTTTCCCAATCAGTAACTTCTTGGATCTCATCGAGAAAAAGATATGCAGTACCGTCGATCGCGGTGATCTGTTGTGATAATTCTTGGTAAAGCGTAGACGCTGATCGTAAATGACTCGTGCTCAGTGATTCGAAGTTATAGGCCACGAATTGGGTCGGATCTACCCCCTGAGTAATAAGCTGTTGTTGAATCAGTTCCAACATTACTGACTTACCTGATCGTCGGATTCCAGTGAGAACTTTGACAATGTCTTTTCCGATGAAAGGGCGGATGCGTTCTAGGTACTGGTCGCGTTGTATCAGTGATTTCTGTGTCATTATCCACTCCCTACGGTTGCAATTTTTATCAGTTATAACTGATAAAAATTCATTTTCGGACAAGTTTATCAGTTATAGCTGATAAAAACTCCGTCTGTGTCCCGAGCCGTAAGCCCTAAGCCGCCAGCCCCTAGGCTCTGTGCCTCAGCAGGCGGCTCGACTGACTTTCTGGCCGAGCATCGGCCGACCTCATAATTGGCGGGGATCGTCGATGAGCTACAGCGAAGCTGTATATCACTTAATCGAAAAAATTACGCATATAAATCGGTGATGTCATCTGGCGCTTTAGCGAGGTTAACCAGGGGTGATTTCCTTGGAGTGAGCAGGGAACGGGTGAGCGAAAAATTGTGGTTTTAATAGACGCCCCAACAAAATATAGGTTACCCTAGTCTAAAGGTAATTGAGTAGGGAGTAGATGGCAATAGCATCGTGTTTCTTGCAACTTTTTTAATTGGGCTGCGTGAAGGTCTAGAGGCCGCGCTAGTCATTGGCATACTACTTGCGTATGTCACCAAAGTAGGGCGTGCTGATGCCCGATCTAAAATCTGGTGGGGAGTGTCTGTAGCGGTAGTTATTTCCGTTATTGCGGGTGCTGCGCTGACTTTTGGCCGCTACGGGTTGAGCTTTGAAGGCCAAGAACTACTCGGTGGGTCGCTATCGCTGTTGGCGGTCGTCATGGTGACCTGGATGGTGTTTTGGATGCTCAAAGCCGGTCGCACTCTCAAATCAGACATCGAAGAAAGCGCCAGTCAAGCGCTGCTCGCCGGTGCTGGCTGGTCGATGTTCTGGTTGGCGGCAGTCACCGTGGGACGCGAAGGTTTAGAAACTACTTTGCTGCTCTGGGCCTGGTCTACCGCGCCAATTGCGCTGCTCGGTGCCCTAGTGGGGATTTTAGTAGCAGTCGGACTGGGTACTGCCATTAATAAAGGGATGCTGCGGATCAATTTGCGCACGTTCTTCAATTGGACTGGTGCCTTCCTGATTATTATGAGCGCGGGAATTTTGGCTTATGGCATTCATGACCTGCAGGAAGCGCGATTTTTGCCAGGGCCGTTTTCCGGTGCTCCGATTACTCCGACCAATTTCCGCACCGGTGAGGTGCTCGTTGGGTTTGCTGACCAACCGTTCTGGGGTGCGGCTTATCCCTTCGGTTGGGCTTTTGACCTAGAGCACATTATTGACCCGTCGGGATTTTTTGCGGCGTTTTTGAAGGGAACCATTGGCTTTAGCCCAATGATGTCGTGGCTGGAAATCACAGCTTGGGTGCTTTATATAGCAATCGTGTTCCCGGCATTCTTACGCCGCGTGAGAAGTCGGTAATGGGAAATGCTACCGCCCTAACACGTCTTTTCCGCCCCCCCTGCAGTACAACCCCTGTAGCACAATTTATCATAATGTTTTCAAGGAGAACTCATGTCTAAGTTTAAAGTCCTGTTTGCTGGCCTCGGCGTGATCGCCACATCGGCCGCGTTGACTGCTTGTGTTGATAATAATGCCACTACCAGCAGTGATGGTACCACTGCTGCGGGTGACGCAATCACAGTGTCCTCCACCGCGGATGCCTGCGAGGTTGCCACCAATACCACCGCCTCCGGTACTACCACCTTCGAAATTGCTAATGATGGCGATAAAACCACAGAGTTCTACCTGCTAGGCGCAGATGGCCTGCGGATCGTTTCGGAAAAAGAAAATATCGCCCCAGGCCAGAAGGCAAGCATGACGGTATCTTTGCAGCCCGGTGAGTATTTCACTGCGTGTAAACCAGGCATGCGTGGTGCCAATGTCGGTCAAACGGCGTTCACGGTCACCGGTGATCCCATCGAATTGTCCGGTGAGGACCAAGAACTTTTCGATGCCGCGGTGCAAAGCTACGTGAATTTCGCCAAGAATGAGGTGGAAGAGCTGGTTCCGGGCGTCGAAAAGTTTGCCAAAGCCTATGTTGACGGTGACGATGAGACGGCTCGCAAAGAGTACGCCAAAGTGCGCATCAACTACGAACGCATCGAGCCAATCGCCGAGGCATTGGGCATCCTCGACCCGCGCATTGATTACCGCGAGATCGACTATTTGGCCGAAGCTGATTTGTTTAAAGAAGACGATCCCACCTTTGACCAGTGGCTAGGCTTCCACCGGATTGAAAAGGATCTGTGGGTTCCCAAGAAAGATAAACTGCAGCCGGACGGAACCTCGGCCTACGAGGACTGGAAGCCTTCCGATAAGGCGACTCGTAAAAAGATCGGTGATACCCTAGTCAAGGATGTCAATAAGCTTTACGACGAAATCCACTCCGATAACTTCATCGAGGAGCAGCAGCTCAATATTGCCTCCGTTTCCAATGGTGCCGCCGCACTGTTGGAAGAAATCGCCGTGAACAAAATTACCGGTGAAGAAAACTGGTGGAGTGGCTATGACCTCTGGGATTTCCAAGCCAACCTTGAAGGTTCCCGCATTGCGTTCGACCTCGTGGCACCGATCGTGGAGCCGAAGTCGGATGAGGGTAAAAAGCTGGTGGCTGAAATCGAGAAGGCTTTTGACGATCTGCAAGCAGAGCTGGAAAAGTACGGCAACTATGAAGACGGCTTCAAGCTGTATGACGAAGTGAGCGAAAAAGAACGCAAAGAACTCACCGCCAAACTCGATGCCGTGCGGGAGCCGTTAGCTAAGCTCACCGATCTAACCTTGAAATAACCACATCTAGTCCCCCTAGCCGCCATGGATCATAAGAAAGGCCACTACTGCTATGTCTGATTCACCTGCTGATCTCCCACCGCAGCGAGGATTATCGAGGCGCGGATTCTTAGCGCTCATGGGTGCAGGAGGTGCTGGTGCGGCTAGTTTTGGTGTGTTGACAGGATGCTCTACTGAATCCAAGGGAGAAACCGATCTTAGCTACGATTTTTATGGTGAGCACCAGGCGGGAATCACCACGCCAGCCCAAGATCGGATGCATTTTGCGGCTTTTGACATTGCCGATGACATGAACCGCGATGATGTGATTGAACTTCTGCAAGACTGGACTTATGCAGCCAGTCGGCTGGCCTTGGGTTTGGATGTGGCTGCCAGTGGCGCGTTTGATGGCGGCCCCTACCTGCCACCAGCGGATACCGGTGAGGCCGCTGACCTGCCCGCTAGTGGTTTAACAATCACTTTTGGCTTCGGACGCAGCCTGTTTAAAGACGCCAAAGGCAAAGATCGTTTTAATATAGCGTCTAAGCTTCCAGCGGAATTTGAACCGCTGCCGAAAATGGTTAATGACTTCATTGATCCAGCAAGCAGTGAAGGTGATATATGTATCCAGGCTTGCGCTAATGATCCGCAGGTGGCGGTGCATGCAATCCGCAACCTTACCCGCATTGCTTTCGGCCGAGCAGTGCTGCGCTGGTCTCAGCTAGGATTTGGGCGTACTTCTTCGACTTCCACGGAGCAGAAAACGCCACGTAATCTGTTTGGCCAGAAAGACGGCACCAGCAATATTAAAGCTGAGGAACCCGAACGGCTCAACGAGCACGTCTGGATCAATAATGGTTGGGCGCAGGGCGGCACTTATTTGGTTGTCCGCCGTATCGCCATGACCATTGAGGTATGGGATGGCGTGCGACTGGAGGAACAAGAACGGGTCACTGGACGCGACAAGCGCGAAGGCGCCCCGCTGTCTGGTGGGGAGGAGTTCACCCCACCAGATTTCGCCGCCACTGACGACAAAGGTGAGCTGCTTATAGATAAGCGCTCCCATGTCGCCCGCGTCCACCCTGACAATAATGATGGCATTGCCATGATGCGTCGCGGCTACAACTTCGTCGATGGCAATGATGCCCAAGGCCGGTTGAATGCGGGCTTGTTTTTCATTGCCTTTGTTAAAGATCCGGGCCGATTCGCCAAAGTGCACAAAAATATGGCGCGTGATGATATGTTCATTGAATACCTCAAAACCACTGGCTCAGCCGTGTTCTTGGTGCCACCTGGAATCAAAGAAGGCCAATACGTTGGCCAGCAGCTGTTTGAAGCGTAAGGGTTACCGGCAAGCTTTTCGACACCCCTACGCGAGCTAGCCCAACCTAGCGCGGTTGCCCGCTAAGTGCCATCATTCCCGAAAGAGCGTGTCGCCGGTAAGCTTCTTCTAGGTAGTGGACTTCTTCCGCGCTGAGTGTGACATCTAAAGCCGATACTGCACCTAATACGTGGTGGCTTTTAGTCGCACCTACCACCGGAGCTGTGACCTTAGTCAGCAACCATGCTAACGAGATTTCGGTCATGGATACTTGATGTTTTTGGGCTAGTTCAGCGACTCGACTAATAATGACCTGGTCAAGCTCTGCACTGGAATCGTACTTAAACTTGGCAAAAGCGTCCTCTTCCAGGCGTTTTGAACTGCCGGTTTGCCGAGCCAGCCGGCCACTAGCCAAGGCGCTATAAGGGGTAAGCGCAAGGTTATGCCGCTTAGTGTAGGGGAGAAGTTCGCGTTCATCTTCACGATAAATCAAATTGTAGTGGTTCTGCACCGAAACAAAGGGTGTTAATCCCTCCCGCTCAGCGAGTGCATTGGCTTCCGCCACCTGCCAAGCGAAGCAATTGGCAATACCCAACGCACGGGCTTTTCCACTAACGACGGTTTCATGCAGCGCTTCCATGACTTCATATAGGTCACTGTCATTGTCCCAGGCGTGCATGATATAGAGGTCGATATAGTCAGTGTCTAGGTTTTTTTAAACTGGCATCGACCATGTTGTGGATATGCTGGGTTGCGGTCAGCTCGGCTAGTTGTTCCCTTGCTCCGAGGGAGGAATTTGGTGGCGATGATGGCGTCGTCACGCATGCTGAGCTTCTTTAAAGCTCGGCCGAGGAATTGCTCACTGGTGCCGTTTTGGTAGGCAATCGCGGTGTCATAAAATTAATCCCCAGCTCAAAGGCCTGTTGGATGATTGTAACGGACTGCGGGTAATCCAACGTCCAGCTGTGCTGGCCTTGGGTGGGGTCGCCAAACCCCATACAACCTAGACAAATGCGGGAAATATTGAGCTGAGATTGGCCTAGCTGGGTGTACAACATAGCGATTAGGCAGCGTTAATGGCGGAAATAAGCCGTGTGGCGTGCTCTTTGGCTTTCTGCTCGGTGCCTTCACCCATCATGCCAGTCGTGTAGATCAATTCCTGCAAATCCAAGGCGCAGATGTCCGCTGTAGATTCAAAATGGGCGAAGTAATCAGGGATTTCATGACCCATGACGCCCTCTTTGGTATAGCTTTCTGCCGCTGAGCCTGCTGTGAAGGAAATAATGAACTTTTTCCCAGCTAGCTGTGTATCGGAACCAAAGGCGAAACCCCAGAGGAACACCTGATCCAACCATGCTTTCATCAAGGCAGGCAGGTTATACCAAGAAAAGGGGAACTGCCAGACAATCACATCAGCATCAAGTAACGCTTGTTGTTCGGCTGCGACATCAATGTTGTAGTCGGGATAGAGCTGGTCAAGCTTGCGGATCTGCACTTCGGGGAGAGCAGCCGCCACCTCTGACAAAATAGTGCGATTGGCTACGGAATGAGATAAATCCGGATGACCTGAGATAATCACGACGTTTTTCACAAAGTACTCCTTTGGTGACGCATAAAAGTTCAACAGTGTACAGAAGCGAGTATACGGATTTTTCGGCATGCAGGTGGTGGTAGTTGTTAGGAATCCGTAAGTAATGAAGCTGATCCGCAGCGGGTGTTGATGGAACTTAGACCAAATCACGGCTCTAAACAGGTCAGACTCAAGTAAACGAGCTGGAAAAACTAAACAGATACTACTATAGTTTTGATCTATTACTGGAAATTGATAATTCTGAATTGTGAGAAACCATTCGATGACTAATCCCTACGATCAATCACCAACCGGGGATAACGGTTATGGCCAGCAGCAACCCTATGGCTACAATTACAATCCGCAACAATCCTGGACACCTCCACCAGCCCCCGATTATTCAGCAGGGCATAATTATCCCCCGCCACCTGGGGCGTATTATTGGGAGCAAAAGCCTGACAACATGTTGGTGTGGACGATCCTGAGTACCGTGCTATGCTGCTGGCCGGTTGCAGCATGCGGTATTTACTACTCAACACAAGTAGACACTCTATGGGGGCAAGGCCGGTACGAAGAGGCAAAAAAGGCTGCTCGTACTGCAAAGATCTTAGCAATTACCTCCACTATACCTCTTGTTAGCCTAATTATTATCTATTTAGTGTTTGTGATGATTGCAGTGGCAATGGGTTGGTAATGATTGCGATCAGTTCAGTGTTGCCACACAACGCCACATGGTAGATGCCCAGATGTTTCAGTTCAGGCGTCGGTTCGGTTTGGTATCTTTGAGTGTGCTTTACTGCCCGACCTATTAGTGTCCAACCTATAAGTAATGAAGGCTTGATCGTCCCATGACAGTACCTGTGCGTCAACAGCGGTTTCATCCAGCAGTAGCGCCTCTTGGTGTGGCGGCTGCAGGGGTATGCGGTTGCTTTTTGTTAACGCTAGCTGATCCCACCACCCCAGGTGGGCCGACGCCACTGTGCCCGACAAAGGCCATTTTTGGTATTGATTGCCCTGGTTGTGGCTCTGCTCGGATGATCTACTCGTTATGCCACTTGGATATTTCCGCGGCGATTTCTTACAACGCCGTAGCATTTGTAGGTCTCTTATTATTGATGTGGAGTTGGGTGGTCTGGCTGGGTAAAGCCTTTGGCAAGCGGCTGCCCAATTGGCAAGATTGGCGGTATTCCTCGATCACCGTAGGTGTAGTAATAGTGGTGTGGGGGATTATCCGGGTGCTTCCCTTCGAGCCATTTCGCTCGTTGCAGGTGTGAGGTGTTGGTACCAGCATTTCCCACCCAGTAAAGTTAACAGTGCTTACATAGGGTTGGTGAGGAGTGTTCGGTTATGTCGCCTGCAGATTCCACGTCGAATGTCACGTCGAAACGGTACCATCACGGTGATTTACGCACGGCACTGATAGAAACGGCCCGCGCGCTTTTAGCTGCGGAACAGCCATTTTCCTTAAGGGCAGTCGCGGCGGCAGTTGGCGTCAGCCCTGCGGCAACCTATCGACATTTTTCTGATCGTAGTGGTTTGGAAGCCGCGATTGCTGCGCAGGGTTATGCCGAACTACATGACCAGTTGGAAGCAGCGAGCAAAGAGATAACTACCGCAACGGAATTGTGGCGGCTTGCGGTGGCTTATGCTCATTGGGCGGTTGCTAATCACACGATCTTCCACCTTATGTGCACTGCACAATTTAGCCCCGAAGCTCCCGAGAAAACTACAACCGTAGCGGCCATAGTGGATTTTCTGCAGGAACAGCTTGCTCGGTGGTACCCAGAACAAGCAGGTGAAGCCTTTTTTACTGGGGTGTGGGCGCTCACGCATGGGTTGACCATGTTGTATCTGGAAAACAAACTTGATATTTCGGATATGGCGGCGCTGGAAAAACGGATTCAAGACGTGTGGGCAACAATGTTTCCTGCTTAAAGCTTTAAAGCTACTCCTTGCCCAATAACACCTGTATACTGCGCCGCAGTCGCGTAGTAAAAGAAGGTTTGACAGGTTCTTGAGGCGGCGGTGTAGGGCAAGCCACTATTTCATCAATAACTATCTGACGGACATGCTTATTACGGGGCAATTCATCATGGGTTACTAGTGCCCGCTTAGCTATGTCTTGGACGTAGATATTGTGTGCACCGGTGAGAAAACACGATTCGACTGGGGTGACAATCGCATCATTTTTCGTGGTAATGCAGCTATAACAAATGCCGGGGAGGGGTTCGGAGTCGGCGTTGAGGGCGTCGATAAGCGGCGAACCAGCAAGCAACTCAAAGCCGGACGGGCCAAACCAGTCGGAAATAATTTGCTGCAAACCGCGTTCCACGCCAGAGGTTCGGATGGCGCTAGGGAGATAGCCAGCAGGCGTGGTTCCATGATTGGGAACGCCTAAGCACACCAGCTGATGCACTTTTGCTGCCCCGTCGAGGTGGTGCATCCAGTAGCGTGCCAAAATCCCGCCTTGCGAATGCCCTACCAGCACTGCCTTCTCGGCGCCGGTCACTTGAAGCACCGCCTCAATATAGGCACCGACCTGTGCAGCTGATTCGGCGACCGCCTCGGTGGAGCGATTACCAAAATCGGGGGCGAAAACCACATAACCCAACGTGCGCAAATCTCTTCCCAGCGCTGCCCAGCT
This sequence comes from uncultured Corynebacterium sp., assembly GCA_963520895.1. Classification (GTDB taxonomy): domain Bacteria; phylum Actinomycetota; class Actinomycetes; order Mycobacteriales; family Mycobacteriaceae; genus Corynebacterium. The sequence continues at coordinate 50,212 of CAUQSW010000009.1, read as the reverse complement.
GGATTTCGTATTGCCGGTGCCATGGATCAGAATGATCGGGCACGGTTGGTTGGGTGTGGGGCGTGCACGCCAATCATCCTCGAAAATGGCCACAGTGGGAATGCGGGCGATGATGGGACGAGGTTTTGGCATATTTTCACTTTACGACGCTCACCGCCGCTTCGGCATACCTTGGGTTTGACTCTGCCACTGTGTCAGGAGCTTAGCTGAAGATATGAGGTTGTAAGCTGCGACTATACAGAAAGGACAGCGCTGTGAAACTTCCAACTAAACCGTATATCGGACAACACTGCGAAACTACAGCCACCGATACCCTCTTAGGGCACATCGGCATTGAGTTAAGCGAACCGATGTTGTTTGGGATAGGTGAAGGCTTGGGCTTTATCTTTTGGAATACTAAGGCCAGGGAGTTCCCATTCATCGGTGGGCGGATAAAACCAGATTTACTGACGGTCAACCTTGCCAGAAATCTTGGGGTGGCACTTCAAGCCAAGGAAACTTCATCAAAGACCAAAGCCTGGTCTAAAGTGAAGAAACTTATTGATGGAAGTGACCACCTCGTTGCATAGCCTTGAGCTAGCGCGCAGCGAACGTGGTCCCATGTCTTCACGCAATCTTTATTATTTTATAGCGAGAAGCGGGGATGTTACCCCTCTAGAGCAGACGGTGATCCCAGCCATTCGTTCTAATACTGCAGAATATCTGAATCCTCCTATTCGAAACTTGGGCTACCGGGGCATTGGAAAAAACCACTGGTGAGATAATCAAATGGTTCGATTTTTCGGAAAATGCGCAGGAGGAATTCGGTGCTAGTGCAGTGATAATGGAACGCGCTGGGACCGGCGGCGCACTTTTTCGCAATTTCTATCGGGACTTCTTGGCCGAAGCATATGAACTAACTGGCAGTAGTGGTATTCATACCGCACATCAGGCCTTTATTGGCGTAGCCGAAGCCTGGTCGAAAGTAATTGCCTTGTTCGAACAGGTCGGGGTAACTGGTGAGCGTAAATATGTCATGCAGGCTTCTGGAAAGCTCAAAGAACTGGCGGCCCAAGAGAAACAAGCAATGCTACTGCTGGCAGAGGTTTAGGATTGCGATGCTACCCTGGGACATATGCAGATCCGCACATTAGCCGAGCTTATCGACGTCCCCCACCCAGCCTGGCTCGAGATTGCAGTGGCGATCACTAATGCCCCGGTGCCGGTCGAGGTAGTGGCGATCACCCACCAAGGCGCTGCTTTATACTCGCTACAAGTGACTGTTGGTTCAGCCTTGGGCGCGCTCGCCTACAACTGCGGCGGACTAGTAATCGACCACGGCTGGGTTCGCCTGCTAGGCGGAGGCAGCGATGACCTACCTAGCCTTGCAGCCGCCAATAACCTTGGCGAACCAGAAACAGTTAAGGGACCACCGCCGTATCTCACCATTGGGTTTGATGTTCTCGGTGGGCATTTTGCTATCGACGGTGGGGGATTAGGGTTCACACCGGGTGAGGTCTGCTATTTCGCTCCTGACCTGCTGGAATGGGAGTCCACTGGTTTAGGTCACGGGGCTTTTGTCCAGGCATTCTTAGGCGGTGTGACAACAAACTTCTACAAATCCCTCAGATGGCCAGGTTGGGAGCAAGAGGTCTCCCAGTTGAAGTTGGATCAAGGCATTGCACTGTGGCCGCCACCATCAACTGAACAAGGTAAGGATTTAAGCAAGGTGACCCGCCAAGCGGTTCCGTTCAGCGAGTTGCTCAACCTGTGATTTATTTGCCTCTACGCGATACAGAGAACACATGGGAAAACTATGGATTGAAATCGTGGGCTGCCTGTTTATCGTGTTTTTGGCAGTAGGGCTCTTCTGGAATGCTATGACACCCGATAATGGCAAAGATACCGCTGTGATTGAGGGAGAAATGCAGGTCACTTCTGAACAAGTACCTGCAAACCGTGAGCGGCCGACATTGCCGCCTGAATTTGCCAATCGCCCAGAATTTCGGGACAACGACCCAGACTATCTAGAAAGCCTTGGTGTTTCGGTGGCATACGTGAAAGAACATGGCATTACTGATGAACAGCTTGCGAAACTATCCATGGCTGATGCACAAGATCTGGTTTATGCTGGTGTGTTTTATGAGCAGGCAGGGTAGTTGCGGTTGATGGTGAGGGCGTCGAAAAGCTTATAGGCTTTATGACATGAACACACCCCGCCTCGGCATTATTGGCACCGGCATGATTAGTACTGAGTTCGCAGCTGCCGTGAATGCTTATAGCGCTTTTGAGATTGCTGCGGTGATGAGCCGAAGTAAGAAGTCCGCTGAGCGGTTTATCGCTGCGGCATCGTTGAGAAAAGCGGCTAGTGCAACTGACATCAGTGAGCTTATTCAACACGACCTGGATGCTGTTTATATCGCTTCGCCTAACTCGTTGCATTACGATCACGCCGTGGCTGCCATTGCTGCCGGGATCAATGTGATTGTGGAAAAACCTGCTTTTTGGGATCCGGCGCAGTTTGAACAGGTCCATGCCCAGGCGGAAAAAGCTGGGGTGTTGGTTTTTGAGGCAGCTCGTCACGTTTTTGAGCCAGGATTTGCTGTGGTGAAAGATTGGGCGGCGGATCAAGAAATCACTGGTGCTTCGTTCCAGTTCCACCAGTATTCTTCACGTTGGGACCTAGTGGTAGCTGGCGAGGAACCGAATATCTTCTCGCTGCGGCACGGCGGTGGAGCGCTCACCGATTTGGGGATTTATGCAGTTTATGCGGCAGTTTCTTGGTTTGGTGAGCCGGTGTCGATCAGCTACTATCCGCGACTCGCCCCAACCGGAGTGGATGCCTCAGGTGTGCTGTTGCTGGAGTATCCCGGCTTTACTGCCGAGCTTTCGTTTTCTAAAAACCAGGCATCCGTCTTGCCGAGCGAGATTCGGGCAGGCCAATCCTGCTTGACTTTTAATGCAGTCCAAGGGATTGAGCAGGTAGAGACTGCTTCGGGCGAGGTGCTGTATCGTTCGGAGCAAACTGATGCGCCCTTGCGTGAGCTCATGCGCTATGAGGCGGTTGCATTTGCCGAATTGATCGCAGCCTGGCGTGGTAGTGGATTGAATGCAGCACAGCGTGAGCGGTATGAGGATTTGGTTGAGCTGTCGCGAATTGTCAACCGTGTGTGCACCGAAGCACGCCACCTAGCGGGGATTTTCTTTACCGACGAGTAGCGCGAGTACGGGGGTGCTGGGGTGTTGGGGTGGGGCGGCTGGTTGTTGAGTGGGGTTGGCTTTTTATTGGTTGGGTCTGGTTGAGACTTGTCGGAGGGGTGTGGATACAGGGGTTGGAGATGTTGGTCTTTTCTCATTGTGACACAGGAGTTTCAGTGGTCCGATTAGTCTCGCGTGCTACATCGGGTAGTGGGCAGCGAGCCATCTGGTGACCAGGCTGGCGCTTCCATAGTGTAGCTGGTGTGGGGATGAGAGGTGCAGGGTTGGGGCGTGAGGGGGGCGAAAAGCTCGATGGTGACCATCAACCTCGGTGTTGCGTCGCTGTTAATGGAATACGCGGTATTCTTCTTCGCTCCAGACTTGTTGTTTGAGGATGTCGCCGAGGGTAAAACCTTCGAAAAGTGACCAACTGTGGGAGTCAGGGGTTAAGGTGATGCTCGTCTGATTGTCATGACAGCGGAAATGCTAGTGCACTGTCGCGGATGGTGATTTTAGGACGGCCGATTTCCCGTTGGGTGAGATTCGGAGTGCACGGTGGCAGCATGTCCACTAGGTAGATGGTATCTAAGGCATCAAGATACGGAGTGATTGAAAAATAGATTGTAAAAAGAAAAATACACGTCAAGACCCCTTTTTAGGTTGTAGTACATTTACATTGAAAAGAAATTCAATCGTGCCGTAACTACCAATCCAACTCCTCTGAGGTGCTAGCCCAAGCGGGAAGATACTTCATATTTTTGCGTCCTGCGTGAGGGTCCTTGACGATAATTTTACCTGCCTCCAAAGCTAGTTTGATTATGGCACTAGCTTTAGCGCTTTCTCTGTCTGTTAGGCCGAACCGTTGGCGAACAGATCGGTTACTCGTCTCTAAATTGCTTACTGCCTGAAGGCATGCATGCAGGTATACCGCCTGGATTTTTTCGGCTTCATCCATTTCAGACAATGGCTTTGGTGAGTTTAGCGTCACAATAGTTTGCCCTTCTGCTACCCTGATGGTGGGAGCCGGTAGTTGGTTTAGCTCAATTTGTTCTGCAATCCTATCCCGTCCGTTTCCTCGTTCTTCACAAATATGGGATCTTCTCATTACAGCAGCTAGTTTTTCATTCCGCGAGACTGGAGGAGCGTCAACAAAGCGTTCCGGTTTAATCAGCGGTTTGCCGGGGTTAGTAATTTCAATCCGATCTTCATATAGCGGAAGCAAAACAAAATGTCCTCGATTTACAGCAGTTGGGGCTGCTCAACACCTAAGTTCACTGTTGGTTTTTGTTTTGCGTCCGCTATAGATTTCGATCATTGGGCCAGCTCCAGAAAACGAGAAGTCCTGGTGTATAAGGGCGTTTGCTACGAGTTCTCGGATAATCACGAGCGGATATTTGGAGACTTTGGTTCTTAACGCAGATTCAATATGTTCGTTAGACGGGAGCAGGTTCCCGATGTACTTAATTAATCCTTCGAAACCCGTAGCGTATCCATAAACACCACTTTGTTCTCTTTCAGCCTCAATTTTGTTTTTCCCTTTATACTTGATGACCCTCGGAGACTTTCGCCCTAAGAAGGTGAACATCCCAATGTCTTTGGCGAATAGTAGGGCTCCACGATTGGTCACAGCATAGGTTCCATCAGTAAGGAGACTAGGATGGGTTAGGATGCCGCTACACAGGCATTTGCCTACAATGCCAACACCTGAGGAACTTACATGAGCATATATACTGATATTGGCCCTACTGATGCGGCGAAGGTTTTTACTCCTCAGCGAGCATGGCTGATTTTTATTCTGCGGCTTGGTGGGTTGTTTATTTGTTGTGGCGTTATCTGGCTGATCTTGAACGCTGTTGGTTTTGCGCCGTTTCCGCTCAGTAGTTTGTGGAACACTCTCGCTATTCTCCCAATCAATGTGCTGTGTTTTATGTTGTTGCGGCGTTGGTTTTCTGAAGCTGGCTTGAGCCTGAAAGATGCGCTGGGCGTGCGACCGGGCCGGATAAGTAAAGACATTGCATGGGGTGTGTTATGGATTTTTGCAACGTACATACCGTTTGTTGTGGCTCTCACAGGTGCAGTGTTTCTGTTCTACGGCAGCGATGCACCGGCAGCGTTTGAAACAATATTTACACCCACACCTGAGGAGACCGGTTTTCCACCAGCGATAATGTTGGTTGTAGCACTAGTCACGATTATTCCCTTTATTGCGATTAATGCCATTACTGAAGAGCTGGCTTATCGTGGTTTTGTCACCACCGCCTTGGCGCCGCGATTCGGGTTGGTGGGTGCATATGCAGTTTCTACACTGTTCTTCGGGTTGCAGCATATATTTTTCGCAACGTCGCCACTAGCAGTTCCGATCTTTTTTCTTGCTTTCACAGTGTGGGGCGCCGTGGCGGCCATTATCGTGCACCGCCAAAACCGACTACTCCCGATAACCATTGCCCACTGGGTGACAAATTTTGTGATGTCTGTCCCAGGTATTGCCATCCCGATAGCTCAACTAGCAGGTGCAATGTGATTGTTTCTGGGGTGGGCGCAGGGGTTGGCTTTTTATTGGTTGAGTCTGACTGAGACTTGTCGGAGGGGTGTGGCTACAGGGGTTGGCGGTGTTGGTCTTTTCTCATCATGACACATGAGTTTCAGTGGTCCGATTGGTCTCGCGTGCTACATCGGGTAGTGGGCAGCGAGCTATCTAGTGGCTAGGCTGGCGCTTCCAGCGCAGCTGGCCAGTTTGGGATGCTGAGGGCGTCGAAAAGCTCATGTCTAGTAGCTGAATATGAAGGCTATGAGTTATACTGCCAATAAGAGATTGAGCGGCCCCATCAGCGTTCGTTCTTTTTTATGGCGTGAGAATACGGTATTAACAGCATCTACACAGACCAGCATGGCAGAACCTACAATGAGCCCTACTAGTTTCGGGTCTATTTCGTCGTGAAGAGCACTCGTAGAGAGCAACAGGGCAACTGTGAGTATCACATACCCTGCAATAGCAAAGATGGAATAGGCACGCCAATTTCGAAAAGGATCGGCGAATACTGCGTCTGACCACGGTTTACCCATCAAGATTCCTGCACGCAGGACGACCTGTATGGCTATGACGATGAGCGCTATAACAAGAAATATGATCTGCATGCTTGAAACCTATGGATGTGACTTTTGGATTACATAGGTTTAATCGCATATTCCACTGGGTATGTTTCGGTTGTGCTTTTAGTTTTAGGGGCCGCTTTTCGACGCCCCCACCCCGCATCGCATCTAACGAAAAACCGGCCAAGTTGTGCATTGAAAACGGTCCGAATCATGCATTGAAAACCGGCCAAGTTGTGCATTGAAAACGGTCCGAATCATGCATTAGTTGCTTTGAACTGCTAATATGGCGATTTATAAGTCGGTGAGCCAAAAGGGAGTTTGTTGTGGCTTTAAATTATCTACCTCGCGTTGTGGATGCGCAGCTTTTGCGAGCATTGCGTAATTCTGGTGCAGTGTTAGTTAAAGGGCCTAAATGGTCTGGAAAGACAGCGACATCATTGCAGCAGGCTGCATCAGCGCTTTTTCTTCAGGATCCAGACTATTCTCCAGGGTATCTCGCCACAGCGGACACAAAACCGTCACTGTTGCTTCAGGGGGAGCAACCTCGGTTGATTGATGAATGGCAGATGGCACCTCAATTGTGGGATGCAGTGCGTTTCGCTGTGGATCGTCAAGGCGGAACAGGGTTATTTATTCTCACTGGCTCCACTACGCCCACTGTAACGGGGAGTCATAGTGGTGTGGGGCGAATTGCCCACTTGGTGATGCGGACAATGTCGTTATTTGAATCTCAAGATTCCTCTGGTGAAATAAGCCTAGGCGTTCTTTTTGATGGTGGCAATGATGTTGCTGCGTTGTCATCCATCACTGTGGAGGATTACGCAGCATATGTTTGTCGTGGTGGTTGGCCAACGGCTGTGACTATGGAGATGGATTCGAGGAATCCGGGTGAATTTGCGCAACAATACGTTTCTGGATTTATCGAGTCTGATGTTTCGCGACTTGATGGGGTGACCCGAAACGCAACACGGATGCGGGCACTTCTTCGTTCTTACGCTCGTCATGTGGGTACTCAAGCCTCCCAAGCCACAATCAATGGTGATATAGCTATCCATGAGCAACTGGCTGATCCACGAACCATTGCTGACTACTTGGATGCACTTCGTCGAGCATATGTGATCGAGGACTTGGAAGCATGGGCTCCTTCATTGAGATCTAAAACGGCATTGCGCACTAGTCCTACCAGGCATTTTATTGATCCTTCAATTGGTTTGGCGGTCAATAATATAACTCCGGCGCATTTGTTGCGTGACTTTGAGTCATTTGGATTGGTGTTTAAATCATTGGTCGTAAGGGATCTTAGGATTTATGCTGAATCGCTGGGCGGGCGTGTTGCCCACTACCGAGATAAAACTGGCCTTGAAGCTGACGCAATCATTGAACTTGGAGATGGTCGTTGGGCGGCAATAGAGGTAAAGATGGGTGCTGCTGAGATTGAGAAAGCTGCACAGAATCTGCTGAAACTCGAGAGTCGGATTAATACTGAATTGATGGGACCGCCATCATTTTTGGCGGTTATCACAGCTGGTGAGACTGCTTATACAAGAGCTGATGGCATTCATGTATTCCCGCTAGGAGTTTTAAAGCCGTAGCCTTTCTGCTTTTCGACGCCCACGGGGAGGTGTGGGCGTCGAAAAGCGGCGAATTGGAGTGGGGGTTATAGCTCCTTCTTGTCTAGCTCGGCCTTCGCGGGGAAGTACCATCCCATGATTTCGCGGAGGTTATCGGATTCTTCCCTAGCCCAGTTGCGCATATATTCCGCAGCGACCTGGAGCGCGTTCACTGGTTGTGCTCCGGCTGAGACCATGCGGGTGATGGCTGCATCATGTGCGGCGGTGCTAATGCCACCGATGGCATCAACAACAGGGTAGACTTCGTAGCCTTCTTTAAGCATGTCAAGGGTGGGGAAAGCTACACAGACTTCGGTCCAGAGGCCAGCGATAATGACCTTCTTGCGGCCAGTTGCCTCGATTGCTGCGCGGAAGTCTGCATCTTCCCAAGAATTGACGCCGGTGCGGTCGATCTCCTTGGTTCCTTCTGGCATGTACTGCATGAGTTCTTGCGGGGTTGGTTTATTGACGCCGAGGTCGACACCAACGGTGGAAACGACGACGGGTGCGCCCCAGCGGGTAGCAGTTTCTGCCAGCAGGCGGGTGTTGAGCTTGATGCGAGCTTCGGTGCTGCTGTTAACGGTGCGGTATTGGGTCTCCTGGTAGTCAATGAAAACTACTACGGAGTTCTCTGGGGTGAGCAGGTGGTCGGTCTGAGGGTTACGGATTGGTTCCGGTTGTGTCTTACTCATGTCCACAGGCTACCTACATATTGTTGATGTATCAATAAATTGGTTATTGTCGATACTTGAGTGAGGGCGTGAGGTGGGTTTTGTGGGTTGCTGGGGCTGGGGGTGCGGCGTAGATTTCCGATAATCTGGCGGTTAGGGTGTTAATGTCGAGGTTATGGCGCCTAAGTGAAGTCTAGAATCCTAGAACTATTTGGTCAGCTTTTCGAATCTCTGGCCACTCTCACAGTCCGAGCCGCAGGCCAAGTGCAAGAAGCCCAAACTTAGCACCTGAGAACCCAAGGTGGAGAGAAAGAAGTTGGTCTCATTCTTGAGCGCTATGACGGCGCAGTGCTTGCATTTGAAGTAAAGCTCAAACCAGTTCCAACTGATAGGGATGTGGCTAATCTGCATTGGCTGGGTAAACAATTGGGGAATCGCTTCAAGGGTGTGTTGCTTAACATATTACTCGACATATTGCTCAACACAGTGTTGAGTAATATGTTAAGTGGGGGTGTGGCCTTTTGGTGCTAGGTTTTTAGGGAAGGCTGTGTTGTGTAGTTTTGATTAGTGGGTTGGCGGTGGTTTGGGGATACTTCTTGGTTCGTGTTGAGTTTGGTTATCGCTGTACCTGTCGGTACCGCTGCTTTGGGCTGCGATGTGGTTCGGTAGGTTCTACAATGTCTTCGTCAATAAGCTTATTTATTGCTTGCTGTACTGCAGTTCTGCTTGCACTGGTTGCTTCGACTAGCTCGGTAATGGAGTAACTACTAGCGCCGTTGACTCTTAAGAAAACATGACGCACTTTGTCATATACCGTCTGATATTGCTCACGTGGTGCCACTTTTCGACGCCGAAAAATGACAGTAACCTCTGTGAGGTTGTTTATTACCTCAACTGGTGGCATGAGCGCTTTGGCCAGGGGCATGTTGCATAACTGCGAATCCGGTACCGCGATTTTCAGCGACTGCTCCACCTCCGGGGTAGGAAACATTTTCTAGAAAAACTGAAAGTCGCTGGTTTCGGGTCGAACTGACCCCAGCCTTGCCAAGACTGGCTTTGCTAACTCCACCATAGAGGCCACCGGGACGGGTTATTTCTAAGCGGTCAACAAACATGTTGACTTGGACTTGTGTGCCTCGTGAAGACGGGGAATAGTCGCGGTGCATTAACGCATTGACCACTGCCTCACGAACTGCTATCAAAGGATAGTCTGGAAGTTCTTTTCTATATACATCATCAATCATGGCACCAGTGCGCATATTTTTAGCAACCAATGCGACAGATTCTTCGACCAGTTCTGGGATCGGGCCATTTAATGTCACGCTATCTAAAAGGCGTATCCCAGTGGTTATATCGCCTTTAGAAGTACCGGGAAACAATGCAAAAGTAACCGTAAGTCGAGGGAAAAATTCTTGTGGGTATTCACCTAACGCCAAGAGTGACGCTAAAGTGGGGTTTCCTTTGCGCAGTATCCGTAGACGCTGCATGGCGGTTTCTTCGCCTTGTGCAAAGGTGCGTGGGCGTTTGGCTTTTTCACTTTCTAAAAATTGGAAAGGGCGGTATGATCAAGGTCAGTTAAGCTTGCCTCCGTAATAACGGAATCATCCCATTGTGGTTGGGTCTTTTCTTCAATTAGTCGATCTACCTCATAATCGATGAGTTTGGTATCGCCTTCCCCAGTGCGGCGATAACTACCGCCATAGCGGCCTTGAGTTGTGACGTAACAAGGCTTCTGGTCTGCTAAGAATTCCTCCACTTTGGCCACCAATATCAAAGCGTCTTCGAATGGCATGATTTCTATATGAGGGTGAATGGCTGGTGTCAGATCGCCGCAATAATTTATTAACCTGCTCTGTGCGGCATTCGCGTCGAAGTTGGGTGCAGGGATGAAGCCGTCTTGCTCGCTAATCCCAGCGATAAGAAGCCCACCCTCGGCATTAGAAAAAGCGCTCAGGGTGGCGCGCACGGATTTCCCAATGTCAGATTTTTACCTCGATATGTTGAGTATCGGTTCCGATTATTCGCAGTTCTTGGATTAGTTCAGAAACCGTAGCTGGGTTGAGGTCGGTGGTGTTCACCTTATGCTCCTGCTAATTATGGGGTTGATTGGGGGAATTCAACACATAACTTAACACAGCGTTAAGTTATGTGTTGAGCTTGTGTTAAGTTTGGGAGTTCACTTGCTAATATAGCTTTTCGATGGCCCCTGTTGAGTTGTGTTGATTAAGGAGGCGCGCTAAATCATTTATTAAAAACCGGCAAAATTTGTTTACTTTGTGCTTTGAAATGGTTAAATGTGGCGGTCGGTTGATGCTGGGATGGGATCGGCTTTCCAAGCCCAGCCGCTCAAGTTTGGTTTCGTGCTGGTAGTGACAACGAAATTCTCCGATAAATCAACAGTTAATATGTTATTGGAGGTTATACACTAATCTCCACAAGATTCTCACTAGGTCGGGTGGCAATAATCCTCAAGTGTGCATGCGTATCGACTTGATGGCGATGTTGTCAGTATCGGATGCGTCGATGACTGTTATGACCCCTCCCGCTCCCGTGACAAGATTGGAGGCCGAATATTTTTCTTGAAGCGCCTTTTGTGCACCTCTAGGTGGCATCCGCGTGACTTCTGACACTAATCGGACTTTTTACTTGGGGCCACGCGAAATTTAGATAACATCCCAGCAAGCATAATTGATGAAACCCACGCATCCGATTAGTGTCACGGACCATAGCTGATTTCGGGGGGCATTCATAGCAGGGGCCAGGGTGAGCTGCTCATGCGCCAAGACTGCTCCGTTTCCCAACGATGCTCTAAATAGGTGAAGCGCTTCTGCCTTCGATAGCAACCAGTAACTTTCTAACCCCATGTGCGTTGATGATCACGCACCATAACCATCCAGCCACCGATGCCCACCCTAAAACTTAAAAAAGTCCTAAGTATAAGGTAAGCTGTAGTGCATCTATTCAGTTGTATTGTTATGTTGTCATCTTGGGAGGGGAGCCGGTGGGAACGCACAGCTTGGAGCTGAAAAACCTTAAAGTTGGTCAACGGCTTCTGGGAATTATTCCGCACCAAGCAGTGACAGTTATTGCCATTACTGAACTGGATGAAGACCTCATTGAGTTGGTTTACCGTGACCAGTCATCCCAGATCGGTGAGCAAACCCTCAGCACAAGTGACGTTGATTCGATCGTGATCCTCTCAGATTCTAATTCAGCGCCCCGGTTTACTGCAGAGCCTATGGATTTCCGGCTCGCAGCCGAAGCACTACGTATTAAGTACGCTGCGTTGTATGATCCGATGGCTGCGGTGAATAGTTCCCATGTTGACCCGTTGCCGCACCAGATCAGAGCTGTGTATGAAGAATTACTGCCGAAAATTCCGTTGCGGTTTTTATTGGCGGATGATCCTGGCGCGGGTAAAACCATCATGGCCGGGTTGTATCTCAAGGAACTGATCCTGCGTTCCGATTGTGAGCGGGCATTGATCGTTGCCCCTGGTGGTTTGGTGGAGCAGTGGCGAGAGGAGCTTGCAGAGAAGTTTGATTTGAGCTTCGAGCTGTTTCATCAGCAAATGGTTGATGATGCTTTGGGCGGAAACCCGTTTGCAGAGCATCCATTTCTTATCGCGCGTATGGACCAGATTTCCCGAAATAAGGACCTGTACGAAATGCTGCAAGAGGTCAGCTGGGATGTAGTGGTAGTTGATGAGGCACACCGGATGTCGGCTAGGTATTCTTCGTGGGCTGGGGAAATAGATGAGACAAAACGGTTTCAGTTGGGGCGGGTCTTGTCTGAAACTGCGCATAATTTCCTGCTCATGACAGCAACCCCGCATGCGGGAAGTGAAGAAAACTTTCAGTTGTTTATGTCTTTGCTGGATCGGGATCGGTTCGAAGGGCAGTATCGGCAAGGGGTGCATCGCACTGATACTGAAGGTTTAATGCGACGCATGGTTAAAGAAAACCTACTGACTTTTGAGGGGAAGCCGTTATTCCCCGAGCGGCGCGCCTACACAGTAGCTTATGAGCTTAGCCCAGCTGAACGTGATCTTTACGAAGAAGTCACTGATTACGTGCGCACTGAAATGGGACGGGCGGATCAGGTGGCGCAGCAAGATGGACGCCGCGGAAATAATGTTGGTTTTGCATTAACGGTACTGCAGCGTCGATTGGCTTCCAGCCCAGAGGCGATCTTGCGGTCGTTGGAGCGTCGGAAAGCAAGGTTGGAAGAGCAACTACAGTCGGGGCAGTGGCTAGAGCACACCTTTGCGCAGATAGATGAGGATGAAGAAGAACTATCCACTGAAGAGCAGGCACAACAAGAAGCCAAGGTTGAGGAAATCCTAGGTTTAGCCACCGCCGCCCAAACCATTCCCGAGCTGCGGCATGAAATCGCGGTTTTGGGGCAGTTGATTGAAGTTGCGCGCGTGGTGCGTCACCAAGACGAAGATAAAAAATGGGTGGAATTACGCACGATTTTAGATGAACAAATCCTAGCCAAAGACACCTCCGGGGTGCCGCGTAAAATCATTATCTTCACTGAGCATCGTGATACGTTGAGCTACCTCAATGACAAGATCACTCGGCAACTTGGGCGCACGGAAGCCGTGGTGGCTATTCATGGCGGTACTCCCAAGGAGGAGCGTAAACGCATCAGGGAGCAGTTCACCCACAATCCTGATTCAGTAGTATTACTGGCGACGGATGCCGCAGGCGAAGGGCTCAACCTACAGCGCGCTCACCTCATGGTTAATTACGATCTTCCGTGGAATCCCAATCGCATCGAGCAGCGGTTTGGTCGCATTCACCGCATTGGGCAACGCGAAGTATGCCACCTGTGGAACCTTGTCGCCGAAGACACCCGTGAAGGTGACGTCTTCATCCGACTGCTGGAGAAAATTGAAAACATGAACCAGGCTTATAACGGAAACCTGTTTCATGTTCTCGGTGGCAGTGATGCATTTGAAAAAGGCAACCTCAAAACCTTGCTTATCGACGCCATCCGCTACGGCGACCAGCCAGAAACAAGAGCACAGCTGAATAAGATCATCGACGCCAGCGTAGCCGATGGACTAGACAGCATCCTAGCGGAAAAAGCACTTCATGAGCAGCTGTATAACAACTTCGACCTCGAAGAAGTGCGCAACCGCATGGAACAAGCCAGACAACGGAAACTGCAACCGGGGTTCATCAGTGCCTTCTTTATTCCCGCTTTCGCTCGTCTTGGTGGGCAGATGCGTAAACGGGAACAAGGTCGCTTCGAAATCACCCGGATCCCATCAAGAATCATAGATGCGGCACGCAAACGCAATCGGTTAACCCCGTTGCCGGAACGCTATGAACGGGTCACGTTTGAAACCGAGCATATTGACCAACCACTAAAAACTAAAGCGGAACTGCTCGCGCCGGGGCATCCGCTTTTGCAGGCGGTACTAGATCTCACCATTGCGGATTTAGGAACGACCTTAGAGCAAGGAACAGTGCTGATTGACCGCAGCGATCACCAAGCTTCAGCACCAATGATGGTATACACCGTGGAACAACGCTTGGAATCAGCCGCCGGCGGTGAAACGGTATCCCACCATTTTGATTACGTGGCAATAGGCGAAGAATCTCAACCGATGGTGAGTTCCGCGCCGTTATATTTGGACCTCGAAGTCCCCACCGAGGCGGAACGAACCATGATTGAAAAAATCACCAGCAATAATGCTGGCTGGTTGAATGAAAATCACGACAAACACGTGCGTGCCTGGGCTTTCCGGGAAGGACTAAAACCGCGACAGGAAGAATTGGAGCACCTGCGTGGGAAAGAAATCAATCGAACCCGCACCCAGGTCAAACAGCGACTGATAGCAGAAATTAACCACTGGGATCGTGAATACGGCAGACTAACCGCACTAGAACGAGAAGGAATAATAGGACGAATCCGCGCGGCCAGTGCCAAAGCTAAATCGGAACAATTAGAGCGACGTCTAGCTAAGCGGTTGCATGACCTTGATGCTGCCCTCAAACTTAGAGCTGTACCACCAAAAATCTGCGGTGTGGCGCTGGTGATCCCAGAACACCTATTGGTAGAACATCCGGCGGATTTTGCCAAAAACACCAAAGAAGTAGAGCGCCGCGCAGTTGAAGCCGTGCTTGCAGCAGAAAAACAGCTAGGCCGTATCCCAGAAGAGCAACCTCATAATAATCCGGGGTTTGATGTCCTTTCTAGAGATCAGCGTGGTGCCAACTTTTATATCGAAGTAAAAGGTCGTATCGAAGGTGCCGATACGTTCACCATAACCACCGGTGAGGTGAGCTTTGCCCAGACTCAAAAAGACCGTCACCGCCTAGCTTTAGTTAAGGTCTCGCCGCTGGGTAAACACTATGACGAAGTTCGGTATATCCAACATGCGTTCGATCATGTGGAGCCTAGTGTCACCACTGCATCCTACAATGAGAAATGGCACAACTACTGGAGCCGTGGCGGGCCGCCAGTATAGGCACATTGACCTGTAATTCCATCTGAAAATTGAAAGAGAAACAGTGACAACCGAGTATAAAAAGAAACTCATCGAAACCTCCCTGCCACTGGAGGCGATTAATGCCGAGTCTGCTAGGGAGAAATCCATCCGGCACGGGCATCCCTCAACCTTGCACCTGTACTGGTCACGCAAGCCATTAGCTACCGCGCGGGCAGTACTTTTTGCCCAGCTTGTCGACGACCCCGTCTCCCGCCCAGAAGAATTCCCCACCGAGGAAGCACAAGATGCTGAACGTAAGCGTCTGCATGAATTGATGGAAAAACTTGTGGTGTGGGAAAACAGCAACGATGAAAAACTGCTAGAAGAGGCTAGAAAAGAAATTCGAAAAAGCAACAACGGTGAACTTCCCGCTGTGCTTGATCCATTCGCGGGGGGGGGTCGATTCCTCTAGAAGCTCAGCGCTTAGGATTAGAAGCGCACGCAAGTGACCTCAACCCACTAGCAGTACTTATAAATAAAGCACTTATTGAAATTCCACCGAAGTTTAGTGGACTGCCACCAGTCTATCCTGGTGCAGCAGAAGAACAATCATCCTGGGTGCGCGCAGAAGGACTAGCCGCCGATGTGCGAAACTACGGCCAATGGATGCGGGACGAAGCTGAAAAACGAATCGGCCATCTTTACCCTAAAATAAAAGCCCCTGGTGGCACCGAACATACTGTGATTGCATGGAAATGGGCACGTACCGTTAAAAGCCCCAACCCAGCAAACCCTATTGAAACACCCCTGGTTAACTCCTGGTGGCTGAGCAAAAAGAAAGGCAAAGAAGCCTGGGTCAAAGCCACAGTCGTTGACGGCAAAGTGAACTACGAAGTGCAGCATAATGCTGCGGGGCCGAAAGGAGATGATGAATGGACTATTAAGCATGGCAAAGGTGCCAAAGTGGTCGGCGATGGGACGCCATTCAGTTATGATTACATTCGGGAATCAGGAAAAAACGGGGAAATTGGTGCACATTTAATAGCAACTATTGGCGAGGGCAAACCAGGGCGCTTGTATTTATCGCCAACTGCAGAACACATCGAAGCTGCTAATGTTGAGCGACCTGAGGTTGGCGTTAATGGTGTAATTGCTGAAAACCCACGATGGTTTTCACCGCCAGCTTACGGGATGGAAAATTTTTCTGACCTGTTCACTAACCGCCAGCTTGTCGCCCTGACAACCTTGAGCGATTTGGTGGCAGAAGCTAGAGACAAAGCACTCAATGATGCGCTGGCTGCTGGTTTACCTAAAGGTGAGCCTCTGGAGAACAACGGTACTGGTGCTGAAGCCTATGCAGATGCGGTTGCGACGTATCTTGCGCTGGGGGTGAGTAGGACAGCGGATTATTCATCAAATTTATGCAGTTGGCATAACAGCGGCGAAAAGATGCGAAATGTCTTTGGCCGCCAAGCGATACCTATGGTGTGGGATTTTGCGGAAGCTAACCCGTTTTCCTCTTCATCAGGTAATTTTCTCGGCCAGATTGAATGGGTAAGCAAAGCAATCGCCAATACCCCATCAATGGTCAAAGGCGAGGCAACCCAAATCAGCGCTTCTGTTCGTGACTATTCCAACCTAGTGATTTCTACCGACCCACCGTACTACGACAATATTGGCTACTCTGATCTTTCTGATTTTTTCTATGTGTGGTTGCGGCGTTCGTTAAATCAGATTCATCCCAGCGTTGTGGGCACCATGTTAAGCCCTAAAGCTGAAGAGTTGGTGGCTAATCCTTATCGCCATGATGGTAAAGCAGGTGCTGAGAAATTCTTTGTGGAAGGTTTTAACTCAGTATTCCAACGGATTCGTGAAAGCGGCGCAAATCCTACCGTCCCGATGACTGTTTATTATGCCTACAAGCAGCAAGACAGTGGTAAGGATGGTACTTCTTCTACTGGTTGGCACACCCTACTTGATGGGTTGATTCAAGCCGGATGGGAAATTACCGCCACTTGGCCAATGCGTAGTGAATTAAAAAACCGTATGCTATCGCACGGCACCAACGCCTTGGCCTCCTCGATTGTGCTTGCGTGTCGCCCACGACCCGAAAATGCTCGGGCGATTACTAGGAAGCTGTTTGTTTCGGCTTTGAAACGGGAGCTTCCCGAGGCATTGCGGACTTTGATGCAGGGAACGATCGCGCCAGTTGATTTGGCACAAGCTGCTATTGGGCCAGGTATTTCTGTATTTTCTCGGTTTACGCGGGTGCGGGAAGCTGACGGCTCGGATATGAGTGTTAAGGATGCCCTGCAGCTGATTAATGCCACTTTAGATGAGGTTTTAGGTGAGCAGGAATCAGACTTTGATTCTGATACCAGGTTCGCGGTGAAGTGGTATCGGCAGTATGGCTGGACCCAGGAGAGCTCGGGGATCGCGGATCAGTTGGCGCGCAGTGCGGATACGTCGATAAGCGGGTTGGAACGCGGCGGTATTTTTGAAGCGAAAGGCGGCAAAGCGCGGCTGCTTTCGCCGACGCAGCTGGAAGAGGAATGGGATCCTGCCACCGACGATCACGTGAGCGTATGGGAAGCAACCGTGCGGTTAGCTGCTGTGATGAATAAAGCAGGTGCCGATAAAGTAGCTGAATTGATCCCCGAGGTGGGTAATCGGGTTGGTCTTGATGCAGTGAAAGAATTGGGCTTCTTGCTGTTCCATGAAGCAGAGAAGAAAAACGACACCGAGGATGCGCTGTTGTTCAACGGGCTGGTCAGCGCCTGGGGTGAACTGAATGAGCAGGCCAGGAAGTATGCGGCTACTCCTAAGGTGGAGCAGCAGTCGCTTGATTTGGGTTAAAAGTAGTGGAGTGAGGAAATAACAATGGCTTTGAATAACCGGGAGCGTGTGGGTCGAGCCTTCGATTTGCTGTCCGAGGGTTTAGGCGATGTGGTCGATGAGGTGATGACCCGGGTTTATCGCAGTTCTGATTGGCCAGATCAGATGTCGCGGAGAGATGCGCAGCGATATGGTGGCTCGGAGCGGCTCATATCCAAAGAAGATGTTCAAATTCAATTGCGCGCAATCACAGAGGAATGGCGTGCTTTCAAGGATATTTTGTCTCGTTCCCAGCAGGCGTGGGCATCAGAACTGCGCGAAACCCGCAATCGGTGGGCGCATGGTGAAAAGTTTAGTTCTGATGATACCGCTCGGGCTTTAGATACTATTGAGCGGTTATTACGGGCAGTTGATGCGATGGATTCCGCTGATGATATTCGCAAAATGCGGGAAGATTTGCAGCGTACCGTCTATGAGGATCGGACTCGTAAGCAAGCCAAGCAAGCATCGGTAGTAAGTTTGGCACCGGGTGTGGGGATTAGTCCATGGCGAGAGGTGATTGCACCGCATGATGATGTTGCTAGAGGCGAATTCACCGCTTCAGAGTTTGCGGCAGATTTACATTTGGTACACACCAACCAGGTATCAAGCCCCGAATATGGTGACCCAGTAGAGTTCTTTAACCGCACTTACCTCACTGAAGGCCTGCATGATTTGCTCACCAGAGCAGTGCGCCGGTTAAGCGGTGATAGCAATGCTAGCCCTGTGGTGAATCTGCAAACCAATTTTGGTGGCGGTAAAACCCACTCTATGTTGGCGCTTTATCATTTGTTTAGTGGGAAGAAGGCTCAGGATCTCCCTCAGGAAGTGCAAGATTTAATCCAAGAAACCAAGTGCCAAGGTTTCGATTCCCTCAAAGTGCGCCGAGTTGCCTTGGTGGGAACGTACTTGCAGGCTGGTTCACCCAGCATTAAAGAAGACGGTACTGAAGTGTGTACGCTCTGGGGTGAGTTGGCGTGGCAGCTTGGCGGGAGAGAAGCTTATGAGATCGTTGCCGATGCCGACCAATCTGGAACCAGTCCAGGTGAAGCCTTGCGTATTCTGCTGCAGCGATATGCGCCAGCCATTATTTTGATTGACGAGTGGGTGGCTTATGCTCGGCAGTTGATTACCGAAAAAGAACTACCGGCGGGATCGTTTGATACCCAGTTTACTTTCGCGCAGACCCTCACCGAAGTGGTCAGTTCCATTCCGGCTACGATGCTGGTGGTCTCTATCCCGGCATCTGATGGCGGGAAAGCTGCTGGTTCTGATATTGAAATTGGTGGTGACAAAGGCAAAGCAGCCCTTGACCGGTTGCAGAATGTGATTCGCCGCGTCGCAGACCAATGGCGGCCGTCAACTCGGGATGAGTCCTTTGAGATTGTCCGAAGGAGGCTATTTAAAACTCCAGATGCTGAAAGCCTGGCTAAAATTGCTGCGGTAGCGCGCAGTTTTGTCAACATGTACCGCGATAATCCGCAAGCGTTTCCCAGAGAAGCAGCTTCTTCCAGCATGGATTATGAGAAACGGATTCGCGCATCGTATCCCCTCCATCCAGAGCTTTTGGATCGGTTGTATGAGGATTGGTCAACACTAGAACGTTTCCAGCGTACGCGCGGGGTGTTGAAGTTGGTGTCGTCGATAGTTTATGAGTTATGGAATAGTGACGATAGCTCAGCTTTGATACTTCCCGGTAATGTTCCACTGTCGGAGGCTTCGGTGAATACCGACCTCACCCAGTATTTGGAGGACTCCTGGAAACCGATTATTGATTCGGATATTGACGGTTCTGATGCCACAGCTCGCAAGATTGATAATGAAAAGACCGGGCTAGGAAAGCGCCACGTAACACTGCGGATCGCGCGCACAATCTTTATGGGAGCGGCACCTCGTAGTAAATCCAATAGGAAAGGCCTGGATAAACAGTATGTATGGCTGGGCACTGCGGTTCCTGGTGATGTCATTGGCAATTTTGGTACCGCACTGGAGCTGATGTCGCAACGGTCCACCTACTTTTATGAGGACCAAGGCCACTACTGGTTTGATACTCAACCGTCGGTGAGTAAAACCGCAAATGATCATGCCGAACGACTGCGAGAAGACATCGAAACCGTATGGAATGAGATAGTAAGAAGGCTAAAAAATGAAGAGCGCAAACGCGGCATCTTCGACCGCGTGCATATCGCCCCCAACTCCAGCGCGGATATTCCCGACCTCGAAGAAACCCGCTTGGTGATTGTCCATCCACGGCACAGACACCGGAAACAAGACCGCGCTGGTAGCGAAACCTTGCAGTGGGTACACGCTGCGGTGGAATCCAAAGGCGGTAGCCAACGGCTGGAACGCAATACCTTGATTTTCCTTGTCGCTGATGCCAACGAATTGGAAAGCTTAGAAGCAAGTGCTCGGTCGTACCTAGGGTGGAGCTATGTGCTAAGTTCCGTTGAAGAGCTAAACCTTAATGCTCAGCAGCGCAAGCAAGCAGAAGACCAAGTTGCTAAGTTCAACCACACGGTAGCCGATCGGCTGTACGCCACCTACGTGTGGGCCATGTACCCTGAATCAATCGACCCCAGCATGCCTTTCGAAATAGCTGTGGAAAAAGTATCCGATTCTGGAACACAGTCTCTCGCAGAGCGGGTAGGGAAGAAACTATCAAGCAGCGATCAGCTGATTACAGAATTTGGTGCAGCAATACTCGGGGCAACGATGCACGGTGAACTAGGAATGCTGTGGGAAAGCCGTGATGATATAACCGTTGGTGAACTATGGCAACACTTCACCCGTTACCCCTATATGCCCCGGTTGGTCAGGCGCGACGTTCTAGACAATGCGATCGAAGGCCTATTGGATGCCGTGCTTGTTGATGCCGAAAAACTTGCTATCGCCGCTGCCAAAGATGCTGAAACTGGCCGGTACCGAGATTTGATTGTCCCGCCTTCCGGTGTCGATAGAAACCTGCAAATTACCGATAGCACCTTATTGGTGGACTGGGATTTGGCACATCGGCAACAAGAAGAAGACCGAGCTGCGGCTGAGCGCGCCAAGACGCAATCATCTGAGCCTGGGGAAACAGTTGTTGGTTTCGTGTCGGGCGGATACAGGGATTCATCAAACTCACAGGTAGTTGGTGTTTCTGGGGCAGTGGGAAATCAGTCTGGAACCTCTGGGGCGGACACTTCTGAGAGGAAAACCTCGCAGGTGGAAGCCGCACTGGTGCGCTACTTCGGAACGGTGAAGATTAAGGCAGACCGCTATAGCCGCGATTTCAATACCATCAGCGCCGAGGTCATTGACCGGTTAATTGGAGCTGGGGCAGACGTGGAAATCACCATTGATATTCAGGCAAGCAAGTCTGCAGGGTTCAATGAGTCCGAGATGCGAACAATCAGAGAGAATGCACAAGTGCTGAAGTTTAACAACTCTGATTTTGACAACGGATAGCGGGGATACCTCCGATAGGCTATCTGTGTGCTCGGTTTGTGTTGCCGCACGGCTCTAATACCCAGTCGCTATTTGGCTGGGCGGTGGTGGCGTCGTAAAGCTTGGGGCGTGACCACCGCTAGGCGGTGAAAGTTGGCGCATTGTGCGGTGGAAAGCTGGACGTATGCCTGCGGTGGTAGTTGTGCGGAAACAAAACTAAGATAACCCTTTTCTCACGCGGCCGTGCCTGCTATATTTTTAAAATATGTCCACTATACGCGCGTATCTACCGGGGGTGAGTTTATGCCTTTCCGGTGCACTTGGAGCTTTTATTCTCGATAAGATTATCGGTAATGCGTTCGGCCTGTCGCTGATTGTCGCATTCGCTATCATTCTTGGTGCGGTGGTGGGAAACCTTTGGAGATATGGGGATTCCTATAACCTAGGCATTCAGTTGTGTGCGATAAAATTTTTGAAGATTGGTGTGGCCCTTTTGGGCTTATCCATTTCCGCAACCGCGATTATTGAATTGGGTTGGCAGGTTTTTGTTGCAGTGTGTGCCGTGGTGGCGGCTGGCGTGGTCGCTACCTTTGCATTTATGCGAATCTCGCGGCTGAGTAAAAATGAAGCGCTCATGATTGGTTTGGGTTGCTCCATTTGTGGCGCAGCTGCCATCGCAGCAACCCACAGTGTGTTGTCGGAAAAGAAGCAAAGTGAACTGGTTTCGGCAATCGCGGTTATCACTGTGCTGGGAACCCTCATGATTGGTATAGCCCCTGCCATTGCTCATGGCTGGGCTCCAGACGAACAAGGAATTTTTATTGGGTTGGCTACCCATGAAGTAAGCCAAGTGGTGGCAGCTGGCAGTATCGCTGGAACTGCGGCAATTTCCATCGCGGTTGCTACTAAATTGGGGCGTGTGCTGCTGCTCGCTCCCATTATTGCTGTATTGTCGCTAAGTGAGCGGGGTAAGGAAGCCGGTAAGGAAACCGCTGGGAAGCTACCACCAATTGTGCCCACTTTCATTGTCGGGTTTATTGCGCTGGTTGCCGTGCGTACTTTCATTGATGTGCCGGAAGTAGTGCTGGGCGGGACTAATACGCTGCGAACTGTCCTATTTTCCACCGCAATGTTTGCCCAAGGACTAGGCATAACAGCGGACACGCTCCGCAGGGCAGGATTAAAAACCTTTGCCTTCGGTACCGTGATTTCCCTAGTCGTTGGGGTGGCTTCTGTGCTTAGTGCGCAGCTGGTTACTGGCTAGAGAGTCGGTGGGGGTGGGGACTTGGTGGCTTGGCGTAACTGGGTGGCGGTGTTTCGTGTCGCTCAGTTTATGTACCCAGTTTTGTGCTGCTTAGCGGTTTGTGCCTTGCCATGACAACGCCCAACTGATTCTTCTCGGTGTTTAGTGCTAGGGAGTATTTAACTAAGGGAATCTTCCCAGTCAATAAGGGCGAAGACTGCATCGCGTTGTTCTTGCTTGAGTTCTTCAAGTAGCTCAAGCACATCTTGTGACTTTAGTCGGTGATGGGTTCCCACCATGCGCGCTGACAGTCGGCCATTGCGAATATATTTCATCACGGTAGGACGAGATACATTGAGCATGGCGGCTGCTGTCGTTGTGGTTATTTCTTGTGGTAACGCCGAGATTGAAATGGGTTGTTGGTTTTTGATTGCCTGAAATACCTGGTTAAGTAGTTGTTTTAACTCATGTGGCATTTCGTGACTATGGCTGGTGGCGAAATCATTAGCATCACCACCAACGGTCTCGAGAAAGTGCACGATTGATGCGCGCTCTTTGTTAGAGAGCATGATGGAACGGCCTTTTTGAACTGTGGTCATTTGCCGATTCCTTTCTGTGTTGATTCCTTGAAGTAGTTCCTACCAAGGTGTTGCCCATTGTAGTGAAGTTTCACTTATAACTGCAACCCCTTGGATTGGTGTGTGCATTACTCCGAATAAAACGCTAAAAACACAATCAAACAACGCTTCACCTTATGGGGACGAAGCTGGGGGCGTCGAAAAGTGGTGGCAGGCAGGTGTGCAAGTGGTTAAGGAATGTTTCGCGCCACCATGCGTAGTCATGTCCGCCATCGACAACGCTCAGTTCATGCTGCCAGCCGGTGGTGGTCATGGCGTCGGAAAGCCCGTGCATATGAGCGACCGACAGCCCCTCTCGAATGCCAACATCCAAATAGGTTTTAGGGTGGCGGGGGCTGGCTTGGGTTAAGGTCTCGTTCACCAGCCATGGAATCACCTGGTGGGGGAGGCTTTGCGGGCTGGCATCTGGGCTGTCATGCCACCAGAGGGACGGCGACTGGGCGATAATGGCGGAAAAATCTTGCGGATGCGCCAGCCCTACGGCTAAAGCTGCTAGCCCTCCGAGGCTCTGGCCAGCCAAAATAATTTGCCCATTGAGGTTAGCATTTTGCTGTGCCCAGGGAATTACTGACTGGTGTAGGTAGCGATACCAGGCATCAAAGTTGGTGAGTGATCTGCGTCGATGCCGGGAATCGGTGAAACCAACTGCAGCTACCGCGACGGGCGGCAAGTGCCCAGTGGCAATCGCGTGATCTAAAGCTTGGTCCAGCTTCAGGCGGGGAAACCAGACCTCGGCATCAGAAAGTAGCACCAGCGGTGTGGCCTTGGTATTTGTCGGTGGCAAGTAGAGATAGCAGTTGCATTGCTCCACCTTTGCGCAGAGCAGCCGATTATGGAGTGCGTGGCCGTGGTTAATTTCGTGCCACCAGGGGCTGACCTGAGCATCTTTTCCTAGTAATAACGACAAGCCCCGATCTTTTTCCATAATGAGCTGACCAGATCGAGCATGTGGGTCGAGGTGATGCGGGTAGTTGTTGTAACCCGGTGGGTGCTGCACATCCGATCCGATTTGAAAACAGTAGGAAGCTATGAGCGTATGGGGGATGGCAATGGTGCGAACCCAAAAATTTGTGCCCGGAACATGCTTCATTATTCCCAGTTCAAAGCGTTCCTTATCGGTTAACCGGTTGATCCACAGATGCACGGTCTCAGCTTCGGGTGCTTTAAAAAGGAAAGTCATCATGGGGGTATCTTGTGCCACGAGGGGTGTTCCATGACTGGCGAGCTCGTTGAAATGCCACGGTTCCGCCTGGAGCAGATTAATCAGCTGGTCATCGGTGTGGAATGGTGGCATGATGGCGCTCCTGTGGTTAGTTGGCTGCATTGTGAGTCGCACTAATCCCTGCTAAAGATCACCTTACCTGCTTGGGTTTGGCTTGGGGTTCTGTTTGGGGTTGCTGCGGCTGGCTTTGAGACTTGTCGGAGGCCTGTGGTTTAAGAGGCTAGGCAAGTTCCCCTGTTTAACGTGTGCCACATGCTTCCCGCCAATCCGATTAATGTCAACTGCTACAGCACTATGTCGTTTCAAAAGTGGTGTTTTGCGTGATGCTGGGGCGGTGGGGCGTCGAAAAGCTAGCGGCTGCTCGGGCTTGCGGGCTAAGCCGGGTTGGTTGTCGTTGGAGTTCAGCTGTCTAGGGTGCTCTCGCAGCTGCCTGCCCGCATGCTTTTCGACGCACCAAGCTGCGAGATGCCTGGGGTTGCTGCGGCCGCCTTCGAGACTTGTCGGAACAAAGGATAGTCAGTTGTAAATAACACCAGTTCACGTGAAATGGCTGGTTGGGGTGCTTAGCTAGGCTTCCGATAAGTCAAACCATGCCACCCGCAACCCTAAGCTGAAACCAGGTGTCATCCGCAACCCCATACCGCAAAACCGAAAAAATATTCGACTAGAACTGGCTGAAATGAATTCATGTCGGCTGGGTGTGTAATGATGCCGTTATGACGACTGTTAACAATATAAATTTGATAAAACTGCGCAGCTTGGGGCGTAATTTAGCAGAAAATAGGAACCGGGCTAGCGGTGAGCTTGGTTTGGTGGTGGTAGCGCCCACGGTGGCTGTGGCTAAACGCGAATATTTAGCGCTTAAACCTTGGGACCGGTACACCGTGAGGGTTATGGCTGTGGCTACTTCGACACGGAAAGCTGTACTCAGTGGGTTTGCCGCTGCGGCTGCGATGGGGATTCGCTATTTACGCCCGCCGCAGACTAATTATCAAGTGGAATTGACTTTACCTGGGAAAACGTCGCCTAGTGCTAAGAATAATTGGGGGACAAAAATTCGTTATTTATATGGTTCGCTGCCAAAGGAGCATTATATAAACCACAATAATCAACGGGTGACCACAATAGAACGCACTTATGTGGATATTTTGCGTTTATATGGCGCGCGTTATGCGTTGATTTTCATTGAAGGCGCGATGGATCAGCTGGGGATCTCTAAGTCGGAGATCTTAGCTAGGGTGCAGGGGCTGGGTGATTCGGTATGGGTTCGTAAAGCAGTGGCACTGTTGCGGCTTGCTTATGGCAATATTCAAAGTGTTTATGAAACCCTTGCCCGGTTTAAGCTGGTCAACGCCCGGATTCCTGGCATTGTCAGTATTGTTCCGCAAGCGCGGATCCGGTGTGGGCGCGCAACTTACTATGCTGACCTGCTTATTAATAACTGGTTGATTGTAGAGGTGGATGGTGGATGTAAATATGAAACCAATACACTGCCGGTTCTGCTGCAAGAGCGGCAGCGCGAACGGGAGCTGCTTCGGCAAGGTTATGGCCTTTTAAGGATAAAAGCCGCGCACATTGACGAATCCGTGGTCAAAGAAGTTACCCGCTACCTGAAAAATGCTTCACGTGTTCAAGCTTTAGCCGCGTGATCCTGGCAGGGCAGCACCCACTGCCGGGCTGGCTACGGTCACCACCTTAGAGTAACCACAGCAGGCCTGTCTCCGCTATAGAGTTGCACCCATTCTAAACATGGTCAGGGCTGTTCGACACTTCAGTCTGATGTGGTTTTGTTCTGTACTAGCAGAGGAATTTTAGCGATCAAAGGGCTAGATCGAATCGAAGGTCGGCTGGAAAATGTATCCTTACGTATAAGTATTATCAAGGAGACGTGTAGATATGTTGCGCATAGACATAGCGGAACCGGTGCTGCGCTGGGCCATTAATCGACCCCAAACGCCTATAGAAAACTTGAAGAATACTCAAGATTTTAAGCTCGTTGAGTAATGGTTGTCTGGAACAACTCGGCCTACGTTGAGACAAGCAGAGAAACTGGCAAAAAAGGCTGGTATTCCTTTCGGCTACTTACTGCTTGCTGAACCAGTAAGCGATCTCCCAGATATGGTGGATTTCAGGACTGTAGACAGCAAACGCATCAGCGAGCTTAGTCCTGAGCTGGAAGATGTAATTCATCTCTGTCAAGATCGTCTCAACTGGTACATAGATTTTGCTCGTGAGGTGGGTGAAACCTCCCCAGCGTTGAGTGGTCAGTATCGAATCACAGATAATAGCATGCAGGTGGCGCAATCTATTCTGAATGAGATCGATTGGTATCCCGAAAAACGAGAATCAGGTCGCGAAAGGGTGTTGACTCTCTCTGATGACATCGAAAAACTGGGGATACTTGTTATGCGCAGTTCTGTTGTTGGCAACGACAACAGTCGGAAATTGAGCATGGAGGAATTTCGCGGTTTTACCTTGATGGAAGATCATTTTTCTCTCATCTTCATCAATGGTGCGGACTATAAAGTAGGTCAGTTATTCAGCCTAGCGCACGAATTCGGACATGTGCTTCTTGGCGCTCCAGGGCTCAGCGGTGAGCGGAATGAGCATAGGGAAATCGAACGGTGGTGCAATCAGTTTGCGGCAGAACTACTGCTTCCTGAGTGTGAAGCCATAACGAAGTGGCGTGAAATTGGAGATGTCGAGGCAATGATCGAATGGGGGTACCAAAACTATGGTGTCAGTGCTGACACAGTGGCGTGGAAGCTTGTTGACTCCAATCTTCTCAGCAGAGATAGGGCTGTTGAGTTCCTACGTGCCTTGCCAAGGATGCCAAGTACAGAAACAACAGGCGGTAACTTTTATAACAATACCTGTTCTCGTTTGGGACACCGCTTTACCGAAACAGTGACTGGCGCTCTGGTAGATGGGTTAATTTCCCAGCAAGAGGCATCTAGGCAGTTAGGCATTTCAAAGACTCAGACACTCAATGAACTCGTTCGACGCATTCACGAGGTTGATTATCAAGGGGTAGCTTGACAATGTATCTCATTGATTCGAATATCGATTATTAATGGTTCCCACAACTATCCTCCTGACAGGTTTCCAACTTATTGGAAGGTATTCGAAGAGTTCATAGCCGATGAAAAATTCTTCTTTCATGAGTCAGTCTGGGACGAGCTACAAAAGCATGAGGACGAAAAGTCACGATGGCTTAGAAAAACAGTTCCCACCGCCCTCAAACTCAGTAAAGATAATGACGAAATTCGATCTTATGCCGTAGTGACTAACTGGGCACGCAATGAGCGAATCCCGAGATATAAATCTGAAGCAGTTCGGGATTTCCTTGGGGTTGCCGATTCATGGCTGGTAGCGTGTGCTTACGCCCGTAGCCTTTGTATAGTTTCAAATGAGACTTCAAACCCTAGGAAGATAACCAAGGTGAAGCTCCCTGATGCAGCTGCAGCCCTTGACGTCGATTGTATAACCGGTATTGATTTTTTAAGACGGGAAAAGATTTCATTCTGACAGCCCCATATTTTTAATCGCGCAGTGCCCGCCTTCCCCGCATAAATCTCGCGGGCGCATATCAATTATATGGCCCTCCAAATGTTGCAAATGTAGATTTCATATAGAAATGCGTAGCGGCGAAGGCTACAATCACCGGTATCATTAGGCTTTCCGACGCTTATAAGTTAGCGAGCAAGCCACTGTGGGTTCACTGCTGGAACGTTTGCACTAATCCAGCAGGTTAAGACTTCTAAGCTATGTTTATCGCTTAATAGTGACAATGTGTTATAAGAATTTCGTCTGTTGAAACTTTATTTTATAGGTGAGGTGAGGGGCGCGCTCCACATCACCCAAGGAAACACTGTCTGCCTCGCCAGCACTAAACAGCAGCCACTACCTACTCCTCACTCAGCTCGGGCTTTTCTTGCGGCTCAGGTGAGCGTCGCCTAGAAACGGTGGGATGGTTGGGAACCCAGAACCGGAGTTTTGCATCAACGTTTTTGGTAATGCCGATGCGGCGGCCGGTGGTAATTTCGGGAATCTCGGTGCGTGGTGAGAATCCTAGGTTCGGGCCGAAGATGGATTCACTATTGAGGTCTAAGTGCAGTCCCAGTGCGGCACCGAAATTGCCTGGTCCTTGAGCTAGTTTATAAAACGGCACTTTGCCGCGCCGTTCGAGGGCAAGCGGTAGACCGTCGATAACTTCACCGGCGCGCAGTAGGCAGCCTTGGCCGTTGCCTTCGGGGGCGCAGACGATATTTCCGGCGAGGTGGATGCCGTAGGATTGGTAGACATAAAGCCTAGCGGGTGGGCCGAACATTGCTAGGTTGCGTCGGGTCATGCCATTGGCGGTGTGACTGGCTGCATCTGTCGACCCCAGATAGGCTTCAACTTCGGTGATTCTGATTGTCACCCCAGCATGGCTAATGGTTGCTCCCAGCAGTTGCGGAGCGACTATGTCTGCTGATCGGTTGAAGTCAATCATTCTTTAACTGTAGGCCACCCAATGCTATAGTGGGTGATGTATCAACATTTTTCGAAAGGTTTTTCATGAGCATTGCTGTTTCTGAGGCTATTAAGTCACGTCGAGCTACTCGTAAATATACTGACCAACCAGTCACCGATGAGGTTTTAGATCGGGTTGTTTCACTCGCCCTAGAGGCACCTACCGCCTTTAATGCCCAGCGTGCCGACCTCGTTGTGGTTCGCGACCAGTCTGTCAAGGACGCTATTTTTGCCGCTTCCGGTCAGGCGCAACTTCGAGACGCACCAGTGGTGCTGATTTCGGTTGCTCGCACGCATGTCCCCACCGACTTGGAGGAGATTCTAGGCGAGTACGCCAGCTACGCCGATGGCTATTTCAAGGGCCTGGACGCTACCGCATTGCGGGAATCTGCAATGAAAGACGCAACTTTAGTTGCAGCTTTCGCGCTGCTGGCCGCGCAGTCGGAAGGTTTGGCTACTTCGCCTACCACTGGTTGGGATGAAGCTAAGGTACTCGAGGCCATTGGTGCACCTGAGGATTACGCTGTGTCGGTCGTTATTGGCATGGGCTATCCTGACGAGCAGCCTGCCCACCCCGGTCGCCTTTCTTCCCGCCGGGTAAACGATCGCTATTAAAATTAACCCCATGGCACCTGTGATCCTTCCTTTTAACGGCAAAGCGCCGCGCATTCACGAAACCGCGTATATCGCCCCTAACGCCACCATCATTGGTGATGTTGAGATTGGTCCCGATTCTTCGGTGTTTTATGGCTGCGTGTTGCGTGCCGACGTCAACAAGATCCGTATTGGTGCGCGCACCAATATTCAAGACAACTCCGTTTTGCACGTCGATTCCGATGCACCATGCACCTTAGGTGATGATGTCACTGTGGGACATATGGCATTGGTACATGGCTCTACGGTGGGTAATGGCGTGTTGGTGGGAATGCATTCGGCGTTATTATCCCGCTCCGTTATCGGAGCAGGTTCGCTGATTGCAGCAGGTGCTGTGGTTTTAGAGGGCGCGGAAATTCCCGAAAAATCCCTAGCGGCAGGAGTGCCTGCGAAGGTGCGTCGGGAACTTTCTGATCAGCAATCCCAGTCGTTTATTCCCCATGCCGCGCGGTATGTGGAAACAGCGGCGAATCAGGCGTCGGAAAGCGAAGTGCTTTCGCTGGAAGAAGTCCGGTTTAAATAAAATACTGCCCGGCAGCAATGTCGAGGCGTTTGGCAAAAGAAACTGGGTCGGCTAGTAGCCGCGCCACCGCTACTGCTCGTGCTGCGGCACGGGCATTATCTATGTGGGTGGGGATAACCCGAATTTCCACCTTGGCGTGTTCCGAGGAGCGTAACGCGCGTCCCACCGCGTGCGCTTCAACGGAGTTTTCAAAGGCAGATCCCGCCAAAACCAACGTGTCTGGCGAGGTGCGTGCTGCTAAATCCACGGCGGCTTCTTCTAAGTCGGCGTAATTACCCACCTCTATCAGCGTCACGTCGTTATGGGTATGAATGGCCGCGCCCACGGAATCGTCAACATAAAAAATCAACCCCCTATGGTCTTTTGCGCGTGGTCCCCGCATGATTCTTTTTGGGGGAGTGGCTTTGGACTTGTTTCTGGGCGGCAATGGGCGGGGCGGCATTTGGGTTTGCTGCTCGGCACCAGCGATGGCTTCAATAACGCTGGCTAAGGTGACGGGTATACCTAACGCCTGTTCAAAAGGGGTGACTACATCGGCATGATCCCAGCCCAAATTGGCGGCGGTGATTAATTGCTGTTCATCAACAATGCCGGAGGTGGAGATTCCTAAGCTTGCCAAGGGAAGTTTGGAATCGCTCACCATGGAGTTGATTTGTGGGAGTAACTCATTAATAAAACTAGAAATAGTAAGCTCAGCGGGATTTATTTCTACGAATTGTTCTCGTAATAGTTGCCCCCTTGTCCCATAAACCCCGAGGTAAGTAGAGTTAGTTCCGATTGCCATTCCTACAAGCGCCCACGGTGTGGGGGCCATTTCTAGCGGAACTTTAGGGCGCCCTGGGCCAGTGGTCACGATTTTATCTGGACGTTCTCGAATAAGCTGATTACGGATCAAAGCCAGCACCGCGCGGGTGATGGTGGGCTGGGAATGTTGGAGATGATCCACAAGAAAAGTTCTGGTTACCGGCTGCTTCAACCGGATGAGTTGAAGACATAATGCGGCTGGGCTAGCCGGCCCAGTGAAAACTGTGGAATGCCCAAAGCTGTTGTCCAATCGCATGTCAGAAAGCCTACTGACAATAGACAATTCCGTCTAATCTAAGTAATGCCTTCTAAATTGCATATTAAACCTGTGTACGGAACAATATTTCTCCCGGTAATTCTCAGCTAAATATTGAAATTAATCGGGATTGTGCAGGGTGTAGGCTTTTTAAACGCGGCTGTGGCCTGCGATTAAATAAAAAATTATGCATTAAAATTGGGCAACAATTGCTAATAATCAGTGTAACTTGCCATTAGTTTTACCCGATTTCCACCTGGTGTGAATTTAAATATTCCTAGTTAAAATTTTATTCACAATATCCAAAAGGCCAACCGCCGCGGTGGTGCGCCAACTGAGTGTGCTCCACTTCGTTAACTCGGTTTCGGCGGGGGAGATTTCTAGGATGGGAACGTGGGCTTGGACTGCTATCAACGGCAAAGAAGCCGCAGGTTGAACCACGCCCGAGGTGCCCACGATGATAACCAGATCAGCTGATAACATCTTTTCTTCTGCTAGCTCCCATTCCCGCTGTGGGAGGGCTTCACCAAACCAGACCACCCCCGGACGGATGGGGTTATTGCAGCGGGGGCACTTCGGGGGTGTTAGACGTGGTACTGCAACCGCCGGAAAGTTGGTCTGCGCATAGGGTCGCGCACAGATCGAACACCGGAATTGAAATAGGCTGCCGTGGAGATGACTGACCGACTCGGACCCGGCTCGTTCATGAAGATCGTCAATATTTTGGGTGGTGATGTGAAAATCTTCAACCAGCTGTGCCCACTGCGCGAGCGCTTTATGTCCCGCATTGGGTTGGGCTTGGGAAGCTATGTGGGCACGCCACAGGTACCACGCTCACATGGGTTCGGGGTCTTTAGCCCAAGCAGAGATACTGGCCATGGCTTGGGGATCAACGTTTTCCCACAGGCCGGTGGCATCATTGCGGTAGGTTTCTAGCCCAGATTCGGCGGACATGCCGGCGCCGGTGAATACATGTATTTTCTGGGCATCTACCACGAGATCGAGAATGTCACTGATGGGGTAGTGCCTGTTCATAGCCGCCAGTGTACTTGTTTGGGGCAGATTGAGATTAGACTTTAAAGTCATGAGTTTTATCCTCGCCCAGCCTGACATTGAAGGTGTACGCGCCCGCAAGATGACTACAGCCGATAGCGCGGTACGAAAAGACGCATTGTTGCGTAACCTCAATCGTTTCCAGCATCGCTTCGAAGCGGACGAACTGGAAGCTTCGGAAAACGCGCCCTATCTCACCTTTGATGAATCTCGGGGTGACATTGGCATAGTGATGGAAACTGACGACGATAAGGGCGAAGTCGTTGGTTCCATGTGGGTATCATTTATTAAGGCCGCAGGTTTTGTAGCTGATGATGTGCCGGAAATAGTCACCAATATCCATACCGAGTGGCAAGGCAAAGGAATTGGTGGTTGGTTGGTCAAACAAGCCGTGCACCACGGGCGCACCCACGGTTGGCAGGGGATCTCGTTGAATGTGGAACCGGAAAGCCCTGCACGGCGGCTGTATGCCCGCAATGAGTTCATCGCCCAAAACACCTCCGGTGTGATGCTGCGTACCTTAAGCCCACTGGTGACCTCTGTTGCGGTGTACTGTGGTTCCGCTGCTGGCGCGCGCCCAGAATATGTCGAAGCTGCCAGTGAATTAGGCTGGGCGTTAGCAAAGCGGGGCATCACCATGGTCTATGGTGGCGCTAGCGTGGGACTGATGGGAGCAGCTGCCGATGCGTGTATTGCGGCAGGCGGCACGGTCATTGGTGTGATGCCACAAAGCCTGAAAGACCTAGAGCTAGCTCATCCGGGAATTACTCGGCTGGAAATCGTGGACGATATTTTGGCGCGGAAAACTCGAATGGAAGAGCTGGCTGATGCCTTTGTGGCGCTTCCCGGTGGAATGGGGACCTTAGAAGAAGTCACCGAGGTGTTGGTGCGACAACAGTTGGGCCCTTATACCGGGCCCGTGGCTTTATATAATGTTGAGCAGTATTGGACGCCATTATTAAACGCACTCCGGCTAATGGGCGAAGAGGGTTTTATCTGGGAGCGCTACCTCGATGCAATAGTCGTAGCTGAGAATCTCGACGAATTATTTAATGGTTTTAATAACTGGGCTAATCCGGGACTTAAGTGGCGTAAAGGTGGACTTAACGCGAAAAACGCGCACACTGAGAAATAGTTTCAATTGCTACTCTTTGAAGCTTAATTTTCAATACTATTGTGGGTATGTCCGTGCACGCGAAGTTGAACAACCACATTAGTTTCCAGTTCTACACTGGCTCCCGACTCATGCAGCGGATGTATCGTCCTTATTTTGAAGACTGGGGTATCACATACTCCCAATATCTGGTGCTGGAGTGTCTTTGGGAACGCAATGGTCAAACCATCGCTGACCTGTCGATTCCCCTTGATCTCGACTCTGGTACCCTCTCGCCGCTACTTAAACGGATGGAAAACGGGGGCTTTGTACGTCGACAAGCAGACAAATCCGATTATCGCCGCGTGCTGTTTTTTCTTACCGCGCGAGGCAGAAAGCTACAACGGTCTGCTCAGGAAATGGAAAAGGAGGTGAATACAATGCTTGGTTTTAGTGAAAATGACCTACAAGCAATTCAGGCTGTTATGGCGAAAATCAACCCAATAACCGAATAAAACCTTTTTTGTTTGTAATCTTATTTAAAGCTAGGTGCTTGCCATTTGCGAGGTAAACCTAGCTTTTTCCTATGTAAGGGGTAAGCGACGGGGGTGACTAATGAGTTTCAGGTGTCGTGGGTTTCTTGCGTGCCGCGGGGGATTATTGGGGGTAGTTGGGGCTAATGGGAACGCATAGCTTTTCGACGCCCCACCTGTGCGCAAACCTTAAGATTTCCGGCAGCCCGACAGCAACCGCAACAGTGCCGGAAAATACCCCACCAGCACCAGCACTATCACCAAGCGAATGATTTGAATAGCTACCACTACCGGCCCCGCATTGCCTTCGGCCGCGATAGCAAGCACAGATTCTAAAGCTCCGGGGCTGGTGGCAAGGTAAGCCTCGAAATAAGAAATATCCAGCAACGGCACCAACAGGACGGCAATGCCAGCGCATGTGATCAAAAGTACTGCAATAAAACCCATGGTGGCTGGTAATTGCTTGGCAAAGAACTTCAAGCTAGGAATACTGATACCGCCGCCGCAAATCCAGCCAATGGTGATAAACGCGAAAATACTGAGCAATGATGGGGGTACGAACTGGCCGTATATCAGGCCGAATGCCACAGTCAGCAGCAGTGGGCCCATAATGACACTGGCTGGAAGTCTTAGCGCAGTTCCAATCCGATTCCCGCTGATGACAATGACACACAGTACTACGACTACCCACCATGGTTGGTTGTCATCTCCGGCAGGAAGCGGATGTAACTCAGGGGAAAATAACGCGGTGATCAGTGGTAACGATACTGAAATGATTAAAACGCGCAGATACTGAGTCAAGGCCACGAAACTCACGTCAGCACCAAAATCTTTAGCCATGCTAGAGATCACCGATGCCCCACCCGGCAGGGTAGCCAACAAGGCGGTTTCCGGAGAGATCACCGGCTGTATTTTAGCCATCGCCATACCTGCTGCCAGCCCAGTGCCGACGGAAACTATGGTAACTACCAGCGCGGGCAGGATAAACGGTAGCAGGGCACTAGGTGAGGTAGCAAGCAGTGGCATGGCAGCGATCACGCCGATAAATCCTCGGCCGAAAGTGCTCACCCGAGGATCGAGCACTACTTCGTTACCGGTAATAAGGGCAACCAGTCCGGCACCTAATATGCCTGCCAGTACCCATGCGGCCGGTATCTGCCATCGGCTTAGTAGCAATCCTAAACCGATGGTGAGCGGGATAATGGCCAACCATCGCATTTTCGCACGTCACATCCTGTTCTTGGTTTTCGCGGTAGCCACCGCCGCAGTGGGGTCTAGCGGCCACGGATGTTTTGGGTAGCGGCCGCGCATCTCAGCACGCACCCCGGCATACGGGCCTGCCCAGAAACTAGCTAGATCGTCGGTAACCGCTAGGGCTCTCCCGGCGGGAGAGAGCAAGTGGAACACCACCTTGTGTCCACACACTACCGGCGAAGTGCTGAGTCCGAAACACTCTTGAAGTTTTACCTTCACGGTTGGGCGCTGCTGGGAATAATCCACTGGCACCGACCGTCCGGAAGGAACCTGCAGTGCTGCCGGGGCTAGCTCATCTATTCTGCTAGCCTCAGGCCATGGCAGGATCCGTTGTAATGCAGCAAACATATCTGGAGTCTGGTCAGCGGCCAATTGGGCAATTTCTGGCTGGAGCCACTCATCGGCTGCTAGTGCGTCAATCTCAGGCCACGGCGTACCGTAGTACTGGTGTAACAGCGCCAGGCGATCTTTAAGCTGCTGTGCTGCAGGGCTGAAATTAAACAGGGATAATCCCTGTTGGTGTACCGCCGCGGAAATTGCAGCGATGGCTTGATCCTGGGGCACTGCCACCGGGGTAGTAGCTAAAACAATAGCGCCTGCTTGTTTCAATTTTCGCCCCGTAACCTTGCCATTGTGATACGTGCAGGTGGTCTCCTCGGTAACCCCGATAAGCTCTAATGCCATGTCCTGGTCAATCGCGGCGGCGCTGTGGATCGTGGCACCGGCTGGGGAAAGGGAAACATCATAAACTGCTAACCATGGATGCGTGGTGCAACCAGAATTCGGGCGCAGCTTAGCCCTAGTCCCTTGGGCTAGAAGATATTCCTCACCGACCTTTTTAGCAATCAGATCAGGAAAAGCAGTGCCAATAACCTCACCAGGTGTGCACGGTGCCTCGCCTTGGGTGAGGCTGCGCAGACGCCTTACTTCGGCGCGAAACCGTTTCGAGCTGCGCAAGCTCCCCAAAGCCTTATCAATATCACCCGAAATCGGTTCCTGTAGCGCAGCAATGGTTTCGGCAGCAGATTTACCCAAAGTGATAAGAGCTTTGGCTAGCCGAGGCTCAGTGGGGATCAAGGCCATCTCTTTACCCAAGGCCGTCGCGCCGTGCTGGTCTAGTGCCCCGATGAGGTGCAGGACGCGGTGGGCGTCGGCAAGCGCTGGTACAGGTGGTGGGTTAAGCAGCGGAAACTGGCTTATCGGGGAACCCCAGCAGCTAAGGAAATGGGCGAATTGCGTTAAATCCGCAGCAGCTATTTCTGGGGTGGGATGCGCCGCCATGCGGCTAAAATCGGATTCGCTGTAGCAGCGGAGCACAGTACCTGGTCCTTCGCGGCCAGCGCGGCCAGCGCGTTGTTCGGCGCTAGAACGGCTACAACTTGTGGTGACCAGACCAGTCATGCCGCGGGCGGCGTCACGTTTGGGAATGCGGCTCAGTCCAGCATCAACCACCAATCGCACCCCCGGCACGGTGACAGAAGACTCAGCGATGCTGGTTGCCACCACGATGCGTTGGCCAGAAAACTGCAACGCCTGATCCTGCTGGGCGGCGCTGAGCTGACCGTGCAACGGAAATACGGGCAGCTGCGTGTACTTTTCCAGTTCTGTGCAGCAGGCCATAACCTCGCGCATACCAGGAAGAAAAACCAAAGCGGAATCACTGCCACTATGTGCCACCGTGAGCTGAGCGAGCACAGAAATATACTCGTAGCTACACTCCAGCCGCCCAGGGAGATAATAATAAGAAACATCCAGCGGAAAAATTGGTGCCGCCACCTCAAGCAGCTGAGCGGACAGCAACTGGGCGAAGCGTTGGGCATCAATGGTGGCGGACATGGCCACTAGCTGCAGGTCATCCCGTAGTTCTTGAAGTTCCAGCAGCATTCCCAGTACCAAGTCGGTATCTAACTGCCGTTCGTGAACCTCATCAATAACCACCGTGTGTACTCCGGGCAATTCCGGATCTTTAAGCAAACGCCGTACCAGTACACCTGGAGTGACAAATTCTACTAGGGAACCTGGGCGATGATCGCCGCGGATGCTATACCCCACGCGGTCGCCAAGCTGCGAATGATCCAACTGCGCCAACCGTCTGGCTGCCGCGCGCACCGCGACCCTTCTTGGGGCCGTGACCAGCAGCTTAGTGCCGTTATTGGCCAACGCCGGTGGCACCAGCGTGGTTTTCCCGGTGCCGGGCGGTGCCTGCAGCACTAGATTCCCCTGCGCTGCCGTTAGCTTTTTGACGATCTGTGCCACCGGCAAACCGGCACCGATTTCCGCCAGATTAAAATCCACGAATATAGAGTATAACTCAAGCTCAAAACCTATAAACATTAGTTGGCGTAGCCATGTCGGATGCCTTTAGTAGGGTGGGAGAATGGAAAGCGCAACAACCACACAAGACTCTGGGTTGGTCCAATGCCCAGATGGAAACTACCGCCCACCTTGGGCAGCCATTAATCAGCTACATCAAGACTATTACGACAACGAGTGGGGGAAAGAAGTTCGGGATGAAAAAGGGGTTTTTGAACGAATCTGCCTAGAGTGTTTTCAGGCGGGACTGAGTTGGTCACTGATTTTGCAAAGACGAGATTTATTAAGAAAAGCCTTTTCCGACTTCGACCCTGATACCGTCGCTGCCTACACCGATGAAGATATTGATCGCATTCTTGCTATCGAAGGAATGATCCGAAACAAACGCAAAATTCAAGCAGTAATAACTAATGCTGCTGCCACCGTTGCACTGCGCGGCTCTGAACATGGCGATTTATCCGAGGTGGTTTGGTCTTTTGTTCCTACTTCTCACACGCCTCCTGCTCGGTTAGCTGACATTCCGAAAACCAGCGTAGAATCTACCTTGATGGCGGAAAAATTAAAAGAACTAGGTTTTAGTTTTGTTGGCCCTACGACGTGTTATGCCCTGATGCAAGCGATAGGATTGGTCAATGATCGGGTGGAAATTAAGTAAGAAACCATGACCGATCGAAGGCTAAACGAACGGGGGACATAAGTACTAATTAGAGTTTTATTATTCATCGGGAGACCCGTAGAACATAATGGACCTTTAAGGTGGGGTAGTTTTTTACTCAAAACACCACCCCTTAGGTGTCTTTTAGTCGTGTTTTAACCAATTGCACCACCTAGTCCGGTTATGCTTGACAGCCATGACCGTTGATGTTGTAAACACTTCAAGCACTGCGAACATAAAGCGAGTCGCAGTTGTTACTGGAGCTTCCTCCGGTATTGGTGCAGCCACCGCCAGAGCATTGGCTGCTGACTATTGGCATGTCATTGTTGCGGCAAGGCGCATGGACAAACTGGAGGCCATTGCTAACGAGATCGGCGGGGAAGCCATCGAGCTAGATGTCACCGACGGCGAATCTGTTGCAGCCTTTGCTGGCAAAATCAAAGACTGTCACCTTTTGGTCAACAACGCAGGCGGCGCCAAGGGGCTTGATCCCATCGCCTCTGCCAACCTTGAGGATTGGCAATGGATGTACGACACCAACGTGCTAGGCACCATTCGGGTGACTAATGCCCTACTGGAAACCCTGATCAGATGCCAAGGACACATCATTAACATGTCCTCCGTGGCCGGATTTGCCACCTATCCCGGTGGCGGTGGATATAACGCCGCTAAGTTTGGTGAAACCGCAGCCAGTAAAGTCATGCGGGCAGAATTCGCCGAAAAAGGCCTACGGGTTACCGAAATCAACCCTGGCCGAGTCAAAACTGATTTCTCCCTCGTTAGATTCAAGGGGGACCAAGAAAAAGCCGACGCAGTATATGCCGACAAGCTCAACCTAGAGCCAGAAGATATTGCTGAATCAATTCGGTGGACAGCAAGCCTACCTGACCACATGAATGTGGACCGGATAGTAATCACGCCACGCGATCAGGTAATTTAAACCTGTCCCGTAATCTCGTTAGATAAACAATGCCCAGGTGATTTCATGTCCCTCATCGCCCTAGTCACCGCATGGTTTGCAGCAATAGCCCTACCAGGGCCGGATTTATTCCAAATCATGCGACTAGGGACACATGATCGGCGTGCTGGTGTCATGTGCGCCATCGGAATCATGCTGGGCAACTCGTTATGGATCATTAGCTCGCTCGTGGGGTTATCAGCTGCTATCGCGGCACTTCCGGGCGCGCTACTAGCAATTCAAATAATCGGTGGTTGCTATGTCACGTGGATTGGAATCAGCTCACTACGCTCAGGGCTACAAAAAGGCTCATCCGGGCATGCTATTGGCGGACGACAAGCAGTATCTACCATAGCGGCTTTACGGATTGGTATTCTCACCAACCTGTCCAACCCAAAAGCGGTGGTATTTTTCGCTGCTATCTTCGCGCAGTTTATCCGCCCTGATGCTGGGGTTTGGTGGTCAGTATTTATTGCAGCGCTGTTAATAATCACAGGTTTTGGTTGGTTCGTGGGTTTTGCCTTAGGTGTAAATGTAATAGGTGAAAAGCTACTGACAAACACCAAGATCATCGACCTTACGGCCGGAACCGTGTTCTTAGTTCTAGGTTGCTACATGCTGGTATCTGGGCTGATGGCGTTATAGCTAGGGGGCTTTTGGGGATTAGGACGTCGCTGGTCGTCGTTAAGCAAAATAGGGTTGTGCCAGCGAGTACTTGCGCACGGCGGCTAACAGCATGAGTAAACTAGGTGGTGGTGGCAGTAATAAAATCCGTTAGAGATTAGGAAAAATACTGATGATCGTTACAACAACCAATAGCGTCGACGGTAAAGAAGTCGCCGAATACCTCCGCGTTGTCGCAGGTGAAACCATTTTCGGTGCGGACGTTTTTAAAGACATCGCAGCCAGCTTCCGCAATTTCGTCGGTGGGCGCAGCCAAGCCTATGAGCAGGAACTAGTCAACGCCCGGGAAACTGCTCTAGCGGAACTAGTGCAACGCGCCCAAGAGTTAGGGGCCGATGGCGTAATCGGAGTCAAACTGGACTACTCCACGGTAGGACCCAACGGTGGCATGCTGATGGTAGGCGCAACTGGCACTGCGGTGCGTTTCGCCTAAACTGTTTCTCTATGCACACTGTGGATGTTGCGATACGCGACGATTCGATCAAACTTGGCCAGTTCATCAAACTAGCCAACCTAGTAGAAACCGGCGGTGCCGCCAAAGAGGCCATTGCCGAGGGCCAAGTCACTGTTAACGGTGAAGTTGAAACGCGCCGGGGTAAGACTTTGCATGATGGTGATCGCGTATGCGTGGGTTCCTTTTGCGCGCGAGTGGTGGCCAACGAGGAGGAAGACGACTTCTTCGATGAAGCCACCGCCGATGATGATTTCGACCCAGAAGTCTGGAGGAATATGTAATGCCTGCTTTTCAAGCCGAACCCGGCATGCCCTATTGGATCGACCTAACCACGTCCGACCTGCGCAAATCGGCGCGGTTCTACAGTGAGGTACTGGGTTGGGACATCGAAGAAGTCTCGGAAGGCTACCGGCTGGCGCGGATTCAAGGTCTGCCGGTTGCAGGTTTTGTGCAGCGCCCAGCGGATGACCAGCAACCTGATACCTGGATTACCTACTTCTTATCCTTTGATGTTGACGCTGACTGTAAAAAAATCCTAGAACTCGGCGGTCGCATCTTGGTGCAACCTGCCGAAGTGCACCTCGGCCAGATGGCTTTGGCAGTAGACGCTGCAGGGGCGCTGTTTGGTTTGATCCAGCCAGCGGGCGAGGATTCCTTCATAGCTGCAGGCGAACCCGGCACCCCGGTATGGCATGAGCTGACCGCTACCACCGCCTATCAGCAGGCAACTACGTTCTACCCGCAGCTCTTTGAATGGTCCACCGCCACCGCGGGCGATAGCAGTTACACCACCGCGCTTATCGACGGCGCCGCCTTCGCCGGAATCTTCGATGCCACCGGCCAGTTCCCACCGCAAGTGCCCAGCTTTTGGCAATCATTTTTAGGTGTGCTGGATGTAGTAGAAGCCACTAAAAAAGCAGCTGAGCTGGGTGGCGAAATAATCCGCGAACCCTTCGAATCCGGATTTGGCCACATGGCCATCATTGCTGATTCCACTGGCGCTACCGTCACGCTCTGCGAGGTGCTACCCCCAGTAGAAGAAGGCCATGAATCCGACCCCCTAGAAGGCATTGACCTGACTGACTTCACGCCCTAATGCTTGACGACCTCACCGACCAAGTATTAAACCTGTGTGACACCATTCCCGCAGGAAAAGCAGTAGCTTATGGTGACCTAGCAGAGGCTGTGGGTGCTACACCTCGGCAAATCGGCCGCATCATGCGCACCCACGGGCATCTGACCTGCTGGTGGCGAGTGGTGCGTGCCGACGGACACAGTGCCGTTGCCGATCGCGCGGTGGAGTACTGGGAAGCAGAGGGCATCCCCTATGACGGGCTAAAAGTGAAGCTCAACGAGTGTCGGTTTGAGTGGTAGTTTCCGGTTTTGGGGATAGGGCTAGTTCTCTCCGCTTGTCACTGTAGACCCTGGCGAAGGGCTGGGGGAGGATTGTGGTAGCGTCGGTCGAGTGGGTGAAGGAGAGTTTGTTATGGTGGTGGGAGTCCATACCATTGGCTCTTGAGTGGGAGCCGTAATATATTTCCATGTTCCATCATCAGTGAGCCGGAAAGTTAATGGTGCGTTGGCTCGATATATTTCATCCCATATGGTGCTGCCAAACGGGCAGAAGTTGATTCGGTTTTCGCCGTTAAGTCGAATCCATTCTATTGTTCCTGCGTGGTCTGATAGGTATAGGTAGGCTTCGCCCTCAGCCATGTCAGATGAATCCTTAAACGGGACTGGTGTGATGTGGTAGAAATACTTGACTAATTCTGGATTCTGGGCAGAGCAGAAGATGGCAAATTTTTCCCACTTGTCACCATAAGCCTCAGTAAGACTTACATCCTCTGTGAGCGTGAGATTATTTAAGTGCTGCCGGTAAAGCTCGTCAGCGACCGAGTCGATCGACATATCAGATACAGGGGCAGGCCCAGGATCAGAATCGAAATCAGACTCAGTACAGGCCACTAGTAACGTGGCGGTACATGCGATGAAGCCGGTTAGTTTGTATTTCATTTGCATCTAGCTTGTTCGGGGAGGGACTCGTCAAGGAGAGTTGTTTTGCGTAGCGGTGGTCGGTTCTGTTGAGTTTTGGGCAGGAGGTGGAATGCGTTCCCAGGCTCCGTAGTCGGTGAGCTGAAAAAACATGGTTTCACTGGTTGATGCTAGCCCTGAGCTGCCAGGGCCATCAGCTGAACAGAAATTCACACTTCCACCAAGTCGAATCCATTCTTGTTCTCCTGCCATATCCGATAGATAGAGGTAGCGTTCATTCTTGCCAAGGCGCTCTTCATGATTAAACGGGTGGTCGGTGATACCGTAGCTTTCTGCCATGCTGGCACCATCTTCGCCGGGACAGAAGATAGCAAATTCTTCCCATACGCCTAAATAGCCGTCTTCAAGGCTGAGCTCTTGTGAGGCTGCCGGATTAGTTAGGTGACGTCGAAAAAGCTCGTCGACAAACGGGTCAATAGAAGAAAACACATTGGGTGCGGAGGATTGGGGTGGTGGTGCAGGGATAGCGCAAGTTGCGAGAACAGCGGAGCAGCATAGGACGGTGCCCGTTAGTTTGTATCTCATGTATTCCCTGCCTCTTTGTTAAGGTGGCGCCAATTCAAGGAGCAGCCTTCTTCGTGGTGCTGGTCGGTTCTGTTGATTTTTGGGGTGGGGTTTTGATGCGTTCCCATGTTCCGCGTTCGGTGAGTTTGAAATACATGGTTTCCTGTGGTGATCCGAACTGTGTGATACCGGGGTCGTCAACTGTGCAGAAATCGAGGCTACTGTAAAATTTAATCCACTGTTCGCCTCCTTTTTTGTCGGATAGATACAGGTAGTTTTCGTCCTCAGCAAGACGATCTTTTTTATCAAAAGGGGTTTCAGTGAGGCCGAAACGCTCCTTTATAACGGCGGTATCTGACGAGGAGCAGATCACTGCGTATTCTTTCCACTGCTTGCCGTAGACTTCAGCAAGGCTGAGTTCTTCGGTTGCTTTGAGATTAATCGTATGACGCCGGAACAGCTCATCATCAAAGTCAAATATCAACAGGTCAGATAAAGGTGTGGAAGGTTCACTGCAAGCGGTCAGCAAAGTGAAAGCACATATGACAAGGCTGATTGATTTATGTCGCATATCTACTATCAATTCTGGTGGTGCGGAGTTTCGGCTGCTGTGGTTGGTGTTGTTGAACTTTGAGATGGAGATTTTATGCGACTCCAAGATCCAGAGTCAGTGAGTTTAAAATACTGGGGTTTGCTGGCTGGTGCGAGGCTGGCAATGCCCTCATCATCCCCTCTGCAGAGGTAAACACCAACTAAAACTTCGATCCATTCTTGTGCTCCTGCTTTATCGGATAGGTACAGGTAGGTTGAGTTTTCGGGAACACGGGTATTTTTGCCAAATGGGTATTCCGTAATGCCGAGTTCTTCCGCTACACTGGCAACGTGCGTGTAGCCGCAAAAGATGGCGTATTCTTTCCACTGATCACCATAAACCTCAGTAAGACTTAAATCTTCTGTGAGCGTGAGATTATCCAGATGTTGACGCCATAATTCGTCAACGAAAGGGTCGATGGTTAGCTTATTTGGATTAGGTGTGGGCGGGGAATCTGTGCAGGCTCCCAGCAGAATGGCACTACATGCGATGAGCCCAGTTAGTTTGTATCTCATTTTACCTAGC
This sequence comes from uncultured Corynebacterium sp., assembly GCA_963520895.1. Classification (GTDB taxonomy): domain Bacteria; phylum Actinomycetota; class Actinomycetes; order Mycobacteriales; family Mycobacteriaceae; genus Corynebacterium. The sequence continues at coordinate 6,391 of CAUQSW010000009.1, read as the reverse complement.
CTGTTCGTAGGAGTGCCTACTGGGGAGAATCCTTCTGGGTGGTGGTCGGTTTTGTTGAATTTTGTGGCGGAGGTGGGATGCGTTCCCAGGTTCCGCGTTCGGTGAGTTTGAAATGCATGGTTTCCTGTGGTGATCCGAACTGTGAGATACCGGGGTCGTCGACTGTGCAGAAATCAACACGGGTACCCGTAGGGAAGCGTATCCATTGCGCTGTTCCTGCTTTGTCCGATAAATACAGGTAGTTTTCGTCCTCCCCTGTCCTGTCTTGTTTATCAAACGGGGTATCAGTAAGGCCGAAACGTTCTTTTATAACAGCAGTATCCGACGAGGGGCAGATGATTGCGTATTGTTTCCACTGTTTACCGTAGACCTCAGCGAGGCTGAGTTCTTCGGTTGCTTTGTAGTTAATCGTGTGGCGTCGGAACAATTCTCCTGTGAAGTCGTATATCAATAGATCCATTACGGGTGTAGAGGAATCACTACAGGCTGTCAATAGCGTAGAAGTGCATATAATGAGGCCAACTAATCTATGTCTCATATCTACTATCAATTCTGATGTTTTATGAAGTTCTTCCAACTGCCTATCTTAGTTGTGAGACCACATTAGTGGATACGTTCATGATCGATCAGTTGGAGAACCTAGCGTTAAGATTAATGAATAAATAGTCTCACTCCACATTAAAACTCTAATTTCCTTCGAGGGTTTGACTCTTGGTGGCGGTCGGTTTTGCTGATTCTTGAGGAGCGGTTTTAATGCGACGCCAAGTTCCGTAGTCTGTGAGCTGGAAAGTCATAATTTCACTAGTTGATGCTAGTCCTGAGGTGCCCGGACCAGTTGCGCAGAAATCAACACTTCCATCATGTCGAATCCATTTTTCTGTTCCTGCTCTATCTGATAGATATAGATAGTATCGACCTTCACGAATGGTGTGATTTTCTTCAAACGGGTGGTTAGTGATTCCGTAGCTTTCTGCCATGCTGGCACCGTCCCAATATGGGCAGAAGACGGCGAATTCTTTCCACTGGTCACCATAAACCTCGGCGAGACTTAGCTCTTCTGTGGGCGTGAGATTGTTCAAATGTTGCTGAAAAAGCTCGTTAACAAAGGGGGTAATGGAAAGTGCATTTGGATCAGGCGTAGGTGCCGGATCCGTGCAGGCTGCGAGCAAACCAAAACAACATATGATGCCGGTTAGTTTCTGTCGCATTTTACACCCAATTCTGCCTCTACAGTTCTTTTTACTCCAGTCTAAACTAGTGTTTTCAGCATCCCAGTTGTAGACCAAAGATCACACATCTTTGCTGCACCTGTATAATCACGCGATTCAGCAAACGCAGCACCTACCACCCTGCCCTGGCCGTTATTGAACGTATCCATGCGGCTGGATGCCTCAAATTTTTCCATGTTTTCACCGTTCATAAGTGCTTCTTCACGATTCATCGTTTCATGATTAGCTGCTATATATTCGGCCGGAAAAAGCCAAGAGATATGCGCATAGAGGCACTCCACAAACAATGACGATAAGCATCGCCTTGACCGTCTACTAAGGAATCTGGATTATGGCTGTATTTAACTTTAACATGTGCTTCTATTTTTCGCCCTAGTTTAAATGCCTCTTTACAATCGAAAGAGCTCACCCACTTCAAACATTGTGCCATCTCTCTTGCTTCCATTTTAAGTTCTTGTCTCCGTGCTGCATCATACTTACGTTGATCGTCTTTGGCATCATCATTGTCCTGCTCTAACTTGAGCAAATCTTGCTCCAGCTCATTATCTTGCTCCAGCTCATAAGCCCAAACTTCATCGGGGTCTTTGATGTTGACTTGACCTTGATCCATTGCTGCGATGATGGATCGCTGTTCCAGATCCGACAGTTTGTCAAAGTAAGCGTAGGGGTCTTCTGCTTCTTCCATGGCTTTGATTTCATCCTGTACGTTAGCAATATCTTGGGCATCAATATCGCTAAGATCGATCGTCAAATCTAGGTCATAGTTAATTTCTGATTCAGGCACTGGTGTAACCTCCACATCAGTTGCATGAGCCAAACTTACGCTTAGTAAAACTGATGTGATTAAGGAGGTACCGACAGTGATCATTCTCTTGAAATGATGCATGGTATTAAATCCTCTTCAAGTTGTGAAGTGTGCAATTACTTGGGTGCTCATTTCCAAAATTCTTGTGCATGTAGCGTGCAGATCAAGATGTTTATGAATTTATACTGATTGCTATCGTAGGTCAATAGGTGGGGAAAAGTATTATAAAACGATCAGGAAATTAGAGATGTTATTATTATTTTATTTGTTTTCAAATATATAAAATCTATGATGAACACATTCTTTACCTCATTGATCCTGAAACTATTTCCAGGTAGTTATGACTTTATTCGATGGTTTGTTGCGCTGAAATATCGTTCAGATTGTGGGGTAACCACCCAGGTGGGTTGGTTTTCGGGCATTGTTAGATGCTTGACTGTCGGCAATGAGATATATAACCTAGGGCTGTAGCTGATAGTCAACAACTAGGCTGTTAGTGGTTTTGGGGAGATTGTTGTTAAGTCGATCCCCTAAATAAAGTTGTCGGAATTGCTGCGCCTCCCGCAGTTTTGTTAACAAGTGAGGTGCATGTCTCAACCAAATTTTGGAGTGAAAATGATTATTGATACCTTCCAAGTATTCCTTGCAAATGTGTTGGGTGGAATTGCTCGTATATTCGACATTATCACTGGCTCTATTTAATAAGGCTGCGTAAGTAGCTGGCGTGTAGCAATCTATGTGCTGCACGCCACCTACGTATGTGAAAATCACCCAGCTGCCTGCGCCGCCAAATACTCAGCTACATCTTTGACCCGTTGCCTCGCTACCTCAGGGGTGGAGATGCGGTGTTCGGAAACGTATTGCTTCACCTCGGCTTGGTCTTCCGCCCACAGGTACCGCTCGGCGATCGTGTCATAAGTGGCCACTTGGATCAGCGTGGGCGGCAATTCGGTAGGGAAATCCACACCTTGCCGGACGTCGTCAGGCAGCATGGATAAGTCGAGGTGGGGGAAGGTGAGCGCGAGGGCGTCGAAAAGCTTAGAGCTAAGGACGGCGAGTGCGCCACCAGAGGAATAACCCCAGGCCCCCAACCACGTAGCGCCTTGGCTGCGGGCCCAATCGGCGGCAGTGGTTACAGCGGCAATGACTTCGGGAAGGGAATGCTCGGGAACGAGGGGGTAGTCAAGGTCAAGGATTGTCACCCCCGATAGTTCGGCGACACCAGCGACTTCGGGACGCCAGGCGTTATCCAGCGCCACTCCCGCACCTTTCCACCAGCCACCGGGGTGCAAGGAAATCGCCCAAGCTCCGGTGGGCTGCGAAGGGGTGAATAGTTGCGCCTTGAGTTCTGGAACCTCGGTGACCGTGGTATTTCCCGGGAATGCCACACCGGGCATGGAATGGTCGAGGCCAGCGCCGAGCATCAACATGGCGGAATGTGTGATGCGGTCGGGCAGCCGGGCATCAAAAGTGTCCGCGGCGAGCGGATCAGAGGGATTTTCTGACCATGGCGGATTTTTGTCTGGAAGATCATAGTGCGCATATAGGTACGTTGCTAATTGCTCTAATTGCTGCTCAGGGGTTAGTTTGCGGTCAACCCCACCTACTTGAAACTCTTCACGGTCAAGTTTTTCTTGCTGCTCATCGGACTTTGTGAAATCACTCATGGCATCATGGTATCTAAAGACTAAGAACCGGAGGAATAAAAATGGAACGCATTGCGGAAATCCATAAAGCAACACTGAATCCCACCAAGGAGGAAGTGCTCACCCAGGTCTTTGGCCCTCATGAAATGTTCGGTGCGTTCCGATTCGTCGACCCACGAGGAATGGTCGGAATTGAAACCCTATTGGTGCATCAAGGTGGGCCGTTATTGCAGCTACCAGTGACCTACCGGGATAGCCGCATCACCGACGAGCATGAAATCGCCACCATAGATCACAGCGTGCTGGGCAAACGTTACGTCACCCGAACCGTTGCCGATCCCGCCGCCGTCAAGGAATACCTCCGAGTGATCCTCGTTGGTGACACCAACGCCAAGCGTTCCGACGGCCAACTCGCACCGCTTAAGATCAAAGGTACTGGGACTGAAACTGAGGTGGACCTACATAATATCCACCTAGACGACATCAGCCGCGATTCCGTTGTTGGCAATATCGACTTCAATGGTGAACGGCGGCGGTTCCATTTGCAGCTACCAACCGAAGTGACTGTGCGCAACGTACACCTAGGGCTTACCGGTACCGATGAAGCCACCGGAAAGGTATATGTACTGGCCGAGCTAACCATCTAGCCCGTTGACTTTGAACAGCCCGTCCGCCTCGGTTGCTGGCGCACGTCGGGATGGGCTTAGTTTTGGCAGTGGGGCAGCTAGTATAAACCCCACCGCTACGGTGCTGGCTCTATCCCCGGCGGCAGCTCGCCTTCGCGGATAATCTTACCGGTGGTTTCATCTAGGGAATACGTGGATGTTGCTTTCACGGTGGCCATGGCATTGGGCTCATCCTCTTCTGGCCATGCAAAGCCTATCTCAATAGTGGTGTCATTAATTTGGGTTACTTGGGGTGGAAATCCAAACTCGGTATTGACGGCTCTGCCAACGTAAACGCCGTTATGGAAAAACACCACCTGATAAGGCGAGCTTAAAGAAGCTCGGTCTATTTCTAGGCCGATCCACGACAGTGCTGCGCAGGGATCGTAGGTATCGGTAGAGAGGTTTCTGCTCCACTGGTTTTCCTTATCTAACGGCATACTAGGAAACGGCGGGGGAACTTTGCTGATCGCTTCTTCTAAAGCTTCAGCGCCTGAGGTTGTTGCACAGGTGCTGCTATCGCTTGCCTGAGATTCGGCCGTCGCCTTGTCGGGCTGTTCGTTGGCAGATTGGGGAGCAAGCATTGGCAACAGCGAACAGGAACTAAGACCCAGTCCGACAATGGTGACAATTGTACTAGCGATAACTAGTCGTAGGTAAGTTGCAAATCGCACGAATTACCAGCTCCTAAGGTTAATGCTGCACATTATGCTCCTACTATAGTGCGCCGCTAGAGGTTATTTCAGCGCAGGAAGCAAGGATGTGGCACATAACAATAAGCCACCGGTTGGTGGCCTATTTTCTAGAGATCATCATTGGCGATCTTGGTTAGGGCTTCAATGTGTGCTTGCCATGCGGTGAATCCCTTGCGGGTCAGCTCTAAGGTGGTTTGGGGGCGTCGTAACGCGAAGCTTTTTTTAATTGTTACATACCCTTGCGCCTCTAGTGCTGCTGCGTGTTTAGACAGTGCGGAGTCAGAAAGTTCCAGTAGGTTACGGGCATCTTTGAAGATCAACGAGTCACGTGAAGCCAGTGCTGATACCAGCGATAACCTGATGGGGTTAAGCAGCGCGGGATCAAGGTCAAGGCGGGGATGTTTAGAGTTATCCATAGATTTGTTGCTCTTGTTTTAGCAGGGAGTTTACTTCCCATAGGATCACGGCAAGGGCGAAGACCGCCCAAACGACAGGAAGGACGATGAACCAAATCACGGGGTTTGCTTCGGTGTAGTCCTCTGGGGCAAGCAGGTAGGTGGTGGGGAATAGTATGCCCCATATCACCATGATGACGCTCCACCTGAGCTGCAGGCCACGCATACCACCACTGGAGGATATATGTGCTACTCCTAGGCCAACCATGACCATTCCGGCCATGATCCAGATCAGGGGAGTCAAGGTATAGATTGGGTGCAATGATGTTTGGGGAATGAGCATCCGGAATAGGGGGAGTATAGATGAGCCGGCGCAAATAGCGACGAAACCGGTCCAGACTGGGGAGAAGCCGGGGTGTGCCTTGTGATAAGCGGTCGCTGCCGTGGAAAGGGCCTCGCGTGCCGAGTTGCGATTGATTTCGCTCATGAGGATCAGCTCCTGGAAAAGTATGATGAACTGTATGTGTTCCATTGTGGCATATACTTTCCAGATTTGCAAGTAATGTCTAAGGTGAAAGTTCTTGCCATACTGGCGTAGTGAGAAAACTCAGGCTGGAGTGGTTTTTACTTCGGTGTTGTTGGGGGCGTTGAAATTGGTCTACTAGGATTCCATAAAATGGAAATTCTTAGCTCTAAATATCCTTGTACCTGCGCAAATGCTAAGTCTAGGCTTGGGGTTAACACCGACGGAAAGGATAGGAACCATGGTGGATACGTGGTTGGGACTCGATGCAAAAGTAATCGCCGTAACTGGTGGCGGCTCTGGGATCGGTCAAGCAATTGTTGCTGGTTTACGAGCGGCCGGTGCCATTGCGGTGGTACTGGACTTATCGGTGGAAACCCAGCTAGCCCGGATTTTTCGTGTGTGTGGGGTTAGGGGATGATGAAAAGGTGTT
>CAUQSW010000008.1:0-64140 GCA_963520895.1 uncultured Corynebacterium sp. | reverse complement strand
CGAAATGCCAGATCCACCACATCACCGCCTACCACCACGGCGGACTAACAACAGGTACTAATCTTGCCCCGTTGTGTAAACACCACAACGGGAAAAACGACGACAACCCAAGAAAACACCGCAACGGACACATCGAACGCGACCCACACACCGGCAGGCCAGGACTACGCCGCCACCCAAACACACCCCTAGAATTCAACACCCACCCCCTCAGCAGAAAAACCCTCTAACCAACAACACAAACAACCCAAAAGCCGAGGCACCACACGTGCCCCGGCCAAAACCCACGCCCAAAAACGGGAGGGCGTCGACAAGTATCATGCATCACTTGGGGTGACAGGAAACACTTCTTGAATATTTTCCAACAGGTGATTGCGCATTACTGGCGTTGCAATGGCAGAATAGACACTTGTGGGTTATCAACAAACACTGCGTGAGCTAGCCGCTGCCTATTCCATTTCTTCTGAATACACCAAATTCGGTGGTGACGTCGTACAAGTTTCCGACGATACCTTACTGAAAACGCTTAAGGCGTTGGGTGTTGAGTTAGGCACGGAAGCGTCACCTAGCGAAGAGATTTTACAGGAAGCAATTCGTACCCGGGCGGATCAGGAATTTACTAGGCCGCTCCCCCCCTGCATCGTCACCACGGACGCTCAAAAGTGTTATTTCAACGTTCATGTCCATGACGGCGCGGACATTGAACTTTCCGTAAGGTTCGAAGACGGCACCGTGGGCTATCCCATGACCCAAGTGGAGAATTGGAATCAGCCCCGCACCATCGACGGAATAACCTGGGGGGAAGCAAGCTTTGAGCTGCCAGCTGGGCTGCCGCAAGGTTGGCACACATTGACCATGGTCTCTAATGGGGTAACCGATAGCTGCACCCTCATCGTCACCCCGGCGCGCCTGTCCACCACCGATACGTATATTAATCAGCCCGTTACCGGAGTGATGGCGCAATTGTATTCAGTGCGTTCTGCTGGTTCGTGGGGTATTGGGGATTTCCACGATCTTGGTTCGTTAGGGGAAACCATCGCCGAGGCCGACGCGGGTGATTTCTTATTAATTAACCCATTACACGCCGGCGAGCCGTTCCCGCCTATCGAAGATTCCCCGTATCTGCCTACTTCCCGGAGGTTCATCAACCCTATTTATATACGGATCGAGGACATCCCCGAGTTGGCGCTGTTGGATGAAGATCAGCTCGCCGAAATTACTGATATTGCGCAGCAGTTCCAAGACACCAATCGCAGCGCGGATATTATCGATCGCAACCCCATTTACGCCGCCAAGCTTAAAGCCTTGAAAACCCTTTTCGAATTGGGTAGGGACACCATCCGGGAGCAACAGTTCAGGGACTATATCCACGCCGAAGGCGACGGGTTAGCCGAATTCGCCCAGTGGTGTGCGATCGCTGAGCTTAAAGCCAACGATCACGCCGATATTGAAGAACTCACAGATTTTTACATGTGGCTGCAATGGATCTGCGATAGCCAATTAGCCACCGCCCAGGCGCGGTGTGTCGCCGCTGGTATGAAGATTGGCATCATGGCGGATCTCGCAGTGGGTGTACACCCTAGTGGTTCTGATGCCGAAAACCTCGCGGAGGTTCTCGTTCCGGAGGCTTCAGTTGGAGCGCCACCAGATAACTACAATCAGTATGGGCAGGATTGGTCGCAACCACCGTGGCACCCAGAAAAGCTTGCCGCTGTAGGTTACCGCCCATGGCGCGATATGCTGCGCACCGTACTGCGGCATTCCGGTGGTATTCGTGTCGATCACGTATTGGGATTGTTTAGGCTCTTTTGGATTCCTCGGATGCAGGAACCAGCAACCGGCACCTATGTGAATTATGATTTCAATGCCCTTGTGGGGATTTTGGTGCTGGAGGCTGAACGCGCTGGTGCAGTGGTTATTGGCGAAGATTTGGGCACGTACGAACCCTGGGTGCAAGATGTTTTGGCAAGCTACGGCGTAATGGGCACCTCCGTATTGTGGTTTGAGTCTTCCCCTTCCGTAGGTGGAGCCAGGCTACAAGAAGAGTACCGGCCAGCGTGCTTGGCTTCGGTGACCACTCACGACCTGCCCCCTACTGCTGGCTACCTAGAAGGCGTGCATATAACTCTGCGGGAGGAGCTTGGGTTGTTGCCTGCGGGCTTTGATGCAGAGAATGCCGGTGATTTGCACTGGCAGGCCGAGATCTTAGATCGCGTGTTGCACCAGGGCGGTTTTGCTGGGGAGGATTTCCATATGGATTCTTTCCATGGCCGCAATCGGGAGGAACGTGGGGAAACCACTACGCTGGTGGCCGCTACACACCGGTTTATTGCTGCTACTCCTGCTGCGTTAACGTGCACGGCCTTGGTCGATATGGTTGGGGATCGGAAGATTCAAAACCAGCCGGGCACGGGAAGGGATCTGTATCCCAATTGGTGTATTCCGCTTTCGGATTCCGAAGGGCACCCCGTGTTGGTTGAGGATCTGGCAGCAAATCCTATTTTCCAGCGGGTTGCGGAGGCCTCTAGGCGTCGTTAAGGCGAACAACCATTATTTATGGATTTGCCGTATCTGATTAATTACAATCAGATTATGCGTGTTTTTCGTTTGCTTCTGACCAGTATTTTGACAATTGCCATCGCGATCCCCGTCGCCTCAGCTCAAACTGGCGGCGCGTCGTATGTGGCGTTTGGCGACTCCATTGCTGCCAATCCGACGTGGGCGGAGCAGTTTGATAAGTCTAATGGCCAGCCCTGCCAGTACGGCAAGGATTCTTATCCCGAAAAACTCGCTGGCAATTTCCCTTCCTTCTATAACTCCAGCTGTTCCGGAACGAAAATCACGGTGCTGGATGGGGAGCAGAAACCGCTTTCGGAGACTTTTGATTACAGCATTAACCAAGCACAGGATCATGGCGCCCTAGGGCCTAACACCCGGGTGGTTACCATCACGATCGGGGCGAATGATCCGTGGCCGCAGGCGATGGGTTACGGGTATAAGGCTTCGAGCATGTCCATTGATCCGAAGGATTACGCCAACCGGATCCGCAGTAGGATTGATCGGATTAAATCTTTAGCTCCTAATGCTCGAATCCTGCTGGTGGGCTACCCGGAATTCGTAGACGATGACAACCGCTTATGCCTCGTTAATCACGATGGTGGCAGCAGCGCATTGCAGCTTCCTGTCGAGGATCCCACTTTAAAGAAGTATTTCCGCAGCTTGAACCAGGCAATCGCGGGGGCGGCTAGTCAGCTCGGCGCGGAGTATGTTGATATTGCCACGGCGTTTAGGGCGCATAATACTTGCGCTGCTGGCGCGGATCGCTGGGTGACCACACTAGTGGATAATCCCGGGGTGAATCTGCTGCCCATGCATGTTTCCAGCGCTGGTGTGCAAGCGCAGGCGCAGGTCATTCGGACGCATTTAGGGCTTTAAATAAGCGATACCAGCCAGGCCGCGAATACTAGGATAAGCAGCAGCACCAAAGCTTGAGTGACTCGGGATTTGGGGTAGACTCGTTTCGGTTTAGGCAGTTGGCTGTCTTGTTTGCGTAATTCTTCTGGATTAGCCATTGGTCTCTCCTAGCGTTGGGGCTTATTTAGCTTAGCGCGCAGTGCGTCAGAAATCCGCAACCAGAGGGCACCAAGGACATCCACCAGCCGTAACAGCACCATGGCCAGCCCAGAGCATACGGGAACCACGACCACGACCAGCAGGAGTATTTGCAGCCAGAACGGGCTCAGTGATAGAAACTGGCCGACGGCATCGGATAACGCGCTAAACCACCCCAGCATTTAAACCGCACCTTCTAGCCCGCGTCGTTTCAGTAGCGGGGTGATGTCTTTGGCGCGGCCGCGTAGTGTTTCAAAGGCTTTCGTATAGTCGTCGGCACCACCGCGTGCCAGCACTAGCTCGCGGAACCGCTGCCCTGCTTCTCGTAGTTGTTGCCCGTTGAACCACTCAAAACCATCGGCGTCGAGTACTTCCGCCCACAGGTAGGAGTAATAGCCTGCCGAATAGCCACCACCGAAGATGTGCGAAAAGTAGGTGGAGCGGTAGCGTGGGGCGATAGTTTCCATGTCGAGCCCCGCCAGCGCTAAGGCTTGGTTTTCGAAATCGGTGACATCTGCTGGACTTAGGGCCGCCGCTTGGCTGGCGCTGAGGGAATGCCACGCTAGATCAATGATCGCCGCCGCGAGGTATTCGACAGTAGCAAATCCTTGGCCGAATTTTTGCCCCCGCTCCACCGCCGCTAGCAGCTGATCGGGAATGACTTCGCTGGTATCCACATGTCGTGCGTAGTTTTTTACTATTGCCGGCTCAAACGCCCAGTTTTCGTTGATTTGTGAGGGAAATTCCACATAATCGCGAGGCACCTTAGTGCCGGAAAAACTCGGGTACCGTACGTTTGACAGCAGCCCGTGGAGTCCATGTCCGAATTCATGGAACATGGTGCGCACCTCATCAAGACTCAGCAGCGGCTGGCTGCCGTCGGCAGGCTTAGTGATACTCATGACATTAACCACAACCGGCTTGCGATCAAGCAGCTGCGACTGTGACACGAAGCTAGACATCCACGCCCCGCCGCGTTTCGACGCCCTAGCATAGTAATCCGTCAGCAACACGCCAATGCCCGTACCGGATTCCTCTTTCACCTCCCACACGTCAACATCCGGGGCGTATCCGTGTAGATCCGGCCGTTTTTCTACCGTAATGCCGTATAACTGGTTGGCTGCGAAAAAGACGCCGTCCTCGAGCACTTGGTTTAAGGGGAAATACTGCCGCAGTTTGGTCTCGTCGATCTGGTAGTCGCGGGCTTTGATTACAGCCTCCCAATAGGGCCAGTCGGCGGCGGTTACTGGTTCATCTCCTGCTGCTTCTTCCAGTAGCTTTAATTCATTGCGCGCATTGGTCGCCGCGGCGGGGGCGAGATCGAGCAGCAGTCGCCTCGCTGCCGCAGCCGAACCGGCGGTTTCTTCCGCGATCACATAATCAGCATGGCTGGCAAAACCTAGCAGTTCAGCCCGCTTAGCGCGCAGCTGCGCCATTTCCACCACGACTTCGGCGTTGCTTTGTACGCCTCGGCTGGCGGCGACGTCATAGAGCTTGGCGCGACTGGCAGCTAGTTCTAACTGGGCTTGCGCCGACTGCACGCTGGGCAGCTCCAGCGGTAAGACATATCCTGGTTTCCCTAAAGCAGCGGCGTCATGCCGGGCGGAGGCAAGACGAGACTGGCTAAGCCCCCGTAATTCCGCCTCGGTGGGGAAATGCGCTGCTAGGCCGGTGGTATCTGCAGCTAGGTTCCGGTTAAAGGTGTCTTTTAGTGCCGATAGCCGTTGGTTGATGTCAGCTAAGGTTTTTTTGCTATCCGGGTCTAAGCCGGTGCCGTGGCGTTTGAAGCTGCGAATGAGGTAGTCATGCAGGCGCTGGGATTCGTTATCTTTTGGAGGCTGTGCTGCTACGATCCGTTGATACAGTTCGTTATTGAGGTAGATGGAATCACTGTGGGCAGCCAGTTGGGGGGCTAGCGTGGCTGCGATCTGTTCCAGTTCTGCGGTTTTATCCGTATTGAGCAGGTTAAAGAACACGGCCGACACTTGTTCTAGTTCCTGGCCGCTACGTTCCCACGCTTCTACGGTGTTTTCCCAATTAGGCGCTTCTGGGTTGGTGGCAATGGCGTGGATTTCTGCTTGGTGGGCAGCCATCGCTTGAGCGAACCTGTCTGGAAACTGCGAAGTGGTTATCGTCGCAAAGTCTGGCAGTTGGTAGGATTCCGCTGTGGTCATGTACACCTATGGTAGCTGCTAGACTAGGGATCATGGGTTCTTCACGCACGATTTCCTGCCCAGCTGGGGTTATTACCGGTGATGTTTCTGGCGACAGCGTGGTTTTTGATCCCATTATTTATGCCCAGGCGCACCCATTTGCCCGTGATTACGGTGCGGGTGATCCGTTGCTCATGTCTATCACCACGCCAGTTACCGTGCGGCAGTTGAGTGATTTACCAGTGGTGGTGGTAATCCATGGCGGCCGCTATGAATCCGGTAGTTACGACGAACCGTGGTGGGATGGCACCGCATTAGCGCGCAATAACGTTATAACGGTCAGCGTGAATTACCGGCTGGCATTGGCTGGATTCGTTCCGTTTGCTGACGACGAGCCTCATCATTTCCGGGGTGTCGATGATGTGGCCCAAGCCTTGTCGTGGCTCCAAGAAAACATTGAAAGTTTTGGAGGCGACCCAACCAATATCACGGTCGTAGGGCATTCAGCTGGCGCCGGTGTGGCTTTGTGGCTGTGCAGAAAAGACCATTACCAGGGGTTATTTCGGCGGATGGTGGCGTTATCCCCGTCGTTTCCGTTAAAACCCTTCTTAAAGAAAAAGGCGAAGCTGCGGCGTATTTTAGGAAAACCGATCACGCGGAAGGCCTTATCAGCGATGCCTGCTAAGAAACTGCAACGCGGCTACCAGCGGTTCAGTCGAAGTATCCGGATGGACATTGCGGTGGGCACAGCGCCATTTGCCGCCTACGAACTAGCCGATGTTCCTATTCTTTTAAGCTGCACGAGGGAAGAAATGCTGGATATGCCCATAGCCAAACGCATTGATTCCAGTTGGTGGTCTCGGTTAGTGCTACCGGTGATTCGTCGTCAGTTGGGGGCGAATAATGCGTACTCGCCCCCTTTCGCTGCCCGTAGCTGTGGTTATTTAATTGGTGACTATATGATCCGGCGGTTTGTTCTCGCTATTGCCGATTCCGCACCCTATAACAGCTGGTTGATAGAACATCGCGGTACCGTTACCGCCCCTAAGAAGCATTGTGATGATATTGCCTGGGTGCTGGGTCATGGGGAAACCCAGCACCCAGTATTTAATGAGTTTTTGTCGTTTATTCGAAGTGGCTCGGTTTCCTGGCCACAATACGGCAAAGAAAAAACAGCACTGGTTTACCAAGGTGAGCAACCAGAGATCACCTCTGACCCCTTGGCTTATTTAAGAGAAGGATTACGATGATTGACTTCGTCATTACCGATGGTCGTCTGAACCAAACCGTCAGCAGCGACCCGATAGCAGACATTGCCGCAGGTGATTCCCGCTTTACCCTCCACGGTGCACCCGCCAGCACCACCGGCACGAGGATCTCCGGGGAACAAACCAACGCCTCCTACATTGCAGGTGATGAGGTGTGGAAATTCTTCAGCAGCTGCGAAGAAGGTGTCCACCCGGATGTGGAAATCAGCCGGGCGATTACCCGTAACGTGGCTGGTTACCTGGGACATATCACCCATGGCGATTTTACTACCGGGATTATCTACCGGTACCTTCCCGGCGCGCAGGACTGCTGGGAGCTACGCGATCAGATGGCTGGCCATGCGGAAGAACTCGGCCGGGTAATCTCAGAGCTGCACCACGACCTGGCCACCGCTTTCCCCACCGACACCAATTCCAGCGATGAGCTAAAGCAGCAGCTGTATCACCGCCTCGATATGTTTTGCGAACGCAGCCCGGTGGTCGAGCAATTCCGCGACCTAGCCGATGCCACCTATGCCGATCTCCCTGCCGAGTTCCCCGTTCAGCGCATCCACGGCGACCTGCACTTAGGGCAGATTTTGTACCATGATCAGAAGTTTTACGTGATTGATTTCGAAGGCGAGCCCACAATTCCGCTAGCGTTACGACGCCTCCCCGACTCCCCAATGCGCGACCTAGCAGGAATGCTGCGCAGCTTCGACTACGCCGGGTTATCGGTGGGTGCGGATTTCCTCGCCGCCTACGGTGAGGTTGAGCAAGCACTCCTCCAGGCGTATGTGGTGGATAAGGTCCTGTATGAAATTGATTACGAGAACCACCACCGTCCCGATTGGTTGTCTATCCCGCTAGGAGCCGCTGAACGTTTGCAAAGCCAAGCGTAGCGATTCGTGTTCTAGCTGCTTGACCATCCACGGGCTAAACACAAACGGGGTGGCATCTATAGCCTGAAACAGCTCCTTTGGGCTAGCCCACTGGTAGGAATCAATTTCGCTAGCCGCTGGGTGGATGGTTGGCAGGGAAATCTGGCTGATAAACACCGGGCAGATTTCCCATTCCACGATGCCGCGGGAATCCGTGGCACGGTAGCGAAAATCTGGCAGCACGCACTCTGGTTCGCTGACCTTATCGACGCCTAATTCGTGCGGCACCCACCTAGTTAAGGCAGCAGCGGCGGTTTCTCCCGTGGCGAGATGTCCGCAGGCGGAGTTGGTCCACACACCGGGCCAGGTTTTCTTGGTTAACGCGCGGCGGGTGATCAGCAATTGCCCATCCGGGTTGAAGACATAACACGAAAAAGCAAGGTGTAATGGCGTGTTGGTGGTGTGGACGCTGGCCTTGGGAGCGGTTCCAATCGGGTTGCCAGCTTCGTCGGCAAGCACAACTACGTCAGTCATGGGTATCAGGGTACTGCACCGTTAGGGTCACCGCTAAGCCACGGTGGTCGCTGACAACGGGGTAGTTTTCACCGTTGAAGATCACCTGCGATGATGCGACCTGGAAATCGTTGGTAGTGAAAATATGGTCAACTTTGAGTTCTTCGTTATTGCCTACCCACCCGTCGATCTCTTTGCTTATGGTGGCGGTTCCTGCGCGGTGCTGTGCTTTCAGGTGGCTGTCGCTGAGCTCCAGCGGGCCGGTGGTGATCCGGTCATAGCCCGGGCCGCCGGTGGGATTGTTGAAATCTCCCATGAGCACCAACGGACGAGGGCAGTTGCTAAGGTAGTTTTCTAGTACCTGCCATTCCTCGATAAACCCTTGGTCCCACCAGGATAAATGCAGGCTACATACCGTAACCGGGACGTCACCTAAGGTGGTTTCTGCCACGAGCACCCGCCTAGTGTGGTGGTCAAATTCATTATCGACGGCAGATACCAGCACGCTTTGGGGGGAAAGTGGGGTGCGGGATAATATCGCTACGCCCTCGTGGTACTTTCCGTAGCCAATGTGATTGTATGCCCAGCTCCAGTGGTAAGACAGGCCGGCCTCTTCGAGTGCGGTAACTAGGGTGAGGGCGAAATTATCTGTCGCTATGGCGGGGCTGCCCGCAACTGGGGTGTAGTTTTTCGGCTGTGTTGCTTCAGGTGCAGTGATTTCTTGGTTGATTTCCTGTAAGCAGATGATGTCGAATTTTTCTGCTCGCAGGGCCGCTATCAGCTGGCTGAGTTTTTGGTCTTGGTTGTCTTCCATCCAGCTATGGGTGTTGAGCGTGAGAATCTTTGCCATTGGTTCTTCCTTAGGTAGTGATGAGAAAAAGGATGGGTATTGCTTGGCTACCCATCCTTTTCGTGTTTTAGCTCCGGTTATAGTTCAACCGTTGCTACTACAGTCTTTGCTGGTTGCGTGCCCTTCTTGAGCACAGTGGCAGTTTTAACTTTCGCGGTGTTGGTAAATACCACCACTACGGTACGTTCTTTGCCACCATCGGTGATCGCCTTCAAGTCGGCTTCGGCCAGTATGTCACCGGCTTGTACCCGTTGGTTGGTTTCCACCTTCGCAGTGAAGGGACCGCCGTTGAGACTTACGGTATCGAGACCGATATGCACCAAGACCTTTAATCCGCTGTCGGTTTCTAGCGTGTAGGCGTGTTTGGTTTCAAACACTTGGGTTACCACGCCGGTTACTGGGGAGTATATGGTTCCGCTGGTGGGGTTAACTGCAAAACCCTCCCCCATCATTTTCTTGGAAAATACCGGATCGTTGACGTCTTCCAATGAGATAACGTCGCCTTCAACGACCGACTGAATTTCTTCGGTAACCCAGTCACCATCGGTGCTTTCTTCGACGGTGGTTACCTCAGCGGTGTCAACGGCAGTATCTTCGTCCTCATCCTCGTCATCGGGGATTACCACGGTTGCGATGTCGGTTTTCGGGATCTCTTGGCCGGAATCAAGCAGGTCTTGAATATCGGATTTCAATACATCTGCCTTGGGGCCATAGACTGCTTGGACGCCATTGCCTTTAAGGATCAAGCCAACGGCACCGGCGCGTGACCAGCTTTCCTCGTCGGCCACATCGGCGGAGTCTTTCACGGTTACGCGCAGGCGGGTCATACAAGCATCAACATCAACGATGTTTTCTTTACCGCCTAGAAGGTTAATAATGTGAACGATCTGGGAGTTAGCATCGGCGGTGCCAGCGCTTTGACCTGCTTCACCTTCTGCTTCGTCACCTTCCATGCCGTCGTAATTGCCATTGCGGCCAGCGGTAGCGAGGTTGAATTTCTTAATCATGAAATCGGCAATGAAGTACATGATTACCGCAAACAGCAGCGTTACCCAGACGAAGTTGAACAGATCGCCACCGATGCCTGCTTTCAAGGTCATGGGAGTACGGGTGAGCAACTCGATATTCCCGAAGGCGTGAATCCTCAAGTGGACGATATCTGCCATGGCAAAGGCAGCACCTTGAATCAGGGCATAAACAATGTACAGCGGCAGGGCGGCGAACATGAACATGTACTCAATGGGTTCCGTGACACCGGTGAGGAACACCGCGATGGCAGCGGATAGGAACATGGACTTATAACGCTTCTTCTTATCAGGATCAACGTTGCGGTACATGGCCAGGGTAAGACCCATGAGGATACCGCTGGCACCAATCATCTGACCAACCTTAAACCGTGCTGGTGTGACGTTGTTGACCAGCTCATTGTACTGCGCCATGTCGCCAGTGCTGTTGAGGTTAACTAGGTCGGAAATCCATGCCAGCCAGAGTGGGTCTTGGCCGAATACCACCGTGCCTTGTTGGGCGCCGGTGAGAATTTCGTAGGTTCCGCCCAAGGAGGTGTAGTTCATGGGGATGGTCAGCATGTGGTGCAAACCAAATGGTAGCAAGAGACGTTCCAAGGTTCCATACAAGAATGGTGCAACGATTGGCGCGGAATCTTGAGAGTTAGCAATCCAGGAACCAAAGTTATTAATACCGGTCTGGATCAGCGGCCAAATGATTGCCAAAAGCAGACCAACGATAACCGAACGGTAGATCACCACAAACGGCACGAACCGTTTGCCGTTGAAGAAGGTCAGTGCGTCTGGCAGCTTCCGGAAATTGTAGTACTTGTTGTATGCGGTGGCACCGACGAAGCCCGAAATGATACCAACAAACACACCCATGTTCAGTGCGGGTTGCCCCAGCACATCAATGAAGTAGTTTTCTACTGGTATTTCGGCCCCAAAAATGGTCTTGACATGCGCAGAATCTTCGGTAAGCATGTCTATGGACACATTATAGAAATTGCCGGTGATTAAGTTAATGAGGATAAAGGCAATACCAGCAGCAAAGGCGCCGCCAGCTTTTTCTTTCGCCCAACTACCACCGATTGCTAGAGCAAACAGCAAGTGGAGGTTGCCAATGATTCCCCAACCGATTTGGGCGATGATATTACCTACGGTGGCTAACAAACCCGAGTTTTCATTGATTAGCGGTAGGGAGGTACCAATACTAACCATGAGGCCGGCGGCCGGCATGACGGCGATGACCACCATTAAGGATTTGCCGAATTTTTGCCAGAATTCGAAACTGAACATGTTTTTGAAAGCGACTTTCATTCACTTTCCTTCCTGCAGTGTTAGGTTGCTCACACCTTGAGGGATAATGGTAATTTAATCATAATCGATTAAGATCACTAAACCTCTAAAGCAACTTTTTTGGGGGTAAAAGAACCGCCACTAAACACAGCGGAAATGCCAGCTAAAAGCCATGATTGCTATTTTTTAGCATTCATCAATCACACTCATTCATACCCCCTGCCGGGCGCCGAAAATCAAAGCCCCGACCCCGCCACAAAAGCAGCAATCCTCCAGCCCTTATTCGTAATGATTTTATACTAGCAATAACAACAAAACTGCCCCAGCCTCACCACCTAGGTTCGAGCGAAGGGCAGTTTTAAGGAAAATTTACACTCCGGCGAGATTCCCCTCATACACCAAATTGCCGATGGTGAAGGTGCCGTTGTACAAGTCGGAATAGCTGGCGTCGAAAGCAAACTGCAAATTGGTGCTCGCCGATGGCCCCAAGGGCAAATCCAACCCCACCGTGCCATCAGAAACTGCCGAGGCGCCTTGCAGCGAGACGTTTAAGGCGTCGGTAGGCACCGGCATTTCGTTGAGATTTTTCACAAAAACATAAATAATCGAACCGCTAGCAGCCGGATTGGAATTCGCCGCCTGAAGAGTCACTTCAATATTTAAGCCCGGATCAACCTGTGGCGCAGAAATATTACTTACTTTTACCTGATCTACCTGTTTCGCCTCAAAAGCTGGGGCCACCGAGGTCGAGGGCGCCACAGCACCGCTACCATCTGTCCCGGAGCCGCCCGAGCAGCTGACCAATAAAACGCCTGCCAGAGCGAGCGCGCCGATCTTCGTCGCAGTGTGTTTCATAGTGCGCCTTTCACCAACTTTGTTGACAGTATTTATTCATATTAAAGCCAATGGGCACAGGGGTGGGAATTGCGCAAAGCTTGTGTCGAAACAACCGCAAAAAACAACCGGCAAACATGCTGCAGGTACTATTATTAGCTATGCGCTTTCCTAGTTATCAAGAACTCAAAAACCGAAACACCTTGAAATGGACCACCTACCCAGACGATGTCATCCCCCTATGGGTAGCTGAAAGTGATTTCGAGACCTGCCCGGCGATAAAAACCGCAGTATTAGAGGCCGTTGCTGCCGAATCCTTCGGGTATCCCCCTTCCGGTGACACACTCGCGCAGGCCACCGCCGAGTTTTACCAGCAACGCTACGGTTTCCCGGCGCGCCCTGACTGGATTTTCCCAGTAGCTGACGTGGTTCGGGCATTAATTATTGCGGTTAATAACTTCACTACTCCGGGTTCTTCGGTGATTATCCCAGTTCCCGCTTATCCCCCGTTTTTCCAATTACTAGAAACCACCAACCGCGAAGGCATTTTCATTGACGCTAGAAACGGTCTGTCGCTTGCCAATATTGAGCAGGCTTTCCAGGATGGCGCTGGGTGCCTCGTGTTATGCAACCCGTTTAACCCCTTAGGTTTTATCTTTGAACGGGAAGAACTCATAGCTATTACCGATCTTGCCGCCAAGTACGACGCCAGGGTGCTTGTCGACGAAATCCACGCCCCGTTAGTCTACGACGGCCACCACACCGTAGCTGCAGGTGTCAGCGAGACCGCAGCACAGGTCTGTATCACCGCCACCGCTACGTCCAAGGCGTGGAACACCGCGGGGTTAAAATGCGCCCAGATCATCTTCAGCAACCAAGAAGATGTCGATATTTGGCGCAGCTTGGCGCGATCCACCGTGGATGGTGAATCCATATTAGGTCTCGTTGCTGCCGAGGCAGCCTACCGGGAGGGCCAAGAGTTTCTCGCCGAGGAGCTGGCGTATCTAAAAGCTAACCGCGACTATCTCATAGAAACTTTGCCGACAATCGTCCCGGGTATAAAAATCCGGGTGCCGCAAGCAACCTACCTCATGTGGTTAGACTTCACCGATACCGCGGTCACGGGCAATCCTGCGGAGTTTTTCTTAGGTCACGCCAAAGTGGCCTTTAATGACGGTGAGTGGTTTGGCGAGCTCGGTACCGGCTGCGTGCGGTTAAACTTCGCTACGTCCCGGGAAATCCTCACCCAAGCACTGGAACAAATGGCTGCAGCTTTGGATCACAGCTAAATGGATTTCACCTGCTGTTAGCAGTAAAGTACAAAACAGTTTTTGTACCGCGATTTGGGAGAGCATCGGCATGTCCTCATTCCGCTTTTCGACACTCCTACCCGTGTCACTGATGTTGTTCTCGATGTTCTTCGGGGCAGGCAACCTCATTTTCCCACCACTGTTGGGCGCCCAAGCAGGAATCAACTTCACCCCGGCCGTCATCGGTTTTCTTCTCGGTGGCGTGCTGCTACCAGTACTAACGGTGATAGCCATAGCCGTGTCTGGTAAAGATGTGCGATCCGTGGCCAGCCGCGGCGGCAATGTCTTTGCCATAGCCTTCTCCGTCGCGGTGTATCTATCCATTGGCGCGTTCTTCGGCATTCCCCGCACCGGAGCCGTTAGTTTCTCCACCGCCATTGCCCCGGTCACCGGAAATGACAGCTTAGCAGCATCATTTGTGTTCAACCTGGTGTTTTTCGGTGTCGCTTTCGCCCTGGCGCTTCGCCCCAGTGGTCTTACCGACCGGCTGGGAAAAATACTCACCCCCGCTCTTTTACTACTGTTAGCGCTGCTGATCTTATTGGTGGTGCTAAGCCTTGATAACGTCAACGAGCCACCGGTAGAAAAATACGCCACCAGCCCACTGACCGTGGGATTGATGGAAGGCTACCTCACCATGGATTCCATTGCCGCTCTCGCTTTCGGAATCGTGGTCATCTCCGCTTTGGGTGGTAAATCCGTCACCGATAACCCGATCATTCTTCGCTCCACTGCCATGGCAGCCCTCATTGCCGGTGCCATCTTAGCCATCGTCTATTTCGGTTTAGCGCTCATGGGCAAAAGAATCACCGGCGGACGCGATTTCGAAGATGGTGCGCAACTGCTGGCAGCCGTATCCAAAGACACTCTAGGTGGCACCGGCCAACTGGTATTCGGCGGCATTGTGCTGCTGGCGTGTTTGACTACCGCCGTTGGGCTACTCGCGGCCTCCAGCGAGTTTTTCCACTCCCTGCTGCCAGGTATTAGCTACCGCAACTGGTTGATCATCTTCACCCTAGTAAGCTTCACCATCGCTTCACTTGGTCTCGATGCAGTCTTTACCGTGGCAGTGCCCATTATTGTCTTCCTCTACCCCATCGCCATCACTGTGGTGGCCCTCACCCTCATCGACGCCACCGCAATAAAGCAGTTTTCCTTACGCTATGGTTTCAGCCTACCCGTGTGGTTAGTCACCGGATATGCGCTACTAAGCTTGGTGATCCCGGTGCTCAAAGCCAACCAGTTTGGCTGGTTGTACCCGCTTGCCGCAGGCTTTGTTATCGGGCTGGGAGTTGACTTGTACTACCGCACCAAGGCGCAGTAACCGTGGTAGCACTATCAGTTTTAGACCTCGCCCCAGTATTAGGTGGGCACACCGACTACCGCCAGAGCGTCGAGCTAGCCCAGAAAGCAGAAGCCCTGGGCTTTCACCGCATGTGGTACGCCGAACACCACAATATGCCCAACATCGCCTCGCTCGATCCGGCCCTGATGATCGCCTATATTGGGGCGCAAACCTCCCGCATTGGGCTTGCCGCCGGCGGAGTTATGCTGCCCAACCATGTGCCCTTTATCATCGCCGAGAAATTCAGCATGCTTGCTGCCATGTTTCCCCGCCGCGTCCTGCTGGGCTTAGGGCGCGCACCAGGCACGGATGCCACCACACTTGCTTCCGCGTTACGACGCTCACCGCAAGCCAGTCAGCATTTTGTCCGGGACGTACAACAGCTCCAGTCGTTTTTAGCCCCGGAAGAGCACGCTCAGATCCGTGCGTTTCCCACCGAAATCCCGCCACTGGAATTGTGCATTTTAGGCTCCTCGCTTTTTGGTGCTCAAGCAGCAGCTGATCTGGGGCTGCCTTATGCTTTTGCCTCGCATTTCGCCCCCGCGCAGTTGTACCCCGCCTTAGAGCTGTACCGCGCGCAGCTGAAGGCGTCGACAAGCAGCAACGTCAAGGTAGCAGTTAACGTGGTAGCAGCGTCTCGCCAAGCCGAAGCCGAACACCGTTTTCATGAGGCGCAACGTGCGTGGCTGGCGGCTACTCAGCCGGGTTGGAATGATACGCACATGAATCTGCTGCTCAGCGCTGGGCGGGTGCCGCAGCTGCAATACACGGCTGTGGGTGATGCCGTGGCGGTCAAGCAGTATCTAGATACGTTGATACAAAATACGCAGTGTGATGAGCTCATCATGGTTCCCATCGGCCCGCAGCATACGTGGCGGCTGGAAACACTCGATATTATTGGTGCGGTGATGAGTTAGATGGAACCTAACCAACGCACGGTGATTTCCGGATAGTCCCGCCGCAGCAGCTTCGCGCACTGCGAAGGAGTCGGAATCGCGCCTTGCGGGAAAGTAATGGTGCGCTCCCACTGGTCGGTGATTAGCGTGGCAAAACTGGTGCGGCCGTGTCCGTAGATATGCACCTCGCGCAGGTTCTCGACGGGACACACACTATCGCCGTTGATCACCACATCCTTGTCTATCAGCAGCACCGGCCGCCGTGCTTTCCTAATGGTTGCCACCAACGAAATGATGCTGATCATAATGCCGATGGCGGGAAAACACAGCGCAATGATGACTAAAATTCTCATGCTGCCACTCGCTCCGGCTAGCGGTAATAACACCACCACCCCGCACGCGGCCAAGATGGCGATAAACAGCAGCGCTAAACCGGCGGCTTTGGAATGCGCTATTGCCGACGCGCTGGTGCGAACTATCAGAGCCATCAAGTTCCAGATTCTAGCTGCCCTTCCAACCACCTGCCACTGTGGTCGTTGAGCAACCGCTTGAGAATATTTTCAGCAGAAATCAAGCACATAGGCACCCCCACCCCCGGCACAGTGGTAGCACCAGCATAATAAAGCTCTGCTACTTTGCGTGAGACATTCCGCCCCCGGAAAAAAGCCGACTGCCGCAACGTATGCGCAGGCCCTAAGGCTGAACCGTTCAGAGAATGATAGCGCTGCACGAAATCTTTCGGCCCAATGCTGCGCTGTATGACAATCCGCTGCGCCAAATCAGCAATGCCCACCCGCTGCGAAATCAGCTCAATGGTTTCATCCGCGATAGCAGCCACGGCCGGATCAGCGACTGCCTGGTAAGCATCGCCGTGCCCTAAGTCTGGGTTGGGAGCGGTAGGTATGAGAACAAATAAGTTTTCATGACCGGTGGGGGCCACCGTAGGATCAGTGGCAGAAGGCATGGAAATATACACCGATCGAGATGCCTGCGGCAGGGATCTGTTGTGGGAAAACACATGATCAAAATCTGTTTCCCATTCCCTAGATAGCAACAAATTATGGTGGCTTAACTCTGGCAATTTCCCCTTGACCCCGAGTAACACCAGCACGGCACTAATGCCCTGATCTTGGTTGGCAAAGCGCTTATCCGAATAGCTGCGCAACGTGCGCGGCAACAACGCCGTTTCAGTATGATGCAGATCCGCTGTGGAAATCACAATATCCGCTGTTAGGTGCTCGCCCGTGGCCAAACGCACACCGGTAGCCTTGGCGCGGCGTTTCGTTTTAGTCGTGGTTATTTCTACAACCGACCGGTGAAACCGAAACTTCACTCCACGCTCTAAAGCAAGCCGTTCCATGGCTGCTACCACCGCATGAAACCCACCCAGTGGATACTTCACGCCTTGCACCAAATCCGTGTGACTCATCAAATGATAAAGCGCCGGAGTGGTGGCTGGCTGCGAGGCTAAAAACACCGCCGGGTAGGTGAGCATTTGCTGCAGGCGATGATCCTGGAAGGAAGTAGCAGCGAATTGATCTAACGGCTGGCTTAACAACGAAACCAGCTTGGGTAACCGTTTCAGCACGGTGGGGTTTAACACCGTAGTCGGGGAGGTGAAATTGTTGTATAAAAACCACTCCATGGCCAAGTGGTAACTTTCCCCCGCGCTCGCTAAATATCTTTTTAGCTGCTTGGCTGCGCCCGGTTCGAGACTTTCGAAAAGCTCGCAGGCGCCTGCCAGATTGGCCGGAACATCTAACCTGGCTTCCCCTTCGGGAAACAACCGATACCCCGGCTCTAAATCAACCAAATCTAACTGCTGCTTAGTGCTTGTGTTTAACAGTTCGAAGAAATGATCAAAGGCTTCTGGCATTAAATACCACGACGGCCCGGTATCCCACCGAAAGCCATCAATCTTAAGGCTTTCCGACCGGCCACCTGCTGCACCGTTTTTCTCTACCACGGTTACTGCCACACCATACTGCGCCAATAATACAGCCGTTGCCAGCCCAGCGAAACCAGCTCCAATGACTATTGCGATGCTAGGTAATGAGGTTTTTAGCACTAGCTCACTCCCGAAAAAATGATACGCAATCCCCCGCCGACAGCACGCGCACTAATAAGTAGTTTGCGCCAACCACTAATCCTGATCCGACGTTGTACTAACTGCTGCGCTGGGGTTGTTGCTAATTTATCTACCAATTCCTGATACAACGCGGTAGCAATATTAACCGCAATTAACGTCCTGGGCGGCAGCAAAGCAATGGCCTGCTGAGCGGCTTTAAGATCAGCGCGAATATCGCCAATAAGCCGCTGTTTGTCTGCCTCTGTTAACTCGCTAACACCGGGAAAATACTGCCGCCCTAACAGCGTGGTGTCTTCGGCTAAGTCACGTAAAAAATTAATTTTTTGAAAAGCTGCCCCCAGCGCCTTAGCACCAGCTTCTGCTATTCGACGCTTAGCCGGAGTGATGGGATGATCGCAATAAAAAATATCCAGGCACAATAAGCCAATAACCTCAGCGGAACCATAAACATAATCAGAAAAACCCTGATGGTTGTAGGTAGTTTCGGTTAAATCCCTGCGCATTGAAGCGAAAAACGCCTGGATATGCTCTGGATTAAAATCACAACGCCGCGCGGTTAACCCATAGGCGTGTAATACCAAATCAAAGTGGAAGCGTTGCTGCTTAGCTAACAGCACTTGTTGCTCATACTGGTCTAATGCCGCAGCGATTTCGCCTAAATCCATACCTGCGGCTAAGGCGGTGCCGTCGACTAGCTCGTCCGCTATGCGCACCATGGCGTAAAGATGGGAAATATCGGCCCGCACTTGGGGCGCTAAAAACTTTGTTGCAAGTGAGAAGCTAGAAGAATAGCTAGCAATTACCGCCCTACTTGCTCGACCGGACATGCGGTCGAACACCTTTAAGATGCTGCTGGCCTGCGATTCAGTGGTAGTGAACTTTTTGTGCCCCCACTGAGGCATAGCCGCATTCTCCTTAGGTATTTTTTGGTTTTTTATGAGGATTGAATCATGAGTAGAAGCGATTCATCCAAGATATGTTCTTCGCTGTACTCAAAAATGTTAGTCAGTTCGTCGAACTCCACGACTTCTTGGGTGGTGATGCTGATCTTTTCGCGCATGTTAAAGGATTTTAACGCAAAACATGATTGAACCCACGTGCCTAAGTTAAACCTTAAATCCCAACTTTAAACCTGTGATGGGGTGGTGGGAATTGTTTAAAAGCCGAATGTGGTGAGCGACTAATAAACAAATTGTTACTCTCACGTGGGTGCAAACCACAATTGCCTTGTAAGCAATTCAGTGTTTAAAGATATGACATCGAAGTTTTTCGACCAAACAACCCACCGCCAAAACCACCCCCAAAGGAGGGGTAATGGCCGCGGTCTCAGTGATCCCGCACCTTCGCTGTCAGTAGCTTAAAGATCTGCGCCCCATCATGCCGAATGCCATCATGCTGATAGTAATTAGTAACATGCAGCCGTGCATCCCGGTAGTGACCTGCGGTTTGCAGCGAAAGCTCGAAGGGGACGTAAATATCATCAAAATACACCGCCGCCCCGATAACAGGTGCCCCCGCAAGGCCGTCCCCCTGATAGGGGGATCTCTGCCACTGATGGGCAGCCAGCTGATCCGCGGCCTCTTTCAACGGCTTAAGACTGGGATCTTCATCAAACTGCCACGGGAAGATGTGCTCACCCGTCAGGTAGTATTTTTCAGCCGACCGCGGGTCAAGATTTTCACCATATCCCTCCAGTTCTTCCCGCACCCGGTGCGCCGACCACCGCGTGGCCGCACAGCCAATGCCTCCATAAATCGATTCGTGAATCGCCGCATACAGTGGTGCCTGCTCAAAACTCACCAACGCTGATACCGTCGCCAAGAAATCCCGCCGCAGTCGTTTTTCGCCACTTACCTGATAGAACGGTTCTTCCAGAAGATAGGCGAGATCAAAGTACCCATCCCCGCGACCTAAACCAATACCAATGGTGCGGAACCTTCTTGCGCTCAAGCGCTCCCCGGTAGGAAGCAGTTCTTCGGTAGTGCTCAGGTGATGGGCGATCTCCCTGATACGCTGATTAGCCCACGGTACTTGCCGAAAAAACTCCTCTTGGCGCGCCGTTAATTTGCTAAACGTAGCTCGATAGACGTCGTCGACATGCTTTTCGAGGCTGGGTAACCCACCGGTGAGATAGGCCTCGGTCACGGACTCGGGATAACGGGCTAAATACGAGGTGATGCAAAAACCACCGAAACTCTGCCCAAATAATGCCCATTGCTTAATCCCCAACGCTTGGCGCAACGCCTCTGCGTCTTCCACGATATACTCTTGCCGCAGCTGGCTCAGCCGAGCTGCACTAAGATCAATAAGGTCACTACCAGCATCAATCCGGTGTGATCTACCGGTGCCGCGCTGATCGAGCAGAATCACTCGATAATGCTTCAGCATCTCCCCCAATAAGCCAGAAGCGGCGTAAGGGCGTGGCGCTGGGAAACCAGGACCGCCCTGTAAGTACACAATATGCGGAAATTCTTCCCCGCCATCAGGAATAATTTCCCGGGCATACAAGCAAAAAGTATCGGTGCTATCGCCAAATGTATCCCACGGAACCTCAAGAAAGTGCTCTATCAGGTCATGCCCGAATCTGCGGGTTTTCGCGCTAGATATAGTAGTCATACTTAAGAAGTTTAATGTGCAAGGCTACACTAACAGGTTATGACAACCACCGTGGAGGATTTTCAGGCTCGACACCACGCCGTACTAGAGCGCATCAACCAAGCAGCCACCCAAGCTGGGCGAAACCCGCAAGACATTCGACTCATAGCGGTATCAAAAACGTTTCCCACCGCAACCGTGATGGAAGCATACCAAGCTGGGATGACGGTACTGGGGGAAAACCGTCCCCAAGAACTCGCGGAGAAAGCCCAAGCATTTTTAGAACGAGACCTCACCGATGTCCGGTGGTGTCAGATCGGACACCTGCAGCGCAATAAGGCAAAAGAGGTAGCCCGCTACGCCCATGAATTTCATGCGTTGGATTCCCTCCGCCTAGCCCATGCCTTGCAGCAACGGTTAGTGGAACACGACCGTTATCTTGATGTATTTATTCAGGTCAACACCTCAAACGAACCACAAAAAGGTGGCTTTTCGCCCCAAGCGGTTGAGGCTATCCTCCCCGAACTGGCTACCCTGGATCGGCTCCGCGTTACTGGTCTGATGACCATGGCGGTATTTTCCGATGACGAATCCGTGGTGCGCCCGTGTTTTAGCAGGCTGCGCGAACTACGTGATGCGCTTGTTCCCACCGCCCCTGAAGAAATTTCTCTAGCGGAATTGTCCATGGGCATGACCGGTGATTTCGAATGGGCGATTGCCGAGGGCGCGACCTGTGTGCGCATTGGAACCGCGCTGTTTGGTCACCGCGCGCATTCCGCTTACTTGGAGGCGTCGAAGAGCAACACTGAGCAAAATGGCCCTGAGAAAAGTGGCCAAGGCCTAGCATGAGCGGAGTTTTAGAAGGCTTCAGCATTATTTTCACGGTGATCCTTGTCGGGTATTTGCTTGCTAGGTTTCGGGTCATTGCCAATAATGAACAGCGCTTAGTGCTTAATCGGGTGGCCTTTTATTCTGCTACCCCCGCCCTCATTTTCACGGTGGTCTCTACCTCGGAGCCAGCCGCGCTGTTTAGCCCCGTGGTGATCGTTTCCACCGTGGCAGCGCTTGTCACCGCTGGGGCTTTTGTGCTGGTCTCGCGCCTGTGGTTTCCCCTCGATCGGGAGACCACCGTCATGGGGGCAGCGGCCGCTAGCTATATCAACTCTAATAATATTGGGTTGCCTGTGGGGATTTTCGTCCTCGGCTCCGCGGTATGGGCCGTACCAATTCTGGTGGTGCAAACTGCGATTTTCGCACCGATTATTTTCGCATTGATCTCCAATTCCCGCCGCCTTCTTCCCACCATAGCTACCAGCGTGCTCAGCCCGATTGTTTTAGGCTCGGCCTTAGGTGTGGTGGTAGCGGTTTCGGGAGTTACCTTACCGGTGCTGATAACCCAACCGTTATCCATATTGGGGGGTGCCAGCATTCCCATGATCTTGTTGAGCTTTGGCGCTTCGTTATATAAGGCCGCTCCCCTTTCCGATCCGCAGCAACGCACCCCTACGCTTGTGGCAACGGGCCTGAAAACGTTCCTCATGCCATTGGTGGCGTTTCTGCTAGGCCTGGCTTTCCGGTTGGATGGGCATTCCCTTTACGCCGTGGTGATCTTAGCTGCTTTGCCTACCGCCCAGAATGTGTATAACTATGCAGCCACCTTCAAAAAGGGGATGGCGGTCTCCCGCGATACTATTGTGCTGACCACCTTTTTAGCGCTACCTGCCATGCTAGCGGTTGCGGTACTACTCCAGTGATAATGTTTGGGTTGTAATATCACCCAATTAGGTTCGATAAGCACTATAGGATTTTTTAAACCCTAAAGGAGAGTACGTGCGTAAAACCACGCTGACCAGCGCAATAGCAGGTATTGTTATCGGTGCTAGCCTCATTTTTCAACCAACAGCGCTAGCCTTACCACCCGCCAACAACTCTAGCGATGTGGTCGATGACGCCATTGCCCAAAGCATTGCATCAGTAGCAAATGCACCACGCATGGAAGAGAACTTTGCTGGCCTCGTTGATCTGCAAAGCAAACCACCACTTTCCGATGCCCATATCCCCGAGTTCTTCGCCAGCGATTCTTGGTACCCCACCACTGCTCCGCAAGACTATGCCCAACCCAAACTTGTGAAAATCGTTGCCGAAGAGGGATTGCGGTTAGAACGCTGGTTCATCGAATCCCCCGCCATGCGGCGAGTAGTGGAGCTACAGGTCATGCGGGCACCTGATGCCAATAAACCTGCACCATTCCTATTTGCTCTTGATGGGGCGAGTGCTCCCAGCACCAGCGGTTGGCTCCGTAAAGGAAATCTTGCGCAATCCCTCGGTTCCCAGCAAGTGACCGTCATCATGCCGGTGCAAGCTTCTGGAAGCATGTTTTTAGATTGGGATCAGTACGACAACAAGATTCAACAACCCAAGTGGGAGACCTTTTTAACCAAAGAGCTGCCCACCGTGATGGAAGATCCCAGCCAGGGGCTAAATTTCAACGGGAAACGAGCCATCGTAGGGCTGTCCATGGGTGCTTCCGGCGCAGTGCGCCTTGCCAATGCCAACCCGGATTATTTCCACGGGGTGGCCGGACTTTCTGGTTGTTATTCCAACTCCACTCAAATGGGAAATTGGCTGACCAAATCCATTATTCAATCGGTAGGTGCTGACGACCGTAAGCTGTTCAGCCCGCAAGATCGCGTGCGTATGGATCCTGTTGCCAACCCCACCGGGTTGAAGAACATGCCGGTATATCTGTTTACCGCAGACGGATATGTCACCGATACTGATATTGCTAATTTCCGGGGCCGGAAGCAGTACGAGTTGGCAGGCGGTGTGGTTTTGGAATACGCCACCAATGTCTGCACCCAAGAGTTAGCAAACTCCATGGCATCCCACGGCATGCAGCACCAGAAAGTTATCCTCCAAGATGGGGGTGTTCACGATTGGCACTACTATAGCCAACAACTACCTCTGGCCTGGGAACATTTAGCCCCATCCTTGTATTAATCTCAGCTGACTACTTTCTAAAGGGCGCGTTTTTCTTCTCAGATCGCTAAAATCTGCACTCTAATGAACACTACTAAGACTTATGGCTTAGCCATTGCTGCGCTGGCTAATTTTCCCGTCACGCCGCTGCTGATTCGTGGAGCTATTGCAACGCTCCAAGCTGCCCCGAGCATTTGGCGCCGCTTTCCTGCCATCTACCGGGACGAAGTTAGTCTTCCTGCTACCTCCAATAGAGACTATAGCGTCCCCCGGTTAGCAGATCGCCAGCCCGATACTGATCCGGGTGTTGAACGCTGGTTCATCGAATCGCCCGCCATGCGCCGGATAGTTGAAGTACAAATTCAGCCCGCCAAACAGCCACATGCCCCCATGCTGTATCTGTTAGACGGCATCACCGCCCCTAAGCGTTCCGGCTGGCTCCGTGAAGGCCAGCTCCAGTACGCCCTAAAAGACGAGAACGTTACCGTGGTCATGCCCACCGAGGC
Organism: uncultured Corynebacterium sp.; assembly: GCA_963520895.1. Classification (GTDB taxonomy): domain Bacteria; phylum Actinomycetota; class Actinomycetes; order Mycobacteriales; family Mycobacteriaceae; genus Corynebacterium. The sequence continues at coordinate 40,027 of CAUQSW010000008.1, read as the reverse complement.
CGCTGGCTCGCTTTACGACGACTGGCACGCAGACGACCCCTACCTTGGCCGCAACCAGTGGCGCACCTTTTTAACCTCAGAGCTACCAGCTGTCTTGGAAGATCCCGCTGCGGGTTTGAGCTTTAATGGCACTCGCATTATCGCGGGTCTTTCCATGGGTGCTGCCGCTGCGGTGCGTTTGGCTGCTCAGCATCCGACGGTTTTCCATGGAGTGATTGGTCTTTCCGGCTGCTACTCCACCACCAGCACCATGGGCTGGGGCATGACCTTATCGATTATTCGGGGCGTGGGTGGCGACCCCGATAATATTTGGACCACCGAACAGCGGTTCGCAGCGGATGTAATACGTTACCCGCTGATGCTGAAAGACACCCCGGTCTATTTATTCGCCAGCGATGGCAAAGTCACCGCTTTTGATATTGAAAAACACCTGGGCCGACCCGCCATCGAGCTACCAGGTGCGGTGTTATTAGAATGCGCTTCCTACACCTGCACCAAAGAACTGGATCAGGCCATGCGCAACGTGGGTCTCACCCACCAAGTGGTGTGTTACCAACAAGGCGGGGTGCATGACTGGGCTTATTACGGAGAGCAGCTAAAAAAAGGGTGGAATACCGTCTACTCCCAGCACCTAGAAAAAGTTTTGTAAGCCTAGCACCGCTTACTACTACGACCGGGTGCTATCAAAAACAACGTCGAATTCTAATAGCTGCGCCCCGGTAGCTACTGCTTGGCGGGGTTGCTGACCTTCACCACCGGCCGGCCTATCATGGGCATGGGTGTCTTGTTCCCGCCACGCCTGATAGGACTGCTCATCCTGCCACTGAGTGACCACAAAATACCGGTCTTCCCCACGGGTGGGACGTAGTAGTTGAAAACCTTCAAATCCGGGTTGATTATCTACTGCGTGCTGCCTGGCGGCGAACCTACGCTCTAATTCTTCTTCCTGCCCGGCCGGTACGGTTAATGCATTGATCTTGACAATACTCATGTTCCTTAGAGTAGCCTTGGTAAGTTGAGATGCCAACGCAGTTTTTCTTAAGTACTAGGCACAGCTAGCGCGCAACGCCTACTGCAAATCATACATATTTTATTCAATGCTACCCATAAGTAGAACTGTTTTAAATCAGCGTATTTTGTGCATAACTAGGCATTTTTAACCATTTAAGAAGCACTATCATTTGCCATGCAGCGCCAATATTGCTCCTTAGTAAAAAGCAATTAATACATTTAATAATAGTTAATTTAAATATTTAGAAAAGCAAATATACGACACCGCTGGGCTACCGCCGATCGCTGCAGCGGCCGAGTCCTTAAGGCCATGTGCCCCTAACGTGAGCGCCAGCAATAACTGGGGCGGCGTGGCTCGATCCTACCCAATCCCACGCTACCGACAGCTAGGACTGATGCGGCTTGTTGCCGATGAAGGCTTAAAACACCATAACGCCCAAGGGGGTGCTACTGATATTTCCCGCCTAGTACAGGGAAACCCTGCTGGGTATTTTTTAACCCCCAAGCCGTCCTTAGCCAAGAACGCGCCACCAACCAACCAGAAAGGTTCTTCTGGGATAAGAAAAAGCGATCCCAAGCCGCCATAGGCAGCTGGAACCGCTTAACTCTTTAGACCAAATAACCGCTTCCAAAACCCGGGTTGCTGCTGCTTGGCTGCTTCAGCTGGGGGCTGGGAAGGAGTTTCGACTAAAACCACCGTCTGATCGTGGTCGGTTTCTTCGGCGGGTTTTGCCACCGGTTTCCGCCCAACAATGGAGGCAATTTCATCTGGAGTCATTCAGGCTAAGTTATACTTAGCCACGTTCTTGTTTACCATCGTGCGCAGGATTGCTAGGTTGGACTGCGCGGAGTTGACAGCGACATAAACAAAAAGTTCATTATCCAAAACGCGGATCAAGTGCAACTGATCAGAGAGGGTCAACAGCATATCCTGCAGCTCTCCCTCAATGCCTAGTGCACGGATGGTGTTGTACTTAGCCTTCACCATTTCGCTGTTGTAAGCCGCGGCAACATCCAGATCAAAATTAGCAACACGAGAAATGGAAGCGAGGGACATACCGGTGCCAAGATCCACTACAGAAGCGCCAATGAAGCCGTTAATGTCCTCGGCCAGGTTGTTCATAAAGTCGTTTAGTTGTTCTTGCTGCGCCATATTACTTTTCCTTTTCCAGATGAATACTTACTACTCGTCGATCCGATTTCCGTTTAGATTACCAGCTAAACAAGTTGGGGGATACCCAACTAAAATTCAGATTAGACAACTTCTAACTTCTAATTAATACTTAAGATATCAGGTTAAATCAAATTCATAGTAGGAAATCTAGTACATGTTCTCACAGACATACCGCAGAAGGCGGCACGGCAAAATCGAAGAGTTAGATACTATCGACCTCGACCCTTATCACTCCATTGCCAGTGACGCAATTATTGGTTCGCCTACGTCCAACGAAGTGGTGTTCGTAGGCCCCGTAGGCATTGGTAAAACCACCTGCGTAGAAACACTTTCTTCCGTGCTGCCTATTACCACTGAGGCAAAGGCTGCCGCCGGTGAAGAATTCATCCCGCGGTGGAAAACCACCACTACTGTCGGGATTGATTATGGCATTTGGAAGCGTGACGACGGCAGCGAGATTGGCTTGTTTGGCATAGCCGGCCAAGATCGGTTTGTCGATGCCCGCGCAGTTTTACGCAACCCAGACATAGCAATTGTACTGTGGCTGTATGGCGATGAAAGCCTCATGGAAGAGCAAATTAACCAGTGGTTCCCGGCCATTGAGGACCCCCTCAACAAGGGGCGAGTGTGTATCGCGATAAACTTCTTAGCGGGAGAGGCTAGTGTGGTGATTAACAAAACCAAGCAACTATTAGCGTCCCACGTTAAGCCAGCAGATGGCAGCGTACCCATACCACCTCAAGTCCCTGTAGTAGTTGCTGATCCTCGCAAGCAAGAGGATGTAGCCCGAGTAGTTGAACTTGCTGTTAGGAGTAATGCATGAGCGAGGAAGTTGAAGTGATGGCACGTCACCGGCGAGTCCGGGGACGGGATTTCGGCACCAATGATATTGCCGCAGCAGCGCTTCCCCTGCTTTCTCGGTTGCGGCATCAGTACAAGGGAATCCATTCCATCATTCTCGGTACCGGTGACGGCATCCATGTGTGTTCCATTGGGTTTAATAATCCTGACGACGCCTCCCGCATGGCGGCGCTCAATGCCTCCATGTTGAGCGTCTCGCTGGCGCAAGCACAGGTAATTGATCCATTAAAGAGCGACCTGCAAGACACCGTGGTAGCAGTCGAACTGCCCAATCAAGAGTTCTTAGGCATGGCGCGCATTGACCATCCGCCAGTTGGGCACTTGGTCTTGGGCTTATTCGCCCGCGATCTACAGCTAGGCATGGCGATACACCAAGCCCAAGCGCTGGCCGACGCCTTAACCAACTGGCTCAACGAAATCTAGACCCCACCTACCAGAAAAGCCCGTCAGCATACGCTGGTGGGCTTGGTTGTTGGGGCGTCGAAAAGCAAAAACCGCAACCATGCGGTTACCACATAATTGCCCACTAAGCGGGTACCACCACAGGTTTCACGCTTATTTTTTTAACCCCGTTTGAGGGGAACTGAAAAATATATACGAATTTGTTAGTTTTCGAGGTTGCGGCCAAACTCGCTGTTAAACCTGTTCAACTTTCGTTTCTCCTCCCCCATCTACCACTAGACAACTGGCTACTTCGAGCGTATGGTCGACTACGCTTAACACATGCGAAAGCCGGTATATATACTGGTCGATGCCGCCCACGCGGACTTTAATTAACCCACATTCTCAAAGGAGCCATATGGCAACCCGTCCGGTTTTTCTCAGCACAACCTCAGGACCATTATGGAACGAAGCTACCGTAGATTTTCAGTGGTTTCCTGGGTTTTCCCAAGGTCAAAAGCGCCGCAGCATTGAAAGTCTTCACGACAGTTTCATTTCCACCCATCCGGAAAAAACCGTGTTGGAGATTTCTTGCCTCTCCGAGTCAGAACTCGGCCGCAGCCTCAGCGCCTTCAACCTGAAAGTACAGCGTGGCGATAAAACCCTCACCGTCGAGGCAGCCTTTCAAGGTTTGAAAGTACTCGAATTAGGCGGCCTATACACCGATGCCTATAAATTTGAAGCACCGGATGCGAAAGGCTCCCCCGCCTTTGGCCCGAGTACTCCGTTAGCTGGTCTTGAGTTGTTTAACCAAGACTTCCCCTTAGAACCCAAGACTTTTTTCTACGATTGGGTCTACATCAATGCATTAGCAGAGAAGCAAACAAAACTAGATTTTGATGCTTTCACCGACATTGCCTTCAACCCCAAAAACTCACTGAACTGCCAGGCTCGTTCCGCGGCGATTTATGTGTCGTTAACCAAACGCGGACTGTTAGGCCAGGCGTTGCAATCCCCCATGGAGTTCAAAAAAATCGTTTACTCCCAACCGAAATCCGCCTAACATGGGTACATGTCCGATAAATCCACTCCCCATATCGCCCCTAATGGTGTTGAGATAGCTCCGACAGTTTTCATGCCGGGGGACCCATTACGGGCGAAATATATTGCCGAAAACTACCTCGATCACGTCCAGCAGTTTAACGCGGTACGCAACATGCTGGGTTATACTGGCAGCTTCGAGGGCACTGCCGTATCGGTTTTGGGGAGTGGCATGGGGATTCCCTCCATCTCTATCTACGCTTGGGAACTGTTCCACATCTTCGGCGCTAAAAGAATCATCAGAGTCGGTTCCTGCGGCTCCACCACCGCCGATATAGATCTGTACGAAATCATCATCGCGCAGTCCGCATCCACGGACTCCAATATCTTGCAACAGTACAATTTGCCGGGCACCTTCGCCCCAACCGCTTCGTGGAATCTTCTCAAAGCAATTACTGATCAAGCCACCGCCAAAGACATTCGCCACCACGTGGGCAATATTTTATCCAGCGACACCTTTTATAATGCCGATGAAACCGCCATTGCCAGGTGGGCACGAATGGGAGTCATTGGGGTGGAAATGGAGTCAGCGGCACTTTATGCACTAGCCGCCCATGCCGGTGCCGAGGCTTTAGGGGTCTTTACCGTTTCCGACAATATCGTGACCGGCCGGGCCACCTCCGCGAAGGAACGGGAAACCGCTTTTACCCAAATGATGGAACTAGCATTGCCATTAGCAAAACTGTACTAACCCCGCTCAAACGTCAGGCACGGTACGCGCCACCGACAAGCACCCCAAGCTTTTCGACGCCCCCAGCTAGCCACTTGGTGCCATCTTAAGCTGGGCTTGGCGGCTCTCTGCGCCCGCTACATAACCTTTCTACCGGGACAACAGAAAAAGCTCTGTGGCACCGCGCCGCAGAGCTTGTGTTTAAAGGTGATTCTTAGCCGACCATGCCTGCCAGGTGCTTCAGCGGAATCAAAATAGCGTTGATAATGCCCTGAATCAGGGAAGCAGAAGATAGCGTGAAGTTGGCGAAATAGGTACCAATGGGTCCAAGTACGTTTGAAGAGCCTTCAGCCAGCTGATTACCGAGGTTAAAGGCAGAGCTACCGCCAGGTGCCGTTAAGCTATCAATGGAACCGGTATCAATCCGGGCAGTGTGGACAATAGGGGTTTCTTCAGCTGTTGCCACTGCTGGTGCAACACCTGCGGAAGCAACCAACATAAAGCTGGTTACTATCGCTAGTTTCTTGTGAGCGATCTTCATGTCATTTTCCTTCCATAAAAAGCCTGAACTCACCATTCGATCAGACAGTGCCTTGTCACCTAAGCCTTTAATTATAAGATAGCTGGATCGAAGGACACAATTGTATAAACATTTAAGTGTTCACCATCACAACAATGAGGGGTGCTGTGCCACCACGTTATTCCAGCCTAGCTGGAACCTTCCCTAGTTTCAGCCAAACAACGTGCGGTTTGCTCCACTACCCCCGAATGCACATGAGCATCAAAATCTAATGTAAACGGCACATCATTGTATAAGCGCCAACAAAAATACCCACCCGAGGTTGGTTCCACCTCAGCTGCGGCAACAGCAGATACTGGCGCTAATACCGATGCGGTAGCAACGATGGATAGCGCTAATATAAATTTGCTTGTTAATGTTCTCACTTTTACTGCTCCTGCACCTGAAGATTCTTGGGATGCATTAATGTTCTTCAATTGCCATGATCTACTCAAGGATGACAAATATAACTAAAGAACACAACACCAAGAGGAAAAATTAACAGAATCCTTCTGCCAAAATCACCCCCACCGACAGTCAAAGTCGCCTTATACCTCCGCTATGTAGCACATAACATAAAGATAGGTATTAGCTGTGAGCGTCGAAAAGCATAAGCGGTATACATTGGCCGCCATTCATACTTAGCCTCCTCACCCCCAGTTTTCAGCTTTTAGCAGATCTATTGCCACGGTGGCGGATCTTGTGAGTCCTACGGCTTCTGCCACGCCACCCCTTGCATACGCCTCAGTGTGCTACCGCACAAAATTTGCGATTCGTGTTACTAACCTCAGGCGGGGGATAAGCCAGACGCTGGCGAAACGGCACAACTATTATGGCACTATCTTTATATATTGCAGCTATCTCCTCAAGGAGCCGCCCGTATGCATCCCATCCCCACCGAAATCTTTTTGGGGTTATCCAAAGTCAAATCTACTGAAACCTTCCCCGTTTTCGATCCCGCCACCGGCAAAGTGCTCATGGACGTGGCCAACGCCACCTCCACCATCTGGAAGCACGGCCTTGAGATCGCCATTCCCGCTGGTAAACAGTGGTCAACGTGGGCACCAAGAAAACGCTCTGAAGTATTAACCACCATTTTTCACGCTATTAATCGCCATGCGGATGATCTTGCTCGAATAATTACTTTAGAAATGGGAAAGCCCTTAGCCCAATCCCAAGCCGAGGTCAGCTATGGTGCTGAATACTTCCGGTGGTTTGCGGAAGAAGCCGTGCGGTTACCCGGCAGGGTTAGTCATTCACCTTCCGGTGCGGGTACCATTACCGTCACCCGTACCCCCGTTGGCCCGGTGCTGGCGATCACGCCGTGGAATTTTCCCCTCGCTATGGCGGCTCGTAAAATTGCGCCAGCGCTGGCTGCTGGCTGCCCGATTTTAGTCAAACCGGCCTCGGAAACTCCGCTGACCTTATTGCGCTTAGCGGAGGTCATGAATCAAGTCTTTTTAGACTACGAAGTACCCGACGGTTTGGTTTCGGTTATTCCCACCACTTATTCCACAAAACTGTCCCAAGAGCTCATGGCAGATCCTAGGCTCCGCAAGGTGACGTTCACCGGTTCCACTGGCACCGGAAAGCTTTTGGTACGCCAATCTGCCGATAACTTACAGCGAACCTCCATGGAGCTGGGAGGCAATGCCCCGTTTGTGGTCGCCGCGGATGCGGACCTGGATTTGGTAGTAAGCTGCGCTGCTCAAGCAAAAATGCGTAACGGTGGACAAACCTGCATTGCCGCTAACCGGTTTTATGTCCATGAATCATTGGCAGATGATTTCACCCAACGACTAACCAAATTAATGAAAAACTACGTTACCGGCCACGGCATGGATGAAAAAACCACCTTAGGCCCCATGATTAACGAGCACCAACGCAACCGAGTTCATACCTTAGTCACCGAGGCGGTAGCCGCGGGGGCAACGCTACAGCTTGGCGGCGAGATTCCCGAAGGCCCTGGTTACTTCTACCCTGCCACCGTGCTGACCGATGTGCCGGCTGATGCCCAGATCAACCAAGAGGAAATCTTTGGTCCCGTGGCAACTATCACTACCTTTACCACCCTCAACGAGGGGATTACCCTCGCAAACGATACTTCCTTCGGTTTAGCTGCTTATGGTTTCAGCGAAAATACTCACCTTGCCCATCGACTCGCCCGAGAGCTAGAGGCAGGAATGGTAGGGATTAATCGCGCTGCTATCTCCGACCCAGCGGCACCGTTCGGCGGCATTGGCTTATCAGGCTTTGGACGAGAGGGCGGCAGCGAAGGTATTGAGGATTACCTCGACATGAAATACATCGCCACTCCCTCTCGCTAACCCCGCTTTTCGATGCCCACCCCAACGTAGGTTGCGCGGCCCGCGGGCACGCAATCACTGGTTGGGGGCGGTTTTAAGACGCAGTCATTCTCCTGTTAATCAGATCCCAATTCACAGTCCGGTCGGAATCTGATCCATGAATCAACCGGTCAATATCAGTTCTACTTTTTACCTGAGTGATTGCTTCATATAGTGCGGTAATCAATAACCGCAGATCATGCTCACGGCTTGCCAAGGTCTCTTGAGCTACTACCCCACCGGAGTTTTCAATAATCGGGTACCGATCACAGGTGCCATCTAAGAGCTTTTCCCAAAAAGCAAGATCACCACCCACATAATTTATGATCACATCAAATTCGCTGGGGCGAACAAACTTCACGGGCCGCATTGGTAACGCCTGATCGGCATTAACAAACCCCTCGCTAAACCACGCTGAGGGTGCCACCCACAATCCAAAATTAAAGCTCATTTGCTTTCGATCTCGCTCCAAGGCAAAGACCCACGTCAACTCCCCAGCAACCACAAACCAGCGCAGGGAACGCCCAATGCGATGAAACCCAGCCGCATCGACAGCATCAATTACAATTTTTCGAAACTGCTGCCAGTCATACATAACAAACCACCGTAAACTGCCACAATCGAATCACCTGGATACCAAACACTGCAATGATAAAACCGACGTGTCTCACGTAATAACCAGTCTCCATAATAATGTCTGCACCGATACTAGGTGAAGGTGGGCCGGAAGAGGCCTGGGGGTTATTCTTAACACTCGGAGGATCTACCGCAGCCGTGGAGCAATACAAGTGTGCTTTATATAAAAAGCCACACAGGTAACTAGTCAACGCTAGGGTGCCTGTGTGGCTTTTTCACAACCTCAAATGCTTAGGTCGCTTACTTCCAGTTCAGTGAAGACTAGCCCCCACCTAGGAAGCTTTCCGCCACACCACGATCGACCATGGGGAGACAGTTGCGTTATTGGACACCACCTCGCCGGTTCCTTCTGCCCAGAAGTTATTATCTTTCTCAGCCCAGATGGCTGTGTCGATCAAACGACGCCACTCACGTCCAGCGTGATCGGCAGGCACGTGGAAGTCTATTGGATCACCGGTCATGTTAATCATGATCCAGAATCCCTCATTAGGTGCGTCAATCTGTACCGCGAGTGCTCGGTCGCCTTCGTGCGGTGGTGCATCAGAGGCAGGCTGGTGGAATAGATAAGAGGTATCCTCATTGCCTACCACTGCATCGCCCCACGTGGCTTGCCGCAAAGCTGCGTGATTGTGGCGTAGCTGCATCAGGAAGGATGCGAAGCGGAACAACGGGTTGATATTTGGTGCAGCACTATCGAAAGTGCCTAGGTTATTGTGGTACGACGCACCGGAGCCATCTTCAATGTCTACCTGCTGCGGAGTGTTCGTGGCAATCATGGCGTAGTTATTGCGCATCGCGATCGTATCAAGTGCCCACGGATTATTATTACCGTTTTGGGTTCGGCCGAACTCATCACCTGCTACTAGCATGGGAACCCCGCGGGAGAGCATAAGGATGGTCCATAAATTGCGGAGCCGTTGGCGTCGTAAGCCTTGATCGCCGCCCGAATCCCAGGAGACGTTATTGTCACTGCCGCCATCTGAAGGGCCGAAGGGATAAGGCTGGTCATTGACCTTGTTTTGGTAGCTCACCAGGTCGGCTAAGTTGAAGCCGTCGTGAGCGACGATGAAATTAATGGATTTCTGGGGGCCACCATTATCGTCAAAGTGGTGGTAGTCACCATTGAACATGTCGATGAACTCGCCGGTATTGCCGTCACCTTTGGTGAATTTACGGACTGCATCGCGGTAGCGCCCATTCCATTCACCCCAGCCACGCGGGAAGTTACCTACCTCATAACCCCACAGATCCCATGCTTCTGCGATCACTTCGATGTCTTCTTCAGCAGCGAAAGCAGCAATTTCTACCAGCAGTGGGTGGTCGGTGAAGAATCGTTTCTGGCCGTCCCAGTCATCAGCTGCGGATTCGCCGGGTTTACGCCCCAAGACTGTAGCGAGGTCGAAGCGGAACCCGTCCACTCCCATGTCTTGGCTCCAGTAGCGCAGCGAATCCAGCACCAGCTGGCGCGCCACCTCAGAGGAATAGTTGATCTGATTGGACGTACCGGTGGCGCCGTCGACAAGAATTTTATCGGTGGTCATCTGATAATATTCCGCAGTGGCAAAGCCGCCTAAGCTGGTAAAACCGGTGGTGTTGACATCGCCACCCCAGTTGCCACCTTCGGCGGTGTGATTATAAACCACATCCAGATAAACTTCCATGCCCGCGTCATGGAAGGCCGAAACCATTTCTTTGAATTCCCGGGTCGGCCCACCCCAGCTCTTATCGGCGGCATACAGGCGATTCGGAGCAAAGAAGGACAAGGTCATATAACCCCATGAGTTGGTAGCGCCTTCCCGCTGCGACTCGGAGTTATTGGTTTCATGAACGGGAAGCAATTCCACCGTGGTAATGCCCAGTGCTTTGAGATACGGTGCCAGCATTCCGGCACCCTTGTAGGTTCCTTGGTACTCAGCTGGGATATTGACAACCTCATTAAAACCAGTTTCACCACTGAGCAAATCAGCAAGGCGCGCCACGGAAGGGTGCCCGGTGAGTTGCGAAATACTGGCCTCGTAAATAATGGCCTGTTCACTGGGTATTTTTGGTTTGGCTGATACTTCGGTTTCTTCTTCAACAACAATGCCTTTGGGTGCGTAAGGCGCGGTATCAATCAGACCGCGTGCTACGCCATCGACTAACTCGCCACCGGTACCGAGCACACCATCATTAACGCCCAGTTTTTCCAGTTCATCGGTGAAAACATTGTGGGTGATTTCCCGGGAATACGGATCAAACAGAACCTTGTTGGGGTTGAAGCGATTACCGTTTTCATCAAAGTCGCTAATAAAACCTGCTTCTGAACCTGGCACCCACGAGGGGTCGTACGGCCAGTTCGGCCCCCAGACACGGAAGCCCACTAGGGTTCCTACGGTAACGCCTTGTAGTTTCGCACGCCACACTCCATCAGCACCGCGCGCAGGCAAAAAGGTATCAGTAGCAGTGGCCCCGAAGGCTTCTGGGTAGATCTCCAGCTGGACTCGCGTTGCGGTGGGGGCGAAAACTGCAAAAGTTACGCTGTCGCCGTCGAGGTGAGTTCCTAGTTTCCACGTGGCTTCAGCCCACGTGTCTTGTTCAAGTGGAATGATTTTAGGCATGTGTTCCATCGAACCACAGGATAAAAATAAGCGCAGAAGCTACCAGAAAATATGCCTGCTCCGCCGCCTTAGGCGATCGAATACATAAGCGGTTATATCAGGGTTAATGCCAGCTAGCAGCCTAGTGAAGCAAACACAGACAACCAAACAGGAACTAAACCAACGCAATGATGCTTCAATCTGGTAGGGGGTACTGGTTTGGTCGATTGGTTGTAATCACATCTATCCATTCAGCACTGCTGATAAGATAGTGCCGAATAACCACGACGAATAGTGGATCATCTTTATATCTAAAGGTTTGCAATGCAGAATAATTACAATAATCAGCAGTGGGGCAATAATCCTTATCCCCAGTATCCGCCGCCTGCTGCGCCCTATCAGCCGGTGCGCAATCCCGGTAGCATCGACCTACTCCTTGCCATTAAATATGGTTTTCGAGCCGTTTTTGAAAAGCCATTGGTGTGGATCGGCGGGTGCGCATTGGCATTACTACTGGCCATATTATCTGTAGTAATAATTACGGTTTCGATAGCTACTACCGCTTCGAGTAACCAAGCAATACTATTTGGGATCTTTGTCATTTGCGTTATTGCGATAGCTGTAACACTACTGCTGCCGTCGGTCTTCTTCGTCCTTGCGTTATTCCAGATCGATCAGGTGCCAGTTACCTCCCAGAATTTCAAAGAACGCGGAAATTACTGGGCTTCAGTGGCAGCCTGCTTCTTGACCTCCATACTCACTGGGCTCCTAGGACTACCTAGCTCCGCTGCAAGTTACGCCGCGGAATACACCGTGCTACCAGAATCTGTAACGCTCATCTTGTCTCTGTTTTCACCGATAAGCTATACCGCTACACTAGTGATCTCGGCAATGCTGATCTTCGCTGGTTTTTTCCCCATTGATACTAATAATCGTGGTGTTGATGCGATAAAAGCGAGCTGGCAGGTAAGCGTCAAAGCTTTCTGGAGCGTCATCGGGCTTTGTGTCTTACTCTATGTCATTAATATAGCTGCTGCCCTCATGTGTGGTATCGGCCTGATCATCACACTGCCCGCGAGCGTCTTAGCGGTGGCCCATGCCTACCGCCAAGGTACGAATGGGAACTTTGCCCCCTACTAGAGCTTGTCGACGCTTGGGCGCTGTCTAGCTCACAGCAGGCGGCAACCTAGCTACCAGACACCTGTGCGACAAAGTCGGTTTCATGTCGGATGCGGTTTTTATAATGTGGCCATCATTTCCTTTCACCCCCAACAGAAAGTCCCGCAGCATGAACAACTCCATTCGGTCGTTGGTCAAAATCGTAGAGATCAACGACATTCTTCCTGCCCACAATGCCGATCGGCTGGAACTGGCTGTGATTGGCGGCTGGCACGTAGTCGTGCCAAAAGGCCAGTACGCTAAAGGCGATCGTGTTATCTTCGCCGAAATTGATTCCGCCATTCCTGTTGATGATGAACGATTCAACATCAGTGACGGCATGAAATCCCAAGCCAAGACCATTGATGGCACTAGGCGGCTTATCATTTCCACTTCCAGATTCCGCGGTAATCTTTCCCAAGGCATTATCTTCTCACTTGATAACTTCCCTGAAGTCGCAGATGTTGATAATGGCGTGGATATTTCTAAAGTCCTCAGCATCACGAAATGGGAGGAGGAAATCACCCTTGCAGGCAATATCATTGGCAACTTCGATGACAAACTCGCGCAGCGTTCTGACGCCGAACGTATCCAGAACCTCACCGAATTTTTCCAAGAAATCCAGGCAGAACCGTGGATAGCCACGGAAAAACTCGATGGTTCTTCCGTCACGATTGCTAATGACGCTGGGCGTATCCGCCTCTTTAGCCGCACCCGCGAACAAGACCCCACAGATAACCCAATTTTTACGGTGTTTTCCGAAGAAGAACTACTCCGCGAAATCCCAGTTGGTTGGGCGATTCAAGGGGAAATGGTGGGTCCGAAAATCCAGGGAAACAAACTCAAGCTCCCCGACCATCAAATTTTCATCTTCGGTGTCTTTAAAAACGGCCAGCCCGTTAAGCGCAGCACATGGAGCAACTGGATGCTAAAGCACTCGGTCCCAGTGCTTGATATTGCAGTGGTGGGGAACGTTGAGGGGCTCATTGCTGCGGTGGATGGGCTGAAATCTGCCATCAATCCGCAAGTCATGGCGGAAGGGGTGGTTTTCCACCACGCTCATGCCACAGCCCTCCCCGGTATTGGCAGACCTGCGTTTAAGGTGATTAACAATAAATTCCTGCTCAAGCGGCGGTAGTGGTGGGTAGGGCGTTTGATGCGTTGCGAGTACGCCCCTACCCCTCGTCCGTGCTTAGCGCTGCAACGAATGCTTCCTGTGGCACGGATACCGAGCCTAGGGATTTCATGCGCTTTTTACCTTCTTTTTGCTTTTCCAGCAGTTTGCGCTTCCTAGAAACGTCGCCGCCGTAGCATTTGGCCAGAACGTCTTTACGCATGGCGCGAATGTTTTCGCGGGCGATAATCTTTGAACCGATCGCGGCCTGGATCGGCACTTCAAATTGCTGGCGCGGGATAAGCTCTTTGAGTTTTTTGGTCATCTTATTGCCATACCATTGGGCAGAGTCACGGTGCACGATAGCGGAAAATGCGTCCACTGGTTCGCCGTTAAGCAGGATGTCCACCTTGACTAGGTTGGCTTCCTGCTCCCCTGCTTCCTCATAGTTTAAGGAGGCATAGCCTTTGGTGCGCGACTTTAAGGAGTCGAAAAAGTCGAAAATGATTTCGCCTAGCGGCATGGTGTAGCGCAGTTCCACGCGGTCTTCGGATAGGTAGTCCATGCCACCCATTTGGCCGCGTTTCGATTGGCATAATTCCATGGTGGAACCCACGAACTCGCTGGGAACAATGATGGTGGTTTTGACAATCGGTTCCCATACTTCGCGCAGTTTGCCGCCCGGCCAATCGGAGGGATTATGCACGTGGGTTTCTTTGCCGTCTTCAGCCACAACGCGGTAGGACACCGATGGTGCGGTGGAGATCAGGTCAAGACCAAATTCGCGCTCCAACCTATCGCGGGTGATTTCCATGTGGAGTAAACCTAAGAATCCGCAGCGGAAACCGAAGCCTAGAGCGACAGAGGTTTCGGGTTCCCACGACAGGGAGGCGTCGTTAAGCTGTAGCTTTTCTAGGGCTTCGCGCAGGTCGGGGAAGTCTGCTTGAGAGATCGGAAACAGCCCAGAATAAACCATGGGTTTCGGGTCTTCATAGCCTTGCAGTGGTTCTTCCGCGCCTTTATTGGCCCAGGTAACGGTATCACCAACCTTGGATTGACGGACGTCTTTTACGCCGGTAATCAGGTAGCCTACTTCGCCGGGGCCGAGGCCATCGCATTTTTTCGGGGTCGGTGAGACGATGCCGATTTCTAGCAGCTCGTGTACTGCGCCGGAGGACATCATCTTGATTTTTTGCCGTGGGGTGAGTTTGCCGTCAATCATGCGGATGTAGGTCACCACACCACGGTAGGTGTCATAAACGGAGTCGAAAATCATAGCCCGAGCAGGCGCGTCGATAGGGTTATCAGTTACCGGTGGCGGCACTAGCTCTGCCACCTTATCAAGCAATTCTTCGACACCTTGGCCGGTTTTACCCGACACACGTAACACGTCTTCCGGTTCGCAGCCGATGATATGGGCAATTTCCAGGGCATATTTTTCTGGATCGGCGGCTGGCAAATCGATTTTATTGAGCACTGGAATGATTTCCAGATCGTTTTCCATGGCTAGGTACAGGTTGGCAAGGGTTTGGGCTTCGATGCCTTGGGCGGCGTCGACAAGCAAAATGGCACCTTCGCAGGCTTCGAGGGCGCGGGAGACTTCGTAGGTAAAGTCCACGTGGCCGGGGGTGTCAATCATCTGCATGACGATTTCTTCCCCAGCATAAGGGCCGGTACGAGGAACCCACGGCAGCCGCACATTTTGCGCTTTAATGGTGATGCCGCGTTCGCGTTCAATGTCCATATTGTCGAGGTATTGATCCCGCATATCCCTGGCATCAACCACATTGGAGTACTGCAAAATACGGTCAGCCAGCGTGGACTTGCCGTGGTCAATGTGCGCGATAATACAGAAGTTCCGAATCTGAGAAAGATCAGTGAACGTCTTTTCCGCGAAGTTCTTGGCCATGTGCTCCCTTTCGTACCAATAATCCCCCTCACATTACCTTAAAGGTAGGCGATTTATAGACTCGGATTTCCCTCCCCGTTACCACTTTGGATTAGCCCCAGACGAGCGGAGGCAAATGTAACTTAATACACACCAGCCTCAGAGAAAGTGTCGTGTCACCTTTTTGCTTAATTCTCATTTCTTTCCTAGAAATCTGTGGTTGATGTGACTAGAGTAATGGGATATGAGCCTCATGCGAGATGCGCTACCTGCTGGTGAAGCAGATGGCCACACGGTGTCTGCCAGTGGTGAGGTTCCGCCTGTCGCCAAGGACGCTAGGCGTAAAAAAGAGGGCAATTGGCTACGACGCACCTTGCATCAGTTCCGCCGCAACCAAGCACACAGCCTTGATGAAGGCTTAGATTTATTGCATCACCAGTTGGGCTTCCACGAATCGGAATACCACGTTCCAGACCCCAGCACGATTGCGGATTTTCATGTGGCCCCCACCGAGGCGTGCCCGCGTAGTATTTTCTATGCACCTAATATGGATGGCCAGGTTGACCCAGGCGAAGTGGTGTGGTTCTGGGTGCCAGACGAACGCGCCGAGACCAAGCTTGCCGAACGCGCATTGGTCGTAGTCGGACGCCACGGCAACCTGGTCATTGGGCTTATCACCTCCCCCAATCCGATGCATGCCTTATCGGAAAAGTGGATTGATATAGGCGCGGGCCCGTGGGATGACGCTGGCCGGAAGTCGTGGTTGCGGCTCGATAAGATCATTAAAGTTCCAGAAACCGCCATTAGGCGCCAGGGGGCAGTTATTCCGTTGCGACGCTTCCATTTGATCGCAAACCGCCTACGCACGGATTACGGCTGGGCATGATTGTTGGTTAATTACTCTTTAGCTGGTAGAGTATTGGCTCGTTGTCCTATTAACGCCACCACAATGGTTGCTTCATCAATGGTCAGTACCTTGGGATCATGGTTTTTATGAAGTAGCCGAACAATTATGGTGGGTCTTTTCTTACAAGATCAAGAGGTATTTTCATGGCAAATATCAAGTCCCAGAAGAAGCGCATTCTCACCAACGAAAAAGCTCGTTTGCGCAACCAAGCTGTCCGCTCTGCTGTTCGCACCGAGATCCGTAAATTCCGTGAGGCTGTTGCTGCTGGCGATAAGGATGCCGCTGAGGTTCAGCTGCGGGTAGCTTCCCGCGCCTTGGACAAGTCCGTATCTAAGGGTGTGTTCCACCGCAACAATGCGGCCAACAAGAAGTCCAACATGGCTAAAGCTTTCAACAAAATGGCTTAATTCTTAAACCTTTTGGTAAAGGCCCGCGCTTGATTGCGTGGGCCTTTAATCATTACTGGGATTACCTGTGCACGACATACAGACATGTATCGCGTATACACTTACTGACGAAGACTGGTCTGGAGCTAATCCTCCGAATACGGGATATAAGCGATTAAACCGTGTTGGAAGGAAGAAAGTTTGGAGCTACGTGGTTGTATCACCTGAGAATAATATAGTAACAGCTTGGTCTGATGAAGATGGTGCTGATTGGGGAGGTTGTGTTCGTTTTGGATTCTTCTAAACAACCCAATTTACAGGTACTTGCTGTAAACCGGATATCTCCCGAATTTATCGAAATCACGAATAAAGGAGACTATATAGCTGAGGATATACAGATTAACATTTACCCCGGTGCTGCCTCTAACGCTGAAACGCTATTGCCTTTTGTTGAAGCATGGCACGGTATTTCTAAGGGTGGTTCTAGGCAGTTACGATTGCCAAAAGAACTAATTCCTGAGTCAAATCTTCGCGCCGAAATTTATTATAACGTGCTAATACCAAACCCACGCATTTCTGATATTTTCATGATTTAGGAAAATCTCCAGCTGGAGTATGCCGGAATATTCGTGAAAAACAATTCAGCTTCAATCTCCGCACCTTTATAATCATTGGGGTTGCCTGTTCCACACAGACAACCCCAATTACAGTAGGTTGCTTATCAGATCACTAGCCCCAGTGATAGCCAATGTGGCACCGGCTGCTAGGAAGAATAATCCAGCGCCGAAATCCAAATATGGCCCTGCTTTTAAAAACTTCTGCTGCATCACTTGAGTGGACAACAGGTACACAATGATAGAAAATCCGCCAAATGTAGTGGCGACTATAGCAAGAATCGTGATTATTGCAGTTCCAAGAGTCGGGTTGGTGGGCATAAGCGGGGCAATAATGGCCGCAAAATACAACACCACCTTGGCATTAGACAGATTAGTGAGCAGCCCTTGCCGGAAACTGGCAAACGGCGTTCCCAACATGAGTTTTAGATTAATCAGGGGGTTCTTGCGGTTCTGAAACTGATTACGAGCCGACAGCAGCATGCCAACACCCATGCGTATCAGCCACAATCCCCCGATGAGTTGGATCACTCCCAGTAATGCCGGGGCGGCATACAACAATGCAGCAGCACCGAATACAGTCAAGCTCACCCACACTGTTAAGCCGGTAACTATTCCTAGCAACGTCGCAAACGCATGTTTGCGTGAGCGTGTTGCTATCCTCATGATGAGAAAAATATCTGGGCCAGGTGTGAGCATGCCGATGGCATTTAACATCACAAGGGTTCCGAGCTGGGACAGCGATATCAATAGTTCTTCCAAGCGATTTCTAAAGGTACAAAGCAAAACAACTGTGCTTCGTTAGCACCAGCATGACAGCTGAAACTGCGAGAGCACCTTAGGCATCGTACCGGTTTTTCGCCAAGAACATTATTCGCTAGGTCAAAGCTACTGCTCAATACCAATATTGATTGCCGCTAGCACTTGGTTTCCATCGTAGGTTGCTTGTAGTAGCCCCTCTGGCTCATAAATCGAGTCTGTGTCATTTTTCGTATCCCGACCGGTGTGTTCGTTATAGGGGCTCACTGTGGAGTTGATTTTATCGCTCAGGGTGTCGTCGAAAAACAGCTGGGTAGTCAAGACCGTATCGCGGTTGATATGCACCTTGACATGAATATGCACGGTACGAGACGGGTACCAGCCCGGATAAATCGTGCTAAACCGCACAATTCCCTCCGCGTTGGTCATTTGGGCACCCCGCAGATACGTGCTGTCATCAGTGGGCTCGGCCTCCTGCTCACCAACAGAGTAGCTACCATCGGATACCGATCCGCTACCAGCGCCTTGCCCGTTAGGACCAGGCTGGCCACCTTGGTCGGGTGGGCTAGGGCGGTTACTGTCATCTGCGCCAGGTGGTGGCGCGGGTTGACCGCCGTCTGCTGATCCCGGTGGTGCCGGTTGGTCCCCACTAGGACCACCCGGTCCGGAATTGCTTCCCAGTGATGCCACTTCAAAACCGGAATACACTCCCCCGGCATCACAGTGCCAGATTTCTACAGCGGCATTGGCTACGGGGTTATCACTTGATCCCACCACACAACCATTCGTGTTTTGCACTCGGATCATCAATTCCAGCGGCAACCCCGGGCGATCCTCGGTGATGTCGCTGCGGATGGAATCGACATCAAAATAATAGGGACCTTGGGTCTCTTCCGGGCTGGTGACGCAACCTGGCGCTTTGTCTAACAGCGCTTTTAATTGGGTCTCGGTGTCACCTGCGGCCGTGCTGGTCGTAGCCGCAGCCGTGGTAGATCTTTCGCTGGTAGGGGTGGCGGTGTTGCCGGTACAGGCAGCAATCAGCCCAGCCAGACCCACTGACCCGCCCAAGCAGAGTGCTTTACGACGGGAAATCGCCGCCCGCGACTGCAAGATCTCTTCATTTGGTGTGTACATGACCATTACTATAAAAACGCCAGCTGACATTTCCCCCGCACCATGCTAGGTTTCTGCTGGCTATTTTTAGCAGAAACCCTGTGGTAAAGCTGTGGAGTGGCTCGTCGTAACGCGAGTTATAGCGCTTTGAGGCGTTCGGCTAACTCCTGCTGGCCAAACATCAACGCACAATCGATAGCCGTTGGTTGCCCGGCTAATGGGTCAGCACCGGCCTTAATAAGTGCCTCAATGACGGCGGTTTCTTTTTTAAAGATGGCACCAGCCAGCGGGGACTGGCCGCGGTCGTTGAGCCGGTTGATGTCTGCACCCGCCTGAGCCAGCACGGTGACTACCTCAGCGTTACCGTTGTAAGCGGCCAGCATTAGCAAGGTATTACCTTCGTGGTTTGTCAGGTTGGGTGACAGCCCGGCGTTAATGTAGGTGACCAGCTGCCCGGCGGCTTCCGTGCCACCGCTGCGCGCTAAGCCAAAGAGCTTGCTCACAAATTCCTGCAATTCCGGCGGCAGGTTCAGGCTGTCTTCTTCCGCTGCATCATTGGAAACGGTGGCATCGGCGTATGCTTGTTCCAATTCTTGTTCATTAATACTGGGTGAATCGCTCATTATCCCATCATATGCCGGTTCAGCCAGCTAATTGAGCTATTCTGCGCACGGCGTTTTCCAAAGCAAAATGCGGTTCACCACCTTGGCCTTTCACTGTCGCATCCAAATCCGCCACAATTATCACTGCTTCTGATACCGCATCACCGGACCAGCGCCGAGCCAACTGGGCGGTTTTTTCCATAACAAAAGGGTGCATGCCCAGTTTCCCCGCCATCGAGGGATCCAACCTACCAGTGGTGCTGTAAAGCCGCGCGATCCCGGATACCTTCATGGATAACGCCGCTGCCAATGCTGCTGGTTGCAAACCTAATTGCAATGCCCTGCGCATACTTGCCACCGCCCTGCCACCCTGCCCAGCGCAAGCCAGGTCAGCGATGTCGAAACCGGATACCTCAGCCACCCCGGAGTAATAGGCGCGTACCGCTTTTTCCGTAACGTCTCCCCCAGTATCTGCCACCAGCTGGCTCACCGCTGAAGCTAGTTCGCGTAGATCAGAACCCACACCTTCTAAGAGCGCATGCACCACATCTGGGGTAGTGCGAATGCCGTGCCGTTTAAACTCCGCGGTCACCCACCCCACCCGGGCGTTGGGCTTTAGCTTATCCGCTTCATGCACCTCAGCTATTTTCTTTAATTTAGGCACCAGCGACTTGGTACGCCCACCGCCGGAATGAACAATGATGAGATGCACCCCTGGGCTCGGGTTGACCGCTAGTTTCACTACCAGCTCCGCTGGTTGCTTACCGGCCTCCTCCATTTTGTTTAAGACCACAATCCGATCCTCACCAAAAAGCGAAGGGCTGCATAAATCTATCAACTCAGCTTCCGTGACATCCCCGGCGCGTAACGTCTTAACCACCAAGTTGTCGCCCTCGGCGGATTGTTGTTTCAGCTTTGCGACGATCTCTAGGCGTGCGCGTTGAGCGAGAAACTCGTCATCACCGACAATGAGGTACACATTTGGCTCAGGCATGGGTTTTACTTTACCGTCGTTTGATCGACAAGCTCGATCTCCCCGTTGTCATACACAATAATGTTTAGCTTGCCGTCTGCTAGCCGGTAGGCAATTGGGATGCCATCGGGGGTTATTTTCGGGCGAGGCGGGGTGCGATTCCATCGAGAAGGTGCTGGTGGCGGCTGGTTAATCACAATGAGTTGTGCTGGGGCGAAGCTGTGATTTTTTAGTCCAGCATCGGTTTCTAGCGAAACTACCCGCAACGTAGCCGGGTCAAGGGGGTGCGGGTGGCTTCCCAAAGCGCTAAGACCAGGCGGGCATAAGGCAAGACAGCTAAGTCCAAGTAGTAGTTTAAATCGTTGTGAGTACAACAGGTATCCGATCCATAAACTCACCAAGATGGCCCATAGTGGTGCTAGGGGTGTATCAATGTCGTACGTCGCGCCGGGTAGGTGGGCGCACCAGCGGGCTACTGCACCAATCCACCACGCTAGCGGCTCGATCACTTTGAGGATTACCCCTGCCAGTGGCACGGATATTAGGCACAGAAGCACGGCTATTAATCCAATGACGGTAATCGGTGCCACCACGGCAGCGGTAGCGACGTTAGCAAACACTGCGCTGGTGGATATTTGGTGGCTCATGATGGCCACCAATGGCATTGTCACTAGGTGTGCAGCCAGCGCTATGCTGAGTGCCTTTGCTAAGATGTCTGGCATTTTCTTTTTGCTGATAAACCGGTATAAACCAGGGGTGACGGTAATGATGCCGGCGGTGGCGGCAACGGAGAGGGCGAAGCCGAAATTTGTGGCTAGGGAGGCGTCGTAAAGCAAGAGGCAGATCACGGATATTGCCAGTGCATTGAGCGCTGAACGCACGGTGGCGCTGAGCAGGGCGACCATACCGATAATCCCGGTGACCGCCGCGCGTAATACGGATGGTTCTGGCCCTACCACGGTGACGTAGCAGACTAGCGCTAGCACTGCGGTTGTTACCCGGATACCGGGACGGAGCCGACCGGAAATCACCATTGCGGCGGTGGTGACCATAGCCACATTTGCCCCGGATACAGCGCTTAAATGGGCAAGGCCACTGGTGATAAAGAGTTGTTTGGTTTCGAGGCTTTGCCCAGAGGTGTCGCCTAAGACCATGGCCGGTATTAAGGCTTGGGCATCATCACCGCAGTACTGAGCGACGGTCTGGGCAAAGGTGCTGCGAATGGACTGACTTATGGTGTGTAGATGGTTGGGTGGGCGGATAATGGTGGCGTTATCTGCGAAAAACAACGTACGGTTAAGCCCGATTCCGGTTGCTTGCACGGTACTTCCGTGTAGTTGCACGTGGGCGCCTACGGGGATGTGCTGTGGGGTTTCGAAAAACACTGGCAGGCTGGTGGGGTAATCAGCAATGGTGAACTGCTGCAGCCACCCCGCCGAGCTGGGTTGGCCGGAGCTTTGTGCTACTGCATACAGCACCGGTTCCCAGTGCCAGCCGCGCACCTGTGCCACGGCACTGACGGTGATCACTAAGCCAAGGGACATAAAGCTGATAACAACAAGTGCTTGTCCGCGGTCAATGAGGCCAATACTTAAGGTAATGATGACTAATGCCGCAAGCCCCCACTTGCCGGTTCCGGTTGCAATGGTCACGAGGATGACCAACCAGAGGCTTACTGCTGCGGGGACTAACCGTAGCTCAGTCATAATGAAACTTGCGGGGAGATGGCGGCGAATTTCGCAGGCCCGATGCCTTTGACTTCTTGTAGTTGGGCGATGTCGGAAAACCCACCGTTGGCTTCCCGATAGGCGATGATCGCTTGGGCGGTTTTGGCTCCAACGCCATCGAGGGACTCAAGTTGTTCTGCGGTAGCGCTGTTCAGTGATATTTTGCCGTCGGTGCCAGTAGTGTTCACTGCTGTCCCTGCAGCGCCTGATGCACCTCCAGTAGTGGAATCGACGGGGATCACTTCCCCTGCATCGACGTGGGGAACGTGGATTTGCTGGCCGTCGGTTAGCTTCTGCGCTAGGTTTAGTCCGAGGGTTTGACCGTGGGGATAGGGCTGGGCTGCTGCTAAGGCATCAGCTATCCGGGCATCTGGTACCAAGGTGTGCAGCCCGGGATGTTCGACTTCGCCGACTACTGATACCACTAAAGATGCTGGGCTAGCTGTGCTGGTTGGTTCTTCCGTCGGTGCTGCTGCGGCTGCTGGCATGGGAAAGGGGTGGTGTGGCTCTGGTGGTTTGAAATATCGTTGCCAGCCTAAAAAGCCCACCGCTATTACTACGATGACAGCGGCTAACTTGAGGGCAACTGCGGGTTCGATGCGCCATCGTAGCTGTTTTACTTCTGGGTAATCAATGGTGAGAATATCTTCGGTGCCAGTGGGTCTGGTGAGCTCACCGAGTCGTTCTTTCACAGCGGTGGGGGTGAGGTGTTTATGAAAACTGATCATGCCACCGACCCTAAAACCTTCAGCCAGCCTCGTATAAGGGCTAGGGGTTAGTTGTGGATAACTCCCCGCTTAATGAACATGGCGTGGTCATTAAGCTGTGGATAACTTATCCCTTAAGCCCCACTGCCATCACTGGCCCCTGGGGTTTTAAGAAGAGGTGGCAGGTGACTGCCCATCTGGGGGTGACTCGTCCTCGGCTTCTGCAACCACATCACCGCCGGTGGGGACAGGTTCTGGGGTGGGTGATTCGTTGAGCACCGGTTCGTGTTGGGAAAAGACCGCGGAAATCCCCAAAGCACCTGGGCCGCAATGAACCGCAAGGGTGGGTTCCATTTCGGCGATGATGACCGAGGAGCCTTCCGGCAATGTTGCCAGCAGTTGTTCTTCTAGGCTTCGGGCGGCTTCTTTAGCCTCAAACTGTTGGATGGCGATGAACACTGGTTGCCCGTCGGCACGCTGTTCAATCAGGTCGGTGAGTTTAGCTAATGCTTTGACTTGAGTGCGGGTTCGCACGGCTAATTCGACTCGTCCTTCCACCAGTTCCATGATGGGTTTGGTGGCAAGTGCCGTGGAAACCACCGCGGTGGCGGTGGAAATGCGGCCAGAGCGGCGGATTTCATCAATACGATGTAAGTAAATCCAGGTTTTTGAGCGCGCTAATGTGTCTTTTGCAAGATCTACGCAGTCTTTTAGATTTGCGCCGTCTTGCGCTAGCCGAGCGGTGGCCATAGCCGCTGCCCCAACACACATACCAATGCTTTTAGTGTCGATCACCGCGACTTTATCATCAAAGACTCCGCAGGCCGCTACCGCTGCCGACCAAGTGCTGGATAGTTCTTTTGATAGATGTAGCGCCACTACGCCTTCGTCGCCGCCTCGTTCCAGCTGTCTGGCATAGCTGGCAGCCAACTCTAGTGCGGTTAAGCCTGAGGTGGTTTTTTCCTCCTCTTCCCCCAGCAAATGCAAGGGCAGCACGGTAATGCCCAAATCGTCAGCTACCTGTGGCGGTAGTCCGGCGGAGGAATCGATCACAACACGAACCGGCATCAGTGGTTATCCTTTCCCTGACTGTCGGATCCAACCTTGAAGCAGTTGGCTTGGCACTCTAAGTCTACTTACCCGGTGCCCCTGCTTCACCGATTGTGGACAAACCCAATTCTTTGGTTAACGCCACCCCCATGTTCCAGCCGTCTAAGTACCACTGGGCGTCGGTGGTGTTTTCTGCGGTAAACCGCGCTGAGGGAATGTAGGCACCATCAAGGTGTTCGGCATTGTCGGCATGAAACCGTGGGCGTGCGGTCAGCTGCGCCCAGCAGGTATTACCCAAACCTGAGAACATCGGATACTGGTGGGTTTCTAATCCCAACAAATGAGAGGTCAAGGCAGAGATGGTACCTCCATGCGCCACCAATAACACGGTGCCGTCGTCCCAGTCAGAAAACTCCGTCATGAGTTCTTCCACCACCGGCCGAGCCCGGTTTGCAACATCAATGCGCGATTCGCCACCAGGTGGTGCCCAGGTGGGATCATGCCGCCAGATAGCCCGTTTCCCGGGATACATGGCATCTACTTCGTTATGGCTTCTGGCCTGCCACTCCCCTAAGTGGGTTTCTCGCAGCCGAGGATCCTTTTTCACCCCGACCCCCAACCGGCTGCCGACGATCAGGGCAGTATCATAAGCACGGTTTAAGTCAGAGGAGACAATGCGCGCGATATTAAGGGTGGAAAGAAAATCTGCCGCCGATTCTGCCTGTGCTATACCCACATCACTGAGTTGGGTATTCAGGTGCCCCTGCATCCGGCGAGTGGCGTTGTACTCAGTCTGTCCGTGACGAAGCAGAATTAATCGGCGGGTCATGGGTCTAAAATTCCTCCTCCGCTGGCAAGTCTTCTGCAAGCGGAATATCATCTAGGCTTTCAACAGTACGAACATCAATTTCATCGCGCCATTCCTCGGGCCGGATCATTGTTTCAATACCGGCAATCTCGATGAGGGGGCAGTCCCGGTAGAGGCGATCAAGGCCGTAGAAATCACGTTCGGTATTACGCTGCACGTGGATGACCAACATGCCGTAATCCAGCAGTACCCAGCGGTTTTCGCGGTTGCCTTCCCGCCGCTTGGGTTCTTGACCTGCCTTAGTTAATGCGTCTTCTATTTCTTCAACGATAGCTCGAACTTGCCGCTCGTTTTCGGCCGAAGCCAGCACGAAAATTTCGGCAATAGCCATGACGTCGGAAACATCAATGACGGCAATATTGGTGGCTAGTTTTTCATCAGCCGCTAAAGCCGCCAGTGTGGCGTGTTTGATGGTTTCTTGGGTAGCAGTCACAAAAGTCCCTACGTTAGTTTTTACAGTGTTAAATAAGGTATCACGTACAGTTTTTCACGATTGAAGGCACTTTGGAAAACAGCCGCACCAAACCCCACTGGTGCAACCTTATATTACGTGATAAAGCTAGTGTTTATTGATGTATCGCACCACTTTGGCGGCAACGGGTTGCCCTGCCGGATCGGAAATCAGACGGCAGGTGGGATCAGGCCGGATCGCCTTAATTCCGGTGCTTTTATAGTAAAGATAGATGAAGGCCACAGCTGGGATTACCGGGAGTGCGAATATCGCAATGCAACAGAGAATTTTATTTGTTGCTGATGTATCGGTTTTTAAAACTAGCCATACAGCGACAATCACCAAGACCCATGACGAAAGAATCACTATCGGCATTATCACGTCATAGGGCCCGACTGTAAAAAGTTCCGCGTTGTCTTGGACCATTTCTTAATCACCGTACCTTCCCCATTATTCGGTTATAGGCGATGGTACCCGTAGAAGGTAGCACAGAGCTAGGGGCCGCGTGAGGTTTGCAAATCCCGCCGGTACAGCTTTATGGTTCGTGATAAAGCTGGTGTTTATTGATGTACTGCACCACTCCGTCGGGAACGAGATACCACACTGGTGCTCCCGCTTGGGCGCGCTGCCTGCAACTAGTGGAGGAAATCGCCATGGCGGGGATTTCCACCAGCTCCACCCGATCTTGATAGTGCGCCGGGATATTGTCTTCCCGCAACACATAACCTGGCCGCGTCACGCCGACGAAGGTTGCAAGCTGGAACATTTTTTCCCAATTATGCCAATGCAAAATCCCTTGCAGCGCGTCTGCTCCGGTAATGAAGAATAATTCCGCATCGGGATACAACTGGTTAATATCGGTCAAGGTATCCACGGTGTAGGTATCACCAGGACGATCAATATCTACTCTACTAACACTAAAACTCGGGTTGGAAGCGGTTGCAATAACCGCCATGAGATAGCGATCCTCGGCGGGGCTGACGGTGCGTCCGGCTTTTTGCCAGGGCACCCCGGTGGGAACAAAAATCACTTTATCCAGGCCAAACCGGTAGGCCACCTCGGAGGCGGCTACCAGATGGCCATTGTGGATGGGATCAAAAGTACCACCCATGATTCCGATTTTTTTCGCCTTTATATTCATAAGTCCACCAGTTTAGTCGCAACCCGATTCGCGGATTGATCAGATACACTTATCCCCATGCGAGAAATTATTGTTACCGCTTTTATTTCTTTAGATGGAGTAATGGAAGCACCAGGTGGAGAGCCTAGTTATCGTAATTCCGGCTGGACTTTCCAAGATATTGAGTTTCTCCCAGAAGCCTATGCCATCAAAGGGGAAGAACAGCAATAAGCTGGCGCGTTATTGCTCGGGCGTCATTCCTATACCGATTTCGCGCCGGTGTGGCCTACGATGGCGGAATTTTCCCGCTATAACCAGCTGCCTCGCTATGTGGTTTCCACCACGCTGAACACTGACGATCAGCAGTGGCCTGCCACAATCCTCCGCAGCACCGAAGACGTAGCGCAGCTGAAACAAACCGAGGGTGATCCGTTGCTGATCCGCGGCAGCGCAACATTGGTGCATTCGCTTATCGACGCCAACCTCGTGGATAAGTACCATCTTTTAATTTTCCCGAAACTGTTAGGTGCCGGTAAACGCCTATTTCCCACCAGTGACGTTGCTGCGAAGAATTTGACACTGGTGGAATCGGAAACCTACGCCAACGGCATTATTAAGGCCGTCTACCACAAGGCTTAAGGTCGCGTCTGGCCGGTACCTTGTAGAATCCATTTAGTGCTGGTCAGCTCTGGTAACGCCATGGGGCCTCGCGCATGTAGCTTTTGGGTGGAAATGCCGATTTCCGCCCCCATGCCATACAACTCACCATCAGTAAACGCAGTAGACGCATTAATCATTACTGCTGCGGAATCAACCTCATCGGCGAATTTTTGGGTCGTGCTGATGTCTTGAGCTGCGATTGCTTCAGTATGCCCGGTGGAATAGGTCCTGATATGGGCAATGGCTTCGTCCACTCCGTCTACTACCTTAGCGGCAATATCGAGCGACAAATACTCATCGTTCCAGTCCTCTTCCGTGGCTGGAACCACCTTATCCGCACCGAACTGACTCAACTCTTCAACGACGCCGTGAATAGTCACACCGGCATCCTGCAGGGCGGTGAGAATACGCAGCTTATCGACGTCGGGCAGCTGGGAGTCGATAAGCACAGTTTCTGCGGTGTTACACACTGAAGGGCGGCGGGTTTTAGCATTGACCACCATGGCGATAGCTTGGTCAATGTCTGCGGAACGGTCAACATAAAAATGGCAATTCCCGGTGCCAGTTTCAATGGTAGGTACCGTGGCTTTGGTTACTACCGCTTCAATCAGCCCTGCCCCGCCCCGCGGAATCACCACATCGACTAGGCCACGTGCAGTAATTAAATCTTGGACGCTCTCGTGCGTCTGGCAAGGAAGCAGCTGTACGACTTCCTTTGGTAAGCCATGCTCTGTTACTACCTGGTGCAGAATCTCTACCAGCTTCGCATTGGAGTGTTGGGCAGTTTTCGAACCACGCAGCAACGCGACATTGCCGGATTTTAACGCCAAGCCAAAAGCATCAACCGTAACATTAGGCCGAGCCTCGTACACCATGCCCATGACCCCTAATGGAACTCGGACTTGGCGCATCTGGATGCCATTTCCCATCACCGCGCCGCGTAGCACCTCCCCGATGGGGTCTTTCAGCCCGGCTACCTGCCGCAATCCATCGGCGATTCCGTTAATCCTCCCGGGATCTAAACTAAGCCGGTCAATCAACGACTCGTTCAAACCAGCCGCGCGACCTGCCTCGATGTCTTTAAGATTGATGATAATAAACGCATCCGTTAGCGCTACCAAGTCATCGGCTGCTGCTAGCAACACCGCATTAATGATCTCTGAGGAAAGCTTTGCCACTATCGGCGCTGTCTGCTTCGCCGCGGCCGCCATGCTCAGGACGGTTTCTCGTTCTACTTCTCGCATCTCATCTGTGGTGTTCGTCATACTAAACGAGCTTAGTCTTTGCCCAATAACAACGCTACAAGCCGCCACCAACAGCGATGGTGACGGCTTGTTTTTCTAAGAACTTGATCTTGGCTGAACGATCAACTTAGAAAGGAAATTTAATTGGGGGAATCAGACCAGCATGGCTCAGACCAGCAACGATTCCTGCGATGATGCCCAGCACACCGAGCAAGCCCTTGTGCTTTTCTTTCTGCTGAGACAGGTCATTAGAGCCTAGCTGCTGCGGCTCTGCAGTCTTGGAAGTAGCTGGAGCGCTGGTGGTTGGCTCGGCAGGGCTCGTTGTGGGCTCGGCCGGTGAAGTGGTCGGCTCGGCAGGAGACGTGGTTGGGTCTGCAGGGGTGGTGGTTGGGTCTGCTGGCGCAGGTGCATCAGCGCAACCCTTCGTCACCTTCAAGGAGACATCGACGTCATCAACAGGCGCACCAGCTTCATAAGCACCCATGAACAAAATGTCCACGCCTTCGATGTACTGCTTTCCCTCTTCTTCGCGAGTACCAGACTTAGGCTGGTAGGTGATACCGGTTGCCTTCATGGTTGCGGTGGTGTCATTAACAACCCAGCCTGTGGTGGTGCCCGAAGCAAAGCTATCACTACCAGTGACCTTATTAGCTTCGACCCGATCTTCGGGAGTGTACTCCGTCATGCCCTTTCCTGGCACGTAGTAGCCGACATAGCCAGAGCCAGGGGTAACAGCATTTCCATTGGTACTAACGAAAGGCTTGACAAAAGTAGAAGACAGTGCGCCATGGTGACCCGAGAACTCAATGGTGGAATCCTTGGTCTGAATATCTGCGGATTTCACGGTTCCATCCGGATTGAGTTCAATCTTGGATGCGGCGGGGTCTACTTCAATCTGGAACTGATAATCGACGGCATCCTTTGCCTTGCCGTTATTCGTTACCGGACCGGTGGTCGTCCAATCGCCTTTAGCGATCTTGCCGCTAACATACTTGCGCCACGACTGCTTGATTCCCCAGTTCAACGAACCAGATTCAATGGTTACGGTTGGGTTTTTACAAGTGTTCTCCTGGGCAACAGCGGTTACCGGGTGCAGGGTGGTGGCACCTACTGCCAGCGAGACGGTGATGCCGAGACCCGCAATCAAACGACGTGCCATAAGAAACTCTCCTTCAAAGATTCAGTGGATGGCATTTCCGAACGCTAACTATAAATAGGTAAACCTAACCATATAAATTTATCACTTCCTTATATTCCCATTATCCAACAAAAGTCCTAAACACGATTTGGCAGCCGCCACACTTAAAGAAAAACCAACACCCCACCCAACAAGGTCAAATATAACACCAGCTCATAGCTACTTTTAAGCCAATAACCGCAAGAAATATTCATCAAAAATACATGAAATTATATTGAGTTTTAAATAAGAACTAGCCAACAATTTGGCCATGGGTTTAGTAGACCTCAATAAGCCAATTATCTAATCAACACCCCAGCCCCATCCCATAAACCAATGCTTATGGCCGCAACAGCAACTATGCGTCAGTGTCACAGCGCCGCAAACCAAGAAAAGCCCAATACCAATAGATATTCATCTAACTTAGATAACGAAACTTCCATACCCATAAAACTGAGAATGCTCAAATAAGTTCCAACAGCCAGCTCCCCCGCCAACGTCAGCCGGAATCACACCGCCACCACCCCACCAGCTAAGCGTCAGCGCCCCCAAGGAACAGCCTTAAGATACGACTGTGCCCCCTCCCCTGGACAACACGAAAACCCAACCCAGCCAGCTGTCCCACCGAATGATTGCAGCGCTAACCCAACCGGCACTAATCCCGTCCAAGCCAGCCCAGCCTCGGCCAAACCACCGTCCCAGCTAGGCCCGCGATGCGTAATTAGATAAATAGTCCGCATGAACCACAGGCCGCTGCTTATCCGCTGGTAGCGCTTCGGACTGCTTACCTATCATCAAACGCAAGTCTTCTGCGTTATAGGCAACCTCACCACGACCAATGATTTCCCCGGCAGGGCTGATAATCTCCACGATCTCACCCGAATGAAAATCACCCACTACCTCGGTGATCCCCACAGCCAACAGGGAATTTCCACCACGGGTAACGGCTGCCACCGCACCGGCGTCGATACGCAACCGACCACCAATATCTGCAGCATACAGCGCCCAAAATTTCCATGCAGACAACCGGTTTTCCTTTGGGTGGAACACAGTTCCCACCGAAGCATCAGTCAACGCCGCACCAATATTGGCAGCACTTGTGAGCAACACGGGGATCCCACCTCGCGAAGCAATCCGCGCTGCGGAAACTTTCGACGCCATCCCACCGGTACCCACCGGCCCACCATCGCCAGCGATGACAGTTTTCAGATCATTACCATCTCGGACTTCCGCCACAAACTGCGCCCCAGCTTCTTCGGGGTTGCGATCATAAAGGCCATCGACATCACTCAGCAGCACTAACGCATCGGAATAGGTCAGATGCGCCACCAACGCCGCCAAGCGATCATTGTCACCAAAATGCATTTCGCTGTGCGCCACCGTGTCGTTTTCATTAACCACCGGCACCACCCCAAGGTGCAGCAACCGGTCAATGGTGCGCTGAGCATTGCGCGCCCGATCACGCCGCCCAGCATCCGAGGCCGTCAATAACACCTGGGCGGTCGTTTTCCCATAACGCTGAAAACTACGCCCCCAGGTATCAGCTAAATGCACTTGCCCAACGGCCGCCACCGCTTGTTTCGTAGCAAGATCGGTGGGACGAGTATTCAACCCCAACGGCCCCATGCCCGCAGCAATCGCCCCGGAAGACACCACAATGACATCACTGCCCTGCCCCATCCGCTGGGCAAGCGCGTCGACCAGGGCGTCGATACGCGCTGGATCGACCTTATGATCTGGCCCAGTCAACGACGACGAACCGATTTTCACGACCACCCGCTTGGCAGTGGTCAGGTCTAAGCGGACATTCATTAACCCTGCCACCGTTCCCTATCGGCGACCTGGCCGTCGCCGAAGTCGAGTTCGTCGATAAGCCCGCGACGTGCCTGGGAAGCCCGCTTACGTTCTGCGGCGCTGGTGCGATTCGTAGCAGACAACCGAATATCGGTGCCCCTGCCGGTCAAGATGGGGTTGCTGCCAGCCGCCGTCATTGGTTCCCACTCGAAGGTAACCGGGCCAATTGTGACCGCGCAGCCAGGAACGGCACCTAATTTATGCAACGCATCTTCCACCCCGAGCCGGTTCAGACGGTCTGCTAGATAGCCCACTGCCTCGTCGTTTTCAAAGTCGGTTTGGATAATCCAGCGTTCCGGCTTTTCGCCGGTAACCACAAATCCGCCCTCAATGTCGGGATCAGGAGTGATGTCGAAGTCTTGCTTTCTAGCTTTACGACGCGCATCCACCGCCGTTGGGCGCACGATGAGCTGCTTCTCTGCCTTCTGCTTTGGCCTATTCTTCCGCGCTTGCTGGACGATTTCCAACAGCTTGTAGCGCAAGGGGTCTAAACCTTTGTGTGCTACCGCAGAGACAATGAAGACCGGCCAGCCGAATTGTTCCTCTAAATCCTGCTTCACAAATTCCGCTAGCTCTTCCGCTTCGGGAATGTCAGCCTTGTTCAACACGATGATCCGTGGACGCTGTTGCAGGTCACCCAAACCAGTGTCTTCGTCCAACGCGGACTGGTAGGCTGCCAGTTCTGCCTCTAAAGCCTCAATATCTGATGCTGGATCACGACCTGGCTCTAAGGTAGCGGTGTCCACGATATGCGCTAGTACCGCGGTGCGCTCAATATGACGCAGGAAATCCAGGCCAAGGCCTTTGCCTTCAGAAGCACCTGGGATCAAACCAGGAACATCAGCAATAGTGAAGGTATCATTGCCAACCTCTACCACACCCAAGTTGGGCTGCAAGGTGGTAAACGGGTAGTCGCCAATTTTGGGCTTGGCGGCTGATAGCACCGAAATCAGGGAGGACTTCCCCGCCGAAGGAAAACCAACTAACCCCACATCAGCCATGGATTTCAGTTCGAGAATAAGGTCGTGCTGCTCCCCTGGCTCACCCTTGAGGGCAAAGCCGGGTGCTTTTCGGCTGCTAGAAGCCAAGGCCGCGTTACCTAAACCACCGTAACCACCTTGCGCCGCTATATAGCTCATGCCAACCGTGGTGAGATCGGCAAGCACATCACCTTGTTCATTAAGAACCACGGTGCCAGGTGGCACGGCTAGAACTGTATCGGCACCCCTAGCACCGTTACGGTGATCGCCTGCACCATTACCACCGCGTTGCGCCTTAATATGCGGCCGGTAATGCAAATCCAACAACGTGTGTACCTGTGGTGATACCTCTAAGACAATATCGCCACCATGGCCGCCATTGCCACCATCGGGTCCGCCTAAAGGCTTAAACTTTTCGCGGTGAATGGAGGCGCACCCATTACCACCATCTCCTGCAAAAAGATGAAGAACTACCCGATCAATAAAACGTGCCATGGGTGGAGCCTTTCCGTGGTTAAACGTCGGCACACACATATCAAGACTAGTAACGTGCCATAATAAACAGTCCGATCCTACCAAACTGCCCGACAACTACCCAGTTCACACGTCCAGTTTGACGCCACCGCTCTCCAAGCGTCCGTGGGAGTGGCTGAAGGTTTGCTTACAGTCGTATCCCGAAAAGGTTCGCGATCTGTGCGCCGAAAATACCAAAGAATGTAAGTGCTGCCAACGCTATCCCTAGCACCATCATGATCGATCGCATCACTTGGCTGGGTTGTTTACCTTGGAAAAGGTCAAAATCGGCCGATCCTTTTTCAACGGAACCTGCCTTGGTGGAACCCGTTTCTAACGAGTGCTGCGAATCTGTCATACTCCCGGTCACCTCGGTGAGCGGATCGGAAGATTGTTGGGCTGCCGTGGCGTGGGCAGGCAGCGTGCTAAGAAGCGACACAGCGCAGAGTACAGCTGCGATCCTACGAAGCATGGAACGTCTCCTTTGGTTATGGTTCACCTATCCAACAACCAACAATATCACTTGTGCAGTGATAAACGTTTCAAAGTGCAGGTAGGATGCCCTGGTACCCACCAAAGACACCGCGTCGGTACCAACTATAAAAAAACTAGCCCCCAACTTAAGGCAGATGCACCTTAAAAGTTGGGGGCTAGTGCTAAAGAATCTTTAAGCGTCTACAGTTTCTGCAGCTGGAATGATATTCACAGTGCGACGGTTGCGCTTAATGGCGAACTTCACAGCACCTGGGGTTAGTGCGAACAGAGTATCGTCGCCACCGCGTCCGACGTTCTCACCTGGGTGGAACTTGGTGCCGCGCTGGCGAACGAGAATCTCGCCAGCTTTGACTTCTTGGCCACCGAAGCGCTTAACGCCGAGGCGTTTTGCTTTAGAATCGCGACCGTTACTGGAGCTTGATGCACCCTTCTTATGTGCCATTTCGGTTTCCCTCCTTTATTCTAAGTATTTCAAGAAAAACTAGACAGGCTAACAGCCTTAGTTGATTCCGGTGATCTTCAAAACGGTCAACTTTTGACGGTGACCTTGACGTTTCTTGTAACCGGTCTTGTTTTTGTACTTCAAGATCTTAATCTTGGGGCCTTTAACAAGGTCAACAATTTCAGCGTTGACCTTCACCTTGTCCAAGTCTTCTGGCTTGGAAGTTACAGTTGCGCCATCGACGAGCAGAACGGGGGTGAGAGCCACGGACGAACCTGGCTCACCCTCGATCTTCTCGACCTTGACGAGGTCACCTTCGGCAACCTTGTACTGCTTGCCGCCGGTCTTGACGATCGCGTACATACGAGGGCTACCCCTTATCTATTCTCTATCGAATCAGGCAGGTGTGATCCGCCTGATTATCTAACGTTTACTGACCATGGCCATGAAGAGCCATCTGCTGCACGAAAACATGCAGCATAGATGCACTTAAAATAGCGACTGTCCAAGACTACCCTTTAGTGGGCAGAAAAGACAAACCGAATTATTTCCTCGTGCTGCGGCGCACCGCACGACGCCGGTGACGGTGAGTCACAGCTGGCTGTTCTACCTCCGGCTCAGCTTTTACCACTGGCTCCGCCTGAGGTGGAGTAACCGCTTCCCCATGGTTAGAAAGGCTCCTGCGCACCGCACGACGCCGGCGTCGATGAGCAACTATTGTCGTCGTGCTCACTGCGGCCGATTCGGTGTCGTCGTCACGCTGGCGTTCGTCCTGCTCCTGCGCTTTAACCGCGGGTTGTTCTTCGCGGATAAAGTCCTCCGGCCGCGGTGGGAAGTCGGAAGCGGAATTACCACGAGTAGCGCGTTTACGACGCGGTGAGGATTCGTACGCCGCTACGGCTTCTTCGTAGGTTTTAGGCAGGTAATCGGTGGGGGCTGGTTCGGATTCCGTTTCCGTGCCCATGACCACAGCCGAAGCCAGTTCCTCGATGCTTGGTGCAGCCACGCTGGGTTCTTCTGGTGCTGCTTTGGTTTGCTCTTCTTCCGTAGCCATGGCAACCACAGCGGGGTGTTGTTTCGGATCTTGATGCAACACACCGTGCTTGCCGCGACCATTGGGGACGGTGCGTTGTTCCACGGGGTCTTCGTGAATAATCACGCCACGGCCAGCACATTCCTCGCATTCGGTTGCGAAGGTTTCCAATAAACCGGTGCCGAGCCGCTTGCGGGTCATTTGCACTAGGCCCAGCGAAGTGACTTCGGAAATTTGATGCCGGGTACGATCCCTGCCCAAGGCCTCGGTGAGGCGACGAAGCACCAAGTCTTGATTTTCCGGCAGCACCATATCAATGAAGTCCACCACGATCATGCCGCCTAGGTCGCGTAAGCGCATCTGGCGAACAATTTCTTCGGCTGCTTCCAGATTATTTCGGGTCACTGTTTCTTCTAGGTTGCCACCCGCACCGGTAAATTTGCCGGTATTAACGTCAATGACAGTCATGGCTTCCGTGCGATCAATCACCAGCGTGCCACCCGACGGCAGCCACACTTTACGGCTTAATGCCTTTTGTAGCTGCTCATCAATGCGATAGCTTTCAAACGCGTCAACATCGCCATGTTCTTCCCGTTCAAAGCGCACCAACCGATCACTTAAATCAACCGCTACGGACTGAACATACGCATTGACGGTATTCCAAGCACGCTTGCCATCGACAATAAGTTCCGAGAAGTCCTCATTAAACAGATCACGCACTACCTTCACCAGCATGTTGGGTTCTTCATACATGGTTACGGGCTTGGCACCTTTAGAGTTCTTTTCTTTCTCGGTGCGTTGTTGAATTTGCAGCCAGACATTATGCAGCCGCTGCACATCGGAAGCAATTGCTTCTTCGGAAACTCCTTCCGCGGCGGTGCGAATAATCACGCCACCGTCACTCGGTACGACTTCTTTCAAAATCGACTTCAAGCGCTTACGTTCTGGGGCGGGTAGCTTGCGGGAAATTCCGGCCGATTTACCACCTGGAACATAAACCAAATAACGTCCCGCCAAAGAAATCTGGGTAGTCAACCGAGCACCCTTATTCCCCACTGGGTCTTTAGCTACTTGCACGAGAATCTGGTCGCCGGATTTCAAGGCTTGCTCAATTTTGCGGCTACGCCCCCCAAGACCCGAGGAACGCCAGTCCACTTCACCGGCATAAAGCACACCATTACGTCCCTTACCAATATCAATAAAGGCTGCTTCCATGCTGGGCAGCACATTTTGCACGCGCCCTAAGTAGATATTGCCCACCATGGACGACTGGGTATCAGAGGTAACAAAATGCTCCACCAATAGGCCATCTTCCAACACGCCTACTTGAGTAACCATGCCCTCGTGGTCGTGTCGTTTGCGTTCCCTGACCACCATGGTGCGTTTGATGGATTCCCGGCGCGCCAAAAATTCCGCTTCGGATACGATATGGCGTTTCTTGCGGGATTCTTCCCGCATTTCCACGCGCCGCCGCCGTTGCGCTTCTAACCGAGTGGATCCTTTGAGCGCTAAAGGTTCGGAGATGAGTTCCACTTCCTCGGCTGCTACTTCTTCCGGCTCTTGTGATGCTGGAAGGTTGGATTTGGTTTCCTGGTAGCCGCGTTTGCTGCCTCGACCTGCGCCTCGGCGGCCGCGGCGCCGTTGACGGGAGTGGGGTTCGACGGGTGGTTCTTCTTCGAAATCGGCTTCGTAATCATCACGATCATCCTCGGTTTTGGGCTGTGGTGCCCTAAACAGCGGCATGCCGACGTTAAAGGCGGGTTTCTGGGCGGTCGGTTGTTCGTCCTGTTCTTGAGCAACCAGCTGCTCTGCTAGTTGTTCTTCTGGGGCGAGCATGCCTTGGTCAAGCCGGTTGTTGATGTCGCGCTGAACCTTTTCTTCGATTTGGTGGATTTCGTTTTCAACGTTTTTCCCCACCTTGTGCCGTAGTTTTTCGGTGTCTTCTTCTGGTTCTTCGACGACGTCACCGGCTGCGTCGGCTAGTTCGCGTTCTACTTTTTCTTCGATTTGGTGGATTTCGTTTTCGACGTTCTTTTCCACCTGGTAGCGTAGTTTTTCTTCATCGCTGTAGGTGGCTGCTTGGGTGGTGCTGGGTTGTTCTTTGCCCAGGACATGATCGAGCACTACTTCTGCTTCGGTGCGAGATAGTGCTGATTGCGCGACCTTAATCACGCCTACCTCTGCCATGGCTGCTAGCAGTTCCCGCGAGCTCATCTTTAGTGCTTTGGCTAAGGTGTAGACTCGCGTTTTGTCGCCCAAGGTTGAGCGATCGAATGTAGTTGTGTGTGTCATTGTGTCTCTCCTGACACAGACCACCCCCTAAAAGTATTTGTTGGCAAACTCACTCGGGCGCAAAAGGATTGCCGCCGCTCAAGGTAGTTTCCCCACTGGGTGGGAGCTCGGTCTGATGGTGTTGAAAAAAATTTTTATTGAGTTATCAATCGTTCCGACTTGGTGGCGACTCAGCGGTCCTTACTTTGCTGCAGATGGGAGCGAGACGCCATAAGCCTTTGACCATTGTTTCACACTTGTCAACCAGATCGGGGAATTGTCACGGAAACTTCAATGTTTGGCGGGATTGAGGCTAGGCGCAATCCGTTTGAGTGGTTGCTCCGTAGGAAAGGGTGAGAACTGTTTTCCTGTTAAGTTTAAGGAGCTTAAACGATGTCTACGTCGGATCGAGTACTTATTGGTGTTGTCGCTGTGCTCAGCGCACTGACACTCATCAACACTGTTGTGATTTTGGTGCTG
Organism: uncultured Corynebacterium sp.; assembly: GCA_963520895.1. GTDB lineage: Bacteria > Actinomycetota > Actinomycetes > Mycobacteriales > Mycobacteriaceae > Corynebacterium. The sequence continues at coordinate 2,127 of CAUQSW010000008.1, read as the reverse complement.
CTTTTTGCTGGCATGAACGGGATGCTGTTTTAAGCACGGATACAGCTTTGTATGGATATAGCTAAGGAATGCACTGATGTCTCAAGAAACCTCCACGCCGGATGTCCAAGCCCCAGAAGTAGTCAAGCAGAAACGCGATAAAGCCCCGAGAGGTATCTTGTGGGTTATTTGTGTGTTGTCTGCGTTGACGTTTCTCAATTCGGTGATTTTGGTAGTACTACTGGGTGTTGCCGTCATGAACTACGAGAAAAGCATGTACATCCCGTATTCTGACCCCTATTTTTATGAGGAGCCCTGTTATGACGACTACGGCAGTACCGAGCCTGGGACTGCAGAACCGGCTCCGCTATCATCTGAAGCGCCTGCGGTTGAATCGTCTAGTGCACCGGCCACAACCACTACCGCAGCCCTGTAGGTAAGCTCATAGACACTATGAGTGACAATCTAGAAAATTTGTTGCAACAGGTGGCAGGTGGTGATCAACATGCTTTTGGCAAACTGTATGATACCCTGTCCGCCCAAGTGTACGGCCTGAGCTGGTATATTCTCCGGGATCAAGCACAGGCAGAGGAAGTCACTCAAGAAACGTTTATCAGTGTGTGGAACAAGGCTGATCGTTTCGATCCAGCGCACGGTTCCGCTAAAACGTGGGTGCTGCGCATAACCAAAAACCGTGCGATTGATAACTTGCGAGCACAGATTGCTCGCACCGATCGGGAGCAGCGGGAGGCAGCGCTGGGGCACTTGCTGACCTTTGTTGACGTCGAAACGCAAGCATTGGGCGCTATTGAAGGCGCTCGGGTGCGTGAGGCGTTGGCACAGTTAGATGACCCCCACCGTACTGCACTTCTCTACTGCTACTTCGGTGGGTTAAGCCACAGTGAGCTGGCAGAAACCACGGGAGTGGCCTTAGGAACAGCTAAAACCCGCGTGCGCACGGGCCTGAAAAAACTTCACGCTTTACTTTCCGGGAAGGAGCAGCCATGACCGAAACACCTGATGAGCTTTTCGACGCCCACCTCGACGATGCCCTACTGGTTGCTCCGGCACCAGTGCCCGCGCCTGCCAAGTTAAAGGAACAGATACTGGCCAAAATTGCGGTGGAACAACAACCAATTAGCTTAGCAACACGCCGACCTAAGCGCGGCAAAACCACTAATTGGGCGCTTGCTGCTGCCAGTGTGGGCATAGTAGCACTCGGCGGCGGGGTGTATTTTTCCACCCTAGAGCCAGCACAAGAACCAAGCTATACGACTGGGCGACAAGAAGCCGCCGGTGGCCCGACTATGCCTGAAAAATCCGAATATACTGACGAAATGCCAGCGATGCTACAAGATTCAGCTGCCGTGTTACAAGCCTCTGATGCTGTAACCACTGAGCTTGATGCCGATGGCACAGCACTGACGGTAGTGTCCTCTGCCACACAAAAAGAAGCAGTTGTGGTTGCCGGACAGCCTCCCACCGGTGATAAGCAGTTACTGCTCTGGGCAATTGACAATACTGGTGAACCGGTTTTTGTTGACGTTATAGGAAAAACTTTATGGATTCCACTGCCTGAGGCCAGCACCAGAATCATCGTCACTGCCCCTCAGCAGCAATCGGAGAAGTCGGACGCAACACCACGTTTCCCAAGTGGTGAAATCATCCTGGAACATAGGTTTTAAAACAACTAGCCACCCTAAGGTCCGCTGCTTAGGGTGACTAGTTGGCTTTACACTATCGCTAGCGTGATAGTACGACTGCGTAGAAAAGATCCTTCAGCGAGTCGAAGACATTGGTTACATAGTTAACAACACTGCTGGTCATAACCTTAAAACTCCTATTCTTAAAGAACACTTTCGTGCTCTGCTATCGACTGACTAATTCAGTGTCTCGCGGGGAGCTGTCAGGCCAGTTCCCGCCGCGATAACCCCAGTCTATTGGAATAAAACGAACGACAAATCATCCTCGGGTAGGGTTTTTCCACCGAGCAGTCGGCGTGATCTTAACACCACCCCACCTGCAGATTTCCAGTTTTTCGGACATCAATCCCGCAATATCACGCTGCAGTTTTCTAGCAAAACCACAGGTCATAGGCATGAAGTAGGGTTCAATCAGCCTCAAGTATGGCTTACAACCATGTAATAA
>CAUQSW010000007.1:0-76702 GCA_963520895.1 uncultured Corynebacterium sp. | reverse complement strand
ACTACATCCTGGTTGACCCCTGCACCTGGGAAGTAGGCGAGCACGATTACCTGATTAGCTTCGACCCAGCGCTGATAAGCATCACCGCAGACCTCACCGATGCAGTAATCCTAGACGGCACCACTCCTGCAAAACGTGACGATCTAGCCACACCCGGCACCGAGCTGCCGCAGCCGGTGGACTACGGGAAATTTGCCCCGAAGGTGGTCAAGCTGCCTAATGGTGAGCAAAAGGTTGAAACCGCTTTCAGCCGCTTGACCGGTCTGTCGCCGATCATTCTGGCAGGTATGACCCCAACCACCGTAGACGCAGATATTGTTGCTGCAGCCGCCAATGCGGGACACTGGGCAGAAATGGCCGGTGGTGGCCAGTATTCGGAGGAAGTCTTTAATTTCAATAATGACAATCTCCAAGCTCAGCTCGCGCCGGGGCGTAGCGCGCAATTCAACTCGATGTTCTTCGATCGTTATATGTGGAACCTCCAGTTTGGCGTGCAGCGCATCGTTTCCAAGGCTCGCGCGGCAGGCGCAGCGATTAACGGCGTGACCATTTCCGCTGGTATTCCGGAACTGGAAGAAGCTGGCCAGCTGATTCGCGATTTGAATGCTGAAGGATTCCCCTTCATTGCCTTCAAACCAGGCACCGTGGCTCAGATCCGCAGCGTCATTGAAATTGCTGATCACCATCCTGATGCCGACATCATTATTCAGATCGAAGACGGCCATGCTGGTGGACACCACTCCTGGGTAGATCTTGACGATCTACTGCTGGCCACCTTCCGCGAACTGCGCCAGCGTCCCAATATTGTCGTGCTGGTGGGCGGTGGCATTGGCACGCCAGAAAAAGCAGCCGAGTATATCTCCGGTAATTGGTCCGTCAAGCATGGCCGTAAACCCATGCCAGTTGACGGCATTTTGGTGGGAACCGCTGCCATGGCAGCCAAGGAAGCCAAGACCACCAAGGTAGTAAAACAAGCACTCGTTGATACCCCCGGTATCGCCGAAGGCTGGGTGGGCCGGCTCAAGACCGATGGTGGCATGACCTCTGGCCAGTCCCACCTGTTGGCTGACCTTTACGAGGTGGAAAATGACTTCGCCGCAGCCTCCCGGTTGATTACCTCGCTGGATCCCGACACATATGCCGAGCACGCCGCTGAGATCATCGAAGCGATTAATAAAACCGCAAAGCCCTACTTCGGTGACGTTGAGAGCATGACTTATGCACAGTGGGTTGAGCGCTTCGTGGAGTTGGCTTACCCATTCACTGATCCTACGTGGGATGACCGATTCTTCGACCTATTGCACCGCATCGAAGCACGGCTGAACCCTGCCGATCACGGCGAGATCGAAACGCTATTCCCCTCCTTGGAAGAGTTGGAAGAAGCTCCGGCGGCTGTGGAAAAGCTCTTGGCGGCATACCCAGAGGCCCGCGAGATTACGGTGCGCGCTTCGGACGCAGCCTGGTGGATCACACTCAACCGTAAGCACCACAAGCCGATGCCGTGGGTACCGATCATTGACGGCGACCTCAAGCGCTGGTTCGGCTTGGACTCTCTGTGGCAAGCACAAGATGAGCGCTACCCGGCTAATGCTGTCCGGGTGATCCCTGGTCCTATCTCCGTGGGTGGTATCACCAAGGTAGATGAACCAGTCGCTGACATCCTCGGCCGCTTCGAGCAGGCTTGCGTTACGACGATCGACGGCGCTGTCGTCGATAAGTTCTCGCGGCTTGGTGCTACTCCAGAGGAGACCATCCTCAATGCCCGCACTATTTCTTGGCATGGGCATTTGATCGACAACCCAGCGCGGCATCTGCCCGAGGGTGCCTTCGAGCTCATTGAGTCCGAGAATGGTTTCACCTTGCGCATTTTGGCCGATTCGGCTTGGGCACACCCGCCGAAGGAAGCACCGCCGTATCACGCGGAGTATGTTGATATTCCACTGGAATTGCCGGAATCGGTGAGCACCGGTGCTAGCCCAATTGTTTCTCATGATTTGCTGCCTGAGGCAGTATTCGCGCTGCTCGCTGGCGTGGCTGGTGTAGGTTCGGTCTCGGCCGCTGGCGATGAGATCACCGGTCTGCCATCAGTGGACGAGAATGGGGAAGTACATGATCACTTCCACTTGCCAGCTGCACTACCTCGCACCCATGCCGGTGTTTCCGGCGGCAACCCGGCAGAGATCACCCCAGATGTACTGGTGGGGCCATGTTGGCCAGCCATCTACACCGCGCTGGGCACTGGTCGATTGGCTGATGGCTATCCGGTCATTGAGGGTCTGCTTAATGCGGTACACCTTGATCACCTAGTAGATCTGAAGGTTCCGCTGAAGGAGCTGGCTAATGGTCGCCGCATTGATGTCACTTCAAGGTGTGCTTCCATTGCAGAGTCTGCTTCCGGCCGTATTGTTACCGTTGAGCTGGAGCTGTATTCCGAGGATCAGCTGGTGGCAACCATGGTCGAGCGTTTCGCTATTCGTGGTCGCCAGTCTGGCACTAATACCCCAGTGCCAGCTCCGAATTATGGCGGTGCCGAGGTAGAAATCGAATCTACCCCACGGTCGTTCATTGATCGGGTAGTGGTCACCGCTCCTGCGGATATGACTCCATTTGCTACTGTTACGGGTGACTACAACCCTATCCATACCTCTTATAATGCTTCCCAGCTGGTGGGCTTGCAGGCACCACTGGTGCACGGCATGTGGCTTTCTGCGACCGCGCAGCAGGTTGCGGGTCGGCATGGCACGGTTACTTCGTGGACCTACTCCATGTATGGCATGGTGCAGCTGAATGATGAGGTCGAAATCACCGTTGAGCGGGTCGGCCGCGTAGGGCTTCAGGCTGCTTTCGAGGTGACCTGCCGGATTAACGGCGAAGTGGTTTCTCGTGGCCAGGCGCTGCTTGCTGAGCCGCTGGTTGCTTATGTTTACCCAGGTCAAGGCATTCAAGCTAAGGGCATGGGTAAGGGCGACCGCGCCGCATGTCCGCAGGCTCGGGACGCTTGGGAGCGGGCTGATCGGCACACCCGGAAGTCACTGGGCTTCTCCATCATCGAGGTTATTGATGAAAACCCCACCGAACTCGTTGTCGGCGATGATGTGTTCCGGCACCCGAAGGGGGTTCTCAACCTCACCCAGTTCACCCAGGTAGCACTCGCCGTGGTTGCCTATGGGCAAACGGAACGGTTGCGTGCCGCCAACGCTATTTCCTCCCGCACTATGTATGCTGGACACTCCTTGGGTGAATACACTGCACTGGCTTCCTTGGGCAATATCTTTGACCTTGAGGCCGTGATTGACATTGTGTACTCCCGCGGTTCTGCTATGCACTCACTGGTGCCACGTGATGAACAAGGCCGCTCCAACTACGGTTTGGGCGCGTTGCGACCAAACATGATTGGTGTGGACGCCGCAGAGGTAGAGGCTTATGTTGCTTCCGTGGCTGAGAACTCCGGTGAGTACCTGGAGATCGTCAATTACAATATTGCAGGTCAGCAGTATGCTATTGCTGGTACCCTTGCCGGGTTGGCAGCGCTGCAAAAGGCAACTAGTCACCCCAAGGCCTTCGTAATGATCCCGGGCATTGACGTGCCATTCCACTCCGCTGTGCTGCGTCCTGGTGTGCCAGCTTTCGCAGAGAAGCTTGACGAACTACTGCCGCAGGAAATTGATATTGACGCCCTGACGGGACGTTATATTCCTAACTTGGTGGCACGTCCGTTTGAACTGAGCCAAGACTTCATTGATTCGATTCTTGAGGTGGTTCCTTCCGAGCGGTTGGCTAATGTCACTGTTGCAACCGCCGATGAGCACAGCTTGGCTCGTGATTTGCTCATTGAGCTTTTAAGCTGGCAGTTTGCTTCTCCAGTTCGCTGGATCGAAACCCAGGAGCTGCTGATTGCTACGGTGGATGAGATTGTCGAAGTTGGCCTAGCTGCTTCGCCAACTCTAACCAACCTGGCACTGCGCAGCATGGACATCATTGGCCTATCAGTGCCAGTGCGCAACGTTGAGCGAGATCAAGATATTGTCATGCTCAATGACGCAGCCCAGGCTCCTGCCGTCGAGGTTGCCGAGCCAGAGCCAGCAGCTGAGTCCGCTCCTGCAGCAGAAGCGCCAGCTGAAGCACCGGCTGAGGCGCCAGTAGCTGCTCCAGAACCAGCAGCCGCCCCAGAGCCAGCTGCAGGTGCTGGCGGTCCAGTCACGGATCTTGCTTTCACCGCAGCCGATGCCATTGACGTGCTCTTCGCCTTCCAGAATAAGATTCGTGTGGATCAAATCGTGGGCACCGATACCACCGAAATCCTCACCGGTGGGGTGTCGTCACGGCGTAACCAGCTGCTCATGGACCTTTCTGCCGAGCTTGGTGTGGCCGCGATTGACGGCGCAGCCGATGCAGAAATTTCGGTACTGCACCAGCGTGTTAACGTCGCGGCACCTACCTACCAGCCATTTGGCCCAGTACTTTCCGATGCCCTGACCGCTAGCCTGCGTCAGCTCTTCGGCGCTGCTGGTTTAAAGCCCGCTCAGGTGGGCGAACGGGTAACCAATACCTGGGGGCTGCCCGCCAGCTGGGTCGCCCATGTAGAGGCAGAGATTCTGCTGGGCACCAGGGAAGGGGAGTCCGTACGTGGCGGCAATCTAGGTGAACTGCCGCAAAAGGCTGCCAATAAAGCCGAGGCAGAAGCACTCATTGATGCAGCCATCCAAGCGGTAGCCGCCAAGCATGGTCAAAGTGTTTCTCGCGGTTCCGGCGGTTCCGGCGGCGGTGCGGTGGTTGACTCCGCTGCATTGGATGAGTTTGCCGAGAAGATCATTGGCTACGACGGCATTCTGGCCCAAAACGCCCGCAATATCTTGGCCAGCCTAGGACACCTAGCTGACCCAGAGGTACCAGAGCTGGAAGACCAAGATGTCTACGCAGCCCTTGACGCGGAACTTGGCTCGGGCTGGTTGCAGTCCGTCGAGCCAGTTTTCGACGAGCGTCGAGCTGTGCTTTTCGACGACCGCTGGGCCTCTGCCCGCGAAGAAGTCGCCCGCATTGCTCTTGGCGAAGCGGAGTTTAAGACTGGCCGTTTCCTAGGTGCCGGTGACACCGTTGCTAATCAGGCTGATTGGTGGGCGGCTCGTCAACCAGCTCGTGCCAAGGAACTAGCAGCTATTGCCGCTGAGGCACGTAAAGATGCGGTGGAGCCTTACGCTGGTGAAGTCGCTATCGTGACAGGTGCTGCACCTGATTCGATTGCTACGGCTATCGTCGAAAAGCTGCTTGCTGGTGGTGCCACCGCTATCATGACTGCTTCGAGGGTGGATCAAAAGCGCAAGGAATTCGCCCGCAAGCTCTACGCCCAGTCGGCCTCGGTTGGGGCGAAGCTCTGGTTGGCGCCAGCGAACTTGACCAGCTTCCGCGACACCGATGCACTGGTGGAGTGGGCTGCAAATGAGCAAAAAGCCTCGGTGGGTGGTGTTACCCAGGTGACCAAGGAAGCCCTCGTACCGACCTTGCTATTCCCATTCGCCGCACCGCGAGTACACGGGCTGCTGTCCGATGCTGGCTACGCGCAAGAAAATCAGGCACGTCTGTTGCTATGGAGCTTGCAGCGCCTGATCGCCAAGGCAGCAGAAGCACAAGACGGCACCCGGGTACATGTGGTACTGCCTGGTTCCCCCAACCGCGGTACCTTCGGTGGCGATGGCGCTTACGGCGAAACCAAGGCTGCACTTGATGCGATAGTAAACAAGTGGAAGGTGGAAAAGGGCTGGCCAGAAAAGGTCACCTTGGCCCACGCGCACATTGGCTGGGTTGCTGGCACCAACCTCATGGGTGGCAATGACGCGCTGATCCCAGCTGCCAAGGCTGAAGGCATTCATGTCTACCGCACCGAGGAAATTGCTGACGAGCTCCTTGCCCTAGCCACCGCCGAAGCTCGGGTTCAGGCTGCTCAAGCACCACTGGATGCGGACTTCACCGGTGGCCTCGCAGAGGCTAGGATTTCCCTGCCAGAACTGGCTAACCGGATTTCCCAGCCGACCGTTGCGGAAGAAACCGAAGACACCGTCACCATCAAGGCGCTGCCCACTCCGGTGCGGCACAGCCAAGCTGCTGCCATTGAAACTGGTGAAATCACACAATCGCTGGACGACATGGTGGTCATCGTCGGTGTTGGTGAGGTCAGCTCTTGGGGTTCGGGTAGGACCCGTTACGAAGCTGAGTACGGCATCCAACGCGACGGTGCCGTTGAGCTTACCGCTGCAGGTGTGCTGGAACTGGCCTGGATGACCGGATTGGTTACCTGGAAGGAAGACCCAGCACCAGGTTGGTACGACGCGGACAACAATGAAGTTGCCGAGGAAGACATCTACGATCGTTTCCGTGACGAGGTAGTGGCACGTGCTGGTATCCGCCAATTGACCGACAAGTACTTCCTCAAAGACCAAGGCTCCATCGACGTTGCCACGGTTTATCTGGATCGCGAGATCGAATTCCTCGTTGACACCGAGGCGGAAGCCTTGGATTACGTGGAAGCCGACCCAGACAACACCAAGATCTTCCCCACACCTGATGGGGAGTGGCTGGTGCGTAAACTCAAGGGCGCAATTGCTCGCGTGCCAAAGAAGGCTACCTTGACCCGCACTGTTGCAGGTCAAATGCCGAAAGACTTCGATCCGTCTCGATGGGGAATCCCCGCAGCTATGCTCGATGGCCTAGACCGCATCGCTGTGTGGAACCTCGTCACTGCTGTGGACGCCTTCCTAACCGCAGGCTTTAGCCCCGCAGAACTACTGCAGGCTGTGCATCCTGGCGATGTATCCTCTACGCAAGGCACCGGTATCGGCGGTATGGAATCCCTGCACAAGGTTTTCGTAACCCGCTTCCTTGGTGAGGCACGCCCCAGCGATATTCTGCAAGAAGCGCTACCCAACGTGGTTGCTGCACACGTCATGCAGTCCTATGTGGGCGGCTACGGCCAGATGATCCACCCAGTTGCTGCCTGCGCCACTGCTGCGGTCTCCGTGGAAGAAGGCATGGATAAGATCCGCTTGGGCAAGTCCGATGTGGTCATCGCTGGTGGTATCGACGACGTACAAGTGGAGTCACTGACCGGCTTCGGTGACATGAACGCCACCGCCAACACCGCAGATATGCTGGCTAAGGGCATTGATCCGCGCTTCATCTCCCGGGCAAACGACCGACGCCGCGGCGGCTTCCTTGAAGCCGAGGGTGGCGGAACGGTAATCCTCGCCCGAGGTAGTGTTGCCAAGGAACTCGGTCTGCCGGTTTATGCGGTAGTGGCACACGCACAGTCCTACGCTGATGGTGCTCACACCTCCATCCCAGCGCCAGGGCTCGGCGCTTTGGGTGCTGGCCGCGGCGGAGAAAACTCTGCACTGGCGAAGTCACTGCGTTCCCTGGGACTCACCCCAGACGACGTGACTGTGCTCAGCAAGCACGACACCTCTACCAACGCCAATGACCCCAACGAGTCCCAGCTGCACAGCGTATTGTGGCAGCACCTAGGGCGCGATGTTGCTAACCCCATGTTCGTGATCTCCCAGAAGTCCATCACTGGACACGCCAAGGGCGGCGCGGCATTGTTCCAGATCGGCGGGCTTATCGACGTCTTCGCCCATGGCAAGCTACCGCAAAATGCATCGCTGGACTGTGTGGACAAAGCCATTGAGCCTAAGGCCAGCTCGCTTGTGTGGCTGCGTCAGCCGCTAGAAGTGGGTCAAGTGAAAGCCGGTGTTCTCACATCGCTAGGCTTCGGCCACGTGGCAGCCGTTGTGGTACTGACGCACCCTGGTGTCTTTGCCGCAGTTGCTGGCGAGGAATGGCGTGAACGTGCTACTAAGCGACTACGCGACGGGCAGCGCGCCTTCGAGAAGGGCATGCTGGGACGCGGTGAACTGTACGTCCAGCCTAAGGACCGCAGGTTGCCAACCCAAGGTACAGACGCAGCTGAGATTCAGCTAATCCTTGACGATTCCATTCGCCTAGGCGCTGATGGGTTCTACCCAGAAGCATAAAACTCAGCTTGAATCTGACCCAGGCTAGGGCACATCCCTTTGCCTGGGGGCTCACACAGACACGCTGATCGTAAAAACCACCAAACCCTGAGGACGTTAACTTTGTTAACTGATAATGCCCTCAGGGTTTGGTGGTTTTTGGTGTTTTTTGGTGAGGTTCTCAGCGGGTTTTCGGATTTGAGCTGTGGTTTGGACGTTATGGGGGCTGTAATGCCGCCTGGAGGTTAGGTTTCGCAGCTTGAATCTAAACCAAAGGCAGGCGTGCAGGTCGTACCAAGTGAGCAATGGCACAGCAACCCGAGTAGTACCGGGTGACTGCGCGCTTTTACCGATGGGCAGCCAGGTGCTCAGGATGTGTGCTGTATGGATTCGAGCTGTGGTTTGGACCTTAGGCGGGTCGTTTGTTCGGCCGGTAAGTGGGAAGTGCAGCTCGATTCCCCGATAAGTCTTTGGCTGTGGGTAACAGCACTGCCTGATCTGTGTGCTTCGGGTGTATTAGGAGAGGGCAGGCAGCGGTTGGCCCCTACTAGGTTCTAGGGGAACCAGCATGTGCCAGGCACTAAACTCCTGCGGTGCCGCCGGGGGATTGGGTAGGGCGGGGTTTGATTGCGTGGTGATCTGGGTTTCTCGGTGGGTTTTTGGATTCGAGCTGTGGTTTGGTCATTATCGGGGCTGTAATGCTGCCTAGAGGCTAGGTTTCGCAGCTTGAATCAAAAACAAAGACACGTGTGCGGCTAAGTAGGGGCGGATGCGGATCGCCTCAGCCCCAGCTTCAGCACCCCGACATGTAACCAGACCAGCTTGCCCAGTTACAATCCAGCCACATAAGCCAGCTGTACAACCCCAGAAGCGTATAGATTCGAGCTGTGATTTGGACCTTAGGCAGGGACGCTCCCGGCACCTGATCTGGGTTTCGCAGCTTGAATCCAACCCAGGCCTTCAGCACGTGCGCTGTATGAAAGCTTTCAGGAAAATGCCCGGCCGAAAACACTAAGCCGAAGTACCCGGCCGCGGGTTAAAAGTCTGCACCCTAGGTGTTGCAGTGACCTGTGGCAGTTAAAGTTTCGATTTTGGGGAATTGAAGTGAAAGAAATCTCAAGGAGGATCCGGCACAAAGAAAAGCAGCGGAACTGATATGCTATGGAAGTTAATAGAAATCAAGGGTCCAGCGAGGATGAAGAATAGGAGCTGCTAGGTGGGCAGAAGATTTATCACAACAATCATCTGTGTGGGAATTTTTAGCGCCAGTGCTGTCGTGCCAGCCGCAGGGCAAAGTTCGTTGCCCGGGGGATTGGGGGAGTGGGGGTCGTCGTCGAATAGTAGGGCTACAGATAATAAGGGCAAAATCTCAGAGGGAGTGAACACAACCCAGGTAGGCGATATTTTAGGGCCGGGTATTTCGGATCATGTGGGTGTGTTAACTGGTGATCTAGGAATCATGCTGCCCATTGGAGAAACCGGTGAGTTCGCGATCATTTTTGGCGATTCTTTCCGAGGCTCGCGTTTCGGTGAAGGGGAGTGGATGAGCCCAGCAGGGGTGGTTGCTACGATGGGGCCGGATGGGAAAATCGTCGTTAAACGCCCTCTTAACGACGGGGATAAAGTAGAGCAATTAATCGACTACGCCCATAATGAGCGAAAGCAGACGTTAATTCCCTCGGATGTCATTGATATTGATGGCGTGCTGTATATGCAGGGCATGTGGAATGAAGGCATCGGGAATGTTTTATTCACCCAGATTTGGAAGTCGCAGGACCTGGGCAAGACGTGGCAGTCGGTGGCCACTACCCCGGCAAATTATCTCGGTGGTTCCGGTAATTTGATTACCTGGGAAAAGGGTTCGGATGGTTTTGTGTACGTGATGTCATCGAAATTCAACCGGGCAGACAAGGTGTATCTGAGTCGATTCCGCCCAGTGGATATAGTTGACCGCAATAGGTGGGAGCATTATCACCCAGCTAATGGCGTGTGGCAATCGGGTACCGCAGCGCCGATTATCAGTAACCAGCTGAAAGCTGGCGAGATGTCGTTGCGTTTCATCGAAGGCTATTGGGTATTGTGCATGTTTAACGAACAAACGGCTGCCATTGAGGTACGTATCTCTGATCGGATTGATCGTAACTGGGATGAAATTACACCCGCTCGGGTGGTCGTGGCAGGCAACGGGGGTTGGGGTGCCAAGCAAGGAGCGGATAATTTTACGCAGTTATATGGTGGTTATATTGCCCCCAGCTCCACGATTGCGGATATGAATATTGTGGTTTCGCAGTGGAATACCAAAAATAATTCGCGATATATGTCCACACAGTTCAACGTGAAGGGTTTGGATAAGTTCTTTGGCATCGGCACTCAGCCGGAGAGGCGCACGATGCTGCGATCAGTTCCAGTTCCGCAGGTGGGGAATAATGATGTGATTGTGGTGGAGCAGACCGAGGTGGATCCGGCGGTGGCGGCGCAACTGGAGGTGGAGCAAGCGGCGGAAGCTTCAGCCCAGATTCAGGTGGTACCTATGGGATAGAAAGCAGGTTGAGCGGCTACATCATACTATTGTGGCGCTCAACTTAAATTTGTTTTTCCACAACTTAAAAATAAAACAAAAAAGAGGCACCTCAACTTCTAGGTGCCTCTTTTTGAACTCACATTTTAAGCGTTAGGACGCTTGCCGTGGTTAGCCTTCTTCTTGCGACGATCCTTGCGCTTACGGCCACGCTGGCTCATAGTGTTCTCCTTTATGGGGTTTTGATGGAATTAACAGCTGTCCACTTTAGTGTGTGGCAGTAGCTGCGCAGAAATCATGGAAAGTGTCGGATTTGATTGTTTGTAGTTATAGGTTTGTGCCAGGGCCACAATTGGGTGATGTTAGGCGGTCACCCGAGCGCGGCCGCGTCCCCGGTTCTTGCGTCGTTTGAGGGCACGTCGTTCGTCTTCGCTCATGCCACCCCAGACACCAGCATCCTGGCCGGTTTCCAGTGCCCAAGCAAGGCATTGCGAGGTTACGGGACAAGTATTGCAGACAACCTTAGCGGCTGCGATCTGCGCTAGGGCAGGGCCGGAATTGCCTACAGGGAAGAATAGCTCAGGGTCTTCGTCGCGACATACTGCTTGATGGCGCCAATCCATATTTAGTACTCCTTGGGTTGATCGTTGCAATTGAGTTGAAACTGTAAGTTCGGTTGGTAGCCTTGACGTGGACAGGCACGTATCAAGCTGAGTGGCGCATTAGCTGTGCCGCTCAAGGTCGAGAAAAGGGGGAAGTTGAGCGATGGTTAATTATCGCCTTCTTTACTCAAAGCCTGATGGTTTTCCGTGTCGTTCGCGTCTCGGTCGATCGGAACTCAGCGAGCGTTAATATTTACTCGCGTTGTCCTCCGTTAATGATCTTGTCACGATGAGCCCGCCTTGGCTAGAGGAGAATCAAAAAAGTGGCGAGTTTCACATTTTTAGGGCTGGTTTTGGTGGGCTAAGGGGCGTTAAAAATGCCTAAAAATTTATCAGTGGACCCATAGCTGAACCGTTTTGTGCAGCGTAGACTATTTTTGGGAAAGTTGAAGACTTTTGGGGAAATCGTCAAGTTGGCACCCCCGTCGCCGCCGTTATCTCAAATATTGCTATGTTAGCGAGGTTATCCTAATAATTGCAGGTAAAGACACTATTTTCAAGGTTGATGAATAAACAAGATTAAACCGGTGGAAAATTACAAGGGGTAATAATTTACTGAGTATTTTTATAGTAAAAAGTAAAATTTCAGGCCTGTTTACCTATCGAGTAAATAGTAGCAATTCATATAGAAATATTCTCATTTATGGCAATCAAAGTTAAAGAAACTGGGGGAGTACACCCCATAACTTCAACTGCGGGAAGGTAGACTGAGACTCCGTGACTACTAATGAGCAGATTCGTCCGCCCGCACCAGTTATTTGGGCAGCTGTCATTGCCGGGGTTCAGTGCATGCTGGGGTTGGCCTTCGCCCTCATTTTGCTGTTTCGGCAAATAACTGGCCGCACAGATGCCTCCATTGTGTATGAATCCGACAGCGCCAATTCCTGGGTGGGGTTGGGAACAGCAGTATTTTTTATTATCATCTTCGGCACCGTTTTGCTCGGTGCGGTTTTTATGGCCAAGGCGCATCGGTGGGGACGCGGGCCAGTGGTATTCCAACAATTAATGTTGCTGCTTATTTCTTATTATGTGTTCACCGGCGGTCAAACCATCGCTGCGGTTTGTTTGGCGCTGTCGGCGATTGCGGCGCTCGGAATGCTGTTTAGCCGCAGCGCCGTGGCGTGGGTGACAGAAAACTACTAGGACACAGACCCCGCTGGTCGTAACGCTACCAGCTCAGTACCCCGCTTTTCGACGACAGCATCGCCCGAAGTAGCTAGGGACACGCTGCCGGTGTAACCTGCTCGGTCAATAGCCACCGAGCGAGTGATTTCCCCGGTATCCCAGTTGGCAAGATTCCAGCCTTCGGCAGTGGGGTACAAAAGCAATCCGCCCATAGCCACACCGGTGCCAATGGCATCTTCAAACACTCGGCTGATGGACAGTTCACTGGGTTTGAAGAGGTATAGCCGGTCGCCGTCAAACCACGTCATGTTGTGGGGTAGATCGGCGATGCTGGGGGCAAAAGCGTGGGATGGGTTGGTGCTGTTAACAAGCGGTGCTGGGGCAACAGGTTGCTGGGCCGTGACCGCGCCGGAGCCGTCGTAACTGATGATCTCCGGAATTTTTGGATTATATACCGCAACACCGGTGGAGTTGATGGCAACGAGTTGATTGCCAGTGCCTGATAACAAGATGTCTTGGGTGACTTCGGGGCTACGGGATTCTTCTGGGGTGGTTTTTTGCAGCCGGACCCATTCGATGCCGTCGCAAGTCTCTAGAACTGCAGTGTTATCAGTTCGGGTTAGGGCGGAAGAAATGACACAGTCTTCGTTGGGCTGCAACTCTGGTTCATTCTTGGCTTCGACGTCACCGTATTCCAAAGTGCGTACGAGATCACTGCGCCACAGTTCTAATCGAGTATCAGAAACAATGCCGACTCGGTCGTTGGAGACCACTGGCAGCACATCATTTGGTGCGATTGCCGAGCGGGTGTGTTTGTAGGTGCCGCTGGGGGCGTCGATACGCACTACATCACCGCAACCTACGCCGGTGCGGTAGGTGGCGATCACTGAGTCCCAAGCGCTGGCTAGCGAACACAGCGCGACATCGCGGCTGTAGCGCCAGACCTCTTCTCCGTTACTGGGGTTAATGGCGGAAATGATGGAATTGCCGTCATGGGTGGTGGTCGAAATGATTAACCCAGCAGCGACCACTGGGCGGGATTGGAAGTCGTCACCGGGTCGCGACCATGCTTGCTGATAATCGTTAGCGAGCAGGCCAATGTTGAGGGGATAAGTGAAGGTCTCAGCAGCGGGTGAAAGTACGGAATGTCGAATAGGGGCAGTGGCAACTACACCGAAAACTGCCACAGTGCTGACGACTGCGATGGCGGCCACGATAAGCCAATCCCGTTTGGTATTGCGCAACGACCGCGGTTTACGGTGAGCGATTTCCTCCACATTAACTCCTTATACAGTGCTAACGCCGCGAACGACCGCTGCGTGTGGCACTTGAACGACTGTTGTTGCTCCGACGCCGTAAGCTGCTCGGCTTGGAGGGTTTTTCCGGTTGTTTGGAACCAAAGACTTTACGGGCTCTGTCCACCCTATCGGAAGCGGTGGCCGGAATGCCAAGGGCGTCGTAAAGTTCCGGGGAGGTGCTAAACCACTGCGGCGGTTCGGGTTGAGCTAAGTCGAGTTCGTCGTTGATAATCTTCCATTTTGATAGCTCATCGAAGCCCACCAACGTCACGGCGATGCCGGAATGCCCCGCGCGGCCGGTGCGTCCGATGCGGTGGACATAGGTCAGTGGATCATCTGGGGTTTGGTAGTTAATAACGTGGGTGACATCATCGACGTCGATACCGCGGGCTGCGACATCAGTGGCAACCAAAATGTCAATGGTGCCAGCCCGAAACGCGGCTAAGGCCGCCTCCCTAGCTTGCTGGTTGAGGTCGCCATGAACCGTGCCCACTAAAAATCCCCGTCGAGCTAGGTCTTCAGCTACCTCCGCGGCGCTGCGCTTGGTGCGGGTAAAGATAATAGTTTTACCTCGGCCGTTGGCCTGAAGAATCCGGGCACAGGTGGCGGGTTTGTCCATGCGATGTGCTTGGAAAATCACCTGCTGGGTGGTCTCGTGGGTTTGGGAAGCGCCGACGTCTTCAGCGTGGATATGGATGGGTTGATGTAAAAATGTTCGCGCCAAAGTCAGTACTGGCCCGGGCATGGTGGCGGAAAACAGCATGGTCTGGTGGCTGTGCGACAGCAATTGCAGCAGTTTCTCCACATCTGGGAAGAAACCAAGGTCCAACATTTCATCGGCCTCGTCTAATACCAATATGGCTACTTGGTCGAGCTGTAATATGTCGCGTTTGTGCAGGTCTAGTAGGCGACCTGGGGTGCCCACTACCACGTCGATGCCTTGTTTTAAGAGTTTTTGTTGCTCGTCAATGGAGCGGCCGCCGTAAATGGTGGCGATACTTATCGGGGTGTTAACCGCCGCTTTTTCTAGATCCTCAGCCACTTGTACCGCGAGTTCGCGGGTTGGGACCACAACCAGCGCGCGGGGAGTGCCGTTGAGTTCATCAATGTCAGCGGCGTCGAAAACCCGATCAAGTAGTGGCACACCAAACCCGTAGGTTTTTCCCATGCCAGTGCGGGCTTGGCCAATGATATCCCGGCCATCTAGGGCGATAGGCAACGTCTGCTCTTGAATAGCAAAAGTTTTAACGATGCCATTTTCTGCCAAGGCATCGGTGATCTCCACCGCGACACCTAGCTCGAAAAAAGTCGGTACAGTGTTATTGGGGCGCACGCTTTAGGATTTTATCGCGCGTTGACCCTAAACCTTGCATTGAACATTCTTGGTTGTGGCAAATGTTCTGGAGATATTCGACACGCCCAGGTTGTGATCTACTTCCCGTAGCTTGCGTTATAACACCCCCAACAGGGGCTTTGGGGAGGTTTAAGGTAAAAACTAATACGGTGTATTGTTGCTTGTTTCCCGGACTTTGGATTGAAACCGGTTATGATAGTGGTCACTTGACGTCCAAAGTTTTTACGTTTGACTTTGAGCGTAATAGGATAATCCGCCTAGTTCATATTGGCGGTTATATTGGTTAGCGATAACAGACAAGGAAGTGCAGAAGGATCTATGGATATCAAAATCGGTTTCATTGATTCCCCTCGGGAGCTGGTGGTTTCCAGCAATGATAGCCAAGAAGCAGCTGTTGCCAAGGTTTCCGCTGCACTGAAAAGCGGCGATGGGGTGCTGGAACTAGAAGATACCAAGGGAAGTCGCTACTTGGTGCGCAACGACCGCATTGCCTTTGTGGAGTTTGGTAGCAATGCCGCTCGCGCGGTAGGGTTTGCCGGTGCCTAATCGGCGCAATCGCCGGTCCCGTCCACCAACAGGGCCGGTCAATCGGGGATTCCGTGAGGGCCGATTTGAGGTGCGCGGCGATAACGTCTGGGAAATGTCAGATGATTCGGGGGTAGACCCACGAGGTAATTCCACCTACCCAGGAACAAATGACCATAACCTAGGCTACTCCGACGCTGGTTATCAGGATGCGGGGTATTCCGAATCGGGCTATCAAGAGTACCCCGATTCGGGAATTGCCGATTCTGGTTATCCCACCGAACATTTTTCCCAAGATAATTTTGGGCAGGCGCCTTACGACGACGGCTACGGTTACCACGACACTACCTACGTCGCCGATAACTATAGTGGCAGTGACTATAGTGACAATGAGTATCCAGACACGGATCAAACTCAAGTCTTACCTGTCTACGATCCGCAGGCTAGCTACGAACCACCGGCTTATCAGGACTCGGGTTTCAATAACACCGATGACACCAATTATTTTGAGCCGGAGTTTACGGAAGAATATGCCCAAGATTACAGTGATCCCAACTATGAATATCACGAGGACTACCCGGGTGGCTACCAAGAAGGTGACTATCCAGAAGGCGATTATCCGGAAGTAGCCGAGGACGACGTTGCTGAGCAACAGGACTCTGACAGGTCGCGGCACGCAGCGCCAACCACACGTGGTGGGGCACATACCGCCACTCGGTCCAGGCGCAGCAATCGCCGACGTGCTGGCGCTAAAGGTGGTTTGGCTAAATCGAAGCAAACGTTGGCAGAAAGCGGCTTCGCCCAGAAGTATCGCGCGATTATTCAACAATTTGGTTGGCGTGCTTACGTGATACCTATTTTGACGGTTATCACCATTTGGGTGCTTATTGATATCGCTATCCCGGAAAAAGACAACTCCACCGACGTTAATAACACTGGTAAAGCCGCAAATTCTAGTGCTAATGTTGCTGACCCGGGATTAGGGCCTGATCCGGCTACGGCTCAAGCACCGACTCTGCCCATTACCGAGCTACCTGCTGGGGGCACTTTCACCATGACTGGCACCGGGGCGTACCGGACTGTGGGTGTGCCAGGGGCACAACGCGGCGAAGGCACCGAGCGGACGTTTACCTATGTCGTGGAAATTGAAGAAGGCATCAATACTTCCGCCTATGGTGGCGATGATGCCTTTGCTACGTTGATTGATGCCACCTTGACCAATGTCAAAGGATGGACAAATGACCCGCGATACCGCTTTGAGCACATTCAAGAAACTGAAGATCTCAAACCGGATCTACGAATCCAATTAACCAGTGTGGAAACCACACATTCACTGTGCGGCACCGATATTGAGATGGAAACGTCGTGCTTCTATGGTGAAGGCGGTCGCGTAGTAATCAATGAATCGCGGTGGGTGCGGGGAGCAACCCCCTTCCAAGGCGACTTGGGGGCATATCGGCAGTACTTGATTAATCATGAAGTGGGGCATGGAATTGGCTACGCCGATCATGATCCGTGTGGTGGTCAGGGTAAATTGGCTCCTATCATGATGCAGCAAACGTTAAGCTTGAGTAATTCCGAGCTGGCCATGATTGATCCCAATGAAGTGTATAAGGATGATGGTTTGGTATGTGTCTCTAATCCGTGGCCGTACCCGCATGCTTAAGCTTTGCCGCAATCACCTTGAATCCGTTACTGGCCGTTGTTTAATCAGCTGTTCTAAAAACTCGGCCTGATTCAAGGTGATTGCCCACCCTAAGGGGGTGGTTAAAAACAACACGGACACACCGGTAGGCCTCGTTATTTGACACGGGGTGACTATTGGTGTGTTTTTTCGTTCATCAAACCTTATGCTGGTAGCTATGGTCAATGATTCCGGCTGGCCCCCTGAAGAAAACGCTGCACCGCCGCAGCGCCCAAAGTTGGTTGCAGTGCCTTCTGATGGCGTGCTGCCACCAGAGCTGCAAGTAGAAAATCCACACACTGCTGCTGGTGAGCACCCGCCTGCTGGCGATGCTGAAGGCGTAATCGTTGGGGTGCCGGGAGTTACCGAGCGCGCTACATGGGCGTTGCCTACCCATGTGCGTGATTCTTTCCATGCTGAGTCCAAGGAAGCAGCTAAACAGTTAGGTGCTGCCTGGGATTATGGTTGGCGAGTAGGCAATATTGTTCTGATTAAGGTTTCTCACCCTGATCGGGCGGCGTGGTCATCGCGTACGCGGGAGGAGCTACAGGTAGATGGTGTGCGGATCGTTCGTCCGGTTCGTTCCACCGATGGTCGGTTTATCAATGCCGGTTGGCGGGCTTCTACCCATGTTCCGGGTATTTTAAGTGGCAGGGTGGATGAGACCGTTGCCGCCGCCTTGCGGTTGGATGAAGCTTTGGCGCAGTTGCCTATCCCAGATAGTTTTCATTCGGTGGATCCCAAAGATGCCTTCTCTGTAGCAGATTATGCAGCTTGGCGTGATGAGCATGACGTGGTGATTTTAGATCCGGCGGTTCCTGCCCAAGAGACAGCAAGCCACTTGGTGCCGCGGGTGCGGGATTTGCTGCGGCCGATTGTTGATGCAGAGGGGAATCGAGTAGCAAACCAAGTCACTCATGCTGATATGTTTGCCACCACGATTTATTCTGGGCATCAACCACCAACCGTGACGGATTTGGTGGGGGTGGCGCATCCGAAAGCTTATACCGCAGCCCTAGCCATAGTGGATGCCTTGTTGATGAATGCAGTGGATACCGGCATTCTGGATCGCTTTAACCATATCGAACATTTGGACCAATTAGTGCTTCGCGGATTATTGTACCGGCTGTACGTTCATGCCATGCACCCATTGGCCACTGCGAACACTGGTACGAATTTAGAATTGGTGTGTCAGGCGGTTGTGTCGAAGGTCCGTGGCAGAATTTAATACATGCCCACTGACTCTCACGTAGATTTCGGAAACCCGCCTGCCGCTGTCACCGTCAACCTGGTAGCACCTCACCCAGTCGATCATTTTATTGAGTGGGATAATCCGCTGATTGAGGCCAATTCTGGGGTGTGGCGGCTGACCGGAGCGGCGGGGACTGGTAAGACCACGTTGCTGCTTGATGTCGTCGCAAAGCAAATAGCAAACGGGATCAAACCAGAGAATATTTTGGTGGTCACTGCCTCTAAACAAGCAGCGGCTAGGCTGCGGCAAGGCCTGGTCGATCGGGTAGTGGGGCAGCAGTTTCACTCCAATGGTGCGGTGGTTCGTTCGATTCACTCACTGGCTTTCGCCTTGTTGCGGCAGCGGAAAGGCGAGCAGCTGCGGTTGATAACCGGTGCGGAGCAAGACGCTGTGATCAGAGAGTTACTGAAAGGCCATCAAGAATCTGGTGGGATGATGTGGCCGGAAGAGACTCGTGAAGCTATTGGCATGGTGGGCTTTGCCAGGGGGCTGCGGGATTTTTTATTGCGGGCAGTGGAACGGGGACAAAGCCCCGAGGATTTAGAAGATTTGGGGCAGCGTTACCAGCGTCCCATGTGGGTGGCCGCAGGCCAGTTTTTGCGGGAATACGAACAAACCATGGCGCTGGGTGGTAGCCACTCATTATCCGCCGCGGAACTTTTAAGCATGGTGGTGGAACAGCCACTACCGGAAACCCATTTTGATGTGGTCATTATTGATGATGCACAACATTTCGATCCGAAAGCTGCGGAGTTGCTGGGAGAGTTGATAGCACGGGCGCGGTTTGCGGTCATCGCTGGTGATGCTGAGCAATCGGTGTTTAGGTTTCGGGGTGCACGCCCCACCTTTTTAAAAACCTTCCCGTGCGATCAGGAACTGAAGCTAACCGATAAGCATCGGATTGATATTCAGCCTGGCGCGCCGGGGGTTAGCCTGTATGAAGCTGCGAGTATGGGGGAGATGTTTGAAGCGATCGCCGATAAATTGCGGCGGGCGCGGTTGATTGATGGAGTGCCGTGGTCACAGCTAGCTGTGGTGGTGCGTTCCGTGGGAATGATTGCGCCGATGCACCGCGCGCTGTTGGCAGCGGGGGTGCCGGTGCATATTGACCCGACGGACACGGTATTAAGCCAGCAGCGTATCGTGGCGGCGCTGATTTTAGCGGTGCGGGCGGTACGGGGGCAGATCACCCCAGCGGAGCTGGAGGAATTGGCTCTAGGGCCAATTGGTGGGGCGGATGCGGTGACCTTGCGTCGGTTGCTGCGTGCGCTGAGGAAAGTGGAGCTGCAGCGCACCGGTGCGATGTTTGATGCTTTTCAAAGCCAATCCATGCGCAGCGCTTTAGAAGTGTTGCAGGAATTGGTGTTTTCCACCCAACTGGATCCTGACCTGTGGGAAGAAGTGCAACAGGTGCTCACTGAGCGGGAGTTGGATATTTTATTACGGCTGCGGTCGGTGATTGTGGCTGGTCGTAACGGCAGCGGCGTGGAGGATACGCTGTGGGAGATTTGGGCGGCTACCGGCTTAAGCGATAGGCTCCTGGCCGCGAGTTTGCGGGGTGGGGCTGCTGGCTCCCAGGCGGATCGTGATTTGGATTCGGTGATGGCGCTTTTCGACGCCGCAGGCGACTGGGTGGAGCGCCGCCCGCAGAGCACCATTGACTCGTTTATAGCGCATTTGCGTGAGCAAGAATTGCCTACTGGGGTGCGGGATCGTCGGTTACAAGCTCCCGATGCGGTGAGTATTCTCACTGCGCACGCCACCAGCGGAATGCAGTGGCACACCGTGGTTGTGGCGGGAGTCCAAGAAGACAGTTGGCCTGCATTAAATGAAACTGGCAGTTTATTTGGCCAAGAAGAGTTAGTTGATTTACTTGACGACGGCATCACGCCTGGCACGTTAGTATTGCGGTTGTCGGAACGGCTGCAGGAAGAGCGGCGGTTGTTCTCTTTGGCTTGTTCGCGGGCGGAGTCAGAATTGTTGATCACTACGGTCAATGCGCCCGATGCAGACGAAGTGTTGGAGCCGTCGCGGTTTTTACGGGCGTACCGGGGGTTGCCGGACGATGACGATGGGGAGGAACCGGAGGAATCATCCGATGCTACTCCAGCGGATCTGTTAGAGCTTCTTGATAGCTATAACGCGAGTATTGAATTGGAGCAAGCTTCGGATATTCTGCCGTTAACCAGGCTATTATCAGTTCCGGCGATTGTTGCTGAATTGCGGCGGGCGGTGCTGGCGGAATCGACCACTGAGAAGATTCGTAACCAAGCGGCACGGCAGTTAGCTCGGTTGGCACACGCAGGCGTCCCTGGCGCTGATCCGTCTCAATGGTGGGGGATAGGAGGTCGTAGTGAACAGGAATTATTGCCGGTGAAGCAATTATCACCCTCGCGCATTGAAGCTGGGTTGAACTGTCCATTGCGGGCAACCCTGCAGCAGGTGCTCACGGATGAAGATACACCGATTCAGTTATTGCGGGGTACTTTATTGCATGCGTTTGCTGAGGCGGTGGCCTTGGGGGTAGATAGCAGCCAAGCAGAGCAGGAAGTGATTAAGGCCTATGCCGAGCTCCTCACCGGACCAGAGTGGTTCAAGGCCACTGAATTGGCGAATTGGCAGCAGGCGATCGCTAAAACCGCTAAGTGGCTGGCCGATAGTCGGGGCGCGTTTACCCAAGTCGGGGTCGAGACCGAAGCACGGGTGACGGTTGCCCGCGGTAACGAGTTAGAACCGCATGGAGTGCGGTTAGTGGGCCGGATTGACCGGTTGGAACAAACAGCCGCTGGTGACTATCACATTGTTGATTTGAAGTCGGGAAAGAATAAACCCAGCAAGGATAATACTGCGGAGCATATCCAGCTCAAGGCGTATCAGTTGGCTTTAAAACGCGGCAAACTGCAGGGAAATCAGATTATTACCGACCTGACTGGTGCGGGTATGCCCGTTGATGGTGCTTCTTTGGTGTATCCGGAATATTCCAGCGCTAATATCACAGCCGTTCAGGCTGCCCTTGATGATCAGCAGTTAGCAGAGTTTGAGGAGCTGTTGCCTCCGCTGCTGCACCAGCTACGCGGCCCGCGGCTTAAGGCGTCGATAAACGATGGCTGCCGAAGTTGTGCGTTGCATAGTGTATGTCCAGTGCAGGAGGCTGGGCGGTGGACTACAGAGGTGACGAAGTAATGGATGGGTTTGGAAATACCAAAGGGGCTGCTATGCAAAAAATGTCTGTTGATCCGATACAACTATCGGCGTTGCTGAGGCAAAAGCACCCACCGACGCCGCAGCAGGCCGAGGTTATTGCTGCGGAATTAGGCCCAATGCTGGTGGTCGCGGGTGCTGGTGCGGGTAAAACCGAAACCATGGCGGCACGGGTGGTGTGGTTGGTGGCCAACGGGTTGATTGAACCCGATCGGGTATTGGGATTGACCTTTACCCGGAAAGCAGCACAACAGTTATCTAAACGGATTCGTACCCGGTTGGAGCAACTCGCGCGTATCCCAGAGCTGAAGCAGTTAGATCCCAGCGGGGTGCTGAAAAACCGTTTGAAAACCATTGCGCCCACGGTGGCTACCTATGATTCCTTTGCTGGCAAACTGATTGGGGAATTTGGGTTATTGCTGCCGGTGGAACCGTCAAGTCGCATGATTTCCCAGACCGAGTTATTCCGGATCGCTAGCAGGGTTGTTACCAATTACGGCGGGGAGCTGAGCACCACCACCAAACCGGTGACGGTGGTGGAAACCTTGCTGGCTTTAGTTTCCGAGTTGGATGGACATATGGTTTCTCCCACTGAGCTGAGTGAGGAAACGGAAGCCTTTGTGCGGTTGTTTGATGAATTACCCAAAGCACCACGGCAGCGGGATAATTTAAACGCCACCATGCAGAAATGGCGCGACACCCAACGGCTGCGGCTGGAGTTTCTGCCGTTGGCGAAGATTTTAAAAGAGCAGCTTGCTACGGAAAACCTCATGACTTTCGGCGAGCAGATGTCCCTGGCGGCGCGGCTCGCACATGAAAATCCCCAGGTGGGCGCTGTTCTTAAAAAGCGCTACCAGGTGATTATGTTGGATGAATACCAAGACACCAGTCACGCTCAACGGGTGTTATTGTCGGATTTATTTGCCGGTGCAGCGGTAACCGCGGTGGGTGATCCCATGCAGTCCATTTATGGCTGGCGCGGCGCAACCGCAGCGAACTTGGAGCGTTTTGTTACTGATTTCGCCACCGGGGATCAGCCGGCACCGAAGAAAGAGCTCACGGTGAGTTTCCGCAATCCACCGAAAGTACTGGATTTAGCTAATGCGGTTTCGGAAACAGTATTGGGCAGGCCAGGTGACCCACACCGGCCAGTGCAACCGCTGGAGTCGTTACCCGGTGCAGCACCTGGTGATGTGGAATTTGGGTTCTTTGCCACCGCTGATGAGGAACGCGATTTCGTCGCCGATCAGCTGGCTAGTGCCTATGAAAATCGAGGCGAGCAGCCGTTTACCGCCGCGGTACTGGTGCGTAAACGTGCCCACATGGCACCCATGGCGGCACAGTTGCAAAGCCGCGGGGTTCCGGTAGAGATCGTCGGTTTAGCTGGACTGCTGGACGTACCAGAGGTAGCTGACCTCGTAGCAGTGGCGACGATGCTGATTAGACCAGCCGATAGTCAAGCGGCCTTAAGAGTGGTCGCTGGTCCCATGGTGGGACTGGGCGTGAAAGACATGCTGGCGCTTGCCGATCGGGCACGTAATCTAGCCGGCCGCACCGCAAAACAGGTGGATTATTCCTCGGATCCTGAGGAAAAACTGCAGCAAATCATAGCTGAAACTATCCCCACAACTTCTGAAACCGTGGTGGGTTTTGCCGATGCCATCGCCGATCTTGGTGAGGCAGAACGCTACAGTGACGAAGGCTATCACCGGTTGCGGCGCTTAAGCTCGCAACTGCGGGCGTTGCGCGGCTCGGTGTCCGCAGGTGCGAGCCTGCCGGACATATTCGCCGACATTGAACGGGTCATGGGGGTGCGCACCGAAGTACTCAGCCGAGAAGACCCCCGCAGCGACGGTGCCGCAGGTGTGGTGCATTTAGATCGGCTGCATTCCGAGGTAGCCAATTTCGCGGCGATTCCTGGGGCAACACTGGAGCAATTATTGGATTATTTCGCGGTAGCCAAAGAACAGGAACTAGGGCTTACTCCTGGGGAAGTACAGGTGAAAAGCGATCGGGTGCAGATACTCACCGCCCACAAAGCCAAGGGATTAGAGTGGCAAACAGTAGCGGTATTACATGCCGATTCCGCCACCTATGACGCACGGGTTTCCACCTGGCTCACCAATGTGGCAGCGGTTCCTTCCACATTGCGTGGCGACGCCGCCTTCGAAGCAGACGAAGTAGGTTCGCCGGTGCTTGATACGGTCAGCCCCGAAAACCGCAAAGAATTGGAAGAAGCCGGTAAAGAACACATCAAAGACTTCAAAAAAGCAGCCGCAGAAGAAAACACCCGGCTGTTTTACGTCGCTATCACCCGTAGTGAACAACGTTTGCTCGTAACCGCTAGTGCTCAAGCCGACAACGGCAGAATGGTGCAGCCTTATGAAAATTTCGAATTATTAAAGCAACACGCCCCGGAGCAGGTCAGTTCATGGATAGAAGACAAACAGCAAAAAGAAATCGCGGCGCTGGAACCAGCCACCGGCGTTTTCCCACCCCAGCAGGTTGATTTCGCATTAAAACAAGCAGCGCAGCTGGTACGTAAAGCCATGGCCGAAGAGATCGACTTTAATGACGAATACGAGCTATTCGGCCAGTGGGAATCCGATGTGACTGCGTTAATCGAAGAACACGAACGCTTAAAAGCCGCAACAGTAGACGTAGAGCTTTCTCGGGAATTAACCGCCACCGACATTGTGGCTTTGACGGAAAACCCCGAGTGGTTTGCTAAGCGGTTGCGTCGTCCAGTTCCGTTTAAACCCAATGCCTATGCCAAGCGAGGCACTGAGTTTCACCAATGGTTGGAAAACCGCTTCGGGGTACCAACCCTGCTGGATGAAACCGAGTTACCTGGAATGGAAGAAGAAGCACCACAGGTAGACTTAGCCACTTTGAAAGCAGGATTCTTAGCCAGCGATTTCGCCGATCGCGTACCAGTATTTGTGGAGCATCCCTTTGAAATCACCGTTGGCGAAGTGGTTATCCGCGGCCGCATGGATGCGGTGTTTAAAGACGACAACGGCTGGCATATTGTGGACTGGAAAAC
Source organism: uncultured Corynebacterium sp. (assembly GCA_963520895.1). Classification (GTDB taxonomy): domain Bacteria; phylum Actinomycetota; class Actinomycetes; order Mycobacteriales; family Mycobacteriaceae; genus Corynebacterium. The sequence goes on along the minus strand of CAUQSW010000007.1, from coordinate 52,034 downwards.
AGGGGAGAAGCCCCAACCACGCCAGCTCAGACATCTGGTCATGCAGCTGGCTGTGTACCGGCTGGCCTGGGCGCGACAACAAGGCATTAGCCCCGATGATGTACGAGCGTCGTTTTTCTACGTTCGCCATAACGAACTGGTTGATGGCACTATGTTGCCTAAGGAAGCGGAGCTTGCAGCTATGTTGGATAATGTAGTGAGCAAAGATTAACCAGCCAACCCAAGGAGCGGATTGAGTTGCTAAGTAGGGTGTCAGACCGATTTCGCTCGGAATGGGCCACCAAGGAAATACCCGAACATACCTTGTCTAATGTGGTGCAGATTCCCAGCAATCAACTGGTCAGTCCACTTCGGCTTATCATCCGACGCTTTGCCATTGCCACAGTGCTGATTATCGCAGTGTCTTTGGTGGCCTACCTAGATAAGGACGGCTATTCTGAGGAACTTACCTTTATTGACGCCTTGTACTATTCTGCAGTAACGCTATCGACCACAGGCTACGGCGATATAACGCCCGTTACTCAGTCGGCTCGGCTGACAAACATCTTCATAGTGACCCCGCTGCGGTTGGCCTTCCTGATCCTTTTGGTGGGAACCACCCTGTCGGTGCTCACCGAAGAATCCCGCAAGGTACTGCAAATCCAACGGTGGAGGAAGAAATTGCGCAACCATACCATTGTCATTGGTTACGGCACCAAAGGCCGCTCAGCTGTGGCAGCCCTGCTTGCTGATGGCACCCCACCGAAAGAAATCGTCGTCATTGACACCGACCGCGAAGTCCTAGAAGTAGCAGAATCCACCGGACTCGTTACCGTCAATGGCTCCGCTACTAGGTCAGAAGTGCTGCGAGTAGCTGGCGTCTCCAAAGCAAAAGCCATAGTCGTTGCCCCCAGCACGGACGACACCGCGGTGCTGGTGACCCTATCGGTACGCGAACTCGCCCCCAGCGCGTGGATTGTTGCAAGTGTGCGTGAATCGGAAAACCAACACCTACTAGAACAATCCGGTGCGGACTCGGTAGTGATTTCCTCGGAAACCGCCGGTCGAATGCTTGGGCTGGCCACTGTGACTCCCTCAGTGGTGGAAATGATGGAAGACTTACTATCGCCCGATGAAGGCTTCTCCATTGCAGAACGCCCCGTCGCCGAAGATGAAGTAGGCGCCAACCCCCGCCACCTAGCCGACATCGTCCTTGGCGTAGTTCGTTCCGGTGAGCTGTACCGCATTGATTCGCTAGAAGCCGAAACCGTGGAACTAGGCGATCGCCTGCTGTATGTCCGTCGGGTTTTTAGCCAAGACATTAAAGACAACTAATCACACAACCACCATGCGCTGCTACCTTTTCGACCCCCAAGGCCGTACCATTGTAGATAACACCGGCCGCCCCCAACTGTATGACTACCCAGACGGCTTCCCTCTGAAAGGATCACAAGCAGTAGCCCGAATCAGCGACCATGACCTCCTCGCGCTCACACAACCCGGGTACCAAGTTTCCCGCACCACCGACCCACAAGCACTCTATGCTTTGGCAGTGCTACAACACCGGGAATCCTGCCGCTTCGACCCACTCACCGGCCAACCTTTGGATTTTCCCGACCACCTTAACGGCCGCACCCCAGACAATAGCGAAGTATTTCCCCGGATCAACCCCGCCGTCATTGGGCTGATTCAACTTTACGACACCGACCGGATCCTTCTTGCCCGCAATGCACTTCGCCCCCAGTACTATTCACTCATCGCAGGGTATGTGGGATTAGGGGAAACCTTCGAAGAAACCATGACCCGAGAAGCCTGGGAAGAAACCGGCCGACATATCACCAACCTAAGGTATATCTGCAGCCAACCCTGGCCCTATTCCGGTTCACTCATGGTCGGCTTCACCGCCACCACCAAAGACGAACACCCAGTAGGAAACACCGACGGGGAACTTGTCGAAATCCGGTGGGCGTCGAAAAGCGACATCCAGGATAAGAAAATCACGCTGCCCTGGGCAGGATCCTTAGCGCACACACTGATCCAAAGGTGGATTGAAGGATGATCGAACTCAACGAACTTGACTCCGACCAACAACTAGCCGCCACCGCCCCGCGCGGACCCGTAGCCATTCTCGCAGGTGCCGGCACCGGAAAAACCCGCACCATCACCTACCGCATCGCGTACCTCATTGATCGGGGTTTCGTATCACCCACCAGGGTGATGGCGGTAACTTTCACCAAACGCGCTGCTGGGGAAATGGCCCACCGGCTGCGGCTAATGGGTTTCGGTGGGGTACAGGCACGCACCTTCCACGCCTCGGCGATGCGCCAACTGGCATACTTCTGGCCGCAAGTCGCAGGCGACCTCCGCTGGCAACTACTGGATAATAAATTCCCCCTCGTAGGCCGCGCTACCCGCAGCGTTGGGGTGGACTCCCACGCGGAAAACGTAAGAGACATCTTAAGCGAAATCGAATGGGCCAAAGCCCGACTGATCACACCAGACAAATACCCAGGGGCGGTTACCAACCGCAACACCCCCCAACCCCCAGAAAAAATCGCCGAAATCTACCGCCGCTACGAAGAATCCAAAATCACCCCAGAAGGAATGCTATTAGATTTCGATGATCTCCTGCTGCATGTGGCAGGCGCCATCGAAAACTCCACCGCCATAGCCGAAGAATTCCGGGAACGATACCGCACCTTCGTTGTCGACGAATACCAAGACGTCACCCCCCTACAACAACGGGTATTAGACGCCTGGCTCGGCGAGCGCGACGACCTCACCGTCGTTGGCGACGCCAACCAGACCATCTATTCCTTCACCGGTGCCAGCCCAGATTACCTGCTGAACTTCTCCCGCACCTACCCGCATGCCACCGTCATCAAACTGCAGCGCGACTACCGCTCAACACCACAGATCACCGACCTAGCCAACACAGTTATCGCCCAAGCCACCGGCCGAGTCGCCGGAACCAAACTAAAACTAGAAGGAATGCGCGCGCCGGGCCCCGACCCCCAGTTTCACTCCTTTGACGATGAACCCGCCGAAGCACGCGGGGTAGCGGCAATGGTTAAACACCTGCTGGGGCAGGGCTACGCAGCCGCAGAAATCGCCATTCTTTACCGGATCAACGCCCAATCCGCCAGCTTTGAACAGGCACTTTCCGAAGCTGGCATTGTGTATCAAGTTCGTGGTGGGGAAGAATTTTTCAAACGCCCCGAAATCAGGCAAGCCATCAGTCAGCTAGTCCGAACTGCCCAACGTGACGATCTCCCCCCAGATGCCATAGGTCCGAACCTACACCGGCTGGTGCGCGCCGCCTTGGCACCGCTGGGACTCACCCCCGAAGAACCGACTGGTGAGGGTGCCAGGGAACGCTGGCAAAGCTTGGTTGCCTTAGCAGACTTATGCCAAGAGCTGGGCATAGCAACCCCAGATTTAGACATCAACGGGCTACTTGCCCAGTTACGGCAACGCGCTGATGCCAAACATCCTCCCACCATGCAGGGTGTGACACTTGCGTCGCTACACGCAGCGAAAGGCTTGGAATGGGACGTCGTGTTCCTCGTGGGGCTGACCGACGGCTCGGTTCCCATCACCCATGCCATCAAAGCTGGGCCCGACGCCATAGAGGAAGAACGGCGACTTTTTTACGTAGGTGTCACTAGGGCTAGGGAACGGTTGTACCATTCCTGGGCGGCGGCACGCCAAGAAGGCGGTCGGGCTAACCGAAAACGCACCCGCTTCCTCGACGGCATCGTGCAAGACCTCGACACCTCTACCGCTCCTGCACGCAGCCGCAAGGCACCACGCTGCAAAGTCTGCGGCCAGCCGCTCACCGAACCCAGCGAAAAAGCAGCCAAACGCTGTGCTAACTGCCCCAGCACCGCCGATGCCGAAGTCTTCGAAGCCTTACGTCGCTGGCGTGCCGACGAAGCCCGCGCCGCCGGAATGCCCGCCTACATTGTTTTTAGCGACGCCACCCTAACCGCTATTGCCGAAGAACTCCCCACAAGTGAAGATGATCTGCTTCTGATCTCTGGGGTGGGACCGGTTAAAGTCGAACGTTACGGCAGCGGAATACTGCAAACCTTAGCGCAGTTCCAGCGCTAAACAGGCACTTTAAGAGGTCTTCCACTTTTCCCAGCACACCGGACAAATTGGGTGCGGCTGCATCACGGTCTCGGTAGATGTACCACTAAACGGATTGACCTCAATAACCAGCCCGGGTTTGACCCCCTCATTAACCAAGCCTGGCGCCGGATACCGAGGCTGCAGTAGCGAAGCCAACCGGGCGGTGGTGGCGTATTCCACCACCGGATTGGAGCGAGGCTGTAACGGAACCTGTGCCATAAGATTCACCCACAACGGGTCGCGCTGCACGTGATAAAGATCAGCGCACTGGAGGCAGGGCCCACGCCGCTGGGTGCGCACCGGACCAATCACCCCAATGCCATCAATGGTGTTCACGGGCATTACTTCCGGCCACGTTTGTAATACTTGGATGAGATTCCGCTTCGTTTCCATTTTGCCGGCCACGATGACCGGGGTGTCAAAGGGGAGTTGCTCAATGAAAAAAGCCTCTGAACTGGTGTGATCTGGCCGAAGAACCACCACGCCCATTTCGCTGAGTACCCGCATGATCGTCATCGCCAACGGCGACATGCCGATCAACCCCACCGCCACTCGCCGCGAGGGTACTAGTACTCCGTGGTTGAGGAGGTCGTCGATAAGCAGATCGCATAAGGTTGGTTCAACTTCTGCTGCTTGCAGCCGAGAACGCAGCTCGCTGATCGTTGTCGGGTAGATGCATTGCGCGAATATCCGTGCCACCGCTTCCGCTTTGAGATGCTCGTGCGAAAACACCCCAGCCGAGCCAGAGTTCAACCCAAATTGCAACGTAGAATCCCCGCGTAACAGCACCGTCGCTGATGGGCTAAGCGCCACCCATGGATCTTCTCGCACCCCCGACATGAATTAATCTTGGCACAGGGTAGGATGCTTTGTCATGCCTTTCGATCCCTACGCCCCTCAGATTGAGGTAATACGCTCGGCGCGCCGCACCCGCACCGCCTCCGCAAAGCTTATCGACGACCGCATCCAAGTCCGCATCCCCGCCAACCTCAGCGCCGCCGAAGAACACCAACTCATTGACGACGTAGTAACCAAGCTCAAACGCAAAACCACCTCAGTGCAATTAAGCGACGAGGACCTGCAAGCACGAGCCGAACTACTCAACCGAAAGATATTAGAAGGAAATGCACGCATCGGAAGCATCCGGTGGGTCACCAATCAAAACAAACGCTGGGGCTCCTGCAGCACAGCCACCGGTGACATTAGAATTTCCCACAGGCTCAAAGGGGTGCCTGACTATGTGCTGGATGCGGTGATCGTGCATGAACTGGTACACACATTCATCACCGATGGGCATTCAACGACGTTCTGGGCGTGGGCTGATCGTGCACCAAAAGCAGAACGAGCGAAAGGATTCTTAGAAGCGTGGGCGAGAATGCCGCAACCGGTTAAGGACGCTTAACGAATCATTCTTCTGTTTTGCGCGCGAAGGCCCAGCCAAGCTTCCGGGACGCGGTCGAGGTTTAGGATGCCCCTTCGATTAGCTGCCGTAGTTTTGGGAAGTGGTGAGCTTTGGGGAAGTGGAAGTTCGCCGCTGGGGTTGGGGCGGGCCTGGGTTGGTTGGTTTGGCGCTGTAGCGTGCTGGGTTCGTTGAATCTGTTGGCGCTGTTGGATTCGAGCTGCGAAACCTGGCTTTGGCGTCGCTGCCTAGGTACCAAATGGGGTGAATCGCAGCTTGAATCCGAGTGGCCGTTGTCGTAGCCCTGGCTCTTGGGGTGGTTTTGCTGTTGTTACCTGGCGAAAGACCGCCCATGCTTGCGGCTTACCTTGTCCCCGGTTGGATTCGAGCTGCGAAACCTGGCTTTGGTGTCGCAGCCTAGGTACCAAATGGGGTGAATCGCAGCTCGAATCTCAAAGCTCGGCAAAAGCCCAGCAAAATCCCTGCAAAAGCCCCGCCAGTTCAGCCACAACCCACGATAAGCCCGCGATTTCCGGCTAGCGGTTCTCCGAAAGGTCTCAGCGCGCTGTACAAACCCCCGCAGGCCCCATAACCCGCACAGCAAAATCAAACTCAAATGATAAAAGCCTTGGCGTCTTGCAACACCAAGGCTAGGGGAGGTTACGTGTTCGTCTTATTTGTCGCTATTGCCTGAGGGCTTCTCTGGGTCGTTGTCATCGGTAGCTTCACCGTTTTCGTTCACGCCAGCATCGTTAGAATCAGCCGCCGCGTCAGAGTCTTCGGCCGCGTCAGTTTTTTCGCCAGATTCCTTCGCCAGCATCTCTTCAAGTGCGTTGATTTCGGCGATGGGGTCGAAGTTGGAGCTTTCGGCGTCGTCAAGCAGGGTATCGATGAATTCTGCCGAGTTGTCGAGGTGTTCGGCAAGCGGGAGGAAATCGGGGTGGTTCCAGACTTCGTCGCGGCGCTGTGCACCTACCGCAATGGTGGTGCGGCGCCATAGCTCGGCCGCCTCGTTGACCTTCGGTGCGGCAAATTCAATGCCAACTACCGTGGCGAAGGCTTGCTCAGCGGAACCACCGGAATTGCGGCGGCGTCGCCACGCTTCATTGAGGCGGGCTGTAGTGGGTACTCGTTCGCCCATAGCTTCGGTGACCACGTACTCTACCCAGCCTTCGATCAGCGCGAGGAGCGTTTCCAGTCGGGAGGTGGCGCCAGCGTTGCGTGAGCGAATCGTGGGTTTAAGGTCGAGGTTTTGCAGCTCTTCCATGGCTGATTGGATTTCTGCTGGGTCTTGGGATTCGATGTTGACATTGCGCATTGCTTCTTCAATCGCAGAAGTGTCAAGCTCCAAGCCGAGTGCGTACTCTTCAACCGAACTAACTAGCCTTTCGACAAGCCACGGCACGTGTTTAAACAGCCGCTGCCGGGCGGCCTCACGTGCAGAAATGTAGACCAAAATATCCTGCTGGGATATTCCAGTCTCTTCAGCAATGCGACTAATTGCTTGGGGTAACACCGCAGTGGTGTGAGCTGGGGCAACCTGAATGCCGAAGTCTGAACCGGATAATGCCTGGGTGGCTAGGTCACCCAACGCGTTGCCTAATTGCATGCCAAAACTCATGGATGCCATTTGGTTGAGCATTCCAGTTAAGTGCCCAATCATTTCTTGGGCTTCCTCCGGCATGGAGGCCATATTTGCCTTATTCATCTGAATAGCTACCGGGGTAACCATACGTTTCCACATGGGTAAGGTGTTGCTAAGCCAGTCTTCGGCGTTCCACGCAACAACCTTGTTTCCGGAGGCCGGTAGGGAAGTGGTGTCGTCAAGCCAGAGTTCTACTAAATGAACGGTGTCGGCTACCGCACGCTGGTCGGCGTCGCTAATTGGGATAACAGTGCCGATTTGTTGGTGGCTGATGCGCTCAGCGAGTGAGTAGTTCACTGCTTCTTGTGAATCGGGGGAATTCATGCTGGAACCAAGTCCAGAAAGCATTTGCCCAAATTGATTAAGCATATCGCCTAGGCCGCCAAAGGGATTATTGTTGTCATCGTCGCGGGAATTGAATCCGAAGGAAAACCCAAAATTGTTACTCATGCTTTAAACGCTACCTACTTTAGGCGTGTTCATGCCAACGCTTAGAGCGAACACCGTGGTGCAAGGTACGCTGTGTTTCGTGAATCGTCGTTTTCGTACACTGCTTTTTGGTGCCATCCCGCTGTTTACTCTGTTGGCGTTGATTAATCTGGACCGCATTCCCGGGACAGATATTGACCTTTATGTTCCCTATGCGGCAGAAGGTCCCGGGCCAACGTTTAACACGCTAGATTCCATCGATGGGGTGGAGGTGGTGCAGATTTCCGGGGTGAAGGTGGATAAGACTGCTGGCAACCTCAACATGACTACCGTGAGCGTGCGTACCCAGATGACTTTGATGCAGGCAGCCAGCCGTTGGCTGTTTACCGACGACACCATCGTCCCCATCGAGCAGGTCATCCCGCAAGATCGCAGTGAGGAGGAGGTGCAAAAGATAAACGAACAGGCGTTTTTGTCTTCGGAGTCTTCGGCCACCACGGCGGCGTTGCGGTATTTAAAAAAGCCCCTGGAGGTAGAAGTAGTTGAGGTAGTAGAAGATTCTCCCGCTGCAAAGTTGCTGAAAAAGGAAGACAAGATCATCAAAATCGACGGGGTGGCGGTGGAGTCCGGCGGCCACGCCCAAGAATTGGTTCGTAAGCATAAAGTGGGCGACCAACTGGAATTAGTCATCGGTAGGAACGATGAAGAACTCACAGAAACAGTAGAGTTGGCGCAGCATCCCCAGGATCGAAATTTGCCGTTTTTAGGCATTAACATGTCGACGGTTCCAGCCGGCGATGTTGAGGTGAAATACAACTTGGAAGATATTGGTGGGCCGTCAGCAGGCATGATGTTTGCCTTAGCGGTTGTGGATAAGCTTTCACCAGGTGAGCTCAACGGCGGCAAGTTTGTCGCGGGTACCGGTACCATTGAAGATGACGGTTCCGTTGGCGCGATCGGCGGCATTACCCACAAGGCTAAAGCTGCGGCTGAAAACGGCGCGGAGTTGTTTTTGGTGCCGGCCGGTAACTGCGGCGAAATGCGTTCAGCAAGCTTCGATGATATGAGTATCGCAAAAGTCGATAACCTTACCGATGCGGTGGAGGCTATGGATAACTTCGCTAAAGGTAAACCTGTCGAAGGCTGCAATTAACGCAGCAATTAATTACTCGGCGCGGCGGTTTCGGTCGGCTCCTGTGTGGGTTCTTCCGCTGCCAACCCCAGCTTGTAGATCTGTTTAGTTGGGTCAACTTCATCTATCGAAACCATTTGCTGCAGCACCAACCCTTTGTCATTGTCCACAACAGTAATAATTGCGGTGTTGCCCAGCGTGGACCACCCCACCACCATCCTTCCGGTGTCTTTGATGACCTTCGAGGTGCGCAGTCCCGTTAGCAACTGAGTCGTAGATGCCGCCTTGGCATCAGAGGCGAAAAACTGGAACTGTCCGATTTCTTTGCCAGTACAGGCCATGGAATCCTCCACCCCATTGGGATTACAGGAGTCAAACTGATTAAACAGTGAATCCGGTGCCAAGCTCCCAAACATCTTTCGCGCTTTTTCCACGTTATCGTTAGCTTTGCGGGTGGTGGTTGCAGCTTTTACGCTTGTCGACGCCACCACCGTCGTAGGCGTCGTAGTAGTCTCAGCAGTAGTCTGCGTGGTCGTCGTGGTGGTAGCTACGGGTGAAGAGACAACGGGTGTCTCTTGGTCAGAGCCGCACCCAGCGGCGCAAAGCCCCAACAGCAATAGGCTCATCGAGCACATGCTTGCTCGGCGCAGGGAAGTGGTCATGGCAAAAATGTAATCCTTGAACTCGGTGGTTTAGGGATTATTATCTTACTCAAAAGTCGCTCGAAGTGCAGCGATAACCCCAGGGGCAATCCCCTTACCACCCCGTAGTTCGACGTCATCTTCGGCGAAGACCCCCTTTGCGGCTAATTCCTCTTCGGTGGGTCGGATTTGCAACAACGTATTGTCCAAATCATTGCGCAAAACTCCAGAAAAAAGCCGGGCGGCACGGGGTTGAGAACCTGGTTCACTGGCGTCTTGGAACATGATTTCTTGAGCCAGAATTGCACCGACAACTGCCTCTGGCCAGAGGATTTGGGCTATGTATTCCCCTAATTCTTCCGAACCAGGCACAATGGTTTTAGGAAGATTGTCCTGCACTACCAAGGCCAGTGGTGCGTCGTCGGGCTCGATGGCGTCGGCAAGCAAGTGCGAAGGTATGAGCGCAAAAAGTGTCGGAGGTTGGTCCCAGCCTTCGGCATGGATAAAGTCAACTGCCTCTAGCAGCGCTTTGTTTAAGGCTTGAATGGGGAAATTCATTGCTCTACGTCCTTCCACGGTGTATTCGGTAAAGTAGGACACTACCTGTGTTCAGCCTAAAAATACGACAAAGGAGAAGGCGTTGGCTACTCTCAATCCTCAGATTGGGCGGCCCCCAAAGATAGTACCCATTATTGTAGGGGTATTGCTCGTTGTGGGCACCCTCGGACCGATTCTGGTCGGTTTGTATACCGACTGGTTGTGGTTCGGCGAAGTGGAGTTTCGGGGGGTGTTTAACAAAGTCATCCTTACCCGAATCGTCCTGTTTTTAATTTTCGGTTTAGTGGCAGCCGGTGCGGTGTGGCTGGCATCAAGCATCACCATGAGGGGCCGCCCCTCTGACGAAGCTGCGTTTTTCTCGTCCAACAATGAGCAGCTGGTGGAGTATCGCCGACAGCTTACTCGTTCGACTGGTAGGTTCTTTAAAATCCTGCCCATCATTGTCGGTATTATCGCTGGATTCTTAGGGCAGCAAAGCTGGCGTATAGTGCAGCTGTTTCTCAACCGCACCGAGTTTGGGGTTAAGGATCAACAGTTCGGGATTGACTACGGGTATTATGCCTTCACCTTGCCTACGCTACGGCTGGTTTTAGGCACAATCTCTACGCTGTTGATCTTGGCCTTTGTCATTGCCCTCGTGGGGCACTACTTGGTAGGAAATATTGCTATTGGTAGCACCGCTACCGGTGAGAAAACCAAAATCACCCGCTATGCCCGGATTCAGCTGGCCGTAACAGCAGGAATCTGGATGTTGGTGAAAGCGGTTGGATACTGGTTGGATCGTTACGATCTGCTGATGAACAAGCATGAAACCTTCGTTGGTGCTTCCTATACTGATGTCAATGCGGTGCTGCCTGCGAAACTGATACTGATGTTCATTGCCATTGTGGTTGCCTTTAGCTTCTTCAGTGTTATTGTGCTCAAAGATCTTCGGATTCCCGCCATGACCACCGTGTTGATGCTGCTATCGGCGTTGACTATTGGTAACGCATGGCCAGCCATGATGGAACGGTTTTCCGTGCAGCCAAACCGCGCGGAAAAAGAGCAAATCTACATCGGCCGCAATATAGAAGCCACCCGGTACGCCTATGGAGTAACTGACAATACCGTCACCTACAAACGGGATTGGGGGGTTATCCCAGAAGACCAGTTGAAGGGTGACACCGATACAGAAAAGGAAGCAGAAAAAAACGAAATCATTAAAGAAGCAGTTGCTTCCGATGTGGCAACAGTTTCTAATATTCGTTTGCTGGATCCAGAGATTATCTCGCCCACCTTCACCCAGTTGCAGCAGCTGAAGAACTTCTATGGGTTCCCGCAGTCGCTTGCCATGGACCGCTATGAAATTGATGGTGAACTGCGGGATTTCGTGGTGGCTGCACGTGAGATCAACCCCAATGCCTTAAGGGAAAACCAGCAAAACTGGATCAACCGGCACACCGTCTACACCCATGGCAATGGTTTTGTAGCTGCACAAGCTAATCAAGTCGACGAGGTTGCCCGCGATGTCGGTTCTACCCGGGGTGGTTACCCGGTATTCACCGTTTCGGACCTGCAAACTACTGATGCTGAAGCCAAGAAACTCGGCATCGTGGTCAAGCAGCCGCGGATCTACTTCGGCCCGGTGATTGCTTCTGCCACCGATGGCAAGGACTACGCCGTGGTCGGTTCCGCCGACGGTGGCTCCGTGGAATACGACACTGATTCCTCCAACTACACTTACAGTGGTACCGGTGGTGTTGGTATCGGAAACATTTTCAAACAGGCAGCTTTCGCAGCACGGTACCAAGAGCTGAACCTCATGCTTTCCGATCGGGTGAATGAGAACTCCAAGATTCTTTTCGAACGCGACCCACGCAGCCGTGTGCACAAGGTCGCGCCATGGTTAACCACCGATTCCACCACCTACCCTGCGGTTATCGACGGCCGGATCAAGTGGATTGTCGACGGCTACACCACCCTCAACAGCCTTCCCTATGCCACCCGCACCAGCATCAGCCAAGCGACCAGCGACACCTCTGGTGATGTTGGCGCGCAGCAACAAATGATTGTCAACGATGAAGTTGGGTATATCCGAAACTCGGTCAAAGCGGTAGTCGATGCCTATGACGGCAGCGTCGAGCTTTACGAATTCGACGAAAATGATCCCGTGCTCAAAGCCTGGGAAGGAGTATTCCCCGGCACCGTTAAGCCAAAGTCGGACATGTCCCAAGAACTAGTAGAGCACGTGCGTTACCCGCAGGATATGTTCAAGATTCAACGGGAAATCCTAGCGCGCTACCATGTCAACAGCGCGCAGGAATTCTTTGCCAATGACCGGTTCTGGTCAGTGCCGTCTGATCCTTCAGCGGGGGAAAAGAACTCCCTGAAGCAGCCACCGTTCTATGTGGTTGCTGCCGACCCGGATACCAAAAAGCCTTCCTATCAGCTGATTACGCCGTTCCGTGGCTTGAACCGTGAATACCTAACGGCACACATGTCGGTTAGCTCTGATCCAGAGACCTACGGGAAGATCACAGTTCGAGTGCTGCCGACCAATACGTTGACCCAAGGTCCTAAGCAAGCGCAGGACATCATGATGTCCTCCGACCGGGTATCACAAGACCGGACGCTATGGGCAGCGACAGCTGATCTGACCAACGGAAACCTGCTCACGCTACCAGTTGGGGAAAAGGAAATCCTGTACGTTGAACCGATCTACTCGAAGCGTAAAGGCCAAGAATCAGCCTTCCCGAAGCTACTGCGGGTATTGGTTTCCTACCGTGGCCAAGTCGGCTACGCCCCTACAGTTTCCGAGGCCTTAGCCCAAGTGGGGATTGATCCCCGAGCTGCTCAAGACATCGAAGAAGCCGAGGGTGTGCCCGACAACCAGCCGAAAACGAACAACGACAGCAAAGCGAACAACTCGTCCTCGGCTCAATCAACTGCTTCCTCGCTGCCCACTCCAGCAACGGCTCCTCCGAATGAGGCAGAAGCCATCGCGGAAATTAACAAAGCACTGGAAGGCGTGCGCTCCGCACGTGACGGCACTCACGAGGAATATGGACGAGCTCTCGATGCTTTGGATAAAGCCATAGCGGACTACCAAAACGTGAAATAGTCTGGCATAGGGCCATCGTTGGATATGGTGCCCTTGGTGCAAAGCTCTTGGTGAGTAATGAGGGCGCCACCAATGCCAGAAGCTGCGGATTTGTTCCCCGCGGGGTGTTGCTGTAAAGTAACAAGCCGTTGCAAAGGACATATGTTCTTTAGCTTCCATCGCGGGGTGGAGCAGCTCGGTAGCTCGCTGGGCTCATAACCCAGAGGTCGTAGGTTCGAATCCTGCCCCCGCTACTAAATTAGAACCCTCGGTTCGTGAAAACGAATCGGGGGTTCGTTGCGTTTTGGTGCATATGCTCAAGTCTCTCCGCACCTATGGCTCGGCGTATTGCTCTTATCGATGGGCTCCGTGCCTTAAGCACACGCTATTGACCCCGTAAGCGCACATATGAATGCCGGCAAGCAGCCCGAGTAACTGGCGCTCCTATGTGGGGGCCATTCCAAAGTCTTGAACGAAAATCGGGCTTGAATAAGGCACGAAAACCTTATTCAAGCCCGATTTGCAGAGGTTATTCAACAGAAATCCGGGGGCTAGGCACGGTATAGCTATCAACCCGGCGGGTGTAGGTAGGGAAGGATGGTGCTCTCTTGTGTCTTGCCCCGTCCCGCTTTCCTTTTGCCTATTCGCCTTTCACCAGACACAACCGACCTAGTTAAGCCGAATTCAGAATTTTACGAAGCCCTGGCTTTCGATTTCTTCAGCATAATCATCGGCGGAATCAGCAGAGCCAGGCCACCGATAAGCGCGACTCCACCGAATAGCCACACCAGTCCGGCGATGATGGCGATGGGAGCGAGGATGGCCGCCGTGATTTCGAAGGGTGCGAAGCCGACGTAGGCCATACCGAATTCTTCGAGGGTGCCGGATTTCTGCTCCGAGTCCACAATCTTCAGGACGGCGATGCCCGTTGCTACGGAAGCGGTTGCCCAGCCCCAGCTGAATACGGCGCGCTCGAATCAACCATGTTCGAAGACTCTTGGTGCGACGTAGAAGAACAACACCAGGCAGAAGGCCAGCCCCACGACGAACAGAATAATCAGCGGGACGATGTAGGTGGCCACCACTGCCGGCACAATTGACGCGATGCCCACTGCAACCAGGAAGTCCGTCGACGCACCGGAGACTGAACCCATCAACTTCGTATCCAGGTAGTGCGGTGCCTTAATCAGGTGCAGCACACCTACTCCCGCCAGGCCGACGAGGAAGGCCATCGCGAATAGTGGGAAGCTCAAAGCCGGGAAAGCGTCATTGACCCAGTGAGTCAGGATATTCGCCAGGAAGAGCGTCACCGCCAGTGCCGCCACGTGCAGCGCGATCGGCTCAATTGAGGACGGGCTCGTGGTCGCGCGTCCCACGCTTGGTCGCTGGCCGGGAAGAGAGATGATGCCGGTGCGCATGTCCTCCGGCAGCTTATCCAAGGCGGGCAGCTCGTTGGTGTGCCCCTTCTTTGAACCCCAGCGGGCGAAGATAACGCCACCGACGATTGCGGAGAACATGCCCACTGCGGCGGCTGTAAAACCCAAACTCGTGGCCTCAGTCATGCCGGCCGAGTCCAGCGCGCCTCCAATGGCAGCTGCCACACCGAAACCGCCGATGAAGCCAACAGGAAGCATGATGCCAAACCAATCCGGAGTGTTGAACAGTGGGGCGAAAAGAATCACGCCTAGCAGTGCAAAGAAGCTCCACTGCGCCAGGTACATGCCCACGGAATAGAACCACATCGTTCGCGCGCGCTGGCGAACCTTGGCGTCGAAGTCCATTGTGAACGGCAGGGCGCCGAAAACTGCGGCGATGAGAATCGTCGCATAGTCGCCGAAGTGCTCACTGAACTGAATAATTCCTAAAGCGTTGGGGCCTAGCAGCAAGCCGAGCAGGCCTGCAGTAATCGGTGCGGGGATGAGGAGCTTCTGGAACCAGGGGATGAACCGCCGCATAAAATTACCGATGATGAGCAGTAGCGAAATCCAACCGATATCCATCAAGACGTCGAAGGGTGTGTAGCCATCCACCTGAATTGATTACCTTTCTCGTTGGTGGGGTTTCACCAATTAGCAATTATGCGAATCGCATCGTCGATTCTTAGAAAACCGGAATAAAACCATAGGAATACCTCACGACTGTACGTCAGTTACCGTGAACTTTTGTGGCTTCAGTCATGATTAGGTTCCTCGCTTACGCGATAAAAGCCACCTACCCAGCACTTAGCTGGGAGGTGGCTTTTATCTGATTGTCGGTCAGCGACGGCTTTCTGTTAGCTTCCTGTACAGCGTTATGTACAGCTTTGTATACAGCTGCCTAGGAAGTCCTACTGCCGTCCGTTCCTCATGCGAGACCAGGCTGCCGCGATGACCAGGCTGGCGCATGCGATTGCGAGATAGCTCCACACGTGATCGCCACTGGTCTGAATGGTCTTCGGCGGTGCAGGAGTGTTTTCCGCAGTCAGGACGCTTTTGGTGTCACGGCCAGATGTGATGTCATCGATCCAGTCAGCGGTGCCAGCGAGGGTAGTAATCGCTGCGCTGGGGGAGGGCAGGTCGGGGTCGCCATTGGAGGTTCCGGCGGTAGCGAGACCAGCGAGCTTTCCGTCGATGAAGAACGGGCCACCGGAGTCGCCGCCCTGCATACCTGCACCGGAGACCGAATGTGCGTCCAGGATGGCGCTTTCGATCATCGGCATCATGGCAGCGTCGGCTGGGATGCTTTCCGTTCCCGCGGGGATGGACTCGGTTTGGGATTCACCCGGAACAGCCTCACCTGGAGTAGCTTCACCAGGCGCAGCCTCACCTGGAGCTCCTTCATCGGGACCTCCGCCCAGCAGCTCATTGACGACCATCTTGGTCATCGGAAGCTGCCCAGATCGTGCCATGGACGAGCTGCTGCTCCAGCCGTAGAGAGTTCCCGTCTGTCCAGGTGTTGGAATATTGCGGGAGACCTCCGCAGGGGTTGCGTCAGTGACCTTTTGGGTCAGGTGAAGCAATCCTGCATCAGACATTGGAGACAGCGCCCAAGAATCGGCATCGTAGACCTTCCCGCCGATGCGGGCCTGGGTCCCTTCGTTGTTCACAGACTCTAGGCAGTGGCGTGCAGTGAGCACCCACTGCACGGCAACCAGCGTTCCGGTGCAGTCACCGAAATTGCCGACTTTGCCAATCTTCAGCGCGGCCACAGAACTGCTTTCAGCATTTGCGGGTGCGGGTTCGCCGTTTTCCAATGCAAGAGCTGGAGTCGCAGACAGAAGCAGGGTGCTGCTAACAATTGCTGCGATGGAAAAAGATGTTTTCTTCACGGTTATTTCCCTTTCCCAGAAGGAACAATGGCCTTGATTGCGGTGGCAACGAGTTTTTCGGCAGGGCCCTGTCCGACAAATTTCTTCCAGAGGCTAGCGATGATCAGGAAGAATACGATGAAACCTGCTGCAGACAACGTGGAATGCAATGCAACATTCTGCTGCCAATAAAACGCGGTGAGAACGTGCAGGATGTAAATAGTCAGTGACATTGTTCCCATAGCCGCGAATGGGTAAATCACAGCTGGGAAGCGATCGCCTACGAAAAGGCACAAGTGCAGCACAATGGCTGCGACGGCGACGGAGAGAATGATTTCTCCGAAGACGCCAGTGTGTCCGGTAAAACGGAGCCAGCCAGCAATCTCGGGGTCAAATCGGAAGTACATGCCGACGGCCGTGATGACAACACTGACAGCGGTGAAAATCCAGCTCAACCGGGCATTAGCGCTGTTTTCGGAGGTGGAAGTGCCTTGCAGGCGACTGCGTAGGTAGACGTCGTAAAGCAGCATGCCGCCAATGAAATATGCGATCCACGCCAGTAGCGGGTAAATCTGCGGCAGAGTCATGGGTGCGTACTTGATGGTGGCTGCGATGGTTGCGGCGACGAAGAATCCGGCTCGCCACCAGGTTCCGAGCGCTGGCATCCAGGAAACCAGCATCATTACCAGGCCCATGATGACGAGGACCACCTGAATTTCTCCACCGACCGGCAATAGCGCTAGGCCGATGAGAATAATCAGGGCGCCTCGAGTAATCAGACGCAAGAAAGTAGTGCTGGTGTAATTACGGCCGATGATCATCATTGTGGCGCCGGCGATGATGGCGAACAGCGATGACGGTAGGCCAGAGAGCACAACCTTTGTGCTCCAAAGTAATGAGGCCATATGGACAATGATCATGCCGATGATGGCGAGTGAGCGTGCTATATCTAGCCCCACAATTCGTGAAGGTTTATTCACCCCGGATTTCTCCTTTTAGTACTACTTATAGAGAGGTGCTCTTTTGTAAAAAGCACTCTCCACAAACGGCGTATTGAAAACGACTTTCTAGTTGTAGCAGTCGAATCTGATAATACATTAAGTGATTATATGTAAAATCTGGGTTTTTGTCTGTGTTTTTCCTAGGAAACTAGTGCGCTCAAAAAGCTAAGCGGCACGCGTAGGCTGGTGGCATGACATCGATGCTGACGAGCTTCACCTGGTCCGAAGTGCCGGGTGTCTTATTCATGTACCTGCTAATCATTGCTATTCCCACTGCTCTCGCGTGGGTGGGATCTGCTTGGTTAGAGCGAAAAAGTACGGTGAGCGTATTGCATTCGGGCACACGGTTTTTGTCTTCGTCGTCGCGTTCGCAATCTGTTTTAGTACGCTCGCGTGGACGCTCGAGGGAGAATACGACTACTCGCCGTGGCAGGTCTTCTGCAGCGGCTTCGCGATGGTAATCCTCACTGCCTCTGTCATGATGCGCGTACCCGCCCCAGCTCTGAATCTATTACCCACCTGGTGGGCGGCCGTCGCCGGCTACGCCCTATGCTGGAGCATCATTGCAGGCACAGATGATGGCACCGGGCTTTGGGCAGTCGGCCTAATTTTCCTGCTCCTCGGCCTAGTCGCAGGTGTTGGCACAGTAGCTTGGCTCACGTTGGCCGTGAGGAGGTTTTTGTTGGATTCTGCCGCTTAGCGATTCTTAGCGGAATGGAGTTCGACAGCTAACACGTCGATACGACGCTCGAGATCATCGCGAATCAAGTTCATGCGCACTTCTCCTTCGAAGCCTCGCTTTGAAGGTTCGTCAGTAATCCAACGCTCGAGTGAGCCTTGGGCGTCTGAGGGGAGCTCTACGTGAGCGGCATCGCCGATGATGACAACACGATCTGCAGTTCGGAGAATCGTGGGGTCAATAGGCTTTGGTGATGCACCGTCCATAGATACGCCGATTTTTGCAACTGATTTGGCTGCAAGCGCATTGGTAGTAGTTTTGGGGTTCGTTCCTGCTGAAAGCGCGATAAACTGCGTGGCATATTTTGCACGCGCAATGACCTCGGCCATCTGGGATTTGCCGGCATTTGCCACGCAGATGAAAAGTACCTTCGGGATTTCCTTCACTTCAGAATCCTTTTTCTATTGCTTGTCCGGCACGGAGAGGTCATTGGGGAAAAGGCGCGGGCCGAGCTAGCGGCTGACATCGCAACACCGAGTTCGGCGTATTCCGACCCAGGTATCTGCACTGTTTGGCTGGTAAACGCTGCGAACATGGCATCAACGATGGTTTCTGGATTCCGTGCCCGATGGCGTCTAGCGAAGACGTTGACTCTGGCTTTGCCGAGTCTGCGGATCTTGGTGGGTCCGCCATACTTGGCGAGTAGCTGAAGTATCCATTTGCGGTGGATGACCTGCCCGCGCAGAACTCGTTCGAACTCAGGGTAGGTTCCGACCAGTGCTGAGCGTATTTGGTTAATCAGTCGGGTGTATGCCCTGGCGAGATCCTCATCAATACCGTTAAGGATCTTGAGTTTGAGGAAGACTTCATCGACACGGTCAACCATGCGCAGTGATTCCGGCAGGTTCAGCCCGGCATGGGCGATAACGTAGGCGTCGCGGACATCTGTTTTGGCATTGCCGACATGGATACGTGAGAGTTGGCGCATCGCTAGACCCGGTAGGTAGCCCACGGTGGTGCCCATGGATTGGGCGATAGCGACGGTGAGTCGGCCGATGTTGTTGGGCTGGTCAACGACAACTAACACGTCGTGGGACTGGTCGACTTTGCCGATGAATGAGGCAAAGAGGTCCCGTAGAGATGTTTCGTGTTGGTTGACTTGCTTGGACAGGACCTGGGTGCCGCGTTCATCCAAGACGCAGGGTGGTGGAAGTATTTGCCGACGTCCATGCCGATGACATAGCGGTATGTCATGGTGGTACTCCTAGCGATAGAAAAGCGGTAATCTGCTTCGTCGCTGGGGGTGGTCGGACATACTTCGTGCTGGCATCCACATTACTTTGAGATCTCACACCAACTAGTGGCGTGGATCAGGTTCCTATTAGCAGTTGGAGTATGTCACTGCCTTCGGCGGCATCACCCCCCGGATCATTTTCAGACAGGGCGAATAAGAGCCATACCGAAGCCAGCGACTAGTTCCTCCAGTCCCGAAGGGAATGAGGGAACGGAGTAAACATAACCCGCCCCGATTAGGGGACTACGTAATAAATCCTCGGAGCCCTCCGGTGGAACTACTTAGAACGTAATGGGCAATAGCGTATCTGGACGAGGTTGAATGGGGTGAAGTTCCAGTGGCTGAGTTCTTTAGTATCAAAAACACGTCAACGGTTCTTTCTCGCGATGTTATTCCAGGTAGCGGTTCGACTCCTTATATTACGGCGATGGCTGAGAACAATTCTGTTTCGTCTTACATCACTCATGGCAAGGCGTTTATTGAGGTTGGGAACTGTGTCTTTATTGGTCGTAGGTTCGAATCCTGCCCCCGCTACTACTTAAGAGGTCGCCTTAAATGGCGGCCTCTTTTTGCGTGTCCAGAGTGGGGCAGCCGTCTGATTTTTAGCTTTTCGACGACGCATAAACACCCCGCGGCGCAGCTGGGCAGTAGCTATACCACTCGACCACACTCCACAACTGATGCGGCGCTCATTATATAGCCCCAAAGCGGCGGGTTTTATAAGCCGAAAAACACGCTTCACCATCCAATCTAGGATCAGTTACATTGATGCTTTATAGTTGTGCGTCATGACAACCGAACCCATATTTCATATGACAATTAGGCCACGGGCTGCGTTGCAACCAATGCGTAGCCATGATCCCAATGAGTCTTTCCGGGTGGCTACACCTCTTGAGCTGCTCTTTGACCTGGTTTTTGTCGTTGGCTTAGGCACTACCAGTGCCCAGTTTGCCCATTTTGTTGCCGAGGGTGCATCGGAAATTTACGCAGGCATTATAGGTTTTGCGTTTTGTGTGTTCTGGCTGGTCTGGGCCTGGATTTATTTCACTTGGTTTGGGAGTTCGTTTGATACCGACGACTGGCTCTACCGCCTCGCGGCCTTTGCCGCCATGATTGGTGTCGCTATTTTTGCTATTGGCGTCCCAACAGTATTTGAGTCGATTGCCCATGGGCATTTCGATATTCGCACCACTGTGCTCGGTTATGTGATTATGCGCCTGACGCTGGTGAGCCAGTGGATCCGTGTGGCACGGGACGACGCCGAATTTAGGAAAACCGCCATCTCGCAGATCATTGTTATTACGACAGCACAGATTGCCTGGATCCTTTTGGCGATGGCCGATGTCAAGCTAGTACCTGCGTTGCTCATCACCATTGTGATTGCGACATATGAGTTTATTGGCATTTTCGCCATGCCGCGCAAGTTCGGTATTGTGCGGTGGCATCCGCATCATATCGCAGAGCGTTACAGTCTGCTCGCCATTATCGCGTTGGGTGAAACGGTGGTTGGTACCATTGCCGCCATTAGCGCCTTGGTGCAACACCAAGGCTGGAGCATTGAGTCCATACTGATTATGACAATTGGAATCTCGTTGACCGCAACAATGTGGTGGGCGTATTTCTACAGTGACAATGGGGAACTGCTGGAACGTTTTCCTCATCGGGTCTCTATATTCGTCATGATTCATATCGTTCTTTATGGTGCGATTGCTGCGGTTGGCGCAGCTCTACACATCATCGCCTATCACGTGGAGGGAGCTGCGCACCTTTCGCCGGCGGGCATCGTGGCGGCTGTTGCTGTTCCAATGGGGATTTATATTGTTGGTCTATACGCATTAATGGGACTCATGACTAAAACCTTCATCCCTGCCTTGTGGGTATGGCCAGTGGCAACAGTTATTGTTTTGGCTATAGGTATTGTCGCCGCGATTCTTGGGCTTCCGTTGGGCTGGTCGCTGGTCATCATTGGTTTTGCGCCGATATTGTCGGTGTATGGTGGGGACCTCACGGCTCGTAAAGTGGCCATTAGCCAAGAGCACTAGTGCCAATAGTGCAGTAACTACTTAAGGATTAAGTTGCTACTAATCTGTCGTCTGCTGTAGTTCGGTGTAATGATTATCTATTGGTAGGTATAATTGCTGGCTTAATGAAAGGAAGCCATGTCACCGTCACCTACCAATCACCAGCAGTCACCAAGCGGTAATTCCGCGGCTAAGGGGATAAGAAAACGACGACTGGTAATAGTGCTACTGATACTGAGCGTGGTTACTGCATTTTTTATTATCGGTTTGAGAAACGAGATAGTAGTCACTAAGCATCACATCGCTGTTCCAGGTGTGCATGCTCCTATTCGAGTTGCGGTGATCGCCGATAGCCATAGCAATAAATTCGCCGACAACCAGCAGGAATTGGCGAATATCTTGAAGCGAGAAAACCCTGATCTTATTCTCTTGGCGGGAGACATCATAGATGACGTACTTCCGTTTCAGCAGGGGTTCGATGCCATTCGCCAGTTCCCTGATATTGCTCCCACTTTTTATGTCACTGGTAATCACGAGTACTGGTCAGGGCAGGTCGATCAGATTAAAAAAGACATGGAAGCGTTAGGAATCCATGTCCTATCTGGCGATACGCACATCGTGGAACTAGCCGGACAACAGTTAGCCATCGCGGGTCTTGACGATCCCGAAGTGGGGACCGAAGAACTTAAACGGCAAATTGCCCGCATTGAGGCGTCGTCAAGCGACATCCCGCGGATTTTGCTTTCGCACCGGCCGGAGCGGATCGACATGTATGAGAAAATCGACGCGGACGTCATTGTTTCTGGGCATGCCCACGGCGGCCAGTGGCGCATCCCAGTTCTGCTTGATCAGGGGTTCTATGGCCCGGACCAGGGATTTTTCCCCAAGATCGCCGGAGGCGTGCACGAACTTGCTCAGGGGCAAAAGCTACTGATGAGTAGGGGATTAACGCGGGATTCTACTCGAGTTCCCCGGTTCTATAACCCACCCGAGATAGTCATTATGGAGCTTGAGGCGCCGAGCTAAGCTGGTTGCTTAAAGACGCCCACCGCCGTTTTGGCTCGGCCCAACAATCTAGGGGCGTACGAACTTAGCCGCGCCGTCGCCAGTGACTAAGTAGATTTCCTTATTTTCATTACCTGGTATCACGTTGATGACCGGCTTGGCGGTAAAGAGGTGATTTGCTTCGTCTTCAAGTTTTTGCATCGATCCATCGCAACCAACCAAGGTGGAGTGGGCAAACTGGGACCGGTTCATGGTGGCACCAGAGAAAAAGACGTAGCTGTAGGTTTTATTGCAGCCCCCAGTTCCGATCCAATGCTGCAGGTCACCGGGGAGAGCGCCTTGGGGGAACTCGTCGTTAAAATCGGGTACTTGCGTAGGGATGTTGCCGGACGAGGCCCGTTCGTTAAAGATCATGCTGGTGCTGGATCGTGCTGCCGAGACCCACGTTCCGGTTCGGATAGCATCCAATTGAGCGTCGGTGGCAGCGGTAGCGCCTGGTGGTAGCTGGCTGTAGAGGCTGGGGTGATTTCCTGGATTGGGATTGAGGAAGGAAGAACCGCCGTGGTCTTGGAAAGGTAGACCAAAAAGAGCCGCCACCGACATGATGATGGACATTATGAAGGTAGGAATCTTGGCTAACATGTTTATATTATTAGTCAAGGTTATTAATTATTCAAGGGTTATACCCCCACTTTTAACCCCGATATAGCACAGTGACTTGATTACTACCATCCTCGGCTGCTATGTTCCCTACCTCTGCTTCTACACCGTAGACTTCCCGAATCACATCTTTGGTGAGCACTTCGGTGGGAGTGCCGATTGCTATCACTTCACCGGCTTTCATTACTAGCAATTCATCGCAAAAAGCCGCGGCTAAATTGAGATCATGCAGCGCAATGAGACTGGTAACCGGCAGTTTGGTCACCAGTCTCAGCAGTTTCAACTGGTGCTTTATATCTAGATGATTGGTGGGTTCGTCGAGTAGCAACTCGGTGGGTTCTTGAGCCAAGGCACGTGCAATATGGGCGCGTTGCCGCTCGCCGCCGGAAAGGCGGTGCCATTCTCTATCGGCAAGTGCGGTCATATCCGTGGCCGCTAATGCCTTGGTCACCGCTTTTTCATCGGCTGCTATATCAAAGCCGAAAGCGGTGCGGTAGGGGATTCGGCCTAGGCGCACTACATCAATCACTCGAACTGCAACGTCGGTATCGGCATGCTGGCTGACCACTGCCACCGAACGGGCGCGGGTCTTGCGGGGATGTCGAAAAGCTCGGTATCGTTGAGCAGCACTCGGCCATCGGTTGGTTTATGTGCGCCGTAGAGCAGGCTGAGCAGGGATGATTTGCCGCATCCATTTGGGCCCAGCAGGCCAATGGTGCTACCCGGCTTCGGGCTCAGTCTTACTTGGTTAATACCAGCGTGCCGCTCCGATTCCAGGTTACGTTGTCAGCGCTTAAGCTCATGTATTTCTCCGTTTCTTAGCCAGCAAGAAAATGAATACTGGCACGCCAACGAGGGCAGTGCCCACGCCGGCTGGTAGTGGGGAAGGGGCAAAAGCTACGCGGCTAAAAGCATCAACCCACACCATAAAGACTGCACCGAGGATCGCTGCGGTAGGGATAACTTTCACATGATTAGAGCCAACAATCATACGTGCTGCGTGTGGCAGCACTAGCCCTAGAAATCCAATCGCTCCGGTTACTGCTACCAGCGTGGCGGTAATCAGTGCAGTGAGGGTGAGAAATGCAAACCGTGCCGCTGCAACGTTGATTCCTAAGGTGGCGGCAATGTTGTCGCCAAAAGTGAAGGCATCTAGAATGTGTGCCTTATTCCAACTAATGGCAATGCCGAACACAACGACGATCACGCACAGTAATACGTCGTTCCACCGCAAACCTTCTAGCGACCCTAGCAGCCAGAACATCACGCCCCGTGCCTCATCGGAGTCCGCAACAGCAAACACTATCAGCGAGGTAAGCGCCGAGAATAGTTGCGTGGCTGCAATGCCTGCCAGCAGCACTTTATCGGTGGTGCCGCCCGAAAGGCGGGCGAGCATGAGCACAATAACGAAAGCTGCTACGGCACCAATAAATGCACCAGCCGATAGCCCTAGAGCGGCAGAGCCAATGCCTAACACGCCAACCATGACAGCCCCCGTGGATACTCCCAAGATGTAGGGATCGGCCAAAGGGTTACGCAACAGGGACTGCATGATGACCCCGCATAAACTCAGACCTGCTCCACAGCAAGCCGCGATTAACGCTCTGGGAATTCATTCTTCCCACACAATCGCGTCTTTGGAAAGCTTTACTGGTATCTCATATCCCAAAAGGTGATTAGCTAAAATATCCCGCACATTGTCCAGGGAGATATTTGCAGGTCCCAGCGTTGTAGCAATGCCGACTGAAACAGAAATTGCAACTATGGCAATAGTAATAAATCCACAAACGCACAGCACTATTTCTTTTCCAGGTAGTCGGCGATCTTGTTCAAGCCATCAGCAAAGCGGATGGAGGGATTGAGCTCTGCGCCATGCATTGGGATGTAGGCCTTATCCTCAACGGCTTTCACATTCTTAGTCAGCGGATCTGATGCGAGGAATTCTTTTTTATCTGCTAGCTTGTCGCCCGGAAGCCGATTGCGGGAAAGGTCACCGAGTACCAAAATATCGGGATTCTTTTCTACCAACCCCTCCCAGGTGCCGGCTGGCCAGTCGTCTTTGACATCGGCGTAGACGTTTTTCAGACCGGAGTTATCGGAATAGATTGCGGCATTGCCTAGCCCACCTGCGAAATAGGGGGTCTTGGTGTCGGCGAACCAATAGGCGACGGTTTTGCCGTCACCTGCCTTGCCGATCCGATCCTGCGCTGATGCGACTTCGGTTTTCAGTTCCGTGATGAGTTTGTCGCCGCGGTCTTGGACATCGAAAATCTTGGCTAAGGTTTCAATGTCTTCATATACCTTGTCAACAGTCAGGGGCTTGGTGCGGGTGCCGCCGCCGTTGATGCTCATGCTGCCCTCACAGTCGGTAGCAGAGAGGAAAGAATTGATATTGGTTTCGGCGAATCGTTCTCGGGTTGCCACGCCGCCCTCCGCTTTATAGTGCCGACCAAAGGAGGCGGTGATAAAATCGGGGTCAGTGTCAAGGACAACTTCGTAGGTGGGAGCATTGTCGGATAGTCGCTTTACTTTTTCATTCGCACTTTCCAATTCCGGCAGGACTGGGTCGGTCCAGCTTGCGGTGCCAACCATTTTATCTTCAAGTCCGAGTGATAGCAGGATCTCGGTGGTTCCTTGGTCTAGGGAAACCACTCGCTGCGGTGCCTGGTCGAAGGTGACTTCTTCGCCACAATTTTCGATGGTCAATGGGTACTGGGTGGCGCCTTCGCCGCTGGAGGCGGTCTCGGTGGTGGCTACTTCTTCGCTGGCGCCACAGGCACTGAGGGTGAGCACCAGGGCTAATGCAGTTGCCATACCAACCGTCTTGGCGTGCGAGAGTTTGAGCATAGTTAAGCCTTTCCTTATCATGACAGAATCAGTAGGCTAATTTACCTTAATACGTAGAAATAGGGTAATGGAACCTAAATTAAAGTTGGGGGAACTTATAGAATCTTTGATCGGGGCGGTATGCTGCCGCGGAATGCGGGGGTTAAAAAATGGCAATTGCGGATGAATTTTTGTCTCAGAAGGTATAAAAAACTCGCCTGAAAGGTGTGCGATTTTTCACTATTTGAACTGTGTGCAATTGACTGTGAAGCTTCAGGGGTATAACCAGTGATGCCTTTGTCTCGGGCCTGAACTGCCGAAAGTTTTTGATCGGGCATAACCGGACAAGCGTATTGTGAAAACCCCAGAATAAGACCCAGAAAAACCAAGAAAAACAATCATGCGAAAACCGGTTTTTTCCAATACTGTCGAAGGTATGAGTCCAAGAAAAATAGGAGTGACAGAGGTAGCACTCCGTGATGCCCATCAAAGTCTCTTTGCCACTCGTATGGCCATGGAAGACATGGTCGATGCATGCGCGGATATTGATAATGCTGGTTTCTGGTCGGTTGAGTGCTGGGGCGGGGCAACCTTCGATGCCTGTATTCGCTTCCTCAACGAAGATCCCTGGAAACGGCTGCGCACCTTCCGCGAGCTGATGCCTAACTCCCGCCTGCAAATGTTGCTGCGCGGTCAGAATCTTCTTGGTTATCGCCACTATGAGGATATGGTGGTGGACAAATTCGTGGAAAAGTCCAAGGAAAACGGCATGGATGTCTTCCGCGTTTTCGATGCCTTGAACGATCCGCGCAACCTAGAGCGCGCAATGGCCGCTGTGAAAACGGTTGATGGGCATGCCCAAGGAACCATCTGCTATACGGTTTCCCCGCTGCATGATGTCGAAGGTTATGTGAAACTAGCTGGTCAGTTGCTGGACATGGGTGCTGATTCCATTGCTCTGAAAGACATGGCAGCACTTCTTAAGCCACAACCTGCCTATGATATTGTCCGAGCTGTTAAGGAAACCTACGGCGAAGATACTCAAATTAACGTCCACTGTCACTCCACTACCGGCGTGACGCTCGTGACCTTAATGAAGGCCATTGAGGCGGGTGCGGACGTAGTAGATACAGCGATTTCTTCGTTGTCCTTAGGTCCAGGCCACAATCCCACTGAGTCCTTAGTGGAAATGCTGGAAGACACCGGCTACGAGACCGACCTAGACATGGATCGCCTGATCAAAATTCGCGATCACTTTAAAACGATTCGGCCCAAATACAAGGAATTCGAATCAAAGACGCTGGTGGATACTAATATCTTCCTTTCACAAATCCCAGGCGGCATGTTGTCAAACATGGAATCCCAACTAACCGCCCAGGGTGCTGGTGACCGCATCGACGAGGTAATGGCTGAAGTGCCTAGGGTACGTAAGGATGCTGGTTACCCACCACTAGTGACGCCGTCCTCGCAAATCGTCGGCACGCAAGCCGTGTTCAATGTGCTGATGGGTCCTTATAAGGTCATGACTGCGGAATTTGCTGATCTCATGCTGGGGTACTACGGCGAGTGTATTGGCGAGCGCAACCCAGAGTTGATTAAGCAGGCAGAACAACAGACCAAGAAGCAGCAAATCACCGTGCGTCCAGCTGATTTGCTGGAGCCCGAGTGGGATCAGCTTACCGACGACGCCAAAGCACTGGAAGGTTTCGACGGCTCGGATGAAGACGTGCTCACAAACGCACTATTCCCAGGTGTGGCACCCAACTTCTTCAAGACTCGGGGTCAGGGGCCCAAGAATGTGGGTACTGTTCCAGCCAAGCTGAAGAAGCGTGAGAATGAGCCGGTGCTGGAGCCTATCACCTATCAAGTCACTGTCGGCGGTCGCACCCAGACTGTACGAGTTGAGCCAGCCGAATAGTCGAATAACCGAATAAGGAGTAAACATGACTAATGAACCCACTATGCAACAGCGTCTTGAGCAGCTGGAAGAAGCCCGCCGTAAGGTTTCCCTAGGCGGGGGACAGGACAAGATTGATAAGCAGCATGCCAAAGGAAAGCTAACCGCCAGGGAACGCATTGAGGCGTTGGTTGACGAGGAAACCTTCCACGAGACCGGCATGTTTGCCAAGCACCGCACCACTCACTTTGGCATGGATGGTGCTGATGCTCCTGCTGATGGTGTAGTCACTGGTTCTGGAGCAGTTTTTGGCCGGCCCCTGCATATTGCTTCACAGGATTTTACTGTCATGGGCGGTTCTGCTGGTGAGATGCAGTCGAATAAAGTTGCGGCCATGATGGAGGCATCTGCTACAACTGGTACGCCATTTGTGTTTATCAATGACTCTGGTGGCGCTCGGGTGCAGGAAGGCATTGACTCGCTGTCAGGTTACGGCAAGGTGTTCTACCAAAATGTGCTACTTTCGGGTCTGGTGCCGCAGATCTCCATCATCGCAGGTCCCTGCGCCGGTGGTGCTGCGTATTCACCAGCGTTGACGGACTTCATCATTCAGACTCGGCAAGCCAATATGTTCATCACCGGCCCTGGCGTGATTAAGTCAGTCACCGGTGAGGATGTCACCGCAGAGCAACTCGGTGGCGCCGATGCACATATGACAAAGGCCGGTAATATTCACTTCGTTGCTGACGATGATGAGCAGGCAATTCTGATTACCCAGAAACTGTTGAGCTTCCTACCTCAAAATAACACCGAGGAGCCACCGGTGGTGGATCCTGACCCCGTTGTGGAGCCCGATCCTAAGCTGCGTGACATTGTGCCCGTCGACGGCAAGAAGGGCTACGATGTCCGAGACGTCATCACTCGTATCGTTGACAGGGGTGACTTCTTAGAGGTTCAGGCAGGTTATGCCCAGTCGCTCGTGGTTGGTTTTGCCCGTATCGTGGGACGCACGATTGGCATTGTTGCCAATCAGCCCAATGTGATGTCAGGTGTGCTTGACATTAACTCGTCCGATAAGGGTTCGCAGTTTATCCGCTTCTGTAATGCGTTTAATATCCCACTACTCACGCTTGTCGACGTCCCAGGCTTCATGCCCGGTGTGGCGCAGGAACATGGCGGCATCATTCGCCACGGCGCGAAAATGCTGTATGCCTATTCCTCGGCTTCAGTTCCGAAGATTACCGTCGAGCTGCGTAAGTCTTATGGTGGTGCGCATCTGGCCATGTGTTCGAAAGATTTGGGTGCCGATCGCGTCTTTGCATGGCCTACCGCTGAGATTGCAGTGATGGGTGCCGATGGTGCAGTCAATGTGGTGTTCCGTAAGGAAATTGAAGGGGCTGAGGATCCCGCAGCAAAGCGGGAAGAGCTTATCCAGCTGTACAAAGAAACCTTCTCTACACCGTTTATGGCGGCTGCACGTGGCCTGGTTGATGACATCATCGACCCGGCAGAAACTCGCCGTCATATCGCTGACGCTTTGGAAGTGCTCGCTAATAAGCGGGTCACTCGTCCTTACAAGAAGCACGGTCTCGGCCCAGTTTAGAAGGAAAACACATGAGCGAATTAAGTACCAAAGAGCTTGCTGAACTCGTCACCAAGCTCAGCAGCCGCCTAGAGCAGGCGGAGGCGGAAATTGCCGAGTTGCGTAAGCGTTCCGATGCATCGATTCCTGAGGACATCGTCGTTGCTATTTCGGCAGCAGTGAGTGCCTTCTTGGGCAATAAAGGAAAAGTTAAGGCCGTTCGCTACTCACGTCACCGCACGTGGGCAGCTCAGGGGCGCCAATCTGTCCAGCAGCGTATGCTGGGTCTGAAGTAAAGGTTCTATACATCATGAAACTTAACGTGACCGTCAACGGCATTGCCTATGCTGTCGAAGTTGAGGTCGAAGAAGAGCAACGTACCATGGGTGCCATCATGTTCAGCAGTGGTGGCAATTCCAACGCCTCGGAACCAGCTACCGCATCGGTTCAAGGTGTGTCTGCTAACGCAGTCGTGGCCCCACTAGCAGGTTCGGTATTTAAAGTTTTGGTTGAAGAAGGCGACGCCATCGAGGCGGGTCAGGTTCTGTTGGTCCTGGAAGCCATGAAGATGGAGACCGAAATTACCGCGCCAAACGCTGGAACTGTCGCAGCTGTGCATGTCGCGGTAGGTGACTCTGTGCAGGGTGGACAGGCTTTAGTAGAAATCAATTAACCTAATTCGGGGTATATATCAATCATGCTGTAAAACGTTCATGGCATGATAGCGAGGGTCCGATAGTTTCACTATGAAAAACTCGAAAGAGACCCTCGCTTATGCGTAAACCGTTTACAGCTCGCCGCTTGGCGGTAGCTGCCTTCGCTATGGGAATAGCGGTGGCCTACTCGCCAGCTGCCAGCGCAACAACCATCCCAGCGGCATCAGAACTCATTGAAGGTGCCGCGACAGATTTGGGGCAAGCAGGTATTCCGGTCGATACCAGCGCGGTTGACCCCAACCTTGTGGGCCAAGCTGATGCGGCCATTGCAGATGCTAACACTGCACTTGCCGATGCCGGTGTTGTAATTACACCTCCAGAAGTCACGGTTCCTGAGGCCCCCGCTCTTCCAGCGGCACCACAGCTACCAGCAGTGCCAGAGGTTCCGGTTGCTCCGCAGCTACCAGCTGCACCAGCACTGCCGGCTGTGCCTCAAGCACCTGTGGTTGATAACCAAGCAGTGACCGATGCGGTTACCAGCATCACGGACCAGGCGAACGCTGCGGTAGCAGACGCTACCAACCAAGCTAACGCCGCTGTTGCTGACGCCACCGCAAACGTGGATCAGCAGGTCAATGGCCTTGTTGATGGCGCTACGAAGGGCGTCGAAAAGCAGGCAACGGATGCGATGGCTGATAGTAGCGACCGGGATTACCAGTACGAGCCGATCATTGACGGTCCGAACTACCACTGGCGCTACGATCCAGTATCCAAGGTGATGGCACAGCGTCCCTTCAAGGACCGGGTGCTACACCGAGTAGCGGGATCATGGTTTGACCAGCCAGATACCCCAGCTGCCTCCATGCAGGCAGAAAGTGAAGGCGCTTCGCTGTATGGTCCTTCCACTCCGGTGTATGTTGGTGGCCGCCAACTATGCACCATCGCAGCTACTGGATATGACCATGATGGCCGTAAGATAGCTATTACTGCAGGTCACTGCGGTAATATTGGGGATTCGGTATCTTCTGCCGACTCTTGGCGTGTGGGTAATTCCGGTACCGTGATTGCTCACGGTGGCGACTTGGATTACTCCGTGATCGAATTGGGCTCAAACGCTCGGGTGACCCGCAGCTACAACGGTGTGACCGTTAATTCTGTTGGGGGAGAGACCCCTAACAGCGGTCGTCGTATCTGTAAATCTGGAGTTGCTACAGGAACTACCTGCGGTAATGTCTGGAGCAAGGATCATCAGACCAATATTAGCCAAGTTTGTGCCATGCCTGGCGATTCCGGCGCACCAGTGATGGAAGACGATCGCCTAGTCGGAATGGTTTCCGGTGGCACTGTGCCTAATTATGATCTAGCTTGCCGCACTCCGTGGCAGGGTGACCTATTCATGCCGACGGTTTCTACCAATATGGACGCCGTGGTTTATGATATGGATTCCCGAGGTGGTGCAGGTGCTGGCTTTAGATTGCCGGATTCCTAAGCCTTAACTAGCCTTAGATGCAGAAACCCAGATCACATTGTGATCTGGGTTTTTACATATTCGGGGGTAGCGGGAATGAAAATAATTAACGTCATATGACGTTAAAGGGGGTAGGGGTTTGTTCACCCCAATAGGGGTAGCATAGGTTATGAACTGCAATTATTTTATGGCGAATATCACCAAACTGCAGTTATGGTAGCTAGTGCTGTGCCCGATTGTGTTGGTTTTTCAAAACCGTCGGGGTTAGGGGTCGAAAGAAGTATCCACGCTGATGAGGGGATCTTCCGGTTTGCGTCTTGTTAGTATTTCATTGCGGAAAAACTCTGGGCATTTCCACCATGTCAGACCCATGGCGATAACCCCACTGATCAATACAGCGGCACCCAGTAAGAACACTAACCCGACACCAAAGAGCGAACTTCCGGAACCATACGAAGGATCCATGGCATCAATGGAGGTCTGGAAGAAGAACACCAACAGCAAAGTGCCACCGATGGCGGGAGCGATACAACGGTTGATGGCATGGCTGATGCTATCAAAAGCATTGTGGCGGAAATACCATACACAGGCAAACGCTGTGATTCCGTAGTAGAAACACACCATCATGCCAAGGGCGGTAATGGTATCCCACAGCACGGCTTCAGAGATCATGCGCATAATGGCGTAGAACACAAACGACACACCTGCGGACACAATGGTGGCAAAACCCGGTGATTGGAACCGTGGGGTGATTTGTGCAAACCGCTTAGATAACGCACCGTAATAGCCCATCGCTAGCATGGTGCGCGCTGGCCCAATGACGGTGGATTGTAGTGACGCTGCTGAAGAACCCAGCACCGCAATGGACATGAGAATTGCCACCGGCCCCATAACTGGTTCAGAGAGGGCAGCGAAGATATTTTCCTGAATATCGGGGTTGCCTAAACCAAAATCGCCACTGGACGTGCCTGCGAAATTAATCAAAGACACCGCCATGAGTTGATAAATCACCACAATAACCAGAATGGTTAGGGCCGCGGCCTTGCCAGGAGTGGCAGCGGAACCTTTGGTCTCTTCGGTCATGGTTAACACCACATCCCAACCCCAGTAGATAAACACCGACAGTGACACACCGGCGGCAAAAGCAGAGAAGCTGTCAATACCAAAGGGGTTAAACCAATCGAGGGAAATAGGGGTAGCATCAAAAGCTTCGCCATTACGGGTGCGCCACAGTGCCATTCCTGCAAAGAGCACCAAGACGGAGAGCTGGAAGCCAACTAGTACGTACTGCACTACCTTGGTGGTATCCAGCCCGCGGTAGGAAATGGTGGTAGCTATGCTAATAAACACAAAACAGGTGGCGATATTCAGCGGGACATTACGGGTCAGATTCGCAATCTCTGGATTGTTAAAGATCTGCGAAAGTAGCAGGTAGAAGAAATCCACTGCAATTCCCGCCAAATTAGACAGCACCAAGATGGTGGCGGCTAGCAAACCCCATCCACCCAACCAGCCAATAATGGGGCCAAAGGCGCGGGTCGCCCACGTAAACGTGGTGCCAGAATCTGGCATAGCCTGGTTGAGTTCTTTGTAACCTAAAGCTACCAGCAGCATCGGTATGAAACTGACTAGGAAGATTGCAGGCATATGCTCACCGACCACGCTGGCGGTAGGTCCCAGCCCACCGGAAAGGGTATAAGCTGGCGCGATACAACTCATGCCGATCACCGCCGCTGAAATCAACCCTACGGAACCTGCGCTGAGTCCTTTGGAATGCAAGCCATCACTCATGACTCTGTCACCTCCCTAATGTGGAAATCCCTCGGTACCACCACCAGCGGCAGGGTGAGGGTTTTAAGCAAGCGCATAGCCATGGAGCCTGCGAAAACTGTTTTCTTTTCTGCTACCCGGGAGGATCCCACAAACATGACGTCTCCTGGGCGCCACTCGACATTTTCCAGTCGATCCACCACGACGGTGGGTTCCAAGCCTGGCAGCGGTTCGGCAGCACCGATTTCCGTTAAGATTTTCGAAATATTATTACGAGCCGCTGTGGCGGTTTCGGAATTTCCGTCTTCAGTGGCACCGGTTAGGCCAATGAGTCTTAATGGCAATCCTGCTTGACCGGATAACCAGACTCCTTCACTGACCAGACTGCCTGCTCCTGGTCGTAGCCCTACTGCGCAGTTAATGCGCTGGATAGGGGTCTTGGTATAACCGCGCGGCGCTAGTGCTACCGGTAGGGGAGAACCGAATAGTAGATCTTGGGCGACGACCCCCAAGAGGTGGCGCTTCAGGGGGCTGGAAGAAGCACCACCAACGATGATCAGTTCTGCTTTGACGTCAGTTGCCGCGCGGATCAGCCCCTGAGCAGTATTGATGTCGGAATACACCCTTCCCCGAGCCGTTACTGTGTCCGGGATCTGTTCCAAGGCGCCTTTGATCCAGGTAAACGCCTGTGCCAGAAGAATGTCGTCCCCAGTGCCGGTGGGCGGATACTCATGGCTGAAAATATCGTGACGGCGCAGGATGATGACTAGTTCTAGTTCGGCATTAAGCGCTTGGGCTAGGTCGATAGCTAAATTAATCGCATCGATGCCTTGGGGGGTGGCGGTGTATCCGACCACTAATTTCATGAGCTATTTCCTTTCAACAGCTGACCAATGGTATTGGCAACCTGGTGACCCATACGTACCGCGCCATCAACGTGCTGGTAACCGGCGCCAGCAATGTCGGAACAAGCGAAATGAATCCTGCCTACTGGTGTGGTGTTGTGCCTGCCCCAGCGGGATAGTCCACCCAGGTCATAAGAGGCAGCGTAGGCGCCACGGGTCCACTCCTCGGCACCCCAGTCAGATTCGTAGTAGGCCTCGGGGGTAAGCGTTTCTTCCCCTAAGAAAACAGCCATAGCTTCCAGGATCCGCTGCTTGCGCTCTTCGGCAGACAGCTCGAACATGGCTTCTGCTTTTTCATCGCAGACGAAGCCCACTAGTGTGCCACGTTCGTCACCATAGTTGGTGTTATCGTAGATCTCTTGCACCAGGTTGTATGCGGAAAAACAGGTGCCAGACAGGCCCTTATCACGCCAGAATGGGGTGGGGTAGGTGGCATGCACTTTGATAACCAAGCCCATAGATTGATGTTGGTGCATCACGTGCTGGGTGCGTGGCAGTTCTGGCACATAGGAGATGCGGGTGTACAGGGTCGGCGGAACCGCAAGAATTGCATATTTCGCGTGAATCTTGATGTCATGATCGGCATACACCGTAACCCCATCATCGTCGTAAGCAATGGTGCGAACAGGGGCGTTGAGTACGATGTTTTCCTCGCCAATGCGTTCGACCAACTGTATCGATAGCTGTTGCATTCCGCCGACAACGCGAGCGTCAAGGATGAAGTCTTCGTCCACGAGGTTCGAGAAACTACCCGCAGAAGCCGCCATGTGGAGCGCCTGAAGCGCAGAGAACGTATGTGCGGGTTTGGTCAGCATCCCACCGGCGATGAACAGCCCAATGTTATTACGAGCTTCGGCATTATCGCTTAAGGTTTCTAGCCAGTGCTGGAAACTGATGGAATCTAGTTCTTTGGCTCGGGGGTGCTCCCAAGGAGCATTAGGATCAATTTCTGCTACCAACTCGTCGAGGTGGTCGATCATGGAAAGCATGTCTTTTTGGACATCTTCTGGGCAGGGGAATATTTCGCCGGTGTAGCGCTTGACCTCACCGTCCGCACCGAGATAGAGGCTTTCGCCTTCGCGGTAACGCTGGTAGGTTTCGAGCCCAAGCTCTTCGAGCAGCAAGATCAGTTCGTCTTGGTCGGGGGAGACCCATTGGCCGCCGATTTCGTACCAAGCACCGTTCATGACATCGCTTCTGGTGCGGCCACCGACGCGGTCGCGGGCTTCAATAACAGTGACGGTGTGTCCGGCGTTCTTGAGCCGAAGGGCAGCGCTGAGACCTGCGGGGCCAGCACCAATGATGGCGACGTCGCTTGTGCGTGAGGGCATGAAAAAGGTCCTTTCTTAGGGAAAAAGTTATTAGTGGGCGCTCATGACGTGTTTGATGCGGGTGTATTCTTCCAGCGAATACAATGACAAGTCTTTGCCGTAGCCGGAGTCTTTATACCCCCCATGTGGCATTTCTGCGACGAGTGGGATGTGACAGTTGACCCATACACAGCCGAAGTCCAGCTCTCGGCTGGCGCGTTCGATGACTTGGTGGTCATTACCCCAAATGGAGCTGGCTAGCCCGTAGGACACATCGTTGGACATCTCGAGGGCTTCATCAATGTTGTCAAAGGTTTGCACGGTGATGATGGGGCCGAATGCCTCCTCTTGGATTTCTTTGTCAGATTGCCGGAGGCCGGTGATGATGGTTGGTTCCAGGTAATAGCCGACATCTCCGACGCGATTGCCGCCGGTTACTACCGTGGCATGCTCTGGTAGGTCATTAAGTACAGCAGTGACCTTGGCAAAGTGGCGAGCGTTGTTTAACGAACCATAGAAGGCGTTTTCGTCATCTGGCTTACCTGGGTGGAGTTTCGCTGCCTCTGCTGCCAGTAGGGAAGTGAAGGTGTCAGCGACACTGGCATCAACGAGAACTCGGCAAGCCGCGGTGCAGTCTTGGCCAGCGTTGAAGAAACCAGCTGCAGCAATGCCTTCGGCTGCTGCGGGGAGATCGGCATCAGCGCACACGATAACTGGAGCTTTTCCGCCTAGTTCCAAGTGAGAACGCTTGAGGTTTTCTCCTGCGGAACGGCCGACAGCCCTTCCGGCGGGTACCGATCCGGTGATCGACACCATGCGTACTTCCGGGTGGGCGGCTAGCTGCGCGCCGGTAGTGGCATCGCCTAGCACGATATTGATTACTCCGGGAGGGAAAATTTCGGCAATGAGCTCCGCCAGCTTCAAGGTAGAGCCAGGTGTTGTGTCGCTGGGCTTAAGCACCACAGTGTTACCTGCAGCCACGGCGGGACCAATTTTCCACAGCGCCATCATAAGTGGGTAATTCCATGGTGTGACCTGGGCGATGACACCAAGCGGTTCGCGTCGAATGCTAGAGGTGTGACCTTCCATGTATTCGCCTGTGGATAGACCGTTGAGCATTCGTGCTGCGCCAGCGAAGAATCGTATTTGATCGGCACCGGCTAGGCATTCCTCGCTGACTACGAAATTGGTAATCTGACCAGTTTCACGGGTTTGCGCTAGGGCGATGTCTTCGGCATGCGCCTCCATGGCATCGGCTAGTTGCAACAGGCATTTTTGCCGTTGACTAGGGGTGGTGATGCTCCAGGTTTTAAAGGCAGCGCTTGCTGCGGCTACTGCGGCTTCGATTTCGGGTGCGCCGGAAATGGGGCTGTGGCCAAGGGATTCCTCGGTTACTGGGCTGATGAGTTCTAGAGTATCGCCACCGCTGGCGGCGGTAAATTCATTGTTGATGAAGTTTCGGTACTGCATACTGCGACTCTCCTAGTGCTGTAGCTGTGGGCTTGCTGCTGTCACAAAAGTGGAAACATCAGCTACTACCGCGCAACCACCTGTGATCTAGGTCAAACCCTACCGGGTTTCGTGGTTACGGCTACTGCCATGGTGGAGCAAATGCTGGCGCGAATTAGCCAGTTTGTATATTGCCGCAGTTCTAGTGGCTTTTCTCCCGGGTGATAACCACCAGCAGCAGCTCAGCTCTGGTGACGGGATCGTCTAAATCGACCTCGCAAACGCTGGCGATTTTCTGAACCCTAGTGCGTACCGTGTGGCGGTGAATCCCCAGTGTTTCGGCAGTCAGGCTAATGCTGGAGCCTTGCTGCAGGTAGACCGCTAGGGTGGTGCGTAGTTCCGTGCCGTGTGCGGCGTCGAAAAGCACGAGCTTATCGACGGTTTCCTGCGCTCGGTGATCGAGTGCCGCGGCAACCTCGGGAACTCGAAGCCAGCGCACGGTGTTGGAACGCGGGCTGGAGTATTCGCCTAGTTTTAGCGACTTCACCGAAACAGTGAGCTGTTTAATCAGCTGATTATCAATTTGCGACCAATGTTGCGGCACGTCTAGACACATGCGAAGTTTGTTGCTGGTGGCGCCGAATAGTTCCACAATATTATCAATGCTACGGGTGCCACGGAATAGCAACAGTGCAAGGGTGTTATCTAGCCTTAAACTGCACAATTCCCGGTCAGCCAGCATTAATGCGGCATCAACGGTGGCGCAGGCGCGGTCTATCTGGGCGGGAACATTGGAGTGGATGAGTACCGGCCGAACATTGCCGTTGTTATCGCCAATGCGGGCAAATACCCGACTGAGGTGATCGGAACTGCCATCAAAGCCTAAGAGCAATGTCAGCGCTAGGGCATTGAGGTCACTGCGGGCTTTACGCAACTGGCTGGGCCGCTGGAGCAGCAAATCAGCCAAGCCCATGGTGTGTTTAATGATGGCTCGATCCAGCGGGGTGGGCCGTCTGATGCTGGTGGTTTGTAGGTGATGATGCCGATCGCCAAAAGTAAGCATTTTATGTTTGACCACGATCGCTTTCCCCTCCGGTGGTAGGGAGCCTGTGGACTGAGCAACTAGTCGATCATCATTATCGTAAATAGCGAGATGTGCTTCGATAAATTTCGAGGTGGCGGTGAGCAGTCCTGCAAGACCGTCGGCAATTGCCGTTTGATTGAGGCGGCGCTGGGCGCGCATAAGTTGCTCTTGGTTACGAGATTCCTGCCGGGAAAACTCCCGGTTAACCGCATTATTAATGGAAATAAACGGAATTTTATGTGGAACCTCAAACAGTGCTAGGTCTTGCTTTTGACAAGCATGCAGCAGCGGTTCGGGAATGGTGGCAAACGACAACCCAGTACCAAAGCCAATGGCGACCACGCCAGCCTGCTTCAAATTAGCCACATAAGTAGTTAGTTGTTCCGGCTTGGTTTCAAAAGCTAATCCCACGGTAAGAACCACCGAGCCGGCCAGCAAGAATGGTGTCGGGTCGGGTAGTTCGGTGGGCTGGACATAGCTGAACTCTATTTCGGAGCTTTTGGGCGCCACCACCGACCGCAGCTCCAACGGTTCTTGGGCTAACAGCCACGATAAGGAGATGCTGGGGTGCGTGTCCTTGGTGATGTTTTTCGATGTTAACGATGCTTTCATGCAGCACAGTTTAACGCACTTGGTACAAAGTGGATATTTAGATTAAAGAATTTGTACATAATGGAAAGCGACTATTGGCGTGTGGTGGAACACAATGTGCAGTAACAACCAATGACGACTCACTGATGAAAGGGTGAGCAATGAAAGAGCTCAGCTATCGCCTGTCACAAGAACGTAAGATCACCACGGAGCTACCTAGCCCAGCCAGCGCCGAATTAACGAAGCGCCGCGAAGAATCCGTAGCAGCCCCCTTGCAGCCCGGACTGCCGGGTTTCATCACCGATGCGGACGGCGGGGTGCTTGTCGACGCCGATGGCAACTCCTTTATTGACTTCGCCGCAGGTATCGCGGTGACCAGTGTTGGGGCATCAAACCCAGCGGTAGCGGAAGCTGTTTCTGAGGCGGCCACCCATTTCACCCACACCTGCTTCATGGTTTCGCCCTATGAAAGCTACGTAGCAGTGGCAGAAAAACTCAATGAACTCACACCTGGTGACCACGCCAAAAAAACTGTGCTGCTGAATTCCGGCGCAGAAGCGGTAGAAAATGCTGTCAAAATTGCTAGGGCATACACCGGACGCAATGCTGTAGTGGTGTTTGATTATGGTTACCACGGCCGCACCAACCTCACCATGGCAATGACCGCAAAGAACCTCCCCTACAAAGATGGGTTCGGCCCCTTTGCCAGCGAGGTGTATCGCGCACCCATGTCGTACCCGCTTCGCGACGGACTCGATGGCGCACAAGCTGCCCAGCGCGCCATCACCATGATAGAACAGCAGGTAGGAAGCCACAATATTGCTTGTGTGGTGATTGAACCAATTCAAGGCGAAGGCGGATTCATCGTACCTGCACCAGGCTTTTTGAGCGCAATATCAAAGTGGTGCACAGAGAATGGAGTGGTATTTGTGGCTGATGAAATCCAGGCAGGCTTCGCGCGTACCGGCCGGTGGTTTGCTAGTGAGCATGAAGAAATCGTTCCGGATTTGGTCACCACCGCCAAAGGCATTGCAGGTGGCATGCCACTATCAGCAGTAACTGGGCGTGCCGAAATGATGGATGCCCCTGTTAAGGGCGGACTGGGTGGTACCTACGGTGGCAACCCAGTTGCGTGCGCCGCAGCGCTGGCAGCCATTGGTCAAATCGAGGACTTGGAGCTTAACCAACGAGCCGCAGACATTGAGCAAATAATTCGGGAGGAATTGGCACCTTTAGAAAACGTTGCCACAGTGGCAGAAATTCGTGGCCGCGGTGCCATGATTGCCCTCGAGCTCATTACTACTGATTTCAAGCCAAATGCGGCCTTGACCGCGGAGGTAGCGGCTGCTTGTAAAGCTCAAGGCGTGCTGATCTTAACTTGTGGCATGGATGGCAATGTGATCCGGTTGCTTCCTCCTTTGGTGATTTCAGAAGCTTTGTTGCGTGAAGGATTGTCCATTCTTCGTGAGGCTATTATTTCTCGTTCGTAACGGTCATCATCTTTTTTAGTTTTGAAAGGCTGGGTTTTGTATCCATGACTAATCTTTCTGCCACCTTGTCGCGCAACTCCTATCAGGTCACGGTTCCTACTGGTATTTGGTTGGGAAATGAGCTGGTAGCTGCCAGCGATAACGCCACTTTCCCGGTATATGATCCGGCCACCGAACTAGAGCTCGCTCAGGTAGCAGACTCTGGTCCAACCGAGTGGGATCGTGCTTTGGAACTAGCCGATGATGTTTGGGGACAATGGGCCGAGGTTCCCACTAGGCGTCGTTCCGAGATCCTGACTGCCATTTTTGCTTCGGTAACCAAGCGGGCGCAGGATTTCGCTGCGGTAATGAGCTTTGAAATGGGTAAACCGTTTGCAGAGTCCTTAGGGGAAGTTGCTTATGGGGCGGAGTATTTCCGCTGGTTTGCTGAGGAGGCAGTACGCCCAGGTGGCCGGATTTCCCCTGCCCCAGCCGGTAATGGCACCATCATGGTGTCGAAAGAACCGGTTGGCCCCGTGCTTGCGATTACTCCCTGGAATTTCCCACTTGCTATGGCTACCCGCAAAATCGCGCCAGCATTGGCGGCGGGTTGTCCAGTTATTGTTAAGCCAGCAATGGAAACTCCACTGACCATGCTGTTGTTGGGTGAAGTCATCAGCGAGGTATTCACCCAGTTCCAGGTGCCTAGCGGAGTGGTTTCTATCATCGCTACCAGTCATTCTTCCCAGCTATCTGCGCAGCTCATGGTCGATGATCGGTTAAAGAAGATCACTTTCACTGGCTCTACTGCGGTGGGCAAGCGTCTAGTGGAACAATCGGTTGAAAACCTGCAGCGCAGCTCCATGGAATTGGGCGGCAATGCACCATTTGTCATTGCTGCCGATGCAGATATTGACCTAGTGCTGCAATGTGCTATGCAAGCAAAAATGCGTAATGGTGGTGCAGCCTGTATCGCGGCGAACCGGTTCTTGGTGCACGAATCCTTAGCTGAGGAATTTACCACTCGGCTAACCGAACTGATGGGTAATATTCGCACTGGTCATGGTCTGGATGAAGGCACCACCTTGGGTCCAATCATTACCGCCAAGCAGCGCAACAATGTTGCTGAACTTGTGGCAGAAGCTGTTGCTGCGGGTGCTACTGCAACGGTAGGGGGAGCACCTGTCGAAGGAAGCGGCTACTTCTATCCCGCTACGGTCTTAGTGAATGTGCCACCACAGGCACGGATTATCAAAGAGGAAATCTTTGGCCCAGTTGCTACCATCACCACGTTCGGTGATCTGGAAGAAGGCATTGCGCTAGCCAATGACACTGAATTTGGCTTGGCTGCGTACGGTTTCAGTGAGAATGTGCATACCGCAATGCTGCTGGCTAAGAAACTGAATGCGGGCATGGTGGGTATTAACCGTGGTGCAATTTCCGATCCAGCTGCGCCGTTTGGTGGTATTAAGCAGTCTGGTTTTGGTCGCGAAGGCGGGGTAGAGGGTATAGAGGAATACTTCAATACCAAGTATGTTGCGCTGTAACTAGTAGCTGTTAAACCTGGCCTGATACGCTCAGGCTGGGTTTTTATGTGAATCCGGTTGGTAGTGGGAATCGGACTGTGATTAGGTTTGAGCAAGTCATGGTGCCGAGTTTCGTTAGGTGGGTTTTTTAGATTAAGTAATACTTAGCAGGTAAACCATAACCCTTTGTTTTATAGTTGCTATAAAATAAGTCACTATCACTTGAGTGGCACTCAAAGATATGTAACGGTATAAATATGTCTTACTTTTTAAGAATGTCTTCAACTGTTTTATGTGGATTGCTACTTTCTATCATCCCACCAGTGGCAGAGGCCAACGTTCTTGATGGCGCCAATGAGACTTCAGGTGCTCAGATGGGGGCAGAGGTAGAGAATATGGAAGAGGTGCCATTTGAAGAGGTGATACCAGATTTTGAGTTTGAACTTATGGTTCCTATGAGTGCCATTGAAGATCATGATTTCGTGGAGGACATGGTTCCGGAAGCAAATGCTCAGGCTGAAGTTCCTGTGCAGTGTAAGGGCAATCTAGATTATCCGCACCTTTCTCACCATGTTACCGGGACGGTGAATGCTCAAGCTCGGATCCAGTGTCAAACAACACTAACCTTTATCAAAGGAACTGTAACCCTAACGAGAGATTCAGTAACCACTGCTTCGTCGGGAGAAGTGACAAAAAGAAATACACGTAAGTGGAAGGCCAATGCGGCATTGAACTGCATTCGAAGAGGGGAAGCACACCGTTATAAGGCTATGGTTAAAGTAACTTGGCAGGCTCCACCTAACCATAGGCCTGATTCCGGCGAACACGAATTTATAAAGGAAAAATCTGTTAATTGTTGATGTATGAAAATGTACTCAACATGTTGTCAAGCCTCCAATGGTTAGCGGCCGAGTTGGAGTGCCGTGTTAAATAAGGAAAACTCATGACTTGGGGAAAGCAACACATTGAAGTAGATGATTCAGGTTATAGTTTTCCTTATCTTGAGGAATATCTTAAGCCCAAGTATTACGTGTTTTTTTGGGAGCTTAAAGCTGATGACGATCCTGACTGGGAATATTGGCTGCAAAAAAAGCATGTGTTATCAGATGTCAGAGATGCCCTAGAGGCAATTGACTGGGCGCAAACTCATGCACATGGTCGCGAGGTGGCAACGTTCGTGAGTTTCTATGAGGATTGTGTTGATGGTGGTTTAGACAATCTAGTGAAGGTGTATGGCACTATACCTGAAGGCAGATTATTAGAAGAAGACGATATTTTCGAATGGACGTCTTATCCTATAAGCTGGCCCCGAGGCGTGATCATTACTGCTGAGGAGATTGCTGTGGTTGATCAACAGCTCATGGAACGTGATTTTCCACCTGATTTAGCAAAGTTATTGGATCATAGGTTTTCTGCGGTGTTAGATATTGCTAATGACTGGCTAACGCAACCAACTGCTGAACACTTCCGTCAGTTATTTATTTCCTGCTATTTTGGGGTACTGCGAGATTACGTACAGGTACTTGACCGAGATAGTGCCTTAGGGCCGTGCCAAGAGGCGGAGACACTCTTTCTCGCCCTCATATGTGAGAGTGTTGAAGATATTGAAATGACCACAACCGCAGTACTCGCTGCGCTGGATAATGCTGAAGATGATGTGTCTGCTGCCCACCTGCTCGGCTTGACCTTGGCGATGAATTATCTAGGTGACTCACTAAGCGCTAGGATTTCTACATTTCTAGCGGAGCACCCGATGCCTAAAACCTGGAAAAAAGCATACGCGCACTACCTTGATAATGACTCAGAGGTATTCTTTCAACTGCTTTGGGAAGCCCGCAAACAATACAGTATGGATGACACTAGTTTGTTAATGCTGCTCATACCATGGGAAATCTTCACTTTATGTGTGCTTCGGTTGAAAAAGAACTTATCTGTGACAGGTATCAAGCAGCCTGAGTTCCAAGCGTACCTGGCAATCTTAGAAGAACTAGATATTGGTAATTTAGTTCCTGCTTGGCAACAGGAACTAAAAGTCGCCATCACGCAGCATTACGAACTTTAAGATTCCTGCCCTAAATATTCCAAGGCAGCTTCATGCAGCAACCCGTTGGTGGCAATAGCATCGCCGCCGTGTGGCCCATCGACTCCAGCGAGTGAGCTAAACCTGCCACCTGCTTCGGAAACCAGAATCGATAGGGGAGCTAAATCCCACAAGGACACCTCAGGTTCCGCGGCTATGTCTACTGCACCTTCGGCGACGAGGCAGTAGGAGAAGAAATCACCGAAACCGCGCAGGCGCCAGGTTTCGTCGGAAAGTGCGAAAAACTGATCG
Source organism: uncultured Corynebacterium sp. (assembly GCA_963520895.1). Taxonomy (GTDB): domain Bacteria; phylum Actinomycetota; class Actinomycetes; order Mycobacteriales; family Mycobacteriaceae; genus Corynebacterium. Next base: position 8,227 of record CAUQSW010000007.1, on the reverse strand, counting down.
CGCAGGTCGCGGTCGCGCCACCCGTCGAGGGAAGAGAAGGAGACGGAGGCGTCGGCAAGCGAGTTGATGCGGGAGACGGACAGGCGTTTAGTTTCGCCATTGAAGCTGCGGTAAGCGCCGTGGCCTTTGGCTGCCCACCAGCGCCGCCCTAGCGCGGGAGCGGAAACAACACCGACAACCGGTTCGCCCTGTTCAAGTAGTGCGATCAGCGTTGCCCACACCGGTACGCCACGAACGAAATTCTTCGTGCCATCGATCGGGTCAATGACCCACTGACGCCCGTGGAACTGGACGGAGCCGCCGAATTCTTCGCCGAGGATTTCCACATCACCGATGTGGGAGCGCAGCACTTTTTCGCATTCTATATCGGCATCAGAAACTGGGGTCATGTCGGGTTTGGAATCGACAACAAGGTCGTTTGCTTCAAACCGGAGCAAAGTAATGTGATCTGCAGTATTAGCAAGGGTGAGGGCGAATTCTAGGTCTTTTTCGTACATGTTAGCCTTCTAAGAGCTTGGTTATTTCGGCAACGGCGTGGGTATTTCCAGCTATCGACCATTCCACCGTACCAGCGGAAATCTTCGTACAACTGCCTCCTACACCTTCAATGAGGGCACGGCCGGGCAGCCAATCCCAATCGGCAACGCTGTGTTGCATCCACACACCCAGCCCGCCGCTGGCAACAGTAGCTAAATCTATAGAACCGGCACCCAGCATACGGATGGTGGCAGCGGACTGGGCAACTTTCAACCATGCGGCACAAATCGCGGGATCCGCCAGCGAGGTTGGGTGCAAATAGGTGCCAAGTGCTGCAGAAGCAAGTGAGGTATTCACCAAATTCGTCAGTGGTTTACCGTCTAACGTGGTGGGAATTTTAGGTCCGCCGAACCAGGTATAACCCATGGCGGGACGATGCACGGCACCAAAATGTAGCTGCGTTGGGTTACTGGGGTCACCTGTGACCAGCGCTAAGGCGGAACAGAAATAATCACTACCAGAGGCGAAATTAAATGTGCCGTCAACGGGGTCAACTACCCACGTTCTACCGCTTTTAGAAGAAACGCTGGTGCCTTCTTCGCCCACGATGCCATCATCAGGTCGTAATTGTTCTAATGCTTGCGAGATGAACATCTCCGCACCGTGGTCGGCTTCGGTTACTACATCAGAAACTGAGGTTTTCTGTGTGGTTTCGACTCCGGTTTCTCGTAGTCGCCATGCTAGCCGACCGGCATTAAAAACTAGGGCTTGCGCCAATCGTTCATCCGAATCCTCCTGGTGAGCTATGACAAAAGTCTTGACAATAGCCGGAATCATTTCTGCCAATTGCTGCGTGTTTTCCATGCTTACCATTCTGCCTTGTGGCCCAGTGCGGAACTAAATTGTCTGTGGGTTAAACTAATTGGTTATGCGACCAGAGACATCCGCTGAACTTTCTTCCCTCGAAGCCACCTTGGACACTATTAGCAAGGTGATGGACCCCGAGGGCATGGCCGCGTGCATTCGCGAATTAGAAGCCCAAGCCTCCGACCCTTCGCTATGGGATGATCCCGAACATGCTCAGCAAGTAACCAGCGAGCTGTCCTTGGTACAAAACCAGCTAAAAAAACTAACCGAGCTACGCCAACGGCTTGCCGACGTCCCCATCTTGTACGAGCTCGCCGAGGAAGAGGGCGAAGACCTAGCGGCAGCTGACGCAGAACTAGCTGAACTGCGCGAAGAAATCGGTTCTTTAGAAGTAAAAACCATGCTTTCCGGCGAGTATGACGCCCGCGAAGCGGTACTTAATATCCGATCAGGTGCCGGCGGTGTCGACGCCGCGGACTGGGCGGAAATGCTCATGCGGATGTATGTGCGCTGGGCGGAAAAACAGGGCGCCAAAATTGATATTTATGATATTTCCTATGCCGAAGAAGCCGGCATTAAATCCGCCACGTTCGTGGTGCATGGCCCCTACATGTATGGAACGCTGTCAGTAGAACAAGGCGCGCACCGCTTGGTGCGTATCTCGCCTTTCGACAACCAGGCACGCCGCCAAACCTCCTTTGCCGAAGTAGAGGTCTTACCGGTGGTGGAACAAACCGATCATATTGATATTCCCGACTCGGAAATTCGAGTTGATGTCTACCGCTCGTCCGGGCCTGGCGGGCAGTCTGTCAACACTACCGACTCCGCAGTAAGGTTGACCCATATCCCAACTGGGATCGTAGTGACCTGCCAAAACGAAAAGTCCCAGATTCAAAACAAGGCGTCGGCCATGCGGGTGCTGCAGGCGAAACTGCTGGAACGTAAACGCCAAGAAGAACAAGCTGAACTCGACGCCCTAGGCGCTGGCGGCAACGCTTCTTGGGGAAACCAAATGCGATCCTATGTCCTGCACCCTTATCAAATGGTAAAAGATCACCGGATGGGTTACGAAGTCAATGACCCGACTAAAGTTCTCGACGGCGAGCTAGATGGCTTCATTGAAGCTGGAATTCGCTGGCGAGTATCGGAGACTGCCTAAGGGCTGTTCGGTGTTCGGTGCTTGAATCCGAAAACCGGCAAGGAAACCGGAACCGCAGGGGGTGGGACGGCGGTTTCCTCGGAGAGGACAGTTTTCGATAGGGGATATGGAAGGGACTGTGGATCGCCTAAGTCTCTAGCATCAGCTGCTCATGAGCTCTCACGTATTGGGAGAACAGGTATCTAGTCGCGGAGTTGCCGAAACTCGGTTTAGGGAGAACACGCCTATTAAACATTCAAGCTGTGGTTTGTGGTTTTCGGATGCGGTTAGAAGCGGCGGCTGCGGGGTTTCGCAGCTCGATTGTGTGCAGCTAATTGTGTTTGGCATGCTACCTGGTTGGTTTGTGGCTGGTTGTCTTAAGAAAGCTGGTTTGTGCGTCTGGCTTTGCGACGGCAACCTAGGCGTGATGGGGTATACGATCCAGTGTGCTGCAGGTATGTCTGAGCGTCGAGCGCTAGCTCATGGAGTCAGTAGAGATTCAAACTGTGTTTTATAGCTTTGGTCGCTCCTAGAGGCGAGAGAAAGGTGGGGTTGTCGGTCTGGTCAGTTTGATACACGCAGCCAATAGCAGGAACCACCCCACAACCTACACCCAGAAACTTGCCAACTACATAGGAACACCTCCGCACACAAGAAGGTACTGGTGCCACAACCGGATCATGCTCCGAACCTCGGTGGCGAAGCGCTCGTTAGTCAGCAAGAGGGATCGCTGAATATGATCTCGACTCCTAGCGGCTTGTTGGAATGCTCTCCTGCTCTTCCTTCTTCGGAACGAGCTTTTCGATGGTCATCTTCTCTCGAGACGATCCGCCATAGCGTTCACGTGGCGCGGAAGGAGAGTGAGGGCATCACGCGTGGCAGAATCATTGGGAGTGTAGACCTCGAGTCGATGATCTGGCGCTTCTGGCTGGAGCCATGTCTGGTAGTCCATGTCCATCTCGCCAAGGGTCGGATGCGATAGAAGCATGCGTCCCACCGTGCAGTCAGCCACATCACCTTCGGTCCACAGATTTGCGAACTTGTCATCCTTCATCGACAATTCGCTGATTAACTGGGCCAACCTAGCGTCACCTGGGTACCGGCCACACGTCAGCCTCAGATAAGCAACATGAATACGGGCAAGCTCATCCCAATTGCTGTAAAGATCACGGGTCAGAGGGTCAAGAAAAAACAGCCACGGTACGGACGGTCTCTGTCCAATGTCTTGAGGCGCTTCGAACGGTAGATGCTCGAAAAGTAATTCGTGACCGGAATGATTCCAGGCTAAGACATCGCCGCGACGCCCGAGGACGACTGCTGGCACCATTTCATGTAGAGACTCGAGGAGGGAGAGCACTCGCTTATGAGGGTTCTCGGGCGCTTCGCGCACCATCGGCACTCGCGACGGCGCGTGCGCGAGGTTGTAAAGGTGAGTTCGCTCGGCATCATCCAGACGCATCACGGAAGCGAGTGCATCCAGAACTTGGAACGAGGCAGTACCGGTCTGATCCTGCTCGATTCGCACGTAATACCCAACGCTGACTCCAGCGAGACGCGCGAGTTCTTCACGACGAAGCCCAGGGACTCGTCGCGGCGCAGATCCAGGGTCAAGGCCAATCGCCGCCGGGTCAGTCTTATCGCGTCGGCTCTTTAAGAAACTCCCCAGCGTCTCGCTCTTCATATCATTCATGATAACACATCATGATGTACGACGGTAAGGTACGAAGGTATCCCTCTCAGGTGTACCTCATCTGGCTGGGGCGGCATCCTTTGCTCGCACACGCAGACTCGCTTCATCTTGGGTGAACCTTCTTAGAGTACCCACATGGTGAGGATCCCATACGACTAAGTACTCACGACAGTGGTCTTGTTGGCCCACCAGACACCTGTAAGTATTGAAATCATGAACCCACAACAGACTCTCAGACGTACATCAGCTCCCGCGAGGTCATGGTGGGGACTTGTGGCAACCCTTTGCCCAGTCCTAGTCGTCGCGATGGATGGATCCATTCTCTTCCTCGCGATGCCCAGCATCAACGAAGCCATCCGACCGACCACTGACCAGAGCCTGTGGATTCTCGACATTTACGGATTCGCCGTTGGCTCGCTGCTGATCACATTCGGAAACCTGGGAGATCGCTTCGGAAGAAAGAATCTCCTCATGCTCGGAGCTATGACCTTCGGGATCGGCTCACTCTGTGCCGCGTTCTCGCCGATGCCTGAGCTGCTGATTGCCTCTCGCGCACTGATGGGGCTCGGCGGCGCGACACTCCTCCCTTCGTGTCTCGCCGTGATCAGTGAACTGTTCGAGAATCCAATCCAAAGAGCCCGAGCCATTGGTATCTTCGCTGCGACGTTCGCCGCAGGCTTCGTCATCGGCCCCATCGTAGGCGGAATTCTCCTCAAGCACTTCTCGTGGGGCTCCGTCTTCCTCATCAACATCCCAGTAATCGCACTATTCCTGATCATGGCACCGGTCCTGCTGCGCGAAGTTCACGGCGCGCGGCCCGGGAAGATCGATCTGCTCAGTGTGGCCTCATCCGCTGTGGGTCTCCTCATTGCAATCTACGGCATCAAGCATGCGGCAACTTACGGGATTGACCTACTGTCGGCTGCTCTGATCATTGCTGGAATCGGCGTTCTCACGTTTTTCGTGCTCCGGCAGAAGCACCTAGAGACCCCGCTTATGGACATTGCGCTTTTCAAGAGCCATGTCTTCGCGGTCGCGATTCTGACAGGTCTGCTCTCACTGTTCGTATGGTCGGCAGCAGCCTACCTGAGCATGACGTACCTCCAGTCGGTCTTGGGATACTCAGTAATGGACGCAGCGCTGCTGGCAGTTCCGGGCGCAGTGGTCTTGACCTTGTCGAGTGTCCTGACTCCTCGCTTCGTTGAGAAAGTCGGACCGCGAGCAGCGCTGATCACCTGCCACTTCTCTATGGCCGCGGGCATGGGACTCCTAATCTTCACCGACGACTCCACCGGTGCCATGTTCTACATCGCATCCACCGTGGTTGCTGGCATCGGTTTCGGTATCTCCTTCAGCTTGGTGGCCGATACAGCAGTCGGCGCGGTACCGGAATCGCGAGCCGGAGCGGCGGGCGCCATCGCCGAAACCAGCAACGAGATCGGGAATGCTCTGGGAATCGCGCTCCTCGGATCGCTGCTCACCGTCGTCTTCCGAACGGCCTACCCTGGCAGTGAAACCGGCATCGCCGAGGTTGTCGATGGAGTGGGCAGGGCCTCCGCAATGTACGAGAGCGCACAGACTGCTTTCCTATACGGCTTCCACACAGTCGCCGCCGCCGCCGTCGTCATCTGTGCGGCACTGGGAATCCTTGCAATCCGATGGATCCCGAAATCGACCGTAACTTCCTCTGTTGACGATGATTAGTAGATCTACTCAAACCGTTGCCTCCAGTGGGATCGGGCCCATCATCCGAATTTGCACTGTTCCAGAAGGGGAAGAACATTGACTGTATTCAATTCCGTCGTCGATCCCTGTATCGCTCGTCTCGTGGGTGAAGTACGAGAGAGTATCGCCTCCCGCCCTGCCCAGCAACAACCGACATGGGAAGACGCCGATTCACGCGAAGAGGTTATTTCGCTCCTCGCCGCCAGCACACCGCTCGTCTCCGAAGGCGAAGTTCTGCGTTTGCGTGAAGGACTGGCCAACGTTGCACAGGGTGAGGGTGTCGTACTCCAAGCGGGAGACTGTGCTGAGCCGATCACCGATACCGCAGACGACATTGTGGACGCGAAGGTCAATGCGCTCACCAAGATGGCGGACGCTCTTCGAAGGCGAAGTGGCAAGCCTGTCATCACGATCGGGCGTATCGGCGGGCAGTTTGCCAAGCCGCGTTCGAAGACGCATGAAGTCGTAACCGGATCTTCATTGCCGACCTATCGTGGAGCGTTGGTAAATGATCCGTTCCCATCAGCGTGTGCCCGACGACACGAGCCCGAGCGAATGCTTCGAGCTCACGCGGCCGCCACCGCAATCACTGGCAGGGTCCGAAGGTACGCAAAACAGACGGTCTGGACGAGCCACGAGGCATTGGTTCTGGACTATGAGACGCCCTTGCTTCGGATCACCACGGCAGGAGAGGTGATGCTCTCATCGGCTCACACCGTCTGGATCGGAGCCAGAACGAATCAGACCGATCATGCCCCACGTCGAATTGGCTTCCCGAATTATCAACCCGGTCGGCTGCAAGGTGAGTGCTTCTACAACCAATGACACCCTCACCGCCATTGCTCGCCGGATCGATCCAGCTCGGGAGGACGGAAAACTCATGCTCATCGTGCGCATGGGTGACAGTATAGATCGTCTTCCCTCTCTTATGAGAGCTATTCAACAGGAGGGCCACAAGCCGATATGGATGAGCGATCCAATGCACGCGAACACAGTTATGGCCTCGGACGGACGTAAGACTCGGTACATAGAAGCGATCACTCGTGAACTAACGGAGTTCCAAGACGCCGCCGCCAGTGAAGGGATCCATGCCGGCGGAGTGCACCTGGAGACCACCATCGACGCAGTGAGAGAGTGCCTCGGCACTTCCAGCGATCTTCGAGACAGACTCGCGTCCTACACTTCCCTGTGCGATCCCCGCCTTACCTTGAGCCAAGCGATCGAAGTACTCAACCATTGGAAGATCAGGAATTGACCATGCCAACCAACACCTACTGGGACACAGCGCAAACCATCCGCTACACCATGCCGCAGAGTTCGGAGTATCCCGAGCCCGTAGTTCCCTGGCGGGCATCAGCTAAGCGATCCGTCCTGCTGGTTCACGACATGCAGCTCTACTTTCTAGAACGTTTCGATGCGGCTCGACAGCCCGCAACTGACCTCGTGGACAATATCGAACGAAGCATAGTCGTCGCCCGTCAACTCGAAATTCCAATCGTGTACACCGCTCAACCCGGAAGCATGTCTCCTGAGCAGCGCGGACTTTTGAAAGACTTTTGGGGGCCGGGCATGACAGTATCGCCAGAGCACCGAATGGTGATCGGTCGCCTCGCTCCCCAAGAAGGCGACCTTGTTATCGACAAGTGGAGGTACTCGGCCTTTGTCCGTACGCCTCTGGAAGATTTCATCCGAGGGACAGGTCGAGACCAGTTGGTCCTCTGCGGCATCTATGCACACATCGGTGTGCTCGCCACTGCCATTGACTCGTATACAAAGGATCTCGAAACCTTTCTCCTCGCTGATGCAGTCGCCGACTTTGACAGAACCCAGCACCTTCACGCCCTCGACTACACCGCTCGAACGTCAGCGCGAGTCCTTCCGACTCAAACTGTCATCGCAGAATGGGAGAATCCCGATGTTTGATCATGCCGTTGAGGCTTTTGCCCTCATTGTGAAGGACGACAATGCACACCATTTTGCCGGTGACTCAATTCTTTTCGACGACCTCGATCAAGCGCGATCTCATCCAGGCGAAAAGATTGTTGCTATCCCATTCCGCCATGCCCTCTGGGGAAACCGCCCTATGTCCGCTGCGGAACACCGGGCGCGTCAGCACGTTTCGGTAATACAGGTCCATCACCACGAGAAGACACCCCTGCGTAATTTCCTCGCACAAGGTACTCCCGAATCGGTAGACCTGCTTAGCGGACACTTTGACGTCACCGATCAGGAGTACGCCGAACGTGTCAGGGCCGTCATCGACAATGAGATCCGAGCCGGACATGGCTCAAACTTCGTTCTACACCGGACCTACCAAGGTCGCATCGATC